>CAZHJU010000010.1:66380-88981 GCA_964533495.1 uncultured Bordetella sp. | reverse complement strand
TGCACGTCCATCGCGTCGTTGATGACCTGGCGCCCGCGCTCGGTGAGGTGATACTTGACGATGGCCGACACCACCGACGGTTTTTCGCCGAGGTCGACCGCGCCGGCGGTCATCACCCGCGCCGCATCCATCACGTAGACGTTGCCGGCGATGCGCGCCATCGCCTCCTCGACGCCCTCGAAGCGGCCGATCGGCAGCTTGAACTGCTGGCGCACGCGGCCGTAGGCGCCGGTGGTCAGCGCCGACAGCTTGGAAATGCCCACGCCGTTGGCCGGCAGCGAGATCGAGCGCCCGGCGGCCAGGCAGTTCATCAGCATCTTCCAGCCCTCGCCGGCCTGCGCCGCGCCGCCGATGACGTAGTCCATCGGAATGAACACGTCCTTGCCCCAGTTCGGGCCGTTCATGAAGGTCGCGGTCATCGCGCGGTGGCGGCGGCCGATGCGCACGCCCGGCGTGTCGGTGGGCACCAGCGCCAGCGTGATGCCGAGATCGTCCTTCTGTCCCAGCAGGTGTTCCGGATCGTAAAGCCGGAAGGCGAGCCCGAGCAGCGTCGCGATCGGGCCCAGCGTGATGTAGCGCTTCTCCCAGGTCAGGCGGATGCCGGGCACGTCGGGCCGGCCCTGCCATTCGCCGCGGCAGACGATGCCGAAATCCGGAATGCCGCCGGCGTCCGAGCCGGCTTCCGGACTGGTCAATGCAAAACACGGCATCTCGATGCCCCTGGCCAGCCGCGGCAGATAATAATCCTTCTGCTCTTTGGTACCGTAGTGCAGCAGCAGCTCCGCGGGCCCCAGCGAATTGGGCACCATCACCGACACTGCCGCAGTGCCGCTGCGCGTGGTCAGTTGCATCACCACCTGCGAATGCGCCAGCGCGGAAAAACCGAGGCCGCCGTATTCCTTCGGAATGATCATGCCGAGGAAGCCGCGGTCCTTGATGAACTGCCAGACCTGCGGCGGCATGTCGGCGGCTTCGTGGGTGATTTCCCAGTCGCTGAGCATCTCGCACAGCTCGCGCAGCGGACCGTCGATGAAGGCCTGCTCCTCCGCGGTCAGCCGCGGCGCCGGATAGGCCAGCAGTTTTTTCCAGTCGGGCCGGCCGCTGAACAGCTCGCCGTCCCACCACACGGTGCCGGCTTCGAGCGCTTCGCGTTCGGTCTGCGACACCGCGGGCAGGATGCGGCGGAACACCTTCAGCAGCGGCGCGCCGGCAAGGACCCGCCGCAGCGGCGACGGGATCGCCAGCAGCGACACCGCCAGCCACAGCAGCCAGCCGGCCTGCAGCAGCGCGTCGGGCCACCAGCCGTAGCGGGCGCACAGGCCGAGCAGCGCGGCATACACCACGGACCACAGCAGCGCCGGCAGGCGGTGATAGGCCAGCAGCCAGGCCACGGCGAACGCCGCGAACACGCTCAACACGATGATCATCTTCGGTTCTCCGCTACCGGTCATGGGTCGCCGGACCCGCCTTCAGCACAATCCGGGCAAGGAGATGCCCGGCGTTCCGGCATTGCAGCCAGCATACACGCGGGGTATGGCCGCGACAATGACGGAAAATTATAAGTACTTGTTTTTATTGATATTTTTGAATTTTCCTGCCTGCCCCACTCAGGGCCTGGCCTTCATCGCAATCGCCTGCAATTCACCGAGATGTTTGCGCGCCTGCGCGATTTCCGCGGGACTGGCCGCGCCCACCGGCTTGCCGCCGACGCGTTTCATCGACACCAGCGGATTGCCGGTTTTGTCGAAGGACACCATCAGCGCGACCGCGTCGCCGGACCGGCCCGGCGCCGGATGACGGTCCTGCTTGAAATGCAGCAGCGCGCCGGCATTGAACACGAATTCGTTTTTCTCGATGAAACCCGCGGAGGGCGCAAGCTCTTCGCGGATCATTTTCATTTCGCCGTTCTGCCAGTGCACGTCGAAGGTCGAGGACCGCCCGCCGCCGCTCCAGGCATGCTCGCTGCGCGCCATCATCACCGAGGATTTCGCCGGAGCCTGGGCCTGCGCGTGAACGCCCGCCGCAACGGACAGCAGCAGCGTGGACAGCAAAACGGATACGGTGGATTTCGGATCGAATGACATTGCCGCGGACTCCATGAACGGATTGAAAAATGCGCTGCTGCATGCACCCGAGGATAACCCCGGGATGACAAACAAAGCGTGAAGTTTTACCCCGTTGCATGAAAAACCGCCCCGAAGACGGTCGTCGCCGGGCGGCGCCGGATCAGCGCAGCAGCGTCTGCCCAAGCCACTGCGCGATCAGTTCGGCGATGGCGCTTTCCTTCATGCCCGGCGTGCGGCCCATGTGGCCGCCCTCCGGATACACGCGCACCGACTTCGGCCTGCCGTGCTCCTGCAGCAGATAAACGTCGTCGATCGGCGCTTGGTCGTCGCGTTTGCCGTTGACCGCCAGCAGCGGTGCGCAGGGACCGTCGAGCAGCCCCATGTCCTTCAGCGACAGCCGCGGCGCCATGTCGAGCACTTCCCCGAGGCTGCCGGCGCTCAGCACCCAGCTGCGCGCGTCGAGCAGGCTGGCCGGACCGAGCAGATAGGTCGACGCCGTGCGCGTCAGCGCCGTCTCCAGCCAGGCGCGCTGAAAACCATGGTGCACATTGCCGCCCTGCACCACCGCGGGGGCGATCCGCGCAGCCTCGACATGCGCCAGCTTGGCGGCCCAGTAGCCGCCGAAGCTGCCGCCCCAGACGCCGATGCGGCCGCCGTCGACGTCCCCGCGCGTGCGCAGATGGTCGATGGCCGCGGAAAAAGTGCATTCCGCATCCGGCGCCATGTAGCCCACGGGATTTTCACCGGTGCCGGGCATGTCCATCGTGAAGGTGGCGAGGCCCTGCCGGTGCAGGATGCGGCTGTTGCGCTGGCGGTCCTCCTTCCAGCCGTCGACGCCGCCCCAGTGGATGACCACCGGCGGCCGGCCGCCGCCGGGCGGCAGTTGCAGATAGCCCTTCAGCCGCAGGCCGCCGAAGGGAAAATCGACAGGCTGGAGCGGCGGATCGAAATGACGGGCCGCCTTGTGGAAACAGCGCAGGGAATGGCGGTAGGCCTCCCGCTTGCCCGGCGTGCTCGCGACCGGATAACGCCCGGTGCGGCAGTTGGCATAGGCAAGGAAATAGGCTTCGGCCGCCTCGTCGTCATGACCTTCCAGCAGCAGCGCATCGCCCCGTGACTCGTGCCGCAGCCCGATGTCGCACCAGACCGCGGCCCAGTGGTCGCGGTCGAGGCTGCCCAGCGCGGCGACCGCGGCCTGCGCGTCCTCCGGTGTGATGTGTTCGAGGGGACTGTTGCGGCCGGCGCGCCGCAGAATCTCGGACTTGATCTGCTCCAGCGTGCGTTCGCCGCCGGATCCGGCGCGAACCGCCATCGCCTCTCCTGCCCTACCCGGCCACCTTGCCGAGCAGCGAAGCGACGTCGGTCCTGTTGTGGACCATCTGCTCCGGAAACACGACGGTGATGGCATTGGTCGGGCAGATCGACTGGCACAGGCCGCAGTACCAGCACTCGTCGGGATAGCGGATCACCGGCAGCATCTCGCGATTGTCCTCTTCCTTGTGGATCAGGTCGCCGGGGCAGATCCAGTCGCAGAGGTTGCACTTGACGCAGGTCTCGGGATCGATGCGGATCGGATTGAACGCGCCCTTGTTCGTCCGTGCTTGTTCGTCATGCTCCATCATCCGCTCCTCAGGCCGCCGCCGCGACATTGCCGCGGCCGAATGCCGCGGACAGCGGCCGGTCGGTCGACAGCGTGCGTGTCACCGGGCCGTCGCTGCCGCGCTCGACGATGACGAATTTGCGCCAGTTCCGGTCGTCGGTTTGCGGGAAATCCATGCGGAAATGCGAGGAGCCGGTGCGCGTTTCGCGGCGCGCCAGCGACGCGGTGGCCATCATCTCCGCGTTCATGCGGATATTCCGCGCCTCGTGCACGCGCATCAGTCCGTGCAGGTCATCGGCCCGCAGCTGCGGATCGCGCGCGGCCAGGGCGCGCAGCGTGTCCAGCGCCCGCTTCAGCCCGCGCTCGTCGCGGCGCACCCCGACGTAATCGCTGACGGTCTGGCGCGTCGCCTCCTCGTAGTCCTTCCAGGGCATGCCGTTCTGCCGTCCCAGGTGCGCCTCGGACTGCGCCCGCACCTGCTCCAGCATCCGCGGATCCGGATCGGGCAGCGCCCCGCCGCCCGCGCGGATGCGCTGCACCACGCCCTCGCCGGCGATGTGCCCCAACACCGCGGCGCCCGAGATGCCGCCGCTGACGGTCGCGCAGTCACCGGCCGCGAACAGCGCCTCGACCGCGGTCTCGCCGTTGGTGTCGACCGCGAGGCCGCTGCCGCGGAAATAGACGCCGCTGCGGCGGATGCTCAGCTCGGACACCGACACCTCGACCAGTTCCTCGCGGAAATTGACGCCCTTCTGCCGGTAGTACGCCGGCAGCGTGTAGCGGTCGACCTGCAGCGTGTGTTCCATGCGGTCGAGCATGTCCTGCGGCAGGTGGCGGCAGTCGAGATAGATCGGTCCGTTGCCGAGCAGGTACTCGTTGATCACGCCGTCGGCGATCACCGCGCGGCGGGCGTTCTCGCCCTTCTTGTCGTACTTGAACATGAAGCGCTCGCCGGCCTTGTTGACGAAATGCGCGCCGAGGCTGACCAGCGCGTTGAGGCCCTGGCAGGAGAAGCCCTTCGGCGTCAGCGTCGCCTCCACCGATTCCATGTTCGCCAGCTGCGCGCCGGCGTGGTAACCCATGGCCTGCGCATCCCCGGTGTTGTACGGGATGTGCCAGGAATCGAAGGCGAGGCCCGAGGCGTTTTTCGAGATGCGGTTGACGTCGCCGGCCGCCAGCACCACGGCCTTCGCGCGGATCACCGTCCATTCGCCGCTGCGGAAATTGAAGGCCACGGCGCCGTAGGCGCGGTTGTCCCTCACCAGCAGCTGCACCACCATCGTGCGCATCAGCACCGTGGCCTTGCCCTTGCGCACGCGCTCGCCGAGGTGTTTCTTGAAGTCGGTGCCGTCGAAGTTGATGTGGTACGTGCCCGGCAGGCCAAAGGAGCGCAGCCGGTAATAGTCGCCCGTCTGGCGGTCCCGGAAATCGACGCCCAGGGATTCGATCTTGCGGAAGATGCGCGGCATCTCGTGGATCACCCGCCCCGCCACTGCCATGTCGACGATGCCGTCGGTCAGCTCCGGCACGTGCTTCAGCAGGAACTCCGGCGTGTCCCATTCAGGCCCGGTATCCATGACCGTCAGGTAATGATCGACGCCGCAGCCGATGCTGCCGCAGTGGTCGAGCACCTTGCCCTTTTCGCAGATCACCACCTTCAGCCCGGCTTCCAGCGCCGGGATCGCCGCCATGCTGCCGGCGACACCGCCGCCGACGACCAGCACGTCGGTGTCGATCTGGATGAATGTGTCGCGGCCTGCGCTCATGTCGGCATTGCTCCCGGTTTCGGTTGGACGGACCCGGAGCACATGCTAAGGCGGGCCACCCCGCGGAACCAGTGACGCGATGGTGTTTTTTCAGGACTTTCTTGTCATCGTCCGGTGCGCTCGCGGAACTGGCGCGGCGAGAGGGCGTAGCGCTGGCGGAAACGGCGCGCGAAATAGGCCTCGTCCTCGAAGCCGGTGGCGCGCGCGATCTCGCCGATGCGCTGCGTGGTGTGCGCCAGCAGCTCGCGCGCCTTTTCCATGCGCCGCTCGGTCACCAGGTCGACGAAGGTCCTGCCCGTTTCCTTCTTGATCAAGTGCGCCAGGTAGTTCGGCGACAGATCCGCCGCCGCCGCCGCATCGGCAAGCTGCAACCGCCGCCCGAGGTTCTCGCGGACATGGCGCATGACCCGCGCCAGCGCGTCGCGGCGGCTGGCGCGCTGCGCCTTCGCGGCCGCCAGCCTGGCGATCCCGCGCTCGTGGCTGCGGCAGACGGTGCCCAGCAGCAACAGCAGGCTGCCGCGGATCAGCTCCGCCGAACCGTAACCCCGCCGCGCATTTTCCGCCGCCATGCGCCGGCAGGCGTCGCGCGCCAGCGCCAGGTCGCCGCCGGCGAGGCGGAAATCCATGAATTCCTGGAACAGGAAAGGCGCCAGCTCGGGCGCCTGCGGCAGCGGCACGTCCTCGAGGTCGAGCGGATCGACGTCGAGTTCCGGGCGCAGGAAGCGGAGGTTGAAACTGAGCACGTAGAACTTCGAGCGCGGCGGATGCGGCACGCGGTGCACGCGGTACGGCAGCACGAAGCTGAGGCCGCCGGGCCCCAGCGGCCGCACCGCCGCCGCGATGTGGTGCTCGGTCCTCCCGGCGAGGTTCAGCTGCACCTGGAAATAGTCGTGGCGATGCGCCTCGGCGATGCGGGTGATGCTGGTTTCGTCGCGGATCCAGAAATCGGGGCCGGCGGCGCGGTCCGCGGGCGTGTACGTGTGTATCGCCCGCGTCATCGCGCCCCTTGCACCGCGGCTTACTGGATGTCCTTGACCGCAGCCCGGAGGATGGGCTCGAGGCTGGCGCTGGACCTGGCCAGCTCGGCCACCCGTTTCTGCTGGATCGCGCCTTCCATCGGCGCCACCGGCCGCTCGCCCTTCTTCGATTCGGCGATCAGCTCGGGATCGTTCAGCGTGGCGGTCACCGCGGCGCGGAAAGCCGCGATCGCCTGCGGGTCCATGTTGGGCGGCCCGATGTAGCTGCGGTGGGTTTCGAGGATGGTCGCCATCGCCTGCACGGTAACACGCTTCGACGCCGGCGCGATGCCGGCGGCGATCGGGATGTTCGGATAATCCGGCGAAGGCTGCGAGGTCACCATCAGGATCGGGTTCTTGTCGCCCGAGCGGATCGGCCCCAGCGATTCGCTCCAGCCGGTGATGTGGCCGTCGCCGTCGCCCTTGATCACCGCCAGCGAGGTGTCGGCATTGCCCTCGTAACCCGTCACCGCCTTGACCTTGAAACCCAGCGCGTCGCCGAGCACGGCCATGGTGTAGAAATCCTCGTCGGTACCCTGCGACGGAAACACGAAGGGGCGCTTCAGCTTCTGCACGTCCTGGATGGACTTGATCGCCGACTTGCCGCCGACGGTGAGCACCCGCGGCTCGCTGGTCACGCGCCCGAGGTAGTTGAATTTCACCGGATCGAAGGCCTGCGCGCCGGCGCTGCCCGCCAGCGGCGCGAGGATCAGCGTCGACACGTTGCCGAAAAAAATCTCCGGGCTGCCGGGCTTGGCGCGCCAGATGTGGTTGGCCGCCTTCAGCCCGCCACCGCCCGGCATGTTGACCACGCGCACCTCGCGCGCGCCGGTGTGCTTCTGCAGGTACGGCTGCAGCATGCGCGCGTAACGCGTGTGCCCGCCGGCGGCGCCGCCGGCGACGTTGATGATGATGACCTTGTCCTTGTAATAGCCGCCAGCCTGGGCCAGCGTCCGGCCCGGCATGCCCATCACCGCCGGCGCCATGATACCGGCCAGCACCAGCTTCCTGCGCGTCGTTTGCATCGAGGTCTCCTCCGACATGTTTTTTAATCGAACAACGGCGCCAGCAGGCCGTGATACATCTGCATTTCCAGCGCCACCACGAACAGCAGATACAGCGAAAGCGTCACCAGCGCGGCATACGCCAGGCTGCGCGGCCATGAACAGTACCGCGTCCTCATGAAATAGCCGGCCGTGAACAGGAAGGACGACGGCATCACGCCTGTGACGAAGATCAGCGCCAGGAACACGCCGATCATGCCGTAGGCCCTCGCCTCCCGCAGCCAGGCGGGCCCGGACGGCTTTTTGTCCTGCGCCGCCGCCGGGGCTTCGCCCACCGGCGCCTCCGGCGCATCCACCGCGATCATGTCCATCTGCAGGCTCTCCGGGGAGCCGAAGTTGTGCCAGGCCAGCTGGATCAGCGTCAGCACGATGCCGAACACCGCCAGCGGCAGCGGGATCATCCGCGCGCGCGGTCCGAAGTCCTGGCACAGCACGATCACGCCGGAGAACACCGCCAGCAGCACGACGGATACCAGATTTTCCTGGGCGTGGCGGCTCATGACAGCGCCCCGGCGGCCCGCGCCCGTTTCCTGCGCCAGTTGCGGATGAAGGGCAGCGCCGCGGTGAACACGACGAACGCGAGCATCGCCAGCGCGATCGGCCGCTCGAGCAGGAAGTCGCTGCCATAGAGCGTCAGCGAGATGTGCAGGTTGCGCTCGATCATCACCGCCAGCACCATGCCGATCACGAAATTGGCGCGCGAGTAGCGGTACTTGTCCATTAGGTAGCCGACGATGCCGAACACCGCGGCGATCAGCACGTCCTCGATGTGGCCGCGCGTGGCATAGGCGCCGACGAAACACACGGACAGCACAATGGGCACCATCAGGTTCGCCTGCAGCGAGGGCAGCCGCGCCAGCCACGGCGTGATGCCGAGACCCATGATCGTCACCAGGATGTTGCCGATGACGATGATCCAGACCATGCTGAACACCAGGTCGAGATTCTTGGTCAGCATGTCCGGCCCCGGCACCACGCCGAGCCCGATGAATGCGACCAGCAGAATCGCCATGCTTTCGCCGCCGGGAATGCCGAAGGCCAGCGTCGGCATCAGGCCGCCGCCCTCGTTGGCGCCCATCGTCGCATCCGGCGCGATGACACCCTCGACCGCGCCCTTGCCGAAACGCTCCGGGGTTTTCGAAGTCTGCACCGCCTGCGCATAGGCGGCGAGGCCGGCGACGCTGGCGCCGACGCCCGGCAGCACGCCGATCCACAGGCCGAGCATGCTGGAACGCACGACCAGCCACCAGTGGCGGAATGCGTCGCAGACCCCCTGCCACACGGTGCTCTCCTCCTTCACCAGCGAGCGGTCGACGATGGGCGTGCCCTTGATCGCGAGTTTCATCATTTCCGACACGGCGAACAGGCCGATCATCGCCACCGGAAAGGAAATGCCCTCCATCAGGAAATCGCTGCCGAAGGTGAAGCGCGGCGTCGCCGTCACCACGTCCATGCCGATGAAGGCCACCAGCACGCCGAGCACGCTGGCGGTCAGCCCCTTCATCAGCGAGCCTTCGCTGAAGGTGGCGATCACGGTCAAACCCCACAACGCCATCATCAGGTATTCGCTGGGGCCGAGCGCGAGGATCACCGGCCGGATCAGCGGGATGCACAGCGCGAGGAATACCGCACCGATGACGCCGCCGAGCAGCGCGCCGGTGGCCGATGCGGCCAGCGCGCGTTTCGCCTGCCCCTGCTTGGTCATCGGATAACCGTCGAAGCAGAGCGCGAGGCCCTTCGCCGAGCCCGGCACGCTGAACAGGATGCTGGTGACCGAATCGCCCCAGATGGTCGCGATATGCGCGCCGAGCAGCAGCGCCAGCGTGGCGGCGGTCTCGAAGCCGTAGGTGAAAGGCAGCAGCAGCGCCATCGCGACCACGCCGCCGAGTCCGGGCAGGATGCCGATGACGAGGCCGTAGACCACGCCGATGCACATGAACAGCAGTGCCTGCGGCGTCAGCAGCGCGGCGAGGCCGGCGACCATTGCGTCAATCATGCCTTGCGCTCCGGATGCCTGCTGTTGTCCACGGGTGAAACCGGTGCGGCGGCGTGCGGTGACGTGCAGTGACTCAAGTGAGTTCCTCCTGTCTCAGCATCCGGCCGGGCGCTTTTTTTCGCGCATGCCTGATCCGGGTGCGCCGAAACTTTACCGCAAAAATTGTCGGCATGCCGCCATCCCGCGGCAACCAAATTGGATCAGGCTGCTCCGGTTTGCGCGGCAGCCTGCAATCGGCTCATGGTGTCCACCGCGAAACGGAGATCCTGCCAGGCCTTGGCCTTGTCGTTGAGCGTGCGCAACAGGTACGCCGGGTGATAGGTGACGATCAGCGGCATGCCGCGATGCTCGAGCACCCGTCCACGCAGCGCGGCGATGCTGGAATCGCGGCCCAGCAGATTCACCGCAGCCACCTTGCCCAGCGCGACGATCAGCTTCGGCCGGATCAATTCGATCTGGCGCTGCAGATGGCCCGAGCAGGCGAGCGCCTCCTCCGGCGCCGGATTGCGGTTGCCCGGCGGGCGGCACTTGACGATGTTCGCGATGTAGACGTTGCTGCCGCGGCGCAGGTCGATCGCCGCCAGCATGTTGTCGAGCAGTTTTCCCGCCTGGCCGACGAAGGGCTCGCCCTGCGCATCCTCTTCCGCGCCCGGCCCCTCGCCGACGAACAGCCAGTCCGCCTGCTCGTCGCCGACGCCGAACACGGTCTTGTTGCGTTTCGCGTGCAGTCCGCAGGCGGTGCAGGACGCGACCCTCGCCTTCAATTCCTCCCAGCCGGGCCCGGGCACTGCCGCGGGCCGCGGCGGGGGCGCGTCGACTGCAGCGCCGGCAGGTGCCGCCGGCCCGGGCGCGGCGGCGGCTCCGCGCAACTGCCAGCGCGGCTCGATGCCCATTTCGCGCAGCATTTCATCGCGCCTCGATGAAACCGGCCCGGTCATCCGAGCTTCCTTTCCATGGTCACCGCGTCCTCGCGGCCGGCGGCATGCGGGTAATAGTCGCGGCGCATGCCGATCTCGGCAAAACCGTGGCGCGCGTACAGCGCGCGGCCGGCGCTGTTGGATGCGCGCACCTCCAGGTACACCGTCGCCGCGCCGTGCTCGCGCGCCAGTCCGGTGACAAAACCCAGCAGCTCACCGCCCAGTCCGCGCCGCTGCAGCGCGGCCGCGACGCTCAGGTTCAGCAGGTGCGCCTCGCCGGCGGCGATCATCACCACGCAATAGCCGGCGATGCCGCCGCAGTGCTCGAGTATCCAGCACTGGTAGCCGGCCTCGATGGAATCGGCAAAATTGCCGCGAGTCCAGGGATGGGTGTAGACGGACCGCTCGATGGCGTCGATCCATTCGAGGTCCGCCACGGTCATCGGGCGGAAGCGGCGGACGGTTTCGGGCCGCGCGCTCATCGTTCGCCGGTTTTCAGGGCGACACGGTCGCGCACGTAGAGCGGTGCCGCGGCATCCGCGCGGATGCCGCCGCCCGCGGCAAACACCGGCGCGGCAAGGCGCACGATATCGCGGGCCTGCGGCACCAGATCGTCCAGCACGGCCTCCAGCCGGTCGGCGCAACGCCGCCGCAGCACCTCGCCGTACACCGCAAATCCGCTGCCGCAGGCCGTCCATTTCCCCGGCGGCGGTTCCGGCACTGCCGCGGGCGCGCACACCCGCGGCGCCGACACTTCGGTCCAGGCATCGCCGTCGCGCCGGTATGCCGCGTGATAGACCTCGCCCATGCGCGCATCGAGGCAGCAGATCGCCGCATCGGCGCCGCAGCCCGCGGCCATCGCCTGCAGCGTGCCGATGCCGGCCAGCGGAATGCCGGCGGGAAACGCCAGGCCCTGCGCCACCGCGCAGGCCACGCGCAGGCCGGTGAACGAACCCGGCCCTGCGCCAAAGGCGATGCCGGACACCGCCGGCAGCGTGATGCCGGCCTCGGCCAGCACCGCATCCGCCATCGCGATCAGCATTTCGGAATGCGCCTGTCCGGCGCGGGCCGTGCGCCCGAAAACCGCGCCGTCTCGCCACACTGCCGCGCTGCAGTGTTCCGTCGACGTGTCCAGGGCGAGTATGTTCATGATCCTTCCGCGTGCCGCATCCGGCGATTGTAGCCGACCGCGGCGCGCGGCCTGCGTTATACTGCGGCCTTCATCGCAACCGACCCCGGACAACCGGAGCACCCGGCACATCCCATGCGCACCCCATGAAATCACTGTTCAACACGCTGGGCTCCATACTCGTCGGCGCCCTGATCATGCTGGGCATCGGCGGCACGGCCTACCATCTGTTCCGCGAAAACGGCCTGCTCTCGCAAGGCTTGGGCGCGCTGTGGCGCGCGCAGTACGAGGCGCCGATGATGACCGTGGTCCTGATCCTCGCCGCGTTTTTCGTGGTCAAGGCGCTGCGCGGGGCGCAGGTCGGCAACAAGCGCGACAGCAAGATTCCGGACTTCATCCTCTTCGCCTTCATCGCCACCGGAATTTTTTTCCTCGGCCGGCTGCTCACCGGCGGCCACATCTAGGATTCAGCCGCGCCGGCCGGGCCCCGTCCCGGCGTCCGCGGAACCGCACCATTCCCCAAACCTTTCCAGGAGCGACAACAATGAGCGACATCCAGCGATTCAACAGCGACAAGCGCCTGTCCCGCGCCGTGGTTCACGGCAACATGGTCTACCTGGCCGGCATCACCGCCGACGACCGCAAGAAGGACATGCGCGGCCAGACCGCGGAAATCCTCGCCAAGATCGACACCCTGCTGAAAACCGCGGGCACCGACAAGTCGAAGCTGCTGTCGGCGACGATCTGGATCAGCGACATGCGCGCCAAGCCGGAAATGGACGAGGCCTGGGCCGCCTGGGCCGACCAGCAGAACCTGCCGGCACGCGCCTGCGTCGAAGCCCGCCTCGGCTCGCCGGACACGCTGGTGGAAATCATGGTGCAGGCGGTCAAATAACCGCCCGCCGGGGATTCAGGCCTTGGCGCGCGCCTTGGCCTTGACCTCGATGTCCGCCCAGCGCGCGAGGTCGCGGTGGATGCGGGTCACCCTTTCGGTCTGCCCCTTGGCCGGAAAACGTTCGTAGAATCCGTCGCCCTTGAACTGGGCCTTCTGCGCGGCCCAAGGCGACAGCCTTTCCTCCCAGCGTTTCTGCCGGCCCTGCGCCGGTTCGGCATCCACACGCGCGAGGTCGGCGCAGACGCGGATCATCGCCTTCAGCGTCACCGGCTTGGTCACCTGCCAGGTGTCGTGCCCCCAGGCGTCGCCCCAGACGCGCTGCGCGGCCTTCAGGAAATCACGGATGATTTCGTAGAAGCGCTCGCTCTCGCGGTAGAGGTTGCTGGTGCGGCTGATCTTGCGCCAGTCGCTGCTGACCCAGCGGTGCAACTCGTTGAACAGCTCCGCCTGCAGGATCCACTTGTCCTTCTGGCTGCGCCCGCCGAGGCGGTTGATGCGGTACTGCAGCGGGCTGTCGTCCTCGGTGTAGAGATCCTCCACCAGCCGTGCCGCGAAACGCTTGTCGGGATCGGCCCAGGACACGCGCTCGTAGAGGTCGACCAGGTGGCTCTTGTTGATGCGCGTCGGCGTCGAGTTGATAATGACGAACATTTCCGCGGCGAAATCCTCGCTGCGCCCGTCGAAAATCACGCAGGGCACGTTGATCGACGAGGCCTCCGCCGGATGCTCCATCAGGTAGAACTTCAGCGCGGCGAGCCGGTGCTGGCCGTCGATGATCAGGTATTTGGAGGACGGCTCGGCGAGATGGCCGATCGACTCCTGGCCGGGCAGCGCGGTAAACCGCAGCTCATCGGAAGTGAACAGCAGCACGGTGCCGGGGATCGGCGGCTGGCTGACCGCCATTTCGTAGAAATTGCGCAACTGCCGCACTTTCGATTTCGACATCTGGCGCTGGAAAGCTTCATCGGTGCTTTCGACGCGCGCGATGAACTGGGCGATTTCGTCATGCTGGGGCAAGCCCTGCGGCGCGATCTGCTCACCCTCGCCATAAAAACGGCTGATGAACCTGACCCGCTCCAGCACCTCCTTTGCCGGATAACTTGCAAAATAGAACACGCCATCTTTTTGTCTTATGCGCGTTGCCAGCATGGTGGCTGATCCCTTCGTATCGTAAGTACTTGGCGGACCGCGGAAATTCCGGTAATCGCGGGGATGCCGCTTGGATTCCGCCTGCCATTCTAGCGTTCGCCCCCACCGAAAAGCGAGACTCAGCCGGGGCATAATTGATTGTTTCAAATATTTATCAATAAAATCAAATACTTATATACACCATCGTAATGAAGGAGGCGCGGGATTCCGCGATGTGCGATGGCATCCGACGAACCGGAAGCGGCATACAGGCTGAAACAGGCCACTCCATCGCACAAATTCGATGGAAAACAAGAGCCTGCATTCAATGGCCGCGGAACGGAAGAAACCGGACCGGAAACGATTCCGGATTCCGGCCGGAACGGCAATCAGCGCTCGTGGCGGGGCCTGTAGATCTCCCGGCGCGCCTTGTCGAGATCGCGGTGCAGCCCCCGGCGCTCTTCGTCGGACAGGCGCTGCGGACGTTCCGGCCGTTCAAAGCGCTCGGGCCGGTCGGCGCCCCGCTGGCGTTGTCCACCGCGATCACCGCGGTCACCGCGCTCGTGCTGCCCCTGGGCCGCGCGCATTTTTTCATGCCACGGTCCGGCCGCTACCGGCACGGCCTGCAGGGCCGTCCATGCCAGAAAAATTGCCAGCCAGGCTTTCATGCACCGCGCTCCGTTCTTCAATCAGGCCGGCAGCGCCGGCCTTCGTCATGTTCCTGCTTGTTTCCGAGTGTTCCCGCTCATTCCCGATTGTATAGGCACCCGCACCCGCTTTTCGCGCGGCGCCCCATACCCTGCATACTGAGACCGGCAATTCCGTCGCGAGTTGCCCGGCGGATCGCGGTCGCCGTGTCGCGGACGATGCCGGTACCGCCGCGAAGCATGCACGCAACACCGCAGTCATCTTCCGCACCGATACTACGCGCCGGCACGATGACCGGCATCCGGCAATTTGTAAGCGTTTGTTTCAAAAGCATGGCTAGCCGGCCCTGAACTGGGTACGATTGCGTCATGACACAGACGGCTCAGGCAAAAACACGGATCCTGGTGGTCGACGACGACGCCAGGCTGCGCGACCTGCTCAAGCGCTACCTCGCCGAGCAGGGTTACGCCGTGCGCGTGGTCGCCGACGCCGCGGAGATGAACCGCCAGCTGGCCCGCGAGCGTTACGAACTGATGATCCTCGACCTGATGCTGCCCGGCGAGGACGGGCTGTCGATCTGCCGGCGGTTGCGCGGCAGCGGCGAAACGATGCCGATCATCATGCTCACCGCCAAGGGCGACGACGTCGACCGCATCGTCGGCCTCGAAATCGGCGCCGACGACTACATGCCGAAACCCTTCAATCCGCGGGAACTGGTCGCGCGCATCCAGGCCGTGCTGCGCCGGCAGCCGCCCCCGCCGCCGCCGGGCGCCCCCGGCGGCGCAACGCAGGTCATCGAGTTCGGCGACTTCCGCCTCAGCCTCGGCACGCGCACGCTGACCAGAAGCGGCGCCGAAATCACGCTGACCACCGGCGAATTCGCGCTGCTGAAGGTGCTCGCCGAACACCCGCGCACGCCGATGTCGCGCGACAAGCTGATGGAGCTGGCGCGCGGGCGCGAGTTCGGCGCCTTCGACCGCTCGATCGACGTGCAGGTGTCGCGGCTGCGCAAGCTGATCGAATCCGACCCCGCGAAACCCACCTTCATCCAGACCGTCTGGGGCTTCGGTTACGTCTTCATCCCGGACGGCAAGGCTTGAGGCCACGGCGATGAGCCTGTGGCCGCAAACGCTGCTGTGGCGCAGCGTGCTGCTGATCGCCGCGCTGCTGCTTGTCGCCCACCTCGCCTGGCTGCAGATTTTCCGCGCCTCCGAAATCGAGCCGCGCGCGCAACAGACCGCGCAGCAGGTGATCAGCGTGGTCAACCTGACGCGCGCGGCGCTGGTGACCGCCGACCCCGGACGCCGCTTCGCCCTGCTCGACGAACTGGCGCAGCGCGAGGGCATCCAGGTCTATGCCGGCGATCCGGCGGAGGCGGTGCCCGCGCTGCCGGACCGCCCTTTCCTGCGCATCATGGAAGCCCGGCTGCGCGATCAGCTCGGATCGCAGACCCGTCTCGCCCTCGAGCGCGAAGGTGTCCCCGGCGTGTGGGTCAGCTTCCGCATCGACAACGAGGAGTTCTGGGTCTCGCTGCCGCGGTCGCGCATCGAACGCAACATGCCCCTGCGCTGGATCGGCTGGGGCGCGCTGGTGCTGGCGCTGGCGCTGATCGGCGCCTTCCTCGCCGTTTCCCGCATCAACCGGCCGCTGCGCGAACTGACGCGCGCGGCGGAACAGCTCGGACGCGGCGCGACGCCGTCGCGCATTGCCGAAACCGGCCCCGCGGAAATCCGCACGCTGGCCCGGTCCTTCAACCAGATGGCCGCCGACATCCAGCGCCAGGACGAGGAGCGCGCGCTGCTGCTCGCCGGCGTCTCCCACGATCTGCGCACGCCGCTGGCGAGAATCCGGCTCGCGCTGGAGATGCTCGATGACCGCGGCGCAGCCAGCCTCAAGGCCGGCGTCGCCGAGGACATCGGCGACATCGACGCCGCGATCGGCCAGTTCCTCGATTTCGCGCGCCCCGTCGATGCGGAGACGGTGGCCGGCGACAGCGACCTCAACGCGCTGGCGCGGGCGGTGACCGAACGCTACACGCGCAGCGGCAAGACGGTGCATTTCACGCCTTCGGCGCTGCCGCCGCTGCCGCTGCGCGCCCAGGCGATGCAGCGGGTGCTGACCAACCTGATCGACAATGCGCTGCGCCACGGCGGCGGCGGCGCCGAAGTCGTCACCGGACGGTTCGGGGACGGCGCGTACCTTGAAGTGCTGGATCGCGGCCCCGGCATCCCCGCCGCGGACGCGCAACGCATGCTGCAGCCCTTCACGCGCATGGACAGCGCGCGCTCGACCAGCGGCACGGGTCTCGGGCTTGCTATCGTCGACCGCATCGCGCGGCTGCACGGCGGCGCGATCCGGCTGCTGCCGCGTGAGAACGGCGGGCTGCGGGCCCGCGTCGAACTGCCCTCAGCGGCGCAGGCGGAATGAGGTGTTACGCAGGCGGATCGACAGCACCCGCGCCATCGCGAACAGGAAGTCCCGGGCCAGCGCCGGTTCCGCATCGCCGAAGCGCGAAAACGCCTCGAAGGGCAGCAGCAGCAGGGTGCCGTTGGTCACGGCCCAGACGTTCGCCGAGCGCGGCTGACCGTCGAAAAAGGACTGCTCGCCGAGAATGCTGCCGGCGCCGATGCGCGCCAGCGAAGTCATGCTGACGCCGTCGACGTGGGTCACGCCCACCTCGAGCGATCCGGCGGCCACCAGGTAAAGCGTGCGATCCGCGGCGGCGCGCTGTATCACCACCTCGCTCGCGCGGAAGGGACGCGGCTCGGTGAACTGCAGCAGTTTCCCCCAGTGCGCGTCCTCCCACTGCGGCAGCGCCAGCACGTCGGGCGGGGCGCGGCCGGATTCCGCCCGCCTGAAAACGGCAGCCCAGTCAGCACCGTTCATGGGATCCTTGTCTGTGTACGCATCGTGTCATCACGACGCGCCGCCGCAATGCGGCCGTGCCTCCGATTATAGCCCCCGGGGCAGCGGCCACTCCCGCAGGCCGCGATAGCGCGAGCCGCGGAGGCCGCGCTCCGAACACAGCAGCGCGATGCCCGAAACCCGCCACTGCGGCAGGCTGCAGGCCGCCCGCGGCGGCGCCTGCCGCGCATCGCGCAACAGCGTCACATGGGGCAGGAAACGGCGTTTTTCGGTGCGGAATCCGGCGGCGCGCAGGCCGCCGGCCAGCATGCCGGACATCGACAACAGCGGCGGCGGAACGGTTCGCGCCCCCGCCCAGACCAGTCGCTGCCGCGGCCACCAGCCGATGCGGTAGGGTCATCACGAAAGGCTCCATCGCAGCGGCAGCGGCCGCGATCGGGAACAGCGCCGGCAGCCGCGACTGCGGCACGTCACCGAGGAAGGCCAGCGTGAGGTGCAGGTTTTCCGCGGCCGGCGGCCGGCCGCCACAATCGCGCTGCAGCGCGGCGGCGGTTCCGGCAAGCGCGTCGCGAACCGCGGCGTCCGGCTGCAACGCGAAAAACAGCCGCAGCATGCGTCCCTGAAGACCGGCTCTCAGTCGCCGGCCGCGGCGTCCGCGCGGATCAGCGCCACGACCTCCGCGACGATCCCCTCCCCCCGTCCGACGAAACCGAGTTTCTCGGCGGTCTTGGCCTTGACGTTGACGTCCGTTACGGCGATGCCGAGGTCGGCGGCGATGTTCGCCTGCATCGCCGGAATGTGCGGCGCCATTTTCGGTGCCTGGGCGATGATGGTCGCATCGACGTTGACCACCCCGTACTGCCGCTCGCGCAGCAGCCGCAGCACCGCGCGCAGCAGTTCGCGGCTGTCGATGCCCTTGTAGCGCGGATCGGTATCCGGGAAATGCCGGCCGATGTCGCCGAGGCCGGCGGCTCCGATCAGCGCGTCGCAGAGCGCATGCAGCAGCACGTCGGCATCTGAATGTCCCGCCAAGCCGCGCTCGAAGGGGATGGTCACGCCGCCGATCACCAGCTGCCGCCCCTCGACCAGCGCATGCACGTCGAAGCCCTGTCCGATCCGCATCATCCGCGCTCCTGCCGCCCGAGGATCAGCTCGGCCAGCGCCAGATCCTCGGGATAGGTGACCTTCAGGTTGGTCAGGCTGCCCGCGACCAGCAGCGGCCGCGCGCCGGTCTGCTCCACCGCGCTGGATTCGTCGGTCACCGCGCCGATGTCGGACCGGCGCAGCGCCTCGATCAGCGCGCGGTAACGGAACATCTGCGGCGTCTGCGCCTGCCACAGCCGGTCGCGCGGCACGGTCTGCAGCACTTCGCCGCCGGCGCCGGCGCGCTTCAGCGTGTCCGCGACCGGCACCGCCAGCAGCCCGCCGGCATCGCCGTCGCCGACCGCCCCGATCAGCCGGTCGATGTCGGCGGCGCGCAGGCAGGGCCGCGCGGCGTCATGCACCAGCACCCAGTCCGCGCCGTCGATTGCGTCATTCGCCGCCAGCAGGCCGTTGAATACGCTGGCCGCGCGGGCATCGCCGCCGCAATACAGGGGCACCAGCTTTTCCCCACAGGCGCTCCAGTCGCAGGCGGCGAAACGGCGGTCTCCCGGCGACAGCACCACGAACACCTGGCTGATCCGCGCGTGCGCGCACAGGGTGGAAACCGCGTGCTGGAGTAGCGGCCTGCCCGCCAGAAGCGCATACTGCTTGGGCAGTTCCGCGAGCATCCGGGAACCGCTGCCCGCGGCGGGAATCAGGGCGACATAACGCGGCATTGGCGGACTCGGGCGTCGTGAACCGGGGCGTCGTAAAATAAAATAGGTCGATGGAACAGCGGTCGGATTGTAACAGCAGCCCGTTCCCGATCCGCCGCGCGGAAACGCGCAAAAAACGCCCGGAACCAGAAACCAGCCATGCTCGCCAATCCCGGACACCTGCTGCCGCCGCTGGCCCGCGCCGCGATCGGCCGCGCGCTGGGCGGCGGCGCACAGATCCCCGCCGGCGATGCCGCATGGCTGCAGGCTCCCGGCGCCGCCTTCGTGACCCTGATCCGCGGCGGGCGGCTGCGCGGCCGCCGCGGCACGCTGGATGCGGTGCGCGCGCTGCGCGACGACGTGACGGCCAACGCCGTCGAAGCCGCCCTCCGCGATCCCTGCTTCGACCCGCTGACCCCGGAGGAACTGGCGGACACGGCCATCGAGGTTGCCGTGCTGTCGAAACCCGAAACCCTCGACACTTCGTCGGAAGCGGCCGCGCTTTCCGGAATCCATGCGGGCATCCACGGCCTCGCACTGCGTCATGGGCACCATCACGGCCTCTTCCTGCCGGAAGCCTGGGTGGAACATGCCGATCCCGCCGATTTTCTGGCGCATCTCAAGTACAGGGCCGGCCTGCCGCCGGATTTCTGGGATCCCGCCATGGAACTGCGGCGCTACACCGTGGCCCGCTGGCGCGACGCGGATGCCTGAATGACGCCCGCGCCTTCACTGCCATGGCCGACCGCCGGAGAGCGGGATGCGCCTTTTCCGCAGGAATCGATGGCAGCTCACATAAATAAAAATATCAATAAAAACAAATACTTATGAAATACCCCCAGCGACTGTGGTCATGGCTCGACCGCAACATCCTCGCCCTCGGCCGCGAAATGCGCCTGTCCTACCTGCCGCCGCTGATGGTCTACATGGCCGCCGGCATCTCCGGCCTGACCGGCATCGTCGGCACGTTCTTCGTCAAGGAATACCTCGGCCTGTCGGCAGCCTTCCTCGCCGCGCTCGGCTTCTGGGCCGGCATTCCGTGGGCGCTCAAAATGCCGCTGGGCCATCTCGTCGACCTGATCTGGCGCTGGAAAAGCGCGCTGGTGTTCGCCGGCGCCGGCATGATCGCCGCCGGCCTGTCGATCATGATCGGCCTGCTCACCGACCGCGATGCGATGGCCGCGGTGCTGCCGCCCGGCGCCTGGTACGTGGCCAGCGTGCTGCTCGGCGCGGTGGGCTACGTGCTGCAGGACGTCGTCGCCGACGCGATGACCGTCGAAGCCGTGCCGCGCGTCGACGCGCAGGGCAACCCGGTCGATCCCGCGCAGCGCAAGCTGATGAACACGACGATGCAGACGCTGGGCCGCGTCGCCATCATCGGCGGCAGCGTGCTGGTGGCCATGATCAACCTCTACGTGTTCAGCGGCGTGCACGCGCTATCGGAAGCGGAGAAGGTCGCGATCTACCGCCGCATCTACCTGATGGCGCTGTGCATCCCGGCGATCTCGGTCGCCGGCGTGCTGTCGGCGATGTGGCTGCGCCGGCGCGACGCGCTGCGGCTGCGCGCGCTGGGCCGCAGCAGCGCCGAAATTGAAAACCTGCTCAGCGGCCGCGGCGAAACCACGCAGCCGAACTGGTGGATCCTCGGCGGCAGCGCCGTCTTCGTCGCCTTCACGCTGGGCATGGGTTTCAGCAGCCTGCCGTACAACCAGGAAATCATCTTCGCCGGCTCCTTCGGCATCATCACCTTCCTGCTGCTGCGCCTGTTCCGCGAGCTCGAACCCGACACCCGCGCGACCATGCTCGGCACCGTCATCGTGATCTTCGTGTTCCGCGCCATCCCCGGCCCCGGCGAAGGCATCACCTGGTGGTTCATCGACGAGCTGAAATTCGACCAGCACTTCATCGCCATCCTGTCGCTGATCGGCTCGGCGCTGACGCTGGCCGGCATGTTCATCTTCCGCCGCTTCATGGCCGACCACTCGATCGCCTACGTCGTCGGTGCGCTGACGCTGCTCGGCGGCCTGCTGTCGCTGCCCTACGTCGGCATGTACTTCGGCCTGCACCAGTGGACCGCCGCGGCGACCGGCGGCGTGGTCGACGCCCGCTTCATCGCGCTGGTCAACACCGCGCTCGAATCGCCGCTGGGCCAGATCGCGATGATCCCGATGCTGGCCTGGATCGCCAACTCGGCGCCGGCCCACCTGAAGGCCACCTATTTCGCGGTGATGGCCTCGTTCACCAACCTCGCGCTGTCGGCTTCCGCGCTGGGCACCAAGTACCTGAACCAGATCTACATCGTGTCGCGGGAGGTCAGGGACAAGGCCGGCGCGGTCGCCGTGCCCGCCGACTACGGCCAGCTCGGTGAACTCCTGATCGTGCAACTGATCATAGCGGTAGGAGTACCGTTCGCTGCGATCGCCCTGATCCGCCTGTTGCGGCTGCGCAGCGCCTGAACACGACGACCATGGACCTGCGCGCACTGCCCAGCACCGAACCCGGCACCACGGACCTGATCCTGCGCGCCGTGGCCTTCGCGGCGCACAAGCACCGCGACCAGCGGCGCAAGGACAAGGAAGCCTCGCCCTACATCAACCACCCGATCGAACTCGCCCACGTGCTGTGGGACGAGGGCGAGGTGCGCGACCCGCTGGTGATCGCCGCCGCACTGCTGCACGACACGCTGGAGGACACCGAAACCTCCTGGCAGGAACTGCGCGGCGAGTTCGGCGAGGAGATCGCCGACATCGTGCTCGAAGTCACCGACACGCAGTGGATCAAGAAGGAACTGCGCAAACGCCTGCAGGTCGCGAAGGCCCGCCATTCGAGCGAACGCGCGCGCCTCGTCAAGCTGGCGGACAAGATCTGCAACGTGCGCGACCTCGGCACCCGCGCGCCGGCCGGCTGGTCGCTGGAGCGCAAGCGCCAGTACTTCGACTGGGCGAAGGAAGTGGTCGACCGCCTGCGCGGCACCCACCCCGATCTGGAGCGCCGCTTCGACGAGATCTACGCGCTGCGGCCCTAGGCGCGGCGGCGCGTCCGGATGCTGTAATGCGGCCGGCGGGCCGCCGCGGATTTGTGCGATAGTCGCGCTTCCGTTCAACACACCCGACCCGCCGCCATGAAAATCACCCATGCCAGCACCGCCCTGGTTTCCCTTCCCCACGACGAGCCGCTCGCCGGCGGCCCGACCACGCCCGGCTCGAAGAACTTCGTCGCGCTGAAACTCGGCACCGACCAGGGCGTCGAGGGCATCGGCTTCACCTTTTTCGGCGGCTCGCTCGACCCGGCGCTGCGCTCGGCGGTCGACTCCCTCGCCGCACTCGCCATCGGCGAGGATCCCCGGCGCATCGAGCACATCGTCGACAAGCTGCGCGCGTCCTGCCCCGGCGGCCCCGGCGGCATCCTGACGCTCGCGCTGTCGGCCATCGACATCGCGCTGTGGGACATCAAGGGCAAGCTCTGCGACCAGCCGGTGGCGGCGCTCGCCGGCGGCCATCGCAGGCACGTCGACACCTATGCCAGCGGCGCGCTGATGCGCCACTTCCCGCTGGATCATCTCGTCAAGGCCGCCGCCCTGCTGAAATCGCGCGGCTTCAGGCAGATGAAAACCCAGCTCGCGCTGCCCGGCGACACCAGCCCGGTCAGGGAAGTCGAACACATCCGCCTGATCCGCGAGGCCGTCGGCTATGAAACCGACCTGATGTGCGAC
>CAZHJU010000010.1:25923-66370 GCA_964533495.1 uncultured Bordetella sp. | reverse complement strand
CCATCGGCAGGCTGGCCGATGCCTACCGCCTGTTCTGGGTGGAAGACGTCACCACCTGCGACGACTACGCCGGCCTCGCCGCGGTGACCCGCGCGCTCGACACCCCCGTCGCCGGCGGCGAATACGTCTACGGCATCGCGCCCTTCCGCCAGATGCTCGAGGCGCGCTCGGTGGACATCGTCATGATCGACGTGCTGCGCGCCGGCGGCATCACGCAATGGCTGAAAATCGCCGGCATGGCCGAAGCCTTCAACCTGCCGGTGGTCAGCCACCTCGCGCCGGAAATCCACGTCCACCTGGTCTCCGCGGTGCCGAACGGCCTGACCGTCGAATACATGCCCTGGTCGTCGCGGCTGTTCAGGGAAGTGCCGCAGCCGAAGGACGGCCGGCTCGAAGTGCCGCGGAAACCCGGCCTCGGCCTCGAATTCGATCCCAAGGTGGTGAAGTTCGGCTGAACACCGCGGGATTCCGGCCAAACGGAAAACAAAAAAAGGGGCGGAATGATCCGCCCCTTTTTTGCAACCGCCGTGGCTGCGGCAGGACTTACTGCACCTTGATGTTGGCGCGTTTCACCACGTCCGCCCACTTCTTCATATCGTCCAGCATGAACTGGCGGAATTCCTCGGGGGAATTGGTCACCGCCTCGGAACCGTTGGCCTCGGCCACCTTGCCGAACTCCGCCGATTTCACGTAACCCGAAATCGCGGTGTGGATCCTGGTCAGCAGCGGTTTCGGCATCTTGGCCGGGCCGGTGACGCCGTACCAGCCGACCACCGAGAACCCGGGCACCACTTCCGCCAGCGCCGGAACGTCCGGCGCGGCCTTGATCCGCTTCGGACCGCTCACCGCGATGGCGCGCAGCTTGCCGGAACGCACCTGCGCGAAGGCGCCGGTCAGGCCCATGAAGTTGTAGTGGTACTCACCGCTGACCAGGCCGACGATCGCCGGGCCGGTGCCCTTGTACGGAATGTGCTGTCCCTTGGTGCCGGTCATCAGCTTGTAGAGTTCGCCGGCGAGATGGCCGCCGCTGCCGATGCCGGCGGAACCGATGTTGATCGGATCCTTGGTGGTCTTGGTCCACTGCACGAAATCCTTGGCGGTCTTGGCGGGATGGGACGGATTGACGACCAGCAGCAGACCGCCCGCCGTCATCTGCGTGATCGCCGTGAAATCGTTCACCGCGTGATAGGGCAGCTTGGCGATGAGGGCCGCATTCACCGTGTGCTGGTGGTAGGGAATGAACAGCGTGTAGCCGTCGGGCGCCGCCTCCTGGACGATCTGCGCGCCGTTGATGCCGGACGCGCTGCCGCGGTTGTCGACGATGGCCTGCTGGTTCCAGACTTTCGACAGGTGATTGGCCAGCAGCCTGGCCAGGAAATCGGTGGTGCCGCCGGGCGCGGCGGGCGTAACGATCCGCACCGGGCGCGAGGGATAGTTGTCCGCGGCCTGCGCGGACGCCATCGGCATGGCCAGGCCCAGGGCGGCCAGCAACAAGGGCATTTTCTTGCCGAAACCGGAAATGAAACGCATGCTTTCCTCCTGTCTGATTGATTTGTATGCAGCGTCCCGAGGATACCGCACTGCGGAAGGCATTGCACCCCTGCGATCCGTGTGGATTCCCGGCATGGACATCGCGGGGGCAGCGCGTTGTAAGATGGACGCGCAGGATGCTGGAACGCGCCATGCGCGAAACATCGTCCGCAACGTTCCATCAACCCCAGGAGGTTTCCCCATGAACACCCGCGTTTTGGCCGCCGCCCTGCTGGGCACGTTCGCCGGCGCCGCCCATGCCCAGAACTACCCTGCAAAAACCGTGCGCGTCATCGTGCCCTTCGCGCCCGGCGGCGGCTCCGACTTCATCGCGCGCCAGATCGCGCCGCCGCTGACCAAGGCCATGGGCCAGCAGTTCGTCGTCGACAACCGCCCCGGCGCCGGCAGCACGCTGGGCAGCGAAATCGCGCTGAAATCCCCGGCCGACGGCTACACGCTGCTGCTGATCTCCGGCAGCTACACCACCTCGCCCAGCCTCTACAAGAACCTGAAATACGATCCGCTGAACGACATGGTGTCGGTCATCCAGACCGAAAACGGCCCCTACGTCGTCACCGTGCATCCCTCGCTGCCCGCCAAAACCGTGAAGGAACTCGTCGCCATCGCCAAGGCGAAGCCGGGCCAGCTGAACTACGCCAGCACCGGCAACGGCGGCATCACCCACCTGTCGGCCGAACTGTTCGCGCTGCGCACCGGCATCAAGATCACCCACATCCCGTACAAGGGCACCGGCCCCGGTGTGATCGACACCATCGCCGGCAACACGCAGATGATGATCGGCGCGGTGTCCGCGGTGATCGGCCACATGCAGAACGGACGCCTCAGGGGCCTCGCGGTTTCCTCGCCCAAGCGCCTGCCCGCCCTGCCCGACATCCCGACGGTGATGGAGGGCGGCATCAAGTACCAGGTCAACAACTGGCACGGCGTGATCGCGCCCAAGGGCACGCCGAAAGCCGTCATCGACAGGCTGAACTCGGAAATCAACAAGGCGGTCAAGGAGCCGGAATTCGCCAAACGCATCGCGCAGGACGGCCTCGAGCCGGCCGGCGGCACCCCGGAGGAGTTCCACACGCTGCTCAAGCGTGAAGTCGCGGAATGGGCCGAAGTGGTCAAGGCGGCCAACGTCAGGGCCGACTGACCCGGCACGCAGCCCCGCTACAATGGCGGCATCGACGGCCTCGCGGGGCGACCCGCGGGGCCGTCCGTTTTGTGCCGCGGCGTTTTCCCCACGATGATCCAGTTCCGCAACCTCACCCTTGCCCGCGGCGCCCGCGAACTCGTCGCCGGCGCCAGCCTGCAGATCCATGCCGGTTGGCGCGTCGGCCTCACCGGCGCCAACGGCAGCGGCAAGTCGAGCCTGTTCGCGCTGCTGCGCGGCGAACTCGCGCCCGAGCGCGGCGACTGCGAAATCCCCGCGGCCTGGCGCATCGCCTCGGTGGCGCAGGAAACCCCGGCGCTGGACATTCCGGCCATCGACTGCGTGCTCGACGGCGACGGCGAACTGCGCGCGATCGAACGCGCACTGGCCGGGGCCGAAGCGGCGCATGCCGGCGAGAAGATCGCCGAACTGCATGCGCGGATGGAAGACATCGGCGGCTGGAGCGCCCGCGCGCGCGCCGCGGCGCTGCTCGCGGGCCTCGGTTTCGCCGATGCCGATTTCACGCGGCCGGTGCGCGAATTCTCGGGCGGCTGGCGCATGCGCCTGAACCTGGCGCAGGCGCTGGTCTCCCGCGCCGACCTGCTGCTGCTCGACGAACCGACCAACCACCTCGATCTCGACGCCGTGGTCTGGCTCGAGCAATGGCTGTCGGATTACTGCGGCACGCTGCTGGTGGTGTCGCACGACCGCGATTTCCTCGACGGCTGCGTGACCCACGTCGCGAACATCCAGGCCGCGAAGCTGGCGCTGCACACCGGCAACTACTCGGCCTTCGAGGACGCGCGCGCCGCCCAGCTCGCGGCCCAGCAGGCGAACTTCGAGAAGCAGGCGCGGGTGATCGCGCACATGGAAGCCTTCGTCGCCCGCTTCCGCGCCAAGGCGACCAAGGCGAAACAGGCGCAGAGCCGGCTGAAGGCGCTGGCGCGGATGGAGCGCATCGCCGCGGCGCACGTCGACGCGCCCTTCGATTTCCATTTCCCGCAGCCCGGGCGTTCGCCCGACACCCTGCTCGCGCTCGACCGCGTTGCCGTGCAGTACGGCGAGCGGCGCGTGCTCGACAGCGTGGAACTGGCGCTGCGCCCCGGCGCGCGCATCGGCCTGCTCGGCCCCAACGGCGCCGGCAAATCCACGCTGGTCAAACTGCTGGCCGGCGAACTGCAGCCCGCCGCCGGCCGGCGCAGCGAAGGCCGCGGCCTGACCATCGGCTATTTCGCGCAACACCAGCTCGAACAGTTGCGCCCCGATGAATCGCCGCTGCAGCACCTGCTGCGCGCGGAACCGCAGACCCGCGAACAGGAGCTGCGCGACTACCTCGGCGGCTTCGACTTCCGCGGCGCGATGGCCGACGGCCCCGTGGCGCCGTTCTCCGGCGGCGAAAAATCGCGGCTCGCATTGGCGCTGCTGGTGCGCCGCCGCCCCAACCTGCTGCTGCTCGACGAACCGACCAACCATCTCGACCTCGAAATGCGCCAGGCGCTGACCGCGGCGCTGGCGGAATACGAAGGCAGCCTGGTGCTGGTATCGCACGACCGCGCGCTGCTGAGCACCGTCTGCGACGATTTCCTGCGGGTCTGCGACGGCCGCGTCGAAGCCTTCGACGGCACGGTCGAGGATTACATCGCCTGGCTCGCGGCGCACCGCGCGGCACAGGCCGCGGCCGGCGGCGCCGCACCCGCGCAGCAGAAAGCCGCACGGCGCGAAGCGCGCGAATCCGCCGCCGCCGAACGCCAGCAGAAACTCGCCGCGCGGCGGCCGCTGCTGAAGGAAACCGGCGCGCTGGAAAAAAACCTCGCGCAGTGGCAGCAGGAAAAAGAGCGCATCGACGCGCAGCTCGCGGACCCGGCGTTCTACGCGAACCCCGAGCCCGGGCGCCTGCGCGAACTGACCGCGAAACAGCAGCAACTCGCGCGGGTCATCGATGCCGCCGAGCAGCGCTGGCTGGAAACGCAGGCCGCGCTGGAGGCCCTGGGCGAACCATAGTCTGGACCCGCCGCCGGCCCCTGCGGCCGCAGGCCTTATCATTGCTCCCCCGCTTTCATTGAACAACATCCCGGAATGACCGCAATGGACACCACGACGCAACTCCCCCGCCTCGGCCTGCTCGGCTTCGGCGAAGCCGCCGCCCGCCTCGCGAAAGACTTTGCGCAGGCCGGTTTCACCGGCATCCTCGGCTACAGCCGCAGCGGCGCCAAAGCGCAGCCCGGCGACCTGGCCTGGCAGCGCGCCGAGGCCTCCGGCGTCACGCTGACCAAAACCGCCGGCGCGCTGGCCCGGAAAACCGACATCATCATCGCGCTGACGCCGGGCAAGTCCGCCGTGCCGGCGCTGAAAAAGATCCTCAAGCACCTGCGCCCCGACCACCTCTACGTCGACGCCAGCAGCAATTCCGCGAAGGCGATGGAACAGGCCGCGGCGCTGGTCGGCGACGCCGCGAAGTTCGTCGACGCCTCGATCATGGGCCCGGTCGACCTCATGGGCCTGAAGGTGCCCTTCGTCGCCAGCGGCCGGCACGCCGCGGAATTCCGCGACCGCATGACGCCCCACGGCATGGTCATCAACGTCGTCGGCACCGGTCCCGGCGACGCCAGCGCGATGAAGCTGATCCGCAGCGTGCTGATGAAGGGGCTGGCGGCGATCCTGCTGGAGACCATGGAGGCAGCGCGCCGCCGCAACATCCTCGACGAGGTGGTCGAGGATTGCTCGGTCACCTTCAACGACATCCCGTTCCAGAAGATCATCAAGCGCTACATCGGCGGCACCGCGGTGCACTGCGAGCGGCGCATCCACGAAATGAAGGAATGCCTGGAGCTGCTGCACGGCATGGGCTCCTCCGATCGCACGACCCGCACCACCATCGCGATGCTGCGCGACATGGTGAAAATGGGCATGCCGGAAAAATTTCCGGTCGAGCCGGAGAACATCCACCCGGTGATCGACGCGCTGATCGCCGCGCGCGCCAGGCCAGCCTGATCCCGCCGCGGATGGCGTATCCTGTGCCGGCATGAGCCATCCGCACGACCACGGCCACGCCCATCCGCACCCGCCGGCGCAGGGACACGGCCACGATCACGCGCCGGCCAGCTACGGCCGTGCCTTCGGCATCGGCATCCTGCTCAACGTCGGCTTCGTCATCGTCGAAGCCTGGTACGGCTGGGTCACCGGATCGCTGGCGCTGCTCGCCGATGCCGCGCACAACCTCAGCGACGTCGGCAGCCTGCTGCTCGCCTGGGCCGCCTTCGCCGCGGCGCGGCTCAGGCCCACCACGAGCAAGACCTACGGCTGGCGCCGCGGCTCGATACTCGCCAGCTTCGCCAATGCCGTCATCCTGCTGGTCGCGATGGGCTCGCTCGGCTGGGAGGCGATCCAGCGTTTCAGCAATCCGTCGCCGATCGCCGCCGGCACCGTCATCGCCGTCGCCGCGATCGGGACGGTCGTCAACGCATTCACCGCCGCGCTGTTCATGGCAGGCAGCAAGTCCGACCTCAACATCCGCGGCGCCTTCCTGCACATGGCCGCCGACGCCCTGGTTTCCGTCGGCGTGGTCATCGCCGGCCTGCTCTACCTGTGGCAGGGCTGGACCTGGATCGATCCGCTGGCGAGCCTGATCATCGCCGCGGCGGTCGTGATCGGCACCTGGTCGCTGTTCCGGCAGTCGCTGCACCTGCTGTTCGACGGCGTGCCCGAGCACATCGACCTCGCCGAGGTGCTGGCCACGCTGCGGCAGATTCCCGGCGTCGCCTCGGTGCACGACCTGCACGTGTGGGCGATGAGCACGGCCGAACAGGCGCTGACCGCCCACCTCGTCAGCAACGGCGAACGCGCGGTTTCCGACATCCTGCAACAGGCGCAGCAAAGCCTGCGCGAGCGTTTCGGCATCGAGCACGTCACGCTGCAGATCGAAACCGAAGCCTGCGCCGTGGCCTGCCCGCCGCACGCCGGACGCTGAGCGATGGCCGATCGCCAGCGCCGGCGCGCGGCCTGAGCCATGAGCTTCGAAGTCCTTCTCGCCGTATTGCTGGGCGCGCTGCTGCACGCGGCGTGGAACACGATGATCCGCGGCGCCGCCGACCGCACGCTCGACACCGTGCTGGTGGTCGCCGGTGCCGGCGCGATCATGCTCGCGCTGCTGCCCTTCGCGCCGCTGCCGGCGGCGGCGAGCTGGCCCTACGTGATCGCCTCCGGCGCGATCCACGTCGCCTACTTCCTGCTCGTCGCCGGCGCCTACCGCCACGGCGAACTGAGTTTCGTCTATCCGCTGATGCGCGGCACCGCGCCGGCGCTGTCGGCGCTCGCCGCCGCGCTGCTGCTCGCGGAAATTCCCGCTCCCGCCGGCTGGGCCGGCATCGCGCTGATCTGCGGCGGCGTGCTGCTGCTCGCCGGCGACGCCTGGCGCAAGGCCGGCTTCCACGGCCATGCCGCGCTGTTCGCCTTCGGCACCGCCGGCATCGTCGTCGTCTACACGCTGGTCGACGGCGTCGGCGTGCGCCTGTCGGGCAATGCCGCGGCCTACACCGGCTGGGTGTTCCTGCTCACCGCGCTGCCGCTGGCGGCGATCTTCCTCGCGCGCGACCGCGCGGCCACGCTTACCTACGCGCGGCGCCACTGGCGGCGCGGGCTGTTCGGCGGCGCCTGCACGCTGGCCTCGTACGCGCTGGCGCTGTGGGCGATGACCCAGGCGCCGATCGCGCTGGTCGCGGCGCTGCGTGAAACCTCGGTGGCGTTCGGCACGCTGCTCGCGGCGACGCTGCTGCGCGAGCGTGTCGGCGCGCTGCGTTACGCGGCGGTGCTGGTGGTCGTGGCGGGTGCCGTCGCGATCAAGCTGGCCTGATAGAGGTAAAACTATAAGTATTTGATTTTATTGATATTTTTATAAAACAATCTGCATGCCCAACGCCACCGCCTGCCGCGCCTCGTAGGCCTTGCGCGCCGCGTCGTGCCGGCGGCCGATGATGCCGCCGCGCACCGTGCGCGGCGCCACCGACCGGTAGAGCACGCGCCAGCTTTCCGGCAGCCGCAGGCCGTCGGCCGGCGCCAGCCACAGCCGGAACAGCAGCCGCTTTTTCGCGGGATCGTCATGATCGGTGAAATCGGTGCGCGAATGCAGCGTGACATGGCTGTTGATGATCTGCAGGTCGCCGGGCTGCAGCCACATGCCGTGCGCGAGGTCCGCGCGCCGCGCCAGCGCGTCGAAGGCCTCCAGCGCCGCCCATTGTTCCGCCGACAGCCGCGGCACGCCTTCGATCTTCTGCGCCGAGGTCACGCGGTTGCGGTTCCACTTGCTGCAGAGCCGGCCGTCGACCGCGTCGAAGACCGGGTGCGGATAGGACGGCGCCTCGTCCGGCGCCTGCTCGCCCTGGCGGCTGAAGTGGATCGGCTCCAGCAGCAGCTCCGCGAGCTGCGGATGCTCGCGCCGCATCGCGTGGAAGGCCGCCACCGAACTGGTGGTGATGCTCATGCCGCCCGCCGCCGCGCGGTTGTAGCAGCCCAGCACGACGACGTCGGTCGAATCCGTGTGGAAGTCGAGCTCGGCATTCGTGTTGTAGCCGCGGCCGGTGCCCGTGCGATAGCTGTTTCCGGCGTCGCGCACCGCGGAGACGTAATGGCTCTGCCCGCCCTGCGGCCGGCCGACACCGAAATGCAGGCCGATGCCCCAGGTCAGCAGCTCGAAATCCTTCTCGTCGAGGCCCTCGCGCGGCAGGCCGCGCACCAGCGCGACGCCGCGGCCGTCGCGCACCTCGGCGAAGGCCGCGCGCAACACCGGCTCCGCCGCGCCGAGATCGAAATCCTCGCGGCGGTAATCGAACAGGGTTTTGGCGGGATCGAGCGCGCGGGTCAGCGCAGCGACGAGATCGCAGCGCGCGCGGTCGTCGAGGGTGAAGGTCCAGCGCCGGTCGGCGTCGAGTTCCGCGGCCGACCAGGCGGCGGGCGTGTCGTCGAGCCGGAGCATCCGGTCAGGCAACGCGCCGCAAAGAAAATCCCGGCGTCACTCCATCAGCGCCATCTGGAAATCGCTCTTGCCCGCCGAGCAGTCCGGGCAGAACCAGGTCTCCGGCACGTCCTCCCAGGGCGTGCCCGGCGCGATGCCCTCGTCGGGCATGCCTTTCGCCTCATCGTAGACGAACGCGCAGAGCATGCACTGCCACACCCGCGTGCCGGGCGCGCCCTTCGCCGCCTGCGGCGCGACGGCCGCTTCGGCGATGGCGCGCGGGAAATGCAGCACCAGCACATCCAGGCCTTCGGCGCCGGCGACGAGTTCGAAACGCCCTTCCTGCGGCTTGACGAAGGCCACCGACAGCGCCTTGTACTCCTTGCCTGCGTAATGCAGGCTGCCGCGCACGACGATCAGGTACTGGCCGTTGCTGCCGGCCGGATCGGGCGCCAGCGCCTTCGCGTCCGGCGCCACGCTCATCGAGAAGCTGGCAAGGCCCTCGTCGTCGCTGATCTCCCCGAAGGCATGCAGCGCCGCGCCTTCGCCGGGCCGCGAGAACCGCGGCAACTCGGTCGCCTGCCAGGGCCTGCGGTTTTCGACGGACTTCAGCTTCGCCATTTTTTCCGGCTCGTCGACGTACTGCGCGCCGCCATCCCTGTGCGCGCGCAGCGTCAGGAATCCCATGTGCTTCTCGCCGAACACGATCGGCCCGTACGGCGTGTGGCGGCGCGAGAAATGCACCGCGTTGACCTGCAGCTGGTGCCTGCCGAGCACGCCGTCGCCCATGACGATGACCTGGTACTGGTCGTGATCGTGGAAATGGGACTTGATCACCCGGCCCGGCGTGCCCTCGACCAGGAAAGCCTGCGCGCTCGCCGGATCGTTCTCGTCGGGATCAATGAAGTTGGTCCGCCATGCGGTCCCCGTGGGCACCTGGCGTTCCTTGCGGCGCGCTTTGACATCTTCGAAGGCGGCGATCTGCGGCATGGCATGCTCCCTGCATCGGTGTGAGTTGCACAGACTTCCGATTATAGGCGCGGGCGCCGCCACGGCGCCCGCGATACATCAGCATATGGAACGCATCCCGCTCCCGGATCGCGTTCAGCCCATCTTCGGCGGGAAATGCTGGTACCAGAAACCGTAGGCCCAGCAGGCCGCGCAGAAGGAGAAGGCCCATTCCATCGTCGAGAACAGCAGCAGCGCCGTGGCGGGCACCATCCACAGGCCGCTGCCCGACAGGTAGAGCACGATCGCGATCGTGCTGACCGCGAACAGCACCTTGTTGGCGAACATCTTGGCGCCGGCGTTTTCCTTCTTGCCGCCCCACTGCCTGGTTTCGGCCACCTTCTTCCACAGCAGATGCGCCGGACAGCGGTGGTGGCCGAAGAAGCCGCGCACAAAACCCTGGACCACCAGCAGCAGCATCGCCCACGGAAAACCGGCCAGCGCGACCGCGCAGACCACAAAAGTGATGAAGGCCTCCCAACGGGTCACGTTGGACCAGACCTGTGGAACGTCAAAACGTAACATGATCCACCTCATTGATTATCAACAATAATTCTGCCAAATAACCGGTGCCCGCGCTGCACGCCCCCAGCCACCGGATATCCCATATATCAGAAAATACTTATAGTCTAATTTAAAATCTTCAAGCCCGCATCGCAAACCGCGGGCCCAGCACGCCGGCAAGAGCCTCCATGACGGCATCCGCGCGCCCACCGAAATTCCTGAAACGTTGCGCTGGGTTTGCTGTCCACTCCGACAGAACAAACACTAACTAACGCCCTTCGACCGGAGCGCATCAAGCCTGCGACCATCGCCGGCCGGCACGCCGCGGAGCACCCGATGACCCACAACCTCTCGACCTGGCTTGCCGTGCTGACCACGGTGGCGATGCTGCTGATCTACGAAACCGCGCAGTTCTTCATGAGCCGGCGCAATCCCGCCGCCGTCTCCCGCACCGCCCACGCGCGGCTGCGCGAACAGTGGTTCAGCTCGGTATCGCGGCAGCCGGGCTCGGAAATCCTCGCGGTGCAGGCGCTGCGCAACTCGCTGATGTCGGCCGCCATGCTCGCCTCGACGGCGGTCCTCGGCCTGATGGGCACCGTGACACTGGCGGCGCCTTCGCTGCACGCGACCTTCGGCGCGGCCGCCACCGGCATCCCGCAGCTGACCCCGCGCATGACGCTGGAACTGGTGCTGCTGGCGCTGCTGTTCGCCTCGCTGGTGGCCTCGGCGATGGCCATCCGCTACTACAACCACGTCAGCTTCATCGGCTCCATCCCCGTCGGCTCGCCCGAGCGCGAACAGTGGCAGTACACGGGCACGGTCTACGTGCGGCGGGCCGGCGTCATGTACAGCTGGGCGCTGCGCCACCTGATCCTCGTCGCCCCGGTGCTGGCGAGCCTGCTGCATCCCTTCGCCGGCCCGCCCGCCTCCGCCGCCGTGGCGGCCCTGCTCTACGCCTTCGACCGCTTCGAAAGAAAATGACGCGGACAGCGCGGCGGCTTCAGCGCGTCATGTCATAAAACAACAGCAGCACCCAGCCGGCCAGTGGCAGCAGCGACACCGCGAAACCCGCGCAGGACAGCCACGAACGCCAAGCCGCCTTCGCCACCGCAAGGCCCAACAGCACGAAGGCCAGCAGCAACACCGGCAGGCCGAGAAACAGCGCCATCATGTACTCCCCACCGCCGGGCGCGACGCTACGCGCGCCGAAGACGACCAGCCACATCGGCAACTGCAGCCACAGCGACAGCAGCATGCAAGCGAGCCCGGAAACCGTCAGGCTCCAGGCCGCGGCGGTCTGCGGAAGACCGGATGTGATCGGCGCCTGCATTGCGGGTCGGCGAAGTGTCACTGCACCCGCAACAGTCAGGCGTCCGGAATCACGATGCGCGTGTCCTCGCGGTTACCCCACTCGCCCCAGGCCGAGACGTAGTTGCGCACCTTCGGGTAACCCAGCGACTTCAGCGCGATGAAAGTGCTGGCCGAACGGTAGCCGCCGTGGCACAGCGGAATCACGGTCCTGTCCGGCGTGATGCCCTTCGCCTCGTACAGCGCGCGAATCTCGTCGGGCTTGCGGAACGCACCGTGCGCATCCAGATGATCGCGCCAGAAAATATGCACTGCGCCGGGGATCGTGCCGGCGCGGCGGGCGCGTTTTTCGGTGCCGCGGTATTCGGACTCGCGGCGCACGTCCACGATCACCGATCCGGGATCGCCGATCGCGCGCTCGACGTCGAAACGCGTCGCCAGCAGATCCATGTTCATCGCGCCGCGGAACGGCGGCGGGGTCGGCGGCGCCTGCACCGGATCGACCGGCGGCGGCGCGGTTTCCAGCCGCGCAAGCTTGTGCCCCGCCCTCACCCAAGCCTCGGTGCCACCGTCGAGCAACCGCACGTCCGGATGCCCCAGCACCGCCAGCAGCCACACCGCCCGCGAAGCCCGCTCGCCCGATTCGTGGTCGTAGATCACCACCGGCCGATCGGCGCGCGCGCCGCGCGAGCCGAACAGCACGCGGAAAATCGCGAAGAATGAATTCAGCGGCGCCTCGGAGGAATCGTTGAGGCTCACGCCATAGAGGTCGACGTGCGTGCTGCCGGGGATATGGCCGACGGCGAAGTCCTCGGCGGGCCGGAGGTCGATCAGGGTGACGCCGGTGAGGCGGGACGCCAGGTCGGAGGCGGCGATCAGGTAACGGGGATCGGGGAAATTTGAAGATGTCATGCCTTGATGGAAACGCTTGAGGAGTGGCCCGTAGGGAACGAAGCGTATTACGGAAACCCGACGCCGTCTGCCCTTGGTTCCGTGGCGAGCGTGCCGGCCAAAATAATGGCAACGCCTTGACGTTACAGCGTCATAATGCACGCAAACTTGAGAACCCCTCGCCATGAGCGATTTATCCAAAAGATCAACGATTTACTTCGACCCGGCCATTCACCGGGCACTGCGCATGCGCGCCGCCAGCGCCCGGATTTCGATGTCGGAACTGGTGGATGAAGCCGTCCGGTTGATGATGCGCGAAGACCAGGAAGACCTCGCCGCGTTCGAATTGCGCGCCGCCGAACCGGAAATGACTCACGAAGCACTGCTTGCAGACCTGAAAGCGAATAACAAGCTCTAAGGTCTGTTGAGGAAAACCGGCGTCAACAAACTGCCCGGCGATCCACGAAAAAGAAATCGACCCCGCCCTTTTTTAATATCTTTTTGATGCCACTCCTTCAATCGCAGCGACTTCAGCGCGATGAAGGCATAGCCCTCTCCACCGCAGGGAACGCCCGGCCGCATCGCCCCCCCGAAAGCCCGGCGAAAAATTCACCGTGCTACCATCGGTCGCTCGTGGACTGCATGCCCCGCACGCCGGATGCCACGGCGGCAGACGGTCCGTCCTGCAAATCTCCAGCGGGAAAGCCTGCGCCATGCCGTCACCCGACAACCCTCCGGTCCCCGACACCGTGCTGCACCGCGCGATTGCCGCCTCCGCCATCGGCAACGCGACGGAGTGGTTCGATTACGGCATCTACGCCTACGGCGTGGCCTACATCGCCGCGGCGCTGTTCCCGGGCTCCACGGCCGAGGCCACGCTGTTCGCGCTCGCCACCTTCGCCATCTCCTTCCTGGTGCGGCCGCTGGGCGGGGTGTTCTGGGGACTGCTCGGCGACCGTTACGGTCGCAAGTCGGTGCTGGTGTTCACACTGCTGCTGATGTCGGGCGCGACCTTCTGCATCGGCCTCGTACCCTCCTACGACCGCATCGGCATCTGGGCCCCGACCCTGCTCGTCGCGCTGCGCATGATCCAGGGCTTTTCCACCGGCGGCGAATACAGCGGTGCCGCCACGTTCATGGCGGAATACTCGCCTGACGACCGCCGGGGCTTCTACGGCAGCTTTCTCGAAGTGGGCACGCTGGCCGGCTTCTCCTGCGGTGCCCTGCTGATGCTGGGATGCAGCCTGCTGCTGGGCGAGGAACACATGCACGACTGGGGCTGGCGCCTGCCCTTCCTCGTCGCCGCACCGCTGGGACTGGTAGGCCTGTACCTGCGCGCGCGCATCGGCGAGACGCCGGTGTTCCGCGAAGCGGAACAGGCGGGCCGCAAGGAAACCGGCAGCCTCCGGGAAATGAAGGACCTGTTCCGCGACTACTGGCGGCCGCTGCTGACGCTGGGCACGCTGGTCGTGGCGCTGAATGTCGTCAACTACACGCTGCTGAGCTACATGCCCAGCTACCTGCAACTGCGCATCGGGCTCGGCACCACGCAGGCGCTCTACGTGCCGATCATCGGCATGCTGTCCATGATCGTGTTCCTGCCCTTGGCCGGCGCCCTGTCGGACCGCATCGGGCGCAAGCCGCTGTGGCGGATCTCGCTCGTCGGGCTGTTCCTGTGCGCCGTGCCGGCCTATCACCTGATGGCCAGCGGCCTCTGGGGCGCCATCGCCGGATTCACCGTACTGGGCCTGCTCTACGTGCCGCAACTGGCGACGATCTCGGCCACCTTCCCGGCCATGTTTCCCACGCCGGTGCGCCTCGCCGGACTGGCCATCGCCTACAACGTGTCGACCTCGCTGTTCGGCGGCACCGCGCCGGCCTTCAATTCCTGGCTCATCGGCCGGACCGGCGACGTCCTGATGCCGGCCTACGTGATGATGGCCGCCTGCGCGGTCGGCCTGGCGGCGCTGCCGTTTCTGGTGGAGACGGCGGGGCAATCGATGCGGACGGTGGCGTTGCCGGGGGCTGGCGCGTCAACAGCCAATAATCGGAAGCACCGTTGAAACGGAATTGACTCCGGCACGTTTAATCGGAAATCTTGATGGAGGAGTTGCGCCGCTTTGCGACCAAGATCGTCTGGATGCGTTGGTAAAACCCGAGAAATGGAATCTGCCGGGTTCCCGCTTTCACGGGCTGAACCTCAATAGCCTGGGGAAGTGAATGAAATTCTGAATGAAGTCATCCTTCAAAATATGGCTCAGGCAGACCGCGCGCTCCAAGCCCATGAATTGAAAACAAAGCACCGGCGAGAGGTTGCGGGCCATGTTTTTCAGGTTCTAAAAACCGCGTGCCTGAAGTGACATACATCACATCATAATTATCCCCGCCAAAGGTACACATCGTTGGATGTTGGACGGGCAACTTTATCCGCCTAATCTCCTTTCCATCTGGCGCAAAGCAGGCAATGTGCCAATCATGAATTAACGCACACCAGTAATTACCTTCCGTATCTACCGTTCTTGCCGCTGGAGCGATTACCTGAAAATCATGCACGAGCGCCTGAAAACCTGGACGCCTCTGGATTCGGCCTGTAGAGGTTCTAAGGCCCACCAACCCTGTGTAACTGCAAGGACGCCGTATTGACCCTCCTGCGTCAGTAGCAACTGCCAATGGCACCATTCCCGACGCTACGGAGGAAACCGCACCCCCGCTGGATCCTCCGGGAGTTAGCGAAAGATCCCATGGATTTAAGGTTTTACCGAATATCAGGTTATTAGTGTGCGCAGATAACGCAAATTCAGGCGTATTGGTTTTTCCGAAGATCACTGCGCCTGCATTTCGCAAGTGTTCTACACAATAATCATCAACATCCGGTTCAAAACTCTCATATAAAAGACTTCCCCAGGTTGCACGAAATCCCTTGGAAAAAATATTGTCTTTTATAGTTATTGGAATTCCATCTAACGGGCTCAATAGCTTATTCTGGAGCATGCGCTTTTCGGATCTACGGGCCTGCTCAATCGTGTCTTCATGATTACATGCCACGATTGCATTAAGCGTGCCATTCAGGCCCTCATATCGGCGAATGCATGACTCGGAAATCTCCAACGGAGAAACTTCCTTGTCCCGAACCAATTTACTCAGTTCAGCTACCGATAATTGCCACAGCGGACTCACTCTCGCGTTCTCCTATGCACCGCAGATACGTAATCCAATTGCGCAAACTGTTTTACTTGGCAGTTACTTGGCAGAATTCCAAAATTAGTATAGAAAATCTATTTATTAACGTCTAATTTAAAATAACGCTTTGATTAATTCATAATTAATATCAATTATGTTTGAACTAAAGCACTTAAGAGCGTTCTGCGCCATTGCGGAGGAATTACATTTCGGAAGGGCAGCCGCGAGGTTATGCATAACTCAACCGCCGTTGAGTCAACTACTCAAGCAATTGGAGGTCTGCGTCGATGAGCGTTTATTTGAGCGAAGCACCCGCTCGGTTAAGCTGACATCTGCAGGTCGGGAGTTCTTACTTCACGCAAGATCGATACTTAATTCTGCAGATCAGGCTGCCAGAGAAGCAAAACGCGCAGCAGCCGGAGTGAGCGGACAGCTATCGATAGGCTTTGTCCCCAGCGCGTCTTATCAGTTCTTGCCTCCCACCATTCGGATATTCAGAGAAAAATACCCAGATGTGAGGCTGCAATTTACAGAATTAGTATTTGACAAACAGTTTGATCACATTAATCGGGGAATCATCGATGTAGGGATAGTTCGCTCCCCCATAGAAAGTGCAGATCTCCATACATCGCTGGTATGGGAGGAGCGTTTTGTATTGGCAACACCTTCAACACATAGATTTTCTCGGCTCGACTCCCTAAATATAAAGCGCCTATCCGGGGAACCGTTTGTTACTTATGGGCCAGAAGATTCACCATATTTCTATTCAAAAATCTCGTCCTTGCTTTCCCAAGCAAAAGTGCACCCCAAAATCATGCAAAGAGGTGCGCTACATTCAATTCTGGCTTTTGTTGCCGCCGGAATTGGAGTGGCAATTGTTGCGGAAAGCGCCCAGTCGGTCTCTATAAGTAACGTAAAATTCATTCGACTGACTCATTACAACACCAAAGAACGCGCGCCACTGTTCGCGGTATGGCAGAAAAGCAGAGATTCGGAACTTATAAAGAACTGGCTCTGGGCAGCACGCAAAGCACGGAGTTCATCTGCGAAATCTCCACCGTAAGTGGAAGAACTACACTGGATGAAAGTGTAAATTACAGCGCCGTGCGTTCCTGATCCTGCGGCTGGTCACGCGCTTCCATGAAATCCGGCGACACGCCTTCGGTAGAAAACCAGCAGTCACGACTCGTTAGCAGGCACGATGAAGTGCCGTAAAAATACAGGAAGCCATGTCACAACGCGTTTACTTCACCGTATTGGCTTTATTTGATTATTTAACAAATTCCAGCCTCACCACCACCCCCTCCCGCTCATCCGTCAGCAGATAAACAAACCCGTCCGGCCCCACCCGCACATCGCGGATGCGCCCGATCTGCCCCTTGATCATCCGTTCCTCGCGCACGACCTTCTCGCCGTCGAGTTCCAGCCGCACCAGCATTTCGTCGCGCAGCGCGCCGACCAGCAGGTTGCCTTTCCAGTTGGGAAACTTGTCGCCGGTGTAGAAGACCATGCCTGACGGCGCGATCGACGGCACCCAGACGTGCAGCGGCTGCTCCATGCCGGGTTTGGCGCTGCCTTCGCCGATGCGGGTGCCGATGCCGTAGTTGACGCCGAAGGTGATTACCGGCCAGCCGTAGTTGCGGCCGGCGCGCATCACGTTGACCTCGTCGCCGCCCTGCGGGCCGTGTTCGTGGGTCCACAGCTCGCCGGTCTGCGGGTGCAGCGCGGCGCCCTGCATGTTGCGATTGCCGAGCGTGAACTTCTCGGGCTTGGCGCCGGCGCGGTTGACGAAAGGGTTGCCCTTCGGCACACGGCCGTCGTCGTGCAGGCGGATCACCGAGCCGGCGTGGTCGTCGAGTTTCTGTGCGCGCGGCATGTCGCCGCGGTCGCCGAGGGTCAGGTAGACGTAACCCTTGTTGTCGAAGACGATGCGGCTGCCGAAGTGGTGTCCGGCGCGGGTCTTGGGCTCCATGCTGAACAGCACCTGCACGTCGGTCATGCGGTAATCGCTCAGCTTGCCGCGCGCCATCGCGGTACCCCAGCCGCCCGGCCCCGGCGCGTTGTACGACCAGTAGATCCAGCCGTTTTTTTCGTACTGCGGATGCAGCGCGACGTCGAGCAGGCCACCCTGGCCGCTGGCGACGATTTCCGGCAGGCCCTCGACCGGTTTCGGGCCGAGTTTGAAATCCTTGCCGACGATGCGCAGCCGCCCGGCGCGCTCGGTCACCAGCATGCGGCCGTCGGGCAGGAAGGCCATCGACCAGGGGTTCTGCAGGCCGCGCACGAGGGTGACGACGCGGAAGTCGTGTTTTTCGGATCTGACGGTTTGCGGCTGCGCGGCGGCGGAAGCAGCAGCCATCATCATCGCCAGGGCCGTCATTCCGGCGCATGCCGGAGTCCAGAAGCCTTTGAGTATGCGCAATTTGACGGCTTGCGGTCGCCCCTCACCCCAACCCTCCCCCCGCTCGCGGGGGGAGGGGGATGCAATGGAACCCCGCAAGCTGTCAATGACGCATCGCAGGGACTGAAACGTTGTTGCTGGATTCCGGCTTTCGCCGGAATGACGAATCGTGAAGTTCATGCGTTTGTGCTCCGGCAAAAAGCGAAGGGCGCGCGTTTATAATAGCGCCCTTTTCCGCAGCAGCCTCCGATGCTTCCGAATGAGCTGCCCGTTCCCGGGCAGCGTGCCAGCACCGCACCGCTCCACGGCTCCAGCGACGCGCCCGCGCTCGCCGCGCTGGCGGCCCGCGCGCGTCCGCTGCTGGTGCTGACGGAGAACGCCTGGCAGGCGCAGCGGCTGCTGCAGGAGATCCCCTTCTTCGCGCCGCAACTGCGGCTGCACCTGCTGCCGGACTGGGAGACGCTGCCGTACGACCATTTCTCGCCGCACCACGACCTGGTGTCGGAGCGGCTGGCGACGCTGTGCCAGATCGCGCGCGGCGACTTCGACATCGCGCTGGTGCCGGTGACCACCGCGCTGTACCGTTTCGCGCCGGTCGACTACATCACCGCCAACACCTTCTATTTCCGCCAGGGCGCGAAGCTCGGCCCCGACGCGCTGCGACTGCAACTGACGCTCGCCGGCTACAATCACGTCACGCAGGTCGTCGCGCCCGGCGAGTACAGCTTCCGCGGCGGGCTCATCGATCTCTACCCGATGGGCAGCCCGCTGCCCTACCGGATCGACCTCTTCGACGACGTCATCGACTCGATCCGCAGCTTCGACATCGACAGCCAGCGCTCGATCATGAAGGTGCCGGAGGTGCGGCTGCTGCCGGCGCGCGAGTTTCCGCTGGACGAGGCCGCGCGCACCGCCTTCCGCCAGCGCTTCCGCGAGCGCTTCGAGGGCGACCCTTCGCGCAGCCAGGTCTACAAGGACGTGTCGAAAGGCATCCCGACGGCGGGCATCGAGTATTTCCTGCCGCTGTTTTTCGACAACACCGCGCTGCTCACCGATTACCTGCCGCGGGAGACGACGGTTTGCCTACGCCCCGGCATCACCGAAGCCATCGACGAATTCTGGGCCGACACGCGCGGGCGCCATGCGATGGTGCGCGGCGACCTCGCCAATCCAGTGCTGCCGCCGCAGGAACTGTTCCTGACCGAGGACGCCTTCTTCGGCGCGATCAAGCCGTTTGCCCGCGTCGATCTCGCAGCAGCCGCCCCTATTGGGGAGGATCAAAAAAATATCAATAAAAACAATGAGTTACAGAATACCGCTACGGCGCCGCTGCCGCCGCTGCAGGTCGAGCGCCGCGCCGACGACCCGCTGCACCGGCTGCGCGCGTTCAGCAATGCGTTTCCCGGCCGCGTGCTCGCGCTGGCCGAAACGCTGGGCCGGCGCGAAACCATGCTCGAGTATTTCCGCGAGTACGGGCTGAAGCCGGCGCAGGCCGCGGACTGGGCTACTTTCAATACGGCCGATGCGCCATTCATGCTCGGCGTCGCGCCGCTGCAGGCGGGCTGGATCGACGTCGCGGCGAATATCGCGGTCGTCACCGAGAACGAACTGTATTCGTCGCAGGTGCGCCAGCGCGCCGCGCGCGACGCAAAACGCACGTCGCCCGAGGGCATGTTGCGCGACCTGTCCGAGGTCAAGATCGGCGATCCGGTGGTGCACGAGCAGCACGGCATCGGTCGCTACCTCGGCCTGCAGACGATGGACCTCGGCGAGGGACCGGCCGAATTCCTGACGCTGGAGTACGCCAACGACGCCAAACTCTACGTGCCGGTGTCGAGCCTGCACCTGATCAGCCGCTACAGCGGCGCGGCCGCCGACCAGGCGCCGCTGCATCAGCTCGGCAGCGGCCAGTGGGACAAGGCGAAACGCAAGGCCGCGAAACAGGTGCGCGACACCGCGGCGGAACTGCTCGCGCTCTACGCGCAGCGCGCCGCACGCGAAGGCCACGCCTTCACGCTGAAGCCGCACGACTACGAGGCTTTCGCGGAAGGCTTCCCCTTCGAGGAAACCCCCGACCAGGCCGCGGCAATCAACGCCACGATCGAGGACCTGAAAAGCGCGAAGCCGATGGACCGGCTGGTCTGCGGCGACGTCGGCTTCGGCAAGACCGAGGTCGCCCTGCGCGCCGCCTTCGTCGCGGTGGCCGACGGCAGGCAGGTCGCCGTTCTGGTGCCGACGACGCTGCTCGCGGAACAGCACTTCAACACCTTCAGCGACCGCTTCGCCGACTGGCCGGTGAAAGTCGCGGAACTGTCGCGCTTCCGCACGGTGAAGGAAACCGCCGACGCGCTGCAGGGGCTGGCCGAGGGCCGCATCGACATCGCGGTGGGCACCCACAAGCTGGTCAGCAAGGACGTGAAGTTCAAGAATCTCGGCCTGGTCATCATCGACGAGGAACACCGCTTCGGCGTGCGGCAGAAGGAACAGTTGAAGGCGCTGCGCACCGAGGTCGACGTGCTGACGCTGACCGCGACGCCGATCCCGCGCACGCTGGCGATGTCGCTGGAGGGTCTGCGCGACTTTTCGGTGATCGCCACTGCGCCGCAACGGCGGCTGGCGATCAAGACCTTCGTCTCCCGCTACGCGAAATCCCTCATTCGCGAAGCCGTGCTGCGCGAGTTGAAGCGCGGCGGGCAGGTGTATTTCCTGCACAACGACATCGACACCATCCGCAACGTCGAGGAAGAACTGACGCGGCTGCTGCCGGAAGCGCGGGTGCGCATCGCCCACGGCCAGATGCGCGAGCGCGAGCTGGAGCTGGCGATGCGCGATTTCTACCAGGGCCGCTTCAACGTGCTGCTGTGCACGACCATCATCGAAACCGGCATCGACATCCCGACCGCGAACACCATCATCATCAACCGCGCCGACCGCTTCGGTCTCGCGCAACTGCACCAGTTGCGCGGCCGCGTCGGCCGCTCGCACCACCAGGCCTACGCCTATCTGCTGCTGCCGGACGAGGGCAACATCACCGCCGGCGCCAGGAAGCGGCTGGAGGCGATCCAGGCGATGGAGGAACTGGGCTCGGGTTTCTATCTGGCCATGCACGACCTCGAAATCCGCGGTGCTGGCGAGGTGCTGGGCGACTCGCAGTCAGGCGAGATGCAGGAGGTCGGCTTCAATCTCTACTGCGCGATGCTCGACGCCGCGGTGAAGTCGCTGAAAGCGGGCAAGGAGCCCGACCTCGAAGCGCCGCTCGGCGTCACCACCGAGATCAACCTGCACGCCCCGGCGCTGCTGCCCGAGGACTACTGCCACGACGTGCACGAGCGGCTGGTGCTCTACAAGCGGCTCGCCCACTGCGACAGCGACGAGCGGCTGCAACTGCTGCAGGAAGAACTGGTCGACCGCTTCGGCGAACTGCCGGAGCCGGCGCGCACACTGCTCGACTGCCACCGCCTGCGCCTGCTCGGCAGGCCGCTGGGCATCGCCCGCATCGACGCCGGCGACGCCGCGATCAACCTGCAGTTCGTGCCCAACCCGCCGATCGAGCCGATCAAAATCATCCAGCTGATCCAGAAGAAAAAGAACTACAGGCTCGCCGGCCAGGACCGGCTACGCATCGAGACCGCGACGCCGGACCTGAAATCGCGCGTCGCCGAAATCCGCCGCGTGTTTGCCGAGCTCGCCTGAGCAGCGGACAATGGAACACCCGACCTGCCGAAGCGCCGCCCGCTGATCGCGAAAGGAATTCCGATGCCCATGCGCAAATGGCGCCCGCAGGACCTCGACGCCACCATCGAAACCTTTCGCCGCGCGGTGCATGAACTCGCCGCCGGCGACTACACGCCGGAGGAACTCGAAGCCTGGGCGCCGCAGGAGGCCGACTTCGGCGCCTGGGAGCGGCGCATGGAGGACAGCCGCGGCTGGATTTTCGAGATCAACGGCAAACTCGGCGGCTTCATCACCACCGATGTACCGGGCCACATCGATCTGCTCTACGTGCACCCCGATTACAAGCGCATGGGCGTGGCCAGCGCGCTGCTCGAACTGCTGGTCGCCGACGCCGGCGCCGCCGGCGTGACCGCGCTGCACACCGAGGCGAGCCGCACGGCGAAACCTTTCTTCGAGCAGGCGGGATTCACGGTGCTGCGCACGGAACGGGTCGAGCGTGGCGGTGTGACGCTGGAACGTTTCGCGATGGAACGCCGGCCGCACTGAACAAACGCGCCCCCTCCCCGGACGTCATCCCGGAGTAAGCCGGGATCCAGTACACACCCGGAAATCCCACCCGCCGCTGCCTGGATTCCGGCGTTCGCCGGAATGACGGTGTCGGGGACAGTGTCTGCGTGCCGGCGGCTTGCCGTACATCCCCGCGGCCGTCATCCCGGCGCAAGCCGGGATCCAGTACGAATCCGGAAATTCCACCTGCCGTTGCCTGGATTCCGGCATTCGCCGGAATGACGTGCCGGGGTCAGGCCAGTGCGGCGCTGGAATGGAAAATCAGGCCCGCGTGCTCGCGCAGCGCGTGGAATTTGACCTTCGGCCACTGCTCCTGCGCGACGTCGATCTCGATGGCGTTGCCGGCGAGGAAGGTCGGCGCGCCGACGGCGTCGTGGGCAACGCGGTGGGCGTTGGCGTCGATGAAGCGCTGCAATTCGCGTTCGTCATCGCAGGTGACCCAGCGCGCGGCCACGTAGCGCGCCGGCGCCAGCCGTGCTTCGCAGCCGTATTCGTGCTTCAGGCGGTGCGCCACCACCTCGAACTGCAACTGGCCGACGGCGCCGAGCAGCAGCAGGCTGCCGGCAACCGGCTTGAACACCTGGATCGCGCCCTCCTCGCCGAGCTGCGCGAGCCCCGTTTTCAGTTGCTTGCTGCGCAGCGGGTCGGCCACCTCGACGGTCTGGAACAGTTCCGGCGCGAAGAACGGCAGGCCGGTGAACTGCAGATCCTCGCCCTCGGTCAGCGTGTCGCCGAGCTGCAGCACGCCGTGGTTGGGGATGCCGATGATGTCGCCGGCGTACGCGTCTTCCACCTGCTCGCGCCGCTGCGACAGGAAGGACACCACCGAGCTCGGCCGGAAGAATTTCCCGGTGCGGCAGTTCTTCAGGCGCATCGTGCGCTCGAAACGGCCGGAGCAGATGCGGATGAAGGCCACGCGGTCGCGGTGGCCGGGGTCCATGTTGGCCTGGATCTTGAACACGACACCGGAGAACTTCGGCTCCGCGGGCGCCACCTCGCGCTGCAGCGCGCGGTGGGGCCGCGGCGGCGAGGCGAAGTCGACGACGGCCTCCAGCACCTCGCGCACGCCGAAGTTGTTGATCGCCGAGCCGAAGAACAGCGGCGTCTGCCTGCCGGCGAGGAATTCCGCGCGGTCGTATTGCGGAGACACGCCCTGCACCAGTTCCATTTCCGCCCGCGCGTTCGCGAACAGGTCGCCGTAGCGGCCGGCGATTTCGGGGTTGTCGATGCCTTCGATGATCTCGTCGCCATCGCCGACGCGGTCCTCGCCGGCGGTAAAGACCCGCATGCGGTCCGCGCGCAGATCGAACACGCCCTTGAACTGCTTGCCCATGCCGACGGGCCAGGTGCAAGGCACGACCGGCATGCCCAGCGTGCGCTCGATCTCGTCGACGAGATCGGTCGGCTCGCGCACCTCGCGGTCCATCTTGTTGATGAAGGTGATCACCGGCGTGTTCTGCGCGCGGCAGACTTGCAGCAGCCGCAGCGTCTGCGGCTCGATGCCGTTGGTGGCATCGATCACCATCAGCGCGGCGTCGACCGCGGTCAGCACGCGGTAGGTGTCTTCCGAAAAATCGCGGTGGCCCGGCGTGTCGAGCAGGTTGATGACGCAGTCGCCGTACTCCATCTGCATGACCGAACTGGCGACCGAAATACCGCGCTGCTTCTCGATCTCCATCCAGTCCGAGGTCGCGTAGCGCGAGGCCTTGCGCGACTTGACGCTGCCGGCGATGTGGATCGCGCCGGCGAACAGCAGCAGCTTCTCGGTCAGCGTGGTCTTGCCGGCGTCCGGGTGGGAGATGATGGCGAAGGTGCGCCGGCGGGAAACTTCTTTGTCGATGCTCATGGATACCCTGCATGGAAGCCCGCGCACCATGCGGCGGGCGTATCGCGGCGCGCATTATATCAGCGATAAATTTATCAATAGAATCAAATACTTATAGATTAAGACTGGCGCAGTAGAATGCAGGCATGAACACAGCGCGCCGCCGGAACTCACGCAGGCCGTGGGCTGCCCGATGGACGATGCGATCGCCGAACGCGCCTGCGAAACCATTGATCGATGCCGCAAGGAAGGCTGAACCATGTTCGAACTGAAGACGCTGGGCCTGTTCGTCGCCACCGCGATCGCCGAAATCATCGGCTGCTACCTGCCGTACCTGTGGCTGCACAAGGGCGCGCCGGCCTGGGTGCTGCTGCCGGCCGCCGTGTCGCTGGCGCTGTTCGCCTGGCTGCTGACGCTGCACCCGGCGGCGGCCGGCCGCGTCTATGCCGCGTACGGCGGCGTCTATGTCGCCACCGCGCTCTTCTGGCTGTGGGCCGTCGACGGCATCCGGCCGACGGCCTGGGACCTGGCCGGCGGCACTGTCGCCATCGCCGGCATGGCGATCATCATGTTCGCGCCACGCCCGGCCTGAGCGCAGCGCGAACCCGGCAGGTCAGTAGGTGCCGGGGTAGGTGCCGCCGTCGATCAGGAAGTTCTGCCCGGTGATGAAGGCCGCCTGCGCGCTGCAGACATAGGCGCAGAGCTCGCCGAACTCGTTGGGGTCGCCAAAACGGCAGGCGGGAATCACCTGGCTGCGCTTGTCGAGATACTGCTCCAGCGTCACGCCCGCCTCCTTCGCGTTGACCGTCAGCCGCGTCTTCAGGCGGTCGGTCATGAACTGGCCGGGCAGGATGTTGTTGATGGTGACGTTGTGGCGCACGGTCTTGCGCGCGAGTCCGGCGACGAAGCCGGTGAGGCCCGAGCGCGCGGCGTTCGACAGGCCGAGTTCCTCGATCGGCGCCTTCACCGAGTTCGAGGTGATGTTGACGATGCGGCCGAACTTGCGCGCGATCATGCCGTCGACCGTGGCCTTGATCAGCTCGATCGGCGTCAGCATGTTGGCGTCCACCGCCTTGATCCAGTCTTCGCGGCTCCAGTTGCGGAAATCGCCGGGCGGCGGGCCGCCGGCGTTGTTGACCAGGATGTCCGGCTGCGGGCAGGCGGCGAGCGCCGCGGCGCGGCCTTCGGGCGTAGTGATGTCGGCGACGAGCGCGGTCACCTTCACGCCGGAGGCCTTGCGGATGTCCTCCGCGGTTTTTTCCAGCGCCTCGCGGCCGCGCGCGAGGATCGTGACGTCGGCGCCTTCGCGCGCCAGCGACATCGCGCAGGCGCGTCCCAGTCCCTTGCTCGCCGCGCAGACCAGCGCGGTCCTGCCCCTGATTCCGAGGTCCATATGTTGACTATCCTTTGAAGTTTGCCTGCGTTGGATCAAGATATTAGCGAATGCTGATGCTAGCATGACGACCCAGGCAGAAAAAAACCGGCCAGCGGCGCCGGGCATGACGACAACCGAGGAGACGATGATGAAAACGAAACGCACCCAGACCGCAATCTGCACCCTGCTTTCCCTGGCGCTGTCCGGCTTTGCCGGCAACGCACTGGCGCAGACTTATCCGAACAAGACCGTGCGCATGATCGTGCCCTTCGCGCCGGGCGGCAACACCGACATCATCGCGCGCATCGTCGTGCCGGGCATGGCGAAGGCGCTCGGCCAGCAGATCATCATCGACAACCGCGGCGGCGCCGGCAGCATGCTCGGCACCGACATGGCGGCGAAGTCGCCGCCCGACGGCTACACGCTGCTGATGGTGTCGGCGGCGCACGTGATCAACCCGGCGATGGTGAAAAAACTGCCCTTCGATCCGGTGAAGAGTTTCGCCGCGATTTCCAAGGTCGCCGACGTGCCGAGCGCGATCGTCGTGCATCCCTCGCTGCCGGTGAAAAACGCGAAGCAGCTGATCGCGCTGGCGAAGTCGAAACCCGGCCAGCTCAATTACGGCAGCGCGGGCCGCGGCAGCATCGGCCACCTGTCGGCCGAGCTGCTGGGCTCGGTGGCGCAGATCAGGATGACCCACGTGCCGTACAAGGGCGCCGGCCCGGCGCTGACCGACACCATGGCCGGCCACGTCGAACTGCTGATCAGCAGCATGCCGGCGATCATCGGCCAGTCGCGCGCAGGCAGGCTGCGCATGATCGCGCAGGGCGGCGAGAAACGTTCGCCCGCCGCGGCCGACGTGCCGACCATGATCGAGTCCGGCGTGCCGGGCTTCGTCGTCACCGCGGGCTTCGGCCTGTTCGCCCCGGCCGGCACGCCGCGCCCGGCGATCGACCGCGTGCTCGGCGCGCTGAAAACGGCGCTGTCGGATCCCGCGGCGCGCGAGCGTCTGTCGGGCGAAGGCGCCGACCCGGCCGGCAGCACGCCCGAGGAATACGACCGGTTCACCCGCAGCGAAATCGAGAAATGGATCAAGGTCGCGCGCGCCGCGGGCATCCAGCCCGAGTGATGCGCGGCACCGTCGACACCGGAGAATATTCATGAGCAAGACCACGAAAAAGACCGCTACACCGAAACCGGGCAAGGCCGGGCGCTTTTCCTGGCTGCGGCTCGCCGCGCCCGCGAAGCCCGAGCCCGCGGTGCTCGAGCTGCAGCAGCAAAGCCAACAGCGCCTGGGCTATGTGCGCAACTTCCTGAGGCTGCCCTTCGGCCCCGGACGGCTGGCGCTGTACCAGGGCTACATGGACCGGCTGATGCGCTCGCCCGACGGCCACCTGCCGCCGCTGGAGCGCGAGCTGCTGGCGCTGGTGAGCAGCGTCGAGAACCGCTGCGAGGTGTGCATCCTGTCGCATTCGTCGGCACTGAAGAAATACGGCATGGACCCGCATCTGGTCGATACCCTGTGCCTCGCCTGGCGCCGCGCCGGCCTGTCGCCGCGGCATCATGCCCTCGCGGATTTCGCGTCGAAGCTCACGCTGCACCCGGCCGACGTCGACGCCACGCTGATGGGCGGGCTGCGCGCCGCGGGGTTCGGGGAAGCGGAGATTTTCGAGGCGATCCAGGTGGTCGCGATCTACAACTCGAACAACCGCATCAACAACGCGCTGGGCATGCAGCCGAATCCGGAAGCGCGCCCCTCGCGCTGAAGCGGCAACGACAGGAACGGCGGCATCACCGACATGGCAAAAAAAGCGGCAGTCCTGCCCGCCATGCTCGGCGCCCTGCTGCTGTGCCTGGCCGCCGTCGCTGCCGCGGCGCAATCGTCACGCGTCGTCGACCTGCCCTCGCGCCCCGGCGTCACCCAGCGCATCCTCGTCATCGCGCCGGAAAAACCGAAGGCCGCGGTGATCCTGTTCGCTGGCGGCGACGGCGGCCTGATGCTGGAACCCGACGGCCGCATCCCGAAACTGGCCGGCAACTTCCTGATCCGTTCGCGCCAGTTGTTCGCCGAACAGGGGCTGACCACGGTGGTCATCGACGCGCCGTCGGACCGGCAGTCCCATCCCTTCCTGTCCGGTCGCCGCCAGACCGTGGAGCATGTCGCCGATGTCGACGCCGTGATCGCCTGGCTGCGGCAGCAGGCGAAGATTCCGGTGTGGCTGGTCGGCACCAGCCGCGGCACGCAGTCCGCCGCCTGGGTCGCGACGCAGCTGCCGCTGGCCTTCGGCGGGCCCGACGGCATCGTGCTGACCGCCACCGTGGTCAACGACCCGCGCAGCCGCGCGGTGCCGGAGATGGCGCTGGACCGCATCCGCATCCCGGTGCTGGTCGCGCACCATCGCGAGGACGCCTGCCGCGTCTGCCTGTTCAGCGACGTGCCGCGGCTGATGGAGCGCCTGACCGCGCCATCGCGCAAGGAACTGATGGTGTTCGAGGGCGGCATCAGCGAGGGCGATCCCTGCCAGGCGCGCGCCCATCACGGCTTCAACGGCATCGAGCGCGAGGTCGTCGGCCGCATCGCGGCGTGGATCACCGCGCCCTGAATCGCTGCGTCCTGAATCACTCGTCCCAAGGCCGCGGCTGGCGGCGATGCCTTCGTTATAATCGCCGCTCCTTTTTCCGGAACCTCCCATGCATCTCGTGATCCAGGGCGCGGACGTCGAAACGCGCGACCTCAAGGCGCTGGCGAAACTGTCGGGCGCCGCCGCCATCGACCGCCTCTCCGGCACCGCCTTCCGGCTGCGCGGCGCGCGGCCCGCCGCCGGCATCGCCAAACTCTGCGCCGGCGCGAAACTCGACCACGGCTTCGTGCCGGAGGGCCGCCGGCTCGGCGATTTCCGCCTGCTGGTGATGGACATGGATTCGACGCTGATCACGATGGAGACCATCGACGAGCTGGCCGACATGGTCGGCATCAAGCCGGAAGTCGCCAAAATCACCGAACGCGCGATGCGCGGCGAAATCGAATACGACCAGAGCCTGCGCGAACGGCTGGCGCTGCTGAAGGGGCTCGACGAATCGGCATTGCAGCGGGTCTACAACGAGCGGCTGCAGTTTTCACCCGGCGCGGAACGCATGCTGGAGACGGTGCGCGGGGCCGGGATCAGGACGCTGCTGGTGTCCGGCGGCTTCACCTTCATGACCGACCGCCTGAAGTCGCGCGTGCGGCTCGACTACACGCATTCCAACGTGCTGGAAATCGCCGGCGGCAAGCTGACCGGCCATGTGACGGGCGGCATCGTCAACGCCGACGCCAAGCGCGCGGCGCTGCTGCGGGTCGCGGGCGAACTCGGACTGCAACAGGAACAGATCGCCGGCATCGGCGACGGCGCCAACGACCTGAAGTTCATGGCCGAGTGCGGCGTCAGCTTCGCCTACCACGCCAAGCCGGTGGTGAGCGGGCAGACGACCTATGCGATCAACCACAGCGGGCTCGATGCCCTGCCCTGGCTGCTGTCCGCAGAGAACGACTAAAACATCAATAAAATCAAATACTTAATGATTTTACGGCAATTCATGCCAACCGGATTCAGTACACGGCCGCAATCCGCTCAGTAAACGGGGAAGCGGCCGCCATCTCCGAGACCATAGGGCCGCATCGGCCCGGCGGACTCGCCGCACAGGCCGTAGATGAAGGAAAAGCCGTCGCGGCCCGGCGTCAGGAAACGCAGGTCCTTGAACCAGACGCAGAGCCGGTCATCCGCGTCATCGATCTGGTGCAGCACCGGATAGGCGGAGAACCAGCGGAAAAACGCGAAATCCGGATGCCCGAACACGGCACGCACCGCGGCGCGTTCGCCGCCGTTGCCGAAGCGCGGGCTGTATTCCCAGACGGCCTGGTCGAGTGGCCGGTAGACAGCGTCGAGCCGCGCGACGAGGCCCGCTTCGGGACCGGCGGACAGCAGCCGGTCGCGCCGGACGTTGACGTGGCTGTAGTGGTACCCCGCGTCGTCCTCGACGACCACCATCCAGTTGAAGGGCGACACCGGCCGCGGCAGCGCGGTCACCGCCACCGCGCGGATGCCGGCGGCCCGCGCATGGCGCTCGCCGAAATCGACCACCTGCTGCAATGACGCGTACTGCAGGCCGACATAGGCGACCAGCAGCGCCAGGCCGGCGACCGCCGGCCAGCGCGAACGCCGCCAGAGCAGGGACGCCAGCAGGCCGGCGACGATGATGCCGCTGAACCAGAGGTCGATGATGAAGGTCGTGCCGAGCCCCATCCGCCAGTCCGAAAACGGCGCGAAGATCATCGTGCCGAAATTGGTGATCCAGTCGCCGGCGATGTGCGCGGCCAGCGACAGCACGACCACCGGCGCGTAGGTTTTCCAGCCCGGCCCCTTGCGCCAGAGCAGCGCGAAGACCAGCGACAGCAGAATCGTCCACAGCGGCAGCATCGCCAGCGAGTGCGTGATGCCGCGGTGATGATAGAGATAGGCCAGCGGCGAAATCCACGACGCGACGATGTCGATGTCCGGAAACGCCGCCACCAGCGCGCCGACGGCGACGCGGCGGCCCAGCGGCAGCGCGGGTTTTTCGAGGCCCGCGGTGGCGCGGGCCAGCAGCGCGCCGGACAGCGCGTGGGTCAGGGTGTCCATGGCGGCAGCGCGGAGCGATGAACGATGAGTGATGAGCAAAACCCGGTCATTTTGAAGTTCCGCTCATCACTCATCGTTCATCGCTCATCGTTGCCCTTTCATTCCCAGCGGTCGTCGCGCACCTGAATGAGGCCGTCCTCGATGCGCAGCGGAAATTTCGCGGTCGGCTCGTAGGCCGGCGCCGACAGGGCGTCGCCGGTGCGCACGCAGAAACGCGCGCCGTGGCGCGGGCAGACCACCTGGTCGCCGTCGAGCTGGCCACTCGCCAGTTCGCCGCCGTCGTGGGTGCAGACGTCCTCGATCGCGAAATATTCGCCGCCGATGTTGAACACCGCGACGGCGACGCCGTCGACGTCGGCGACCTTGCAGGCACCGGGAGCGATTTCGCCGGCCGCGGCGACGGTGATCCAGTCCGCCATCGCCTACACCGCGACGACTTCGAGGTCGGGCTCGATCTGACGCACCAGGCTTTCGATGCCGGCCAGCGTGCCCGACAGCGAGCTCGGGCAACTGCCGCAGGCGCCCTGGTAATGCACCGACAGCCGGTTGCCTTCGAGACCGACCACGTACAGGTCGCCGCCGTCGTTCTGCAGGTACGGCCGCACCTGTTCGTCGAGCGCGGCGTTGATGCGGTCGAGGCGGTCGCGGTCTTCCGGGCTCAGTTTCTCCGGATCGAGTTCCTCGCCCGCCTGCTCCGCAAGCTGCGCCGACTGCGCGTCGGCCGAGGGCGCGTCGCGGATCGGCACCGCCAGCTTGCGCATCAGTTCCTGCCAGTCGGCGCCGCCGTCCTGGGTCACGGTGATCCAGTGATCGACGTAGAACACGTTGGTGACATGCTCGATGTCGAACAGCGCCATCGCCAGCGGATCGCCCACCGCCTGCCCGGGCTTGTCGTACGAGCGCGTGATGCCCCAGGTCAGCGGCTCCCGCAGGATGAATTTCATCGCGTTGGGATTGGGCGTCGGTTCGATTTCGGCGATTTTCGGCATGGGCAGGGCAAATCAATCTTGCGGACGGTCATCAGACCGTTCGCATGCAAACATTTCCCCTCGCCCTTCGGGACAAGGGAACACTTGCCGCGTAGCAGAGGGGCCGGGGGTGAGGGGCAATCCATCGGATCGGAGAAAATTCAAGACCCAGTCCTATTCGGTGGAAGCGGTGTCGGCGCCGGCAAACGCGGCGTGCAGCGTGTGCCAGGGCAGGATCGCGCACTTGACCCGCGTCGGCAGGTCGCGCACGCCGGCGAACACCGTCAGGCGGCCGAGGTGGTGCGGTCCGGCCGGATCGAGCTTGCCGGTGGTCATGTCGCGGAATTCCTGCACCATGACCTCGGCGTCGGCCCGGGTCTTGCCCTTGACCGCGGCGGTCATCATCGAAGCCGAGGCCTTGCAGATCGCGCAGGCCTCGCCCTCGAAACCGACGGCTTCGACCTGCCCGCCGTTCAGTTTCAGCGACAGGTGGATGTGGTCGCCGCACAGCGGGTTGAGGCCCTCGGCCTTGTGCGTCGCGTCCGCGAGCAGGCCCCAGTTGCGGGGTTTCCTGTTGTGCTCCAGGATCATCTCCTGGTAAAGCTGGCGGCTGTCCATGGCTTGTATTTAAGACAAACAGTTTCAGGCAAACAGTTTCTGCACGCGGCCGATCGATTCGACCAGCGCGTCGACCTCGGCCGTGGTGTTGTAGAAGGCGAAGGACGCGCGACAGGTCGCCGGCACCCTGAAGCGCTGCATCACCGGCTGCGCGCAATGGTGGCCGGTGCGGATCGCCACGCCGTCGTCGTTGAGCAGCGAGCCGACGTCGTGCGGATGCACGCCTTCGACGGCAAAGGACAGCACGGCGGCCTTTTTCTCGGCGGTGCCGATCAGGCGCACGCCCTTCAGGCGGTTGAAGCGGTCGGTGGCGTAATCGAGCAGGTCGGTTTCATGGGCCGCGATGCGCTCGATGCCGATGCCGGTCAGGTAATCGATCGCCGCGCCGAGCGTGATCGCCTCGCCGATCGGCGGCGTGCCGGCCTCGAACTTGGCGGGGATCGGCGCGTAGGTGGTTTTCTCGAAAGTGACGGACAGGATCATGTCGCCGCCGCCCTTGAAGGGCTGCATCTTCTCCAGCAGCGCCGCCTTGCCGTAGAGGACGCCGATGCCGGTCGGGCCGCAGAGCTTGTGGCCGGAAAAGGCGTAGAAATCGCAGTCCAGCGCCTGCACGTCGACCTTCAGGTGCGGCGCCGCCTGCGCGCCGTCGACCAGCACCGGCACGCCGTGCTCATGCGCGATGGCGATCATTTCCCGGACCGGCGTGATCGTGCCCAGCGCGTTCGAGACATGGGTCAGCGCGACGAACTTCGTCTTCGGGGAGAACAGTTTCCGGTATTCGTCGACCAGCAGTTCGCCGCGGTCGTTGACCGGCACGACGCGGATGGTCGCGCCCTTCTCTTCGGCGACCATCTGCCAGGGCACGATGTTGGAATGGTGCTCCAGCGTGGTCAGGATGATTTCGTCGCCCGCCTGGAAAAACTTGCGGCCATAGCCGTGGGCCACCAGATTGATGCCGTCGGTGGTGCCGCTGGTGAAAATGCACTCGCGCGGCTCGGCGGCATTGATGAAGGCCTGCACCTTGTGCCGCGCCTTCTCGTATTCGGCGGTGGCCGTCTCGGAGAGGTAATGCACCGCGCGGTGGATGTTGGCATGCTGCTCCGAACGGTATTTCACCCAGCGCGCCATGACCTGCCGCGGCATCTGGCTGGACGCCGCATTATCCAGGAAAATCAACGACTTGCTGTCGACCTTCAGGTCGAGGATGGGGAAATCGCGGCGCAGGCCTTCGATGTCGAGCGCCGCGGGCATTGCCGCCAGGCCGTTCCGCCCGCTCATGCGCCGCCCTCCGTGCGCGCCATGACGCTTTTCTCCAGTTGCGCCACCAGCGACGGCACCGGAATGCGATCGATGATCTCGGCGCCGAAGGCATAGGTCAGCAGGTTGCGCGCCTGCGCCTCCGACAGGCCGCGGCTCTTCAGGTAGAACAGGTGCTCGGCGTCGAGCTGGCCGACGGTCGCGCCGTGCGCGCACTTGACGTCGTCGGCAAAAATTTCCAGTTGCGGCTTGGTGTCGACGCGCGCCTTGTCCGACAGCAGCAGGTTGCGGCTCTGCTGCGAGGAGTTGGTCTGCTGCGCGCCCGCGCGCACGAACACCTTGCCGTTGAACACCGCATGTCCCGCGCCGCCGACGATGGTCTTGTGCGACTGCTCGCAAGTGCCGTTGGGCCGGGTATGGTCCATCAGCGTGTGGGTGTCGGCCAGTTGCCGGCCGCCGATCAGCGCGATGCCGTCGATCTGCGCATGCGCGCCCTCGCCCTGCTGGATCACCGTCAGGTTGTTGCGCGACAGCCGCGCGCCGAAAGTCACCGCATGCGACAGGTAGCGCGCGTCCCTGGCCAGCGTCACCGCGCAGGTGCCGACGTGGAAGGCCTGGCTGCTCTCGCGCTGCAGCTTGACGTGGCGCACCGAGGCGTTCGGTGCGACCGCGATTTCGGTGACGGCGTCGGTCAGATGGACCTTCTCGCCCAGCGTCACATAATCCTCGATGACGGTGACCTCGCTGCCGGCTTCGGCGACGATCAGGCTGCGCGGATAAGCCGCGGCGCCCTTGCAGGTGGCAACGAACAGCAGGTGGATCGGCGCCTTCAGCGCCGCGTTTCCGGCGGCGTGGACGAACGTGCCGTGCTGCAGGAAGGCGGTGTTCAGCGCCGCGAACAGGTCATTTTCGTTCCTGGCCAGCCGCGCCAGGTGCGGCTCGATCAGGGCGCCGCGCGTTTTCAGGGCATCGGCCAGCGGTTCGACGGTGATGCCCGCGGGCAATGTCCCGCGCTGGGACAGCGCCGGCGCATGGATCCCGTCCACGAACACCAGCCGCACCGCGGCTTCGGTCACCGCATAGGCGGCGATGTCGGCCGCGGACACCGCCGCCGCGGCGGCCACCGGCTGGAACTGCAGCCTGGTCAGCGGCGTCAGGTCGGTGAAGCGCCATTCCTCGTCGCGCGTGGTCGGCACCGCCAGCGCGTTGGCCTGCTCCAGCGCCGCGGCGCGGCACGCGTCGAGCCAGGACGCCGCGCCCTGCGGCACGGCGGCGGTGCCGGCCAGCAGCGAGGCCACGTACGGATGCGCGGCAGGTATTGCAGCAGCCGTCATGCCGTCGCCCTTTTCGCGTCCAGCAGCCAGTCGTAGCCGCGTTCCTCGAGCTGCAGCGCCAGCGTCTTGTCGCCGGACTTGATGATGCGTCCGGCCGACATCACGTGCACGTAATCCGGCGTGATGTAGTTGAGCAGGCGCTGGTAATGCGTCACCAGCACGCAGGCATTGTCCGCGTTCAGCAGCTTGTTGACGCCGCCGGCGACCACGCGCAGCGCGTCGATGTCGAGGCCGGAGTCGGTTTCGTCGAGCAGCGCGAGCTTCGGCTCGAGCAATGCCATCTGCAGGATCTCGTTGCGCTTTTTCTCGCCGCCGGAGAATCCGTCGTTGACGCTGCGGCCGAGGAACTCCGGACTCATCTCCAGCAGCTTCATTTTTTCGCGCACCAGGTCGTCGAACTCCAGCGGATCGAGTTCATCCCTGCCGCGGCCGCCCTGCACGGTGTTGTAGGCCAGGCGCAGGAAGGCGCTGTTGGTGACGCCGGGAATTTCCACCGGGTACTGGAAGCCGAGGAAAATGCCGGCGCGGGCGCGCTCGTCGGAGGCCAGCGCGAACAGGTCCCGGTCCTCGAACAGCACCTCGCCGCCCTTCACGACGTAGGCCGGATGGCCCGCCAGCACCTTGGCGAAGGTGCTTTTGCCGGAGCCGTTGGGCCCCATGATCGCGTGCACTTCACCGGCACGCACCGTCAGGTTGATGCCCTTCAGGATTTCCACGCCGGCGACGGTCGCCGTCAGGTCGCGGACCTCGAGAATCGTTTTTGCGTTGGAATTGATCATGCCAGGAACCTAAAAACCTTTAGCCACAGAGGGCACAGAGTTCACAGAGAAAAACCTTCAATCATTTCGCAACCCGGGACATGGACCAGGCATCAGGCATTCAACATTGCGCAGAACGCTCTGTGCCCTCTGTGTCCTCTGTGTCCTCTGTGGCTGCATTTGACCTTGCCTTTCAGCACTATCCGACACTGCCTTCCAGCTTCAAACCGAGGAGCTTGGTCGCCTCGACCGCGAACTCCATCGGCAGTTGCTGGAACACGTCCTTGCAGAAGCCGTTGATGATCATCGACACCGCTTCCTCGGTGCCGATGCCGCGGCTCTGGAAATAGAACAGCTGGTCTTCGCCGATCTTCGAGGTCGTGGCCTCGTGCTCGACCTTCGCCGTCGGGTTCTGCACCTGGATGTAGGGAAAGGTGTTGGCACCGCATTTGGCGCCGATCAGCATCGAATCGCACTGCGAGAAGTTGCGCGCGCCTTCAGCCTTCGCGCCGATCTTCACCAGCCCGCGGTAGCTGTTGTTCGAGTTTCCGGCCGAGATGCCCTTGCTGATGATCGTGCTGCGGGTGTTTTTCCCGAGGTGGATCATCTTGGTGCCGGTATCGGCCTGCTGCTTGTGGTTGGTCAGCGCCACCGAGTAGAACTCGCCGATCGAGTTTTCACCGAGCAGCACGCAGGACGGGTATTTCCAGGTGATCGCCGAGCCGGTCTCGACCTGGGTCCAGGAAATCTTCGAGTTGCGGCCCTTGCACAGGCCGCGCTTGGTGACGAAGTTGTAGATGCCGCCCTTGCCGTTCTCGTCGCCGGCGTACCAGTTCTGCACCGTCGAGTACTTGATGTCGGCATCGTCGAGCGCCACCAGCTCGACCACCGCGGCGTGCAGCTGGTTGGTGTCGAACTTCGGCGCGGTGCAGCCTTCGAGATAGGACACCTGCGCGCCCTCCTCGGCCACGATCAGCGTGCGCTCGAACTGCCCCGAGTCCTGGGTGTTGATGCGGAAATAGGTCGACAGCTCCATCGGGCACTTGACACCCTTCGGGATGAAGCAGAACGAGCCGTCGGTGAACACCGCGGAGTTCAGCGCCGCGTAATAGTTGTCCCCGGCCGGCACCACCGAGCCCATGTACTGGCGCACCAGCTCGGGGTGGTTGTGCACCGCCTCCGAGATCGAACAGAAAATGATGCCGACCTCGGCGAGCTTCTCCTTGTAGGTGGTCGCCACCGACACCGAATCGAAAATGACGTCGACCGCGACGCCGGCGAGCGCCGCGCGCTCGTTCATCGGCACGCCGAGCTTTTCGAAGGTCCTCAGCAGCTCGGGATCGACCTCGTCCATGCTTTTTTTCGGCTTGGGCTTCGGCGCCGCGTAATAGCTGATCGCCTGGAAATCGATTTCCGGGTAATGCACGTTCGGCCATTTCGGCTCGCTCATGGTCAGCCAGTGGCGATAGGCCTGCAGGCGGAATTCGAGCAGCCATTCCGGCTCGTTCTTCTTCGCCGAAATCATGCGGATGATGTCTTCGCTCAGTCCCTTGGGCGCGGTCTCGGATTCGATGTCCGTGACAAAGCCGTGCCTGTAGGGCTGGCTGACGAGGGTGTCGAGTACTGTGCTCATGGGGTGTCCGTTGGGGGCCCTGTGCGGCGTTCAGCCGCCGGCCCTGACCGTGAAGCTTTCGCCGCAGCCGCAGGTGGCGTCGACGTTGGGGTTGTCGACCTTGAACGCCTGTTTCAGGCCCTCGCGCACGTAATCCAGCGTCGAGCCGTCGAGGAATTCCAGGCTTTCGCGGTCGACCACGAGCCGGGCGTCATGCGCCTCGAACACCCGGTCTTCGCCCTGCACCGCGTCGGCGTAGTCGTAGGTATAGGACCAGCCCGAACAGCCGGTCTTCTTGACGCCGACGCGCAGGCCCAGACCCTTGCCGCGCTTCGCGAGCTGGGCGTTGATCTGTTTCGCTGCACTTTCCGTCAACTGGATTGCCATGGTTCCGCTCCTGTCAGACCGCGACGGCCGTCAGCCGCCGCAGGCGCTGCACAATCGCCGCCAGCGCCGTCAAAAATTCGTCCACCTGCTCCGCCGTGTTCGCCGCGCCGAGCGAAAAGCGCACCGCGCCGCGCGCGAATTCCGGCGCCACGCCCATCGCCAGCAGCGTTGCCGAGGGCTCCGAGCTGGCGCTGGAACAGGCGGCACCCGCCGCCACCGCGTAACCGGCCTTGTCGAGTTCGATCACCAGCGCTTCGCCATCAACGCCCTGCAGCGCGAAATAGCTGGTGTTCGGCACGCGCGCCGCGCCGGCGCCGAAAATGACCGCTCCCATGCCGGCGAGACCACGCTCCAGGCGCTCGCGCAGGCCGGACAAGCGCCGGTTCAAATCGGCCATGCGCCCGGCCGCCAGTTCGCAGGCCGCGCCGAAACCGGCGATGGCCGCGACATTCTCGGTGCCGGAGCGCATGCCGCGCTCGTGCCCGCCGCCGGACAGCAGCGGCCGCAATTCGAGGCGCTTGTCGACGATCAGCGCGCCGGCGCCCTTGGGTCCGTAAATCTTGTGCGCCGACAGCGTCATCGCATGCACGTTCAGCGCATTGAAGTCGACCGGCATCTTGCCCAGCGCCTGCACCGCGTCCGTGTGCATCAGCGCCTTTGCGCGCCGCGCGCGTTCGCCCGCGGCCGCAACGTCCTGGATCACGCCGGTTTCGTTGTTGGCCAGCATCACCGACACGATGCCCGTGGCCGCCGCCAGCGCGGCGTCCAGGTCGGCAAGATCGACCGTGCCCTGCCGCGTCACCGCCAACCGGCGCAGGGTCCAGCCCTGCCGCGCCAGTTCCTGCGCCGGCTTCGCGACGCAGGGATGTTCGATGGCGCTGACCGCGATCTGCGCCGGCTTCAGGTACCCGGCGGCGCCCTTGATGAACAGGTTGTTGGCCTCGGTGCCGCCGCTGGTGAAAACCACCTGGGCCGGCTGCACGCCGACCAGCGCGGCCACCTGCCCGCGCGCGTCGTCCACCGCCTTGCGCGCCACGGTGCCGAACTCGTGGCGGCTCGAGGCATTGCCGCACTGCTCCCGCAGGAAGGGCAGCATGGCTTCGAGCACGCGTCCGTCGAGCGGCGTAGTGGCGTTGTGGTCGAAATAGACGTGCATGGCGGAAACCGGAAATCTCAGACCGTCGCCGCGCTCTGCCGGCGCGCCACCTGGCGCATGTCGTGCACCGGGGCAATGCCCGCTTCCTTGGCGCGCTGGTTTTCCACCAGGTGGCGCAGCGTCACCGAGCCCAGGTAATCGAAGATGCGTTCGTTGAGGTTGGCCCACAGGTCGTGGGTCAGGCATTTCTCCTCGTCCTTGCAGTTTTCCTTGCCGCCGCACTGCGTGGCGTCGATCGGCTCGTCGACGGCGAGGATGATGTCGGCCACGGTCAGTTGCGCCGCGTCGCGCGCCAGGCAATAACCGCCGCCGGGACCGCGCACCGAGTCGACGATGCCGCGCCGGCGCAGCTTGCCGAACAGCTGCTCGAGATAGGACAGCGAAATCTTCTGCCGGCCGCTGATTTCCGCCAGCGTGACCGGCCCGGTGCCATGGCGCATACCCAGATCCACCATCGCGGTTACCGCAAATCGGCCCTTGGTCGTCAGTCTCATCGTGGCACCTCAAAAATAATCAATAAAATCAAATACTTAAATAAAACTCAATACCCTGAGATCGTGCTCAAGTATATCTTACCCGAGCAAATCAATCAACAATGCGGTTGAGGCTGCCGGCGTCCAGTTTCTCGGTTTCCGCACCCTCGATTTTCAGGCCCAGGCGCTGCAGTTCGGCGAGTATCTGGTCAATGCGCCGGTCGGTTTCGGCGCTGTGGTCGATCAGCGCATGCATCGCCTTGGCCACCGGGTCGTTGGCATCGCGGACGATGCCGTACGCGGCGAAGTGGCCGGCCGCCTCCCGGCTTTCGACCAGCCGCGCCGGAATGCCGATCGCGGTGGCATTGTCGGGAACGTCCTTCACCACCACCGCGTTGGAGCCGATCTTGGCGTTTTCGCCAATGGTGATCGGGCCGAGGACCTTGGCGCCGGCGCCGATGACCACGCCGTTCTTCAGCGTCGGGTGGCGCTTGCCCTTGTTCCAGGTGGTGCCGCCCAGCGTGACGCCGTGATAGAGGGTGCAGTCGTCGCCGATTTCCGCGGTCTCGCCGATCACCACCCCCATGCCGTGGTCGATGAAAAAGCGCCGGCCGATGCGCGCGCCGGGATGGATCTCGATGCCGGTCAGCCAGCGCCCGGCATGCGCCAGCCAGCGGGCCAGCCATTTGAATCCCCTGCGCCAGACACAGTGCGAGAAGCGGTGCAGCAGCAGCGCATGGAAACCCGGATAACAGGTCAGCACCTCCCAGGTGCCGCGCGCGGCGGGATCGCGCTCGAATACGACGGAAATTTCTTCTTTGATCCGCTCAAACATCGGGTTGCCTGATCGAAGGGATGGGTACCTGGGGTTGGCCGGACGACAAGTCCCACCATTTTAATCAACAATAGGGCGGAGCGGAATTATCCATGCCGGACAGGCAGTTACCGGCTCACTCCGGCTTGCGGCGTCCCTTGGGCGCGGTGACGCTGCCGAGGATGCCGCGCAGGATGTTGACCTCCTCGACCTGCAGGCGGGCGCGGGCGAACATCCGGCGCAGCCGGTACATCAGCTTGCGCGGATGCGCGGGATTCAGGAATCCGGTGGCGACGATGGTGCGCTCGAGATGTTCGTAAAACGCCTCGACCTCGTCATGCGCGGCCAGCGCCTGCGCCTTGTCCGGCGGCAGCGCCGCGCCGCAGGCCATGCGCAGTTCGTAGCAGAACACCTGCACCGCGGCCGCGACGTTCAGCGACCAGAAATCCTCCGCGACCGAAATGCTCGCGAGGAGATTGCAAGCGCCGACCTCGTCGTTGCTGAGGCCGGAGGTTTCGTTGCCGAACACCAGCGCCACCGCGCGCTGCTGCGCGACCGCCGCCGCTTCCGTCGCTGCCGCGCGCGCATCCAGCATCGGCACCGCGATGTCGCGCCGCCGCGCCGAACAGGCCACGGCCAGCGCGGTGCCGGACAATGCCTCGCCCAAAGTGGCGCAGACCCGCGCGGATTCCAGCACGTCGGTGGCGCCCGCCGCCATCCACAGGACCTGCGGATCCGGATAACGCTGCGGATTCACCAATGCCAGATCGGTGATGCCCATCGTGCGCATCGCGCGCGCCGCGGCGCCGATGTTGCCGGGATGCGCGGTGCCGCACAGCACGATGCGAATATTTTTGAGGGGCTGCAGCGGGTTCACGTAGAATACGGGCCGTTCAAGCCGCGCCCACCGGAAACGTCCGGCACGCACGCCACGGTTTCATCCTGCTCTTTGTCCATTATCGTCGCTGCCCAACATGCATCCCATGCTCAACATCGCGGTTGATGATGCCGCCGGCGCGGCGCGCGGCTTTCACCGCGATGT
>CAZHJU010000010.1:0-25913 GCA_964533495.1 uncultured Bordetella sp. | reverse complement strand
CTCAACATCGCGGTGAAAGCCGCGCGCCGCGCCGGCGGCATCATCAACCGCGCCAGCCGCAACCTGGATGTCATTGCCTACAAGGAAAAGGCCGCGAACGATTTCGTGTCGGAAGTGGACCGCGAGGCCGAGCAGGCGATCATCCGCACGCTGCGCGAGGCCTATCCGAACCATGCGATTCTAGCAGAGGAGTCCGGCGCCTCCGGCAGTTCGGAATACCAGTGGATCATCGATCCGCTCGACGGCACCACCAATTTCCTGCACGGATTTCCGCAGTACGCGATTTCGATCGCCCTCGCGCAGAAAGGCGTCATCACGCAGGCGGTGGTCTACGACCCCAACCGCAACGACCTGTTCACGGCGACCAAGGGCCGCGGCGCCTTCCTCAACGAAACCCGGCTGCGCGTCAGCAAGCGCGCCCACCTGAAGCCCAGCCTGATCGGCACCGGCTTTCCCTACCGGCAACTGGAACACGTCGATGCCTACCTCGGCATGATGCGCGACATCATCCGCAACACCGCCGGCATCCGCCGCCCGGGCTCCGCTTCGCTGGACCTCGCCTGGGTCGCCGCCGGCCGCCTCGACGGCTTCTGGGAGCTGGGCCTGAGCAAGTGGGACATCGCCGCCGGCGCGCTGCTGATCACCGAGGCCGGCGGCCTGATCGGCGACCTGCAGGGCAACGACCGTTACCTCGACAGCGGCAACGTCGTCGCCGGCAATCCGAAAATATTCGCCCAACTGCTGCCGCTGATCGCGCCGCACCTGATCCCGGCGCTCCAGAAGGCCTGAGCGCGCGAATCGCGCATCGGCGTTCCCGCGCCCTGGTTCACCTTATCTGCCGGCCTCCACCATCATCCGCTCCAGATCGGCGCCGCGTGACGAACCGAGCCCGCGCAGCGCGCGTACGGCTTCTCTTGCGTCTTCCGCCCGCCCGCTGCGCAGCGCAGTCCGGCCGTAGCCCCACCATGCGGCCTCCAGCTGCGGCGCCAGCGCCAGCGCCTTCCGGTAAGCCGCCAGCGCTTCGGCATCGCGGCCGAGATCACCGTAGGCGTCACCGAGCAGGCTGAACGTCAGCGGCGAATCGGCCGACACGCGCAGCGCGCGCTCCAGCGTCAGCACCGCGCGCCGCGGCTCGCCGGCCGCGCGCTGGGCTTCCGCCAGGAAACGGTAGGCCGCGGGATCGTCGGGCGCGAGCCTGACCATCTCGCCGAAATGTTCCGAGGCGGCACGGTAATCGTCCAGCCGCGCCTGCGCGTAACCCGCGACGAAATGCCATTCGGCGCTGAAGGGATCGCGGGCAATGTTTCCCGACGCGAAATCCGCGAGGCCGCGCCAGTCGTCCTGCTTTTCAAGCTCGACGATGCGCGTGCGATTGCCGTCCGCCATGCCTTCGAGATGACCGAGCAGCACCGACGCGGTACCGTCGGGCACCAGCGCGGAAGCCAGCATCTGTTGCGGCGTGCAGCCGGCGCAGCAAACCGCCAGTGCCGCACAAACCGCAATACGGCGCACGGAAAAAAACACGGCAGGCACGCGATGGACAGGGAAAAACATGGCTGGCTCACGACACCGGAATGCCGGCATCCTAACGGATGCCCTTGTACGCCAACAAGAAGTTTGATAACGTCGATCCTGAGGGAACAAGAGCAGCACCCGGCCGGCGCAGAACGGCCCTTCTGTTGTGCAAAAGGAACGCGGATTTCCCAATGGAACCCGAACGCGCCTTTCATGAATTCCTGATTTCAAGGAGCCCAGAACTCCGGCGCATCGCCCGGCATACGCAGAGGGAATTCGAACTGTCGGACGTCCAGTCCGAAGCCTGGCTGATGATCCGGCGCATGCATGCCAAAGGCAGAACCATTGACGTTTCGAATCGCCGGGACCAGGACATCCTGATCAGCCACCTGTACCAGCATCTGGTCCGTTATACCGACAAGAAAATACGCAACGCGGTCAGACTGGATCACTGGCATGACGATGCCGAAGAGGATTTCTCGGCGCATCCGCTGTTGAGAAAACTCGCTGCCGGCGCTGAAAACGATCCGCTCGGCGCACTGTTGGACCAGCAGTATTCGCTACGGCACACCGGTCGGATACTGGACGGCGATCACTACCGCCATTCGCTCGCCGATGCCTATCTCAGGCTGCTGGATCGATTCGGCAACAGCATGCGCGAAGTGGCAAATCACCTGCTCATTTCGCTTTCTTACTGCTACAGGCGGTATGCCTGCGCGCTACAACTGGCTCGCAATCAGCGTCCCATTCCACGCGCCGGAATCGATGAACGGCATTTTTCGCCCAGGGCCTGGAGGCCCTTCCGCATCCGCATGGAACCCCGGCAATTGTCCCTGGATTTCGGGGAAGCGCCGGCGCTTTTCGACAAAGACCCACCGCAGCAGACCCTGAAACCGGGAAACATGTCTTCGTCATTGTCCGGGCAATGAATCACGGACCGCAAATCGCAGGCCGGCGATGCGACGGCACCTTCGGATAAAAAGCGCTCAGGCCTGCCGGCACCCCATCGCGAAACTTCCGCAGACCGCGGCCTGCGGGCCGGGCCTGCGCGCCGCGACCCTCACAGCAGGTAGACAATGCACAGAAAACCGGTCACCGTCATCGTCACGGTGTAGGGCAGCGCCATCACGAGCATGCGCATATAGGACAGGCGGATCAGGGGCGCCAGCGCCGAGGTCAGCAGGAACAGGAAGGCCGCCTGGCCGTTGGGCGTGGCGACGCTCGGGATGTTCGTGCCGGTGTTGACCGCGACCGCCAGCAGTTCGAACTGGGCGCGGTCGATGACGCCGCTCTTGAAGGCATCCTGCACCTCGTTGATGAAGACGGTGGCGATGAACACGTTCTCGGTGGCCAGCGACAGGATGGCGTTCACGATGAAGAGCACCGACGGCTGCGACTCCCGCGGCATCTCAAGCACGCGGCTGAAAATCGGCCCCAGCAGGTGCTGGTCGTGGATCACGGCCACGACGGCGAAGAACACGACCAGCAGCGCGGTAAAGGGCAGCGCCTCGTGGAACGCATGGCCGAGGCGGCGCTCGTCGGTGACGCCGAGGAATGCCGTCGCCAGCACGATCACCGACACGCCGATCATCCCCACCGCGGTCAGGTGCAGCGCGAGCCCGGCGATCAGGAAAACGAGCACCAGGCCCTCGGCGATGAGCACCGCCCGGTCGCGCGCGGTGCGCCTCGCCTTCTCGGCCTCGTCGAAAGCGACGAGCACCGTGCGCACCCGCTCCGGCAGCTCCGCCCCGTAGCCGAACAGGCGGAAGCGTTCGAGCAGGACGCAGGTGATCAGGCCGACAATGACAACGGGAACCGACACCGGCGCCATGTGAATGAAAAATTCCCTGAAATCCCAGCCCGCAATGGTGCCGATCAGCAGGTTCTGCGGCTCGCCGACCAGGGTCATGACGCCACCCAGCGCGGTCGCGACCGCGCCGTGCATGACCAGGCTCCTCAGGAACGCGCGGAACTGCTCGAGATCCTCGAGCTGCACGAGTTCCCACTCGACGCGCGTCGCCTGCAGGAACACGCCGGCCTGGTCGAGGCCCTCATGTTGCGGCGCCTGTGCATGGCCGTCGGCCGGCGCGTCGTCGTCGGCGCGGTTGATGTGCTTGCCGGAGGCGACCCTGTGGTACACGTCGTAGAAACCCATCGCCACCGTGATGATGATCGCGATCCCGGTCAGCGCGTCCAGGAACGCGGACAGCACCACCGTGACCGAGGTGAACGACAGCATCAGCGCCATCTTCGAGCGGATCCTGATCACCAGCTTGGTAACCATGTACAGCAGCAGATCCTTCAGAAAATAGACGCCCGCGACCATGAAGATCAGCAGCAGAATCACGTCGAATCCCCTGACCACCTCCTGGTACACCGCGAGCGGCGACGTCATCCCGATTGCGACCGCCTCGAGGGCCAGCAGCCCGCCCGGCTGCAGCGGGTAGCAGCGCAACGCCATGACCAGCGTGAACAGGAACTCGAACAGCAGCACCCAGCCCGCGACGTACGGATGGATGGCGAACAGGATCGGGTTCAATACGAGGAACCCGACGATCGTGTGCTTGTACCACTGCGGCGATTGGCCCAGGAAATTCTGCAGAAATGCGTGGGCCAGGCTCTGCTGGCTCATGAGCGCCTGCGACAGGGCCAATGACTGCGCCACCAGGGCGCGTCGCCTGCTTTTTCCATGATTTTCATCCGACCTTGTGGCCGTTCCGGCGTTCTTCTGTTTTTTTCAGACACTTCAGACAATGGCCCCTGGCATGCCGATCAATCGGCGCGGGCCGCTTCTTCCGGCGCGCTTCGGCGTTTTCGCATGGCTTCCGTGTCGATCACCACGGCCGTCACGCCGCCAACCCCCGCGCAGACGCATCTTGCCCAAGGCGGCGCCAGAAATCAAAGCACTTTTTCCTGCCGCCGGCATCAGCAGGCTTCGCTGCATCGCCGCACGACCGTCGTCATGACACGCCTGCCCCGGCGACAATGGCCTTAAAATCGCACGGTCATCACCATTTTGCAAAGGCGCGACCATGCCCATGAAGCTCGACAACATCCTGGTGATCGCCGACCGCGACGATTCCGGACAGCCGGCCGTGCGCGCCGCGCTCGATCTGCTGCCAACCACCGCGGGACGCCTGCGCGTCACGGGGTTCGTCTATGAGCATGCCGCGGCGGAGCCCGGCGTGCTGTCGGCCGCGGCGGCGGCCACGCTCAAGGATGCCCTGCTCGCCGCCCGGCGGCAGTCGCTGGAGCAAAGCCTCGCCGCGTTGCGGGCCTCCGGCCGGCTGCAGATCGAAGCCGTGTGGGCGGGAAACATGGTGGACTGGACCATCGACGCCGTATCGCGCGACGGCATCGATCTCGTCGTCAAGACCGGCAACCGCAGCGAAACCCTGTTCTACACGCCCACCGACTGGCAGTTGCTGCGCCGCTGCCCGGCCCCGGTCCTGATCGCCGGCAACCGGCCGCGCAGGACAGGCCGGCGCATACTCGCCGCGATCGACGCCAGCTCCGCCCACCCCGTCCAGATCGAGCTGAACAGAAAGGTGATGGATGCCGCCGCGCAACTGGGCGCGCTCTGGAACGCGCAGGTGCACCCGGTCCACGTCATTGCCGTATCCACCGTGGCCAGGGATCTCGACCTGATCGACACCCGCGCCCTGGAGCGGGAACAGCGCAGGAAACTCGGCCCGCCGATTGCGGCCATGGCCGGCGAATACGGCATCCCCCCGGAGAACATCGTCATCAAGCTGGGACAGCCGGACCGCGTGCTGCCCAGCATTGCCGCAAAGCTCAAGGCCGACCTCGTGGTCATGGGCACCGTGGGCCGCAGCGGCGTGGCTGGAAAGCTGCTGGGCAATACCGCCGAACAGGTGCTGCACCGCCTGCGCACCAGCCTGCTCGCCCTGCGGCCCGGCTGACACGCCTGCTGCACAAATCCGCCGGCGCGACTGCGTGATCGACGCGACGCACGGCCCGTGCAATGAACAGGACAGCATGGCCCGATGAACTGGACGCCCCATGGGCGCCGATAGATAAGCATTTGAATGAAAAAAGAAAATAACCACACGCCGATGATGCAAAATGCTTTTTTCGCTATGAAAAACCCGCGAAGAAAAGACTGACCCATACTGCCACCTATACCACTCGCTACTCCGAAATCGGATAACCATCCCATCCCGGCAGTTGGGTCTCGCGCACGAAGACGCTGGCGTTACAAACAACGTATGACGCCCATGTACTACGCCAGTTCGAGCCTGTCGTTCAGCGAGAACGGACGATGTTACTTGGCCTAGACCGTCGCACCAACGGTGCGGCGTTTGCGTTGGCTCGCGTGTCCGCGCTGCTTGCTCGAAGCAAGCGGCTTAGGGCGAGTCGTTCCCCGCGAGCTCACGGCAACCTTCGCGATTTCATGGAAGAGATCCGGATGCTTGTCGAGCACCCGGAATAACTGGACCAGCGTCACCGGGGGCTTGGTCTTGCCGCTCTCATAACGACTAAACGCATTGACGCCTCCGCCGAAGACCTCTGCGGCCTGTTGTTGGGTGAGATTGAGTCGGCGGCGAACGCTGGGCAGCAGATCGAGCGGCGCGAGCCTTGCGTTGACCGTTTTGTTGAACTCCAGCATTTCCCTCGATGTGCGCACCGACTCGCCCATTTCCATGACGACTTCCTTGCACTTCGGGTTGTCGCAGTACTGCCCCTTGACTGCCTTGATGAGGGTCGATTCGCCCTTGTACGTGTAGGGCATGTCGCGCGTTGCAGCAATCAGCTTTCCGGTACCGCAGGTCGGGCACTTCATCAGTCTTTCTCCTTGAAGGAGACGATGAGCAGGTCTTCCACTATGGTGAGCTTGAGATACACGACCCTCCGGCGGGCGGTAACGTGGTAGACGTCCTGCCACACCTTATGGTCAGCGTGCGAAGTCATGCTCTTATAGAGGTTCCTGCTCGTCAGGTTGGCGACAACGTCCAGCATGTCCTGGACCTCAAAACCCATCTGCGCGCCGCCGGCCACAGCCGTCATCGTGAATCGCACGCGCCCGACGGTAATGAGCTCCTTGACCGCGGCTAGCGAGTAATGGGCCTTGCGTTTTTCCAAAGTCGAATCCTAACCTAGTAGGTTAATTTGAGCAAGTAGGTTAATAGGCTCACGACGGGATCGATAAACCCTCCTGCCTTGCATCCCCCATGCCAGATCCCAGTCCCGGTCCGGCAACTTGCCAGTGCCGCCGCCCATGGTCCAGAAATTCTGATTGCTCCAGAAAGCGGCACAGCGGTGACTTTAGGTCTCAAAACTCACTCGGTCAGATATCTTTTTGCGGCGGTGATGGGGACCACCTTGGGGATCAGCAAGTTATCTAAATGGCTCGCCCACTTTTGGAGCCACTCTCGCGCCTCAACATCGTAGGTGTGGCGGTCATAGATCGCCGATATCGAATGGTCAATGTGATTGAGGATACGATCCTGCACCACGCGCGGACATCCTAATTTCGCCAGCCCGGTTGCCACGGTGCGCCGAAGATCATGCACGGTCCAATGTACGGCGATCGGGTCTTTGGCGCCGCATTCTTCTTCCATGTGGCGCGCGACGTATTGTGCGAGTCCAAGCGCTTTTTGCGATATGTGCTTGCCCGGCCTTGGTGACGGAAATACAAACTCCTTGTCCAGGCCCTTGCGATAGTTCAAAAGCTCCACAGCCTGCCGTGACAGCATCACATCGTACGGCTCTTCGTCTTCACCTCGCGCACCGCGTTTGTCGTCGCTGCCGATGAGGCCATGATCGAGTACGCGGTGCGAAAGCATTTCCCCGACTTGCCGGATACCACCGGCCCTCAGACCTATGCGCGGAACTACCTGGAGAAACTGATACAGGTGCCCTTTCGAATTCCGGCACTTGGCGATACCGAGACGCGCATCTACGTAACCCTCCTGCTGGTGGGCGCCGAACTCGGCGAGAACGATCCTGCGTTCAACTCCCTGATCGCCGTCGCCCGCGAGCGCTTGAAACGGCCATGGACATCAGGTGCGCTCGACGCATCGACCGTGCGCACGGCGCTTAAGGACAAGGCCTCCCGCGCCAACAACGCGCTGGCGCTAAGCGATCAGATCGGTCCGATTCTGGCGAGCGGAACGAAGGGCAATCCCCGGCAGATCAAGCGATTCCTTAACTCGCTCGTGCTGAGGCAACGTACCGCCGAAGCGCGCGGGTTCGGCGCCGACGTCAAGCTGCCGGTTCTCGCCAAGCTGATGCTTGCCGAGCGCTTCCTGCCACGCCTCTTCGACCAGATCGCCGCAGCGGCGGCAGCCGCATGCCTCGCCGTTTCGGCCACGGCGCGCGTGATCAATGGCCACCGAAGCCTGCCGACTGGCCGCAAGCAGCAACTCGCGCGCGCGTTGCTTGCGCGCCTGATCCATGTCGTTACTAATCGCAGGTCGCCACGGGTGCACGAGGCGCTCAGGCGTGAGGGTGTGCGCTGTAGCAACAAGCGGGTCGCGCGTCTGATGCGCGAGCGCGGACTGCGAGCACGGGTCAGCCGGCTCTATCGCAAAGGTTCGGGGATGGTACGCCGGTTCTTCGCCAAGACTGGCAACCTGCGGCTTGAGGAGCCGCTGCCCACACGCATCGATCAGATCTGGGTGGGGGATCTCACTTACCTGCGCCTGGGCAAGCGGTGGCGGTATCTCGCGACCGTGATGGACCTGTTCTCCCGCCGCATCGTGGGCTGGACGCTCTCGCGTCACCGCACCGTCGAGGTCACCCTGCGGGCGCTCAAGCGCGCGATCCGGGCTCGCAACCCGCAGCCGGGTTTGTTGTTCCATTCGGACCGGGGCATCGAATACTCAGGATACGGCTACCAGGACTTCTTACAGGCCAAAGGTATCGTTCCCAGCATGAACCGTCCCCGGCACTGCCAGGACAACGCCCATATGGAGAGTTTCTTCCATTCTCTAAAGGCTGAGCTTACGTGTCAGAGAAACTATGCGAGTGACGCTGAGCTCAATGCTTCGATCGCGGGTTACATCGATCGCTTCTACAACAAAAAGCGCATCCATTCGAGCTTGGGCTATCATTCACCGGTCGAGTTTGAATGCTTGGCCAATGCCTAGCAGCGTGTCCACCAAATCGGATGAAGATCATCATGCGCTAATCTGTCATGTCGACTACGGGCCAGTTCCTCAAAGAGGTTCTCACCGGCATTGAGCCGTCCCCAGCAAAAAAGGACCGCGCGCGGCGTAGCCATAAATTTCTGCGCGATGAGCTCCAGACCGGTCATTTTAAGAACCGTATTGTGGATCATTACTTGAGCGGAAGTTACTCGAGAGATACCGCAATCGAACCTCTCGACGATGTTGACATCGTCTTCGTAATCGATCCCGGGGCATGGCAATCTGGCCTAACTAGGCTGTTCAATTGGAAGCCAGAACCTGTTCGAGTTTTGCACAGCTTTCAGGCCGCCGTTCGGCATCGGTATCCAAACAGCTCAGTTCTGGGCCAGCGGCGCTCAGTCGGTCTGGCTATGGACCATTTGCACATCGATATTGTTCCCGCGATCGCAGATGACTCCCGGCAGGATTACATCTGGATTCCCGACAGGCGAGCACAGAATTGGATACTTTCGGGGCCTAAGGTACATAGTGCTGCGGCGATGCAAGTGAATGAAATAAACCGTCAGATGTTTAAGCCGCTGGTTAAATTGCTGAAGACCTGGAATTCGAACCTGCCCGGTACTGCCCGCGTTCGATCGTTCGTGGTGGAATCCATGGCAACTCGGATATTTTCCGAATATCGATTTGAATCCCTGCAAGATGGTCTTCTGAAGTATTTCGATTTTGTTACCTGGTTAGGCGGAGGGAAAGCGCTCATGTCATGGCGGCACTCATGTGGAATGTCCCTGTCGTGGGGGATATTGAGTGTTCCCGATATCGCTGACACTCGCTCGAACGTAGCGGCCAACGTGGATTCTATGCGGTACCAACGCTTTGCCGATAAAGCTCGGATCAGTCGGAATCATCTGAATAAGGGAATCACCTCCAGGTCCGTAAAGCTATTATCAGCCGCGCTGCGCGTATCTTAGAACCGTATCTTGCCAGAGCCGAAGAGAATCGTTAGCACGGCAAACCCGCATACGGGATTCCGAAGGAAAAAATTGTCACCGGAAAGTCCCACACCATCACCTATACCACTCGCAATTCCAAGATTGGACAAGTTAAGACAAGTGTGATCACGCTCAGGCGTCTGCAGGAGCTAAAGCGCAGCCCCTGCGGAATCAGCCACGGTGCAAGGCATAGGTTTTCCTTAGATTTTGATGTGTCACGTCACTGCCCCGGACATACGGTGTCCAGTACAACTAAAATAGTGCATGTTTAAAGCCGCGTTAGGACGCTACATACCGCTCTCGATCTATCAGGGTGTGTCATGAACGCTCTCTATTAACTCATCTAATAAAATATGCAAAAAAACAATGAGTTAAAGCACTCTCCGATGATGCAGCAGTATCTCCGGATCAAGTCGGAACATCCGGACCTGCTGGTGTTCTACCGCATGGGCGATTTCTACGAGCTGTTTTTCGGGGACGCGGAGAAGGCGGCGCGGCTGCTCGACATCACGCTGACCTCGCGCGGCGAATCGGCAGGCACGCCGATCAAGATGGCGGGCGTGCCCTTCCATGCCGTCGACCAGTATCTGGCGAAGCTGGTGAAGCTCGGCGAATCGGTCGCCATCTGCGAGCAGATCGGCGATCCGGCGACGTCGAAAGGCCCGGTCGAGCGCAAGGTCGTGCGCATCGTCACGCCCGGCACGCTGACCGAATCGGCGCTGCTCGACGAAAAAAGCGAGAACCTGCTGCTCGCCGCGCATCGCGCCGGCAACCTGCTGGGCCTCGCCTGGCTGTCGCTGGCCTCCGGAAAGTTCTGCGTCATGGAAACCGCGCCGGCGAATTTCGCGTCCGAAATCGAGCGCCTGCGCCCCGCGGAAATCCTGCTCGCGGAAGACGCCGCGCTGGAACGCGCCGACGACGGCACCGCGCTGCGCCGCCTGCCGCCGTGGCGCTTCGACGCCGACAGCGCGCGCCGCGCGCTGTGCGCGCAGTTCGGCACGCACGACCTCAGCGGATTCGGCGCGCAGGACATGGATGCGGCCATCGCCGCCGCCGGCGCGCTGCTCGATTACGCCAAGACCACGCAGGGCACGTCGATCGCCCACATCCGCGTGCTGAACGTCGAAACCGAAGGCAGCTTCCTGCGCATGGACCCGGCCACGCGGCGCAACCTCGAAATCAGCGAAACCATCCGCGGCGAGCCCGCGCCGACGCTGCTGTCACTGCTCGACATCTGCGCCACCGGCATGGGCAGCCGCCGGCTGCGCCACGCCCTGCACCACCCGCTGACCGACCGCGCGCAGCTGCGGTCGATGCACCGGGCGGTCGCCGAACTGGTCGGGAACGACGGTCATGCCGCGCTGCGCGGGGCGCTGAAGCACTTTGCCGATGTCGAACGCATCGCCGCGCGCATTGCGCTGGCCACCGCGCGGCCGCGCGACCTGTCGGGGCTGCGCGGCTCGCTGCAGCGCCTGCCGGAGCTGGCGCAGGCGCTGCGCGACGCCGCCGCGGAACGGCTGCAGGCGCTGGCCGCAGACCTTGCGCCGCAGCCGGAACTGGCGGCGCTGCTCGCCGCCGCGATCAAGCCCGAACCGGCCTCGGTCATCCGCGAAGGCGGCGTCATCGCCAACGGCTACGATGCCGAACTCGACGAACTGCGCGGCCTCCAGGACAACTGCGGCACCTTTCTCGCCGAGCTGGAAACCCGCGAGCGGGCGCGCACCGGCATCACCACGCTGAAAGTGGAGTTCAACCGCGTCCACGGTTTCTACATCGAGGTCACCCGCGCGCAGTCGGACAAGGTGCCCGACGACTACCGCCGCCGCCAGACGCTGAAGAACGCCGAGCGCTACATCACGCCGGAGCTGAAAACCTTCGAGGACAAGGCGCTGTCGGCGCAGGAGCGCGCGCTGGCCCGCGAGAAGCTGCTCTACGAGCAGTTGCTGCAGAAACTGGCGCCGCAGGTGCCGGCGCTGCAGAAACTGGCGAACGCCCTCGCCCTGCTCGACCTGCTGGCCGCCTTCGCCGACCGCGCCGCGGCGCTGGACTGGACCGCGCCGGAATTCAGCGACGAGGCGGTGATCGACATCGCGGGCGGCCGCCATCCGGTGGTCGAGGCGCAGGTGAGCGCCTTCATCGCCAACGATGCAAAACTGTCGGCGGCGCGGCGCATGCTGCTGATCACCGGCCCCAACATGGGTGGCAAATCGACCTACATGCGGCAGACCGCGTTGATCGCGCTGCTCGCCCACTGCGGCTCCTTCGTGCCGGCCGCGAGCGCGAAGCTCGGGCCGCTGGACCGCATCTTCACCCGCATCGGCGCCGCCGACGATCTCGCCGGCGGGCGCTCGACGTTCATGGTCGAGATGACGGAAGCCGCCTACATCCTGCACCACGCGACGCCGCAGAGCCTGGTGCTGATGGACGAGATCGGCCGCGGCACCTCGACCTACGACGGCCTCGCGCTGGCCTGGGCCATCGCGCGCCACCTGATCGAGCGCAACGGCTGCCACACGCTGTTCGCCACCCATTACTTCGAACTGACCGCGCTCGCCGCGGAATTCCGCCAGGTCGCCAACGTGCACCTCGACGCGGTCGAGCACAAGGATCACATCGTGTTCCTGCACAGCGTCGAGGAAGGCCCCGCCAACCGCAGCTACGGCCTGCAGGTGGCGCAACTCGCCGGTGTCCCCGGCGCCGTGATTCGCAGCGCGAAAAAACGCCTCGCCGATCTGGAAGCCGCCGCCGCGGCGCAGGTGCCGCAAGGCGATCTGTTCTCGGGCTCAGCACCGATACAGGAACCCGCGGCACCGGAACCGCATCCCGCCGTCGATGCCCTGCGCGACTGCGATCCCGACGCGCTGACGCCGCGCGATGCGCTGGACCTGCTCTACCGTTTGCGGGCGCTAGCACAGAACGACGCCAGCGGAAAATCATAAATCATTGATTTTATTGATATTTTTATAAATTCCCCGGTGCGGCCCTAGCTCCGCATTCATCACTCATCGTTCCGCGCTCGCTCTAGTGATGGTGACCGTGCGCGCCGTGGACGTGGCCATGTTCCAGTTCTTCGCCGCTTGCCACGCGCACCCCGGTCACCGTGCAGTGGAAATTCAGGGTCTGTCCGGCCAGCGGGTGGTTGCCGTCGACGACCACCTTGTTCTCGGCGACATCGGTGACGGTGTAGACCAGCGTGTGTCCTGACTGGTCGCCACTGCCCTCGAACTGCATGCCGACGGCGACTTCCGGCGGAAACTTGTCGCGCGCCTCAACCTGCACCAGCTTCGCGTCGTATTCGCCGAAGGCATCATTGGGCGCGAGCCGCACCTTGCAGCTGTCCCCCGCCTGCTTGCCGTCGAGCGCCTGCTCGACCAGCGGAAAGATGCCCTGGTATCCGCCGTGCAGGTAGGCAATCGGCGAATCCGCCTTTTCGATCATGTTGCCGTCGGCATCCAGCAGTTCGAAGGTCAGCGTCACCACGGTGTTTTTTGCAATCTGCATCGTCTTTCCTTGGTCATTGGCGGCGGGGGAATCCGGCGGGCCCGCGCCGCGCGACGCCCATCGCGATCAACGGCGCCGGCAGGCGTCCGATGCCCGATTCTGTGAACAAAGCAGGTCCCGGTCAAGCGCACGCGCGACGGCGCCCCCTATAATTCCGTCTCATGCGCGACCCGATGCTCAACGGCCTGACTCCGGCGCAATTCCTGCAGCGGCACTGGCAGAAAAAGCCGCTGCTGGCGCGCGCCAGCCTGCCCCGGTTCTCGCCGCTGGTCGGCCCCCGCGACCTGATCGAACTCGCGCAGGACGCGCAGGCCGAATCGCGGCTGGTGATCCGCAGCGGCCGCCGCTGGCAGGTACGTCACGGTCCGTTCTCCCGCCGCGACTTCCGCGGACTGCCAGCCCGCAACTGGACGCTGCTGGTGCAGGGCGTGAACCACCTGCTGCCGCGGACGCAGGAACTGCTCGACCGCTTCGCCTTCATTCCCCATGCGCGGCTGGACGACCTGATGGTGAGTTACGCGCCGCCGGGCGGCGGCGTCGGCCCACACTTCGACAGTTACGACGTGTTCCTGCTGCAGGGCGAAGGACGGCGCCGCTGGCGGGTCGGCAGCCAGCGCGACCTCGCGCTCGTCGATGGCGCGCCGCTGAAAATACTGCGCAACTTCCGCGCCGGCCGGGAATGGACGCTTGCCGGCGGCGACATGCTCTACCTGCCGCCGCGCTGCGCGCACGACGGCGTCGCACTCGACGACTGCATCACCTATTCGGTGGGTTTCCGCGCGCCTTCGGCGCAGGACCTGTGCAGCCGCTTCCTCGATTACCTGCAGGATCGCCTCGACGTGCCCGGCCTCTATGCCGATCCCGGACTGAAGCCCGCAAAAAATCCGGGGCGCATCGACCGCCGCCTGACGGGCGGACTGCTGCGGCTGCTCGGCAACCTGCGCTGGACGCGCGGCGACCTGCGGCAGTTCATCGGCACGGACCTCAGCACGCCCAAGCCCCATGTGGTGTTCGCCGCGCCCCGGCGTCCGCTGTCGGCGGGCGCATTCGCGAAAGCCGTTGCCGCGACCGGCCTGTGCCTGTTGCCGCAGACCATCCTGCTCTACGACGACGATGCGTTTTACATCAACGGCGAACGCTGCGTCGCGACGGCCGGCGCCGGACCGCGCCTCCGCCGCCTCGCCGACCGGCGCGTCCTGCCGCCCTCGGCGCTGCCCGCCGCCGCGGCCGTTGTGCTGTATGCCTGGTACCGCGCGGGATACCTTGTCCCCGGGAGCCGCTGATGGAACCGACGGGCAACCCGCCGAACGCCGAGTACCGGCGTTTCGAAAGTTTCCGCGAATACGAAGAGATCGTCGATCGCATGATCCCGACGACCCAGCGCATCATCCGCGCCTTCGACAGGACGCTGAGCCCGGCCTGGAACGGCAGCGCGCGCATCGAACTGCTGCGGCAATTCCTGCTCGCGCATCGTTCGAACCGGCTGCTGATCCTGCTCCACGACACGCGGACGCTGCCCGCCGGCTGCCCGCGGCTGCTCGTCTTTGCACAGCAGTTTTCCCATGCCTGCGTGATCCGCGAAACCCTGCGCGGCGCCAGGCATGCAAGCGATCCCTTCGTGATCTTCGACGGCAGCCATTACGTCCACCGTTTCCATCACGATCACATGCGCGCCGCCCAGGGCACGCACGATGCCGCCGGCGCCCGGCAGCTGATCGAGCGTTTCGACGAAATCCAGGAAGCCTCCGGTCCGCCGCTGGCGGCCAACGTCACGGGGCTGTGACCCGGCGTCCTCCGCCACTCTCTTTCCTGCATGAACACTGATAAAATCCTCCCCGGCATCGCCCTGCATCCGCATTATGGATTTCATGGACACGGTGCCATCCAAATTTGGACAAACCAACAATCAATCTACCTTCGAAGGATAGTCATCATCATGAACCGCTCCCTCCTCGTTGCCGCCCTGTTCGCGGTTGGCCTGACCGCCTGCGGTGAGAAACCTGCTCCGGCGCCCGCCCCGGCACCTGCTCCGGCCCCGGCGCCCGCGCCCCAAGCTGCCCCTGAAGCCCCGAAAGCTGACGCTGCCGCTCCGGCCGCCGACGCGCCGAAGTCCGACGCTGCCGCCCCCGCCGCCGATGCGCCGAAGGCCGATGCCGCCGCCCCGGCCGCCACTGCCGTCGACGCAGCCAAGGACGCAGCCAAGGACGCCGTCAAAGGCGCTGCCGACACCGCGAAGGACGCAGCGAAAGACGCCGCCAAAGGTGCTGTCGACACTGCGAAGGGCGCCGCCAAGGACGCCATCAAGAAGTAATCGCGCGTCCGCCGCAAAAAAGCCGGCCCCCGGGCCGGCTTTTTCTTTGCCTGAACGCGCGCGATCAGGCAATCATGCGCCAGTCCAGGCCCTCGGACTGGGTGGCCACGCCGATCCATTCCGCGGCACAGCCGAGCGCGGCGGACAACGCCGCGCAGGCCAGTTCCGGGCGGTTGTTCCGTTGCGACAGGTGCGCCGCCACCACGTGCTGCAGCGATTTTTTTTCGATGCTCGAGACGATGCCCGCGGCCTGTCCGTTGTCGAGGTGGCCGTAACGCCCGGCAATGCGCTGCTTGAGGCGTTCCGGATAATTGCCGCCGAGCAGCAACTCCCGGTCGTGGTTGCACTCGATCACCAGCGCGTCGAGGCCGGAGAGCATCTGCTCGATGTGCGGCGTCGATGACCCGGCATCGGTCAGCACGCCAAGCCGCCGCGCGCCGTCTCCGAACACGAACTGCGTGGGCTCGCGCGCGTCGTGCGGCACCGGGTAGGGAAAAATCTCGAGGTCGCCCACCGCGAAAGGACTATGGCCGTCGATGATCGTCGCGGCGGCGAATGCGTCGCCACCCCGGGCGGCGGCGACGCGGGTGCCGTGGGACAGGTACACCGGGATGCCGAAGCGGCGCGCGAACCGGTCCGCGCCGCCGACATGATCATCGTGCTCATGGGTCACCAGCACCGCATCGATCGCTCCGGGCTCGAGACCGAGCCGGCCGAGCCGGCGCACGGTTTCGGCGGCGCTGAAGCCGCAGTCGAGGAGTATCCGGGAATTTCCCGCCTCCACGACCAGCGCGTTGCCCTCGCTGCCGCTGCCTAGCGAGGCAAAACGCATCGGCGGCAACGGGAAAAACGCGGTGCCTGCGGGAAAAGCGGGGCGCCCGTCACTTCAGCTGGTCGTAGAGCAGCGTCAGGATGCGGTTGGCGGTTTCCGACTGTTCGCGCGCGCCTTCCTTGTCGAGCACGCGGACTTCGGCGCCCGCGCTGTCGCCCTGCACCTGGATGCGGTACTGCTCCTTGCTCTGCACTTTCGGGCTGCTGCTCCAGAATTTCAGGCGGGACAGCCAGCCCTTTTCTTCGGTGGTTTTGACGTCGGTATTGGGGTCGATGTAGCGCACGAAATAGAGTCCCTTCGAGCGGTCGCGGTCTTCGACGGTGAATCCGATGCGGTCGAGCGCGAGGCCAACACGGCGCCACGCGCGATCGAACTGGTCGTTCAGCGCCAGCGCGCCGCCGCCGAGCCTGGCCTGCGGTTCGACCTTGGCGCTCGCGATCTGGACCTTCGCCCGTTCGTTGTCGGCGCCGAAACGCACCATCAGGCGCCGCAGCATCTCGGCCTCGAGGTCCGGGTCCGCCTTGCGCGGCTGCCAGCGCAACTGGTCCTGGCCCTCGGTGATGTACACCTCTTCCATGCCGCGATGGCTGACGTAGATTTCCGTGGTGCCGGGCTGCGCGCCGGGCTCCAGCCGGGTGCGGAACTTGTCGCGCTCCGAAGTCGAATACAGGCTGTTCAGCGCCTTGCCGACAAGACCGCGCAATCCGGTTTCCGGAATCTTCGCGCGGTTCTCCGACCAGTCGGTTTCCATCACGCCGGCTTCGGGCACCTCGACATTGACGACGAAACCGGTTTCCTGCCAGAACTCCTTGACCACCGGCCACAGCCTGTCCGGCGCGCCGGGCACCACCAGCCAGCGCTGGGTTCCCGCGCGCTCGACGCGGACTTCGCCGATATTGGGCAGCACCGTCTGTTGCCCGGACGAAATCTGCGGACGGCCACCGCGGCCCTTGTCGTAATCGGAAAAGGTCGCCGAACCCTTGGGCGCATCCGGCACGACAAAACGGTCATCGGTTCCGGGACGGTTCAGGTCCGGCGGGATTTCCAGCGGCGGAAGCTTGGTCGATGATTTGTAATCGACCTTCTTGGTGGGAATCTCGAAGGAACTGCATGCGCCCAGCGCGAATCCCGCAGCGATCGCCGCTGCCGCCACAACCGGCTTATGCCACCGCATGACGCCTGCCCTCCGCAACCTTCACCGCGCCGGCCTGCCGCATGGCTTCGCGCACCAGTTCATGATATTGCGGCGCCAGCGGCGTCAGCGGCAGGCGGATGCCGCCGCCCATCAATCCCAGCTGCTGCACCGCCCATTTGACCGGTATCGGATTCGCCTCGCAGAACAGGTGGCGATGCAGGCCGAGGAGCCGGTTGTTCAGCGCCGCGGCCTGCTGCGCGTTGCCGGCGAGCGCGGCCACGCACATCTCGCGCATCAGCCGCGGCGCGACATTCGAACTCACCGAGATCACGCCGTCGCCGCCGAGCAGCATCAGCGCGACGCCGGTGGCGTCGTCGCCGCTGTAGACGGCGAACCCCGAAGTCCTGCGGCGCAGCAGATCGGTGCCGCGCTCCAGGTTGCCGGTGGCGTCCTTGATGCCGACGATGCCGGGCACTTCGGCCAGCCGCAGCACGGTGTCGTTGGAAAGGTCCGCGACCGTGCGGCCCGGGACGTTGTAGAGGATCTGCGGAATATCCACCGCTTCGGCAATCGCGCGGAAATGGCGGTAGAGGCCTTCCTGGGTCGGCTTGTTGTAGTACGGCACCACCGACAGGCTCATGTCCGCGCCCGCGTTCTTCGCGTACTGCGACAGCTCGATGGCCTCCTTCGTCGAATTCGCGCCGGTGCCCGCGATGACCGGGATGCGGCCCGCGACGTGACGCACCGCGACTTCGATCAGCAGCCGGTGTTCCTCGAAATCGACCGTGGGCGATTCACCGGTGGTGCCGACGACGACAATGCCGTCGGTGCCTTCGGCAATGTGCCAGTCGATCAGTCGGCGGAACGCGTCGAGGTCCAGCGCGCCGTCCTCGGCCATCGGCGTGACGATGGCCACCAGACTGCCGCGAACAGCCGTTAACTTGTTGATTTTCATTAAGAAATTTCAATTCATCCGGATAATCGGGCTATTGTACCCGAAGCCCGACACCGCAGCGATATCTGCTGCGCCTGGAACGGGCTTCCCGCCCCGCCGTATTGCGACCTTGCGCTCCCGTGAAAATTCAATGGCCATCCGGACACCGCCGCCGCCCGGAACAGCGAATGAAAGGCGGCAACGCGATCATGTCACCGCGGCCGGCAGGATGCGCCGCCGATGCCGCCATAACCCGCTGTTTCCAATGAGGATAATCAAATTTGTGGCGCTGTCACAGCGCTGCAACATTCGAGCGTTACAGTCCGCCGCGTCTGTTGAACATGCAGGCAAACATTGACGCATACCATCATTTTTCGAGGACGCAGCCATGAAATCGATGCTCAGGAATTTTGCAGTCGCCGCGGCTTCCGCCTTGGCGATGGCCTCGGCGGCACATGCCGCCGATATCACCGGCGCGGGCGCCACCTTCCCCTATCCGATTTACGCGAAGTGGGCCGAAGCCTACAAAAAGGCCGCTAACGTCGGCCTCAACTACCAGTCGATCGGCTCTTCCGGCGGCATCCGCCAGATCCGCGCCAAAACCGTCACCTTCGGCGGCACCGACGCTCCGCTGAGCGGCGCCGACCTCGACAAGGACGGCATGGTGCAGTTCCCGACCGTGCTCGGCGGCGTGGTCCCGGTCATCAACCTCGAGGGCTTCAAGCCCGGTGAGCTGAAAGTGACGGGGGAAATCCTCGCCGAACTGTTCATGGGCACGATCCAGAAATGGAACGACCCGAAAATCGCCGCGCTGAACCCGGGCAAGAAGCTGCCCGACCAGACGATCACCGTCGTGCACCGTTCGGACGGTTCGGGCACCACGTTCATCTTCACCGACTACCTGAGCGAAGTCAGCGCCACCTGGAAGGACAAGGTGGGCAAGGGCGCGGCAGTCAAATGGCCGGCCGCCACCTCGGTCGGCGGCAAGGGCAACGAGGGCGTCGCCGCCAACGTCAGCCGTGTGAAAGGCGCGGTCGGCTACGTCGAATACGCCTACGCCAAGCGCAACAGGATTCCGCACCTGCAGCTGCGCAACGCCGATGGCCGCTTCGTCGATCCGGATGAAAAAACCTTCGCGGCGGCGGCCGCCGGTGCGAACTGGTTCAGCGTGCCGGGAATGGGCATCTCGCTGGTCAACCAGAAAGGCGCCGAGTCCTGGCCGATTTCCGGCGCGACCTTCGCGCTGATGTACAAGAGCCCGGCGGACAAGGCCGCCTCCAACGAAGTGCTCAAGTTCTTCGACTGGTCCTTCAGGAACGGCAAGCAGATGGCGCTGGAACTCGACTATGTTCCGCTGCCGGACGCGCTCACCAAGGCGATCACCGAAAAAGTCTGGACGCAGATTGCCCGTTAAGCAGGCAGATTCACAGGCATGGAGTGTCCATCCGGGACACTCCATGTTTTTTCAAAGCCCGGGTTTTCCTGATGCAGCGTCAAACGCGGAGCAGGCATGAATACGGCACCCCCGGTCGACGGTATACTTGATGAACGAAGCCCGGATGTCACAGGCAACCAGAGTGGAGCGTTCATGAATACCCCGTCCGCTGACAGCGGCCTGCGCGACCGTCAGCGCCTGAACACCGTCCGTAAGCAGCGCATCCAGGATTTCGTATTCCACAAGCTCACCCTCTGTTTCTCGCTGATCGTGCTGGTGGCGCTGATCGGCATCCTGGTCTCCCTCGCCATGGCGGCCTGGCCCGCCTTCCAGAAATTCGGCATCGAGTTCATCTGGCGTGTCGAATGGGACATCATCAACGAGGAGTTTGGCGCCGCCATCGCCATCTTTGGCACCCTGGCCAGCGCGACCATCGCCATTCTGATCGCGGTGCCCCTCAGCTTCGGCATCGCGCTGTTCCTGACCGAAACCTGCCCGGCGTGGCTGCGCCGGCCGCTGGGCACCGCCATCGAGCTGCTGGCCGCCGTGCCGTCGATCATCTACGGCATGTTCGGCCTGTTCGTGTTCGCGCCCCTGTTCGCCGAATACGGCCAGCCGGCGCTGCAGTCGACGCTGGGCCAGATGCCGATCATTGCGCCGCTGTTCGGCGGCGCGATGAACGGCATCGGCATTCTCGCGGCCGGACTGGTGCTGGCGTTCATGATCCTGCCCTTCATCGCCGCCGTGATGCGCGACGTCTTCGAGATCGTCCCGCCGATCCTGCGCGAATCGGCTTATGGCGTGGGTTGCACCACCTGGGAGGTGGTCCGTCATATCGTGCTGCCCTACACGCAGCAGGGCGTCATCGGCGGCATCATGCTCGGCCTCGGGCGCGCGCTCGGCGAGACCATGGCCGTCACCTTCGTCATCGGCAATTCGCAGCGCATCAGCGCCTCGCTGTTCTCGCCGGGATCGTCGATCGCCTCGACGCTGGCCAACGAGTTCGGCGAGGCCGCGGACTTCCACCTGTCCACGCTGTTCGCGCTCGGCCTGCTGCTGTTCGTGATCACCTTCATCGTCCTCGCGTTCGCCAAGCTGCTGATCATCCGCACCGAACGCGCCAAGGGCCTGAGAACCTGAACCCCGGATCCGGAAACCGACATGAACCAGCAGCTCTACAACCGGCGCATCTGGAAAAACCGGATCGGCATCACGCTGTCGATGGTCGCCATGGCTCTCGGCCTGTTCGTGCTGCTGTGGATACTGGCCGTGCTCTTCAAGAACGGCGTCCAGGCCATCGACTGGAACATGTTCACGCAGTCGACGCCGGCGCCGGGCTCGGAAGGCGGCGGCCTTGCCAATGCCATCGTCGGCAGCCTGCTGATGGTCGGTTTCGCGACGCTGGTCAGCACGCCGGTCGGCATTCTTGCGGGGATGTATCTCGCCGAATTCGGAGATCGCAGCCGGATCGCCGAAATCACCCGCTTCATGACCGACATCATGCTCAGCGCGCCGTCGATCGTGCTCGGCCTGTTCATTTACGCGATCCTCGTCGCCCAGGTCAAACACTTCTCCGGCTGGGCGGGCACCATCGCGCTGTCGCTGATCGCGATCCCCGTGGTGCTGCGCACCACCGAAAACATGCTGCGCCTGGTGCCGGGCAGCCTGCGCGAGGCCGCCTTCGCGCTCGGCGCGCCGCACTGGAAGGTATCCATCATGGTGACCCTGCGCGCCGCGAGGTCCGGCGTGGTCACCGGCGTGCTGCTCGCGCTGGCGCGCATCAGCGGCGAAACGGCGCCCCTGCTCTTCACCGCGCTGAACAACCAGTTCTTCTCGGTGGACATGAACAAGCCGATGTCCAACCTGCCGGTGGTGATTTTCCAGTTCGCGATGAGCCCCTACGACAACTGGGTGCGCCTGGCCTGGGGCGGCGCATTGCTGATCACGCTGACGGTGCTGGCACTCAACATACTTGCTCGCGTGTTTTTCCGCGAGAAAGTCTCCAACTAGCAGGCAACCTGGAAAACACACCATGAGCGAAGCCGCCGCGCAGCCGGTCAAGACCGCGATACAGATCCGCAACCTGAATTTTTTCTACGGCAAGTTCCAGGGCCTCAGGAACATCAACCTGGACATCGTCGAGCACAAGGTCACCGCCTTCATCGGCCCTTCCGGCTGCGGCAAGTCGACGCTGCTGCGCACGCTGAACCGCATGTACAGCCTGTATCCGGGACAGCGCGCCGAAGGCGAAATCAACTTCTACGGCCAGAACATCCTCGATCCCGGGCAGGATCTGAACCTGCTGCGCGCGCGCATCGGCATGGTGTTCCAGAAGCCCACGCCCTTCCCGATGTCGATCTACGACAACATCGCCTTCGGCGTCCGCCTCTACGAAAAACTGTCCAAGGGGGAAATGGACGAACGGGTCGAATGGGCGCTGACCAAGACCGCGCTGTGGAACGAAGCCAGGGACAAGCTGAACCAGAGCGGGCTCGCGCTGTCCGGCGGCCAGCAGCAGCGGCTGTGCATCGCGCGGTCGGTCGCCGTGAAGCCCTCCGTCATCCTGCTCGACGAACCGACTTCGGCGCTCGATCCGATCTCGACGGCAAAGATCGAGGAACTGGTGCACGAGCTGAAATCGGAGTACACGGTCGCCATCGTCACCCACAACATGCAGCAGGCGGCGCGGGTGTCGGATTTCACGGCCTACATGTATCTGGGCGAGATGATCGAATACGGCCAGACCGACCAGCTGTTCATCAAGCCGAAGAAACAGGAAACCGAGGACTACATCACCGGCCGCTTCGGCTGAACCGGCGCGGCCGGTTTCAGCCGGCCGCGCGCACAGCCCGGGCCACCTGGGCGGCCAGCATCGTGACTTGGCGTTTCGACCGCCCCTCGACCATCACGCGGATCAGCGGCTCGGTGCCCGAAGGCCGCAGCAGCACCCGGCCGGAATCCTTCAGCGCGCGCTCCGCGCCGGCGACGGCCTTCTGCACGGAAGCCGCTGCAAGCACCTCGCGCGCCGGCCTGCCCGCCACCCGCACGTTTACCAGAACCTGCGGATACAGCGCGAAATCCACGGCCTCGGCCAGCGTGGTGCCGGCGCCGATCAGCGCCTCCAGCACCTGCAGCGCCGACACGATGCCGTCACCGGTGGTGTGGCGGTCGAGGCAGACGATATGGCCCGAGTTCTCGCCGCCGAGCTGCCAGCCCTTCGCCTGCAGCATTTCCAGCACGTAACGGTCGCCGACCTTCGCGCGCGCAAAAGGTATCTTCAGCCCCGCCAGCGCCTGCGCCATCGCAAGATTGGTCATCTGGGTGCCGACCACGCCGCCCCGCAGGCTGCGCGTGCGCTTGCGGCGGGCGGCCACGACATAGAGCAGTTCGTCGCCGTCGTAAATCCGCCCCGACGCGTCGGCCATGATCAGCCGGTCGCCGTCGCCGTCGAGCGCGATGCCGAGATCCGCCCTGGCGCGCCGCACCGCCTTCTGCAGCGATCCGGCATGGGTGGCCCCGGTGTTCCGGTTGATATTGAGGCCGTCCGGAGCAACGCCCACCGGCACCACGTCCGCCCCCAGCTCGTGGAAAACATGGGGCGCGATGTGGTATCCGGCGCCGTGCGCGCAGTCGACCGCGATGCGCAGGCCATGCAGGTCGAACCGCGCGGGAAAGGTGCTTTTGCAGAACTCGATATAACGTCCCGCGGCGTCATCGATGCGCCGCGCCTTGCCCAGGCGCGACGATGGAACGCACCGCAGCGGCTGGTCCAGCGCCGCCTCGATCGCCGATTCCGTGGCATCCGGCAGCTTGCTGCCGTCGGCCGAGAAAAACTTGATGCCGTTGTCCTGGTAGGGATTGTGGGAGGCGCTGATGACGATGCCCGCCGACAGGCGCAGCGCGCGCGTCAGGTAGGCCACGCCCGGCGTCGGCATCGGCCCGACCAGCAGGACATCGACACCCGCCGCGGAAAGGCCCGCCTCCAGCGCCGACTCCAGCATGTAGCCGGAAATGCGGGTGTCCTTGCCGATCAGCACGGCCGGGCGCTCGCTGCCGGCGGCCCTCCGCGCCAGCACCCTGCCGGCGGCGTACCCGAGGCGCATCACGAAATCCGGGGTGATCGGCGCCCTGCCGACCGTGCCGCGGATGCCGTCGGTGCCGAAATATTTGCGGGTCATTGTTGTTCTGGTTTTGTGGATTGCGGGATTGGGCGCAAGTTTACCCAATCCCGGACGGTTCAGGACCGCCGGAGGACGTTCCAGACGGCCAGCGCGTCGCGCGTGGCCGCGACATCGTGCACCCGCAGGATCGTCGCGCCGCGCTGCGCGGCCAGCAGCGCGGCGGCGACGCTGCCCGGCATGCGTTCACCGACCGGCCTGCCGGTCAGCGCGCCGACCATCGATTTGCGCGACAACCCCGCCAGCACCGGGAACCCCGCGGCGGCAATCGCGTCCAGGCCGCGCAGCAGCGCCAGGTTGTGCTCCAGGGTCTTGCCGAAGCCGAAGCCGGGATCGACGACAATGCGTTCGCGCGCGATTCCGGCACGCTCCGCCGCGGCGGCACGCCGCCTGAGATAGGCATCGACCTCGGCCACCACGTCCGCGTACTGCGGCGACTGCTGCATGGTCCGCGGGTCGCCCTGCCGGTGCATGATGCAGACCGCGCAATCGCTGCCGGCCACCGCCTCGAGCGCGCCCGGCGCCTCGAAGCCGTTGACGTCGTTGACCAGCGCGGCGCCGGCCGCGGCCGCCTCGCGCATCAATTCGGGTTTCTGGGTGTCGACCGACAGCGGCACGCCGGCGCCGGAGAGCGCCTCGATCACCGGCAGCACGCGGCGCCGCTCCTCGTCCAGCACCACCGGCGCCGCGCCGGGCCGCGTCGACTCGCCGCCGACATCCAGCAGGTCGGCGCCCTCGTCGATCAGCCGCCGCGCGTGGGCCACGGCCGCGGCGGCCTGCAGGAAATGCCCGCCGTCGGAAAAGGAATCGGGCGTCACGTTGACCACGCCCATGATCAGCGGGCGGTCGGGAACGAGCCGGTATTTGCCGCAGCGGAGAATCATCGGAAGCTCAAGGGAAAAGGGAAAACGAAAGGGAAAAACAAAAACGGCAGGGAAAAAGCCCCTGCCGTCCTGCCCGTCCCCTCAGCGCTCACCATGCACCGGTTGGCACCATCCTCAGGCTTCGGCAGCCGGGGTATTGGTTGCCGCCGCGCCGGGCGTGTTGTCCTTCGGCGGCTTGGGCGAAGTCGCGGCCAGCGGTTTCGGCGCGCGCGGCGCCCTGCCTTCCATGATGTCCTCGATCTGGTCGGAATCGATGGTTTCCCATTCCAGCAGCGCCTTGGCCATCGCCTCGACCTTGTCGCGGTCCTCCTCGATCAGCCTGCGCGCCAGCGCGTACTGCTGGTCGATGATGCGGCGGATTTCCGCGTCGACCTTGCGCATGGTCTCTTCCGACATGTTCTTGTGGGTGGTGATCGAGCGGCCGAGGAACACCTCGCCCTCGTTCTCGCCGTAGACCATCGTGCCGAGGTTGTCGCTCATGCCCCAGCGCGTGACCATGTTGCGCGCCATTTCGGTGGCGCGCTCGAAATCGTTAGAAGCCCCGGTGGTCATCTGCGCCATGAACACTTCCTCGGCGATGCGGCCGCCGAACAGCACGGAAATGTTCTGCAGGATCTGGTCGCGGTTCATGCTGTAGCGGTCTTCTGTAGGCAGCTGCATGGTCACGCCCAGCGCGCGGCCACGCGGGATGATCGTCACCTTGTGCACCGGATCGGTCAGCGGCAGGCGCCGCGCAACCAGCGCGTGGCCCGCTTCGTGGTAGGCGGTGTTGCGACGCTCGTGCTCGGGCATCACCATCGAGCGGCGCTCGGCGCCCATCATGATCTTGTCCTTGGCGCGCTCGAAGTCGTCCATGTCGACCAGGCGCTTGTTGCCGCGCGCGGCGAACAGCGCGGCCTCGTTGACCAGGTTGGCGAGGTCGGCGCCGGAGAATCCGGGTGTACCGCGGGCGATGATGTCGGCCTTGACGTCGGGCGAGATCGGCACCTTGCGCATGTGCACCAGCAGGATCTGCTCGCGGCCGCGGATGTCCGGCAGCGGCACCACGACCTGGCGGTCGAACCGGCCCGGGCGCAGCAGCGCCGGG
>CAZHJU010000009.1:24539-89068 GCA_964533495.1 uncultured Bordetella sp. | reverse complement strand
CCACCCGGTGGCCGGGCGCATGCCGGGCCACATGAACGTGCTGCTGGCCGAGGCCAAGGTGCCGTACGACATCGTGCTCGAGATGGACGAATTGAACGAGGATTTCCCGGACACCGACGTCGCGATGGTCATCGGCGCCAACGACATCGTGAATCCGGCGGCGCAGGATGATCCGGCGAGCCCCATCGCCGGCATGCCGGTGCTGGAAGTATGGAAGGCGAAGACTTCCATCGTCATGAAGCGCAGCATGGCTTCGGGTTACGCGGGCGTCGACAATCCGCTGTTCTACAAGGACAACAACCGGATGCTGTTCGGCGACGCCAAGAAGATGCTCGACGAGGTGCTGGCGGCGTTGAAATCCTGATGGCCGATGACCGCGCCGCCGGCGCGGGCTGAAAGAGTATCGAAATTCATCGCTGTTCATTGAAGTGCCGGTGATCCGATCAATCGCCGGAGCCGTAAAAAAGGCCGCAATCGCGGCCTTTTTTACGCATGTCGCTAGTTCGGATCCGGTCGGAGGTGAAGAGGCAGGGATATTTATAAGTATTTGATTTTAAAGTAAAAAAATATAATTCCCCTGCAATATCGGCTGTAGCCAGTTGATTTGATTGGTATGGCCATAATGAGTATTATTCTCATTTTCGCCGACTGCCTCGCGGCCAAGGGCCGTGCCCGCGGCGCTGGGCATTCCCTCCGATTCCGATTACGCCAATCCCGATCCGACCATGAAGAATCTTCTCCTCGCCATTGCTTTGTTCGCCGCCGGTTCCGCCGCCGCCCAGACCGCGCCCGCCCCCACCGTGCAGGGGGTCGCCACGCATTATGCGGCGCTGGTGCACGCCAATTACGAGGATGCCCTGCAGGGGGCGAAAGCGCTGCAGAAAACGATCGCGGCATTCACCGCCGCGCCTTCCGCGGAAACGCTGCTGGCGGCGCGCAAGGCCTGGCTCGCCGCGCGCGAGTATTACGGGCAGACCGAGGCGTTCCGGTTCTACGGCGGCCCGATCGACGACGACAAGGGGCCCGAGGGGCGGCTGAATGCGTGGCCGATGGACGAGTCGTACGTCGACGCGGTGCAGGGCAAGCCGGACTCGGGGCTGATCAACAACCGCAAGTTCGTCATCAGCAAGAAAAACCTCGCCGCGCAGAACGAGCGCGGCGGTGAGGAAAACGTCGCGACCGGCTGGCACGCGATCGAGTTCCTGCTGTGGGGGCAGGATCTGTCGGAGACCGGCCCCGGCAACCGCAGCTTCGGGGATTTCGTCGACGGCAAGGCGCCCAACGCCGACCGCCGCCGCCGTTACCTGACCGTGGTCACCGAGCTGCTGATCGACGATCTGACGTATCTCGTCCGGGCCTGGGCGCCGGGCGCCAAGAGCAATTACCGCGCGCGTTTCGAGCGCGGCGGCCTGGAATCGGTGCGCAGGATGCTGGTCGGTCTCGGTTCGCTGTCGCGCGGCGAGCTGGCCGGCGAGCGGCTGGAGGTGGCGCTGAACAGCCAGGATCAGGAGGACGAGCATTCCTGTTTTTCCGACAACACCCACCGCGACGCGGTGACCAACGCGCTGGGCATCGAAAACGTCTGGCTGGGCCGTTATCGCCGCGCCGATGGCAGCGTGCTGCAGGGCGCTTCATTGCGTGACCTGGTGGCGGTCAAGAATGCGGCGCTGGCGGAGCGCGTGACGAAACAGATTCGCGCGTCGGTGCTGGCGACCGAGGCCATCCGCGCGCCGTTCGACCGCGAAATCATCGGCGGCAGGGATGCGCCGGGCCGACAGCGCATCCAGAAGGCCATCGACAGCCTGACCCGGCAGAGCAAGGATCTGGTGGATGCGGCGGCCGCCATCGGCATCAAGAAGCTGACGCTGGTCCAGCCCTGATCGTGGTCGCGCGCGGCCTTGCGGCGGTGCTGGCGGCGCTGCTCGTCGCGCCGGGATCGGTCCCGCAGGGCGGGGCCGCGGCCGTCGCCGATCCGTCCGGCGAGAAGACCGGCGGCGAGACGACGGTGTATGCCGACGGCCGCAACGCGTTCTCGTTCCCGGCGGCGAACCTGCCGGACGCCGAGCGGACGCGTTTCGTCATCGGCAATTCCTTCTTCAGGCGCAACTGGGTCGAGGCGCCGGCCTCGACCGGCGCGCGCGACGGCCTCGGCCCGCATTTCATCGCGCGTTCCTGCGGCGGCTGCCATTTCCAGGACGGTCGCGGCACGCCGCCCGATTTCCGCAAGGGGCCTGGCCACGAACAGCCGGTGGCGCTGCTGCTGCGGCTGTCGGTGCCGGGTGCGGCCGGTCCGCGCAGCGGCGCGAAACCCGAGCCGGTCTACGGCGACCAGTTCAACAATGCCGCGGTGCAGGGCGTCAGGCCCGAGGGCCGGGTGGTCATGCGCTGGGAGCCGGTGCGCGGCCGCTTCGCCGACGGCACGCCGTACACGCTGCGCAGGCCGGTCTACGGTTTTGCCGATCTCGCCTACGGCCCGATGGCGAAGGACGTGATGGTCGGCCCGCGCATCGCGCCGCAACTGATCGGCGTCGGTCTGCTCGAGGCGATTCCCGAGGCCGAGATCCTGCGCAATGCCGCCGAACAGGCCGCGGCGCCCGGCCCCGTCAAGGGCGTGCCCAACCGCGTCTGGGATGTCTATGCCGGGCGCGAGATGGTCGGCCGTTTCGGCTGGAAGGCCAATGTCGCCACGATCGCCCACCAGACCGCCGCCGCGTTCAACGGCGACATCGGCATCACCTCGTCGAAATTCCCGCGCGAAGCCTGCACGCCGGCCCAGGCCGATTGCCTTGCCGCGCCGCGCGGCGGCCGGGACGCGCAGCCGGAGATCGACGACAGGACGCTGGAAGACGTCGTGTTCTACCAGGCGGTGCTGGCGCCGCCGGCGCGGCGCAACGCGCAGGATGCGCAGGTGCGCCGCGGCCAGGCGCTGTTCGCGCAGGCGCAATGCGCGTGCTGTCACCGGCCTTCGTACAAAACGGCGGAAGGGCCCTTTCCGCGGCTGACCAGCCGCGTACTGGCGGACCAGCAGATCTGGCCCTACACCGACCTGCTGCTGCACGACATGGGCGAGGGGCTCGCCGACGGCCGCCCGGATTTCCGCGCGAACGGCCGGCAGTGGAAGACGCCGCCGCTGTGGGGCATCGGCCTGATCCGCGACGTCAACGGCCATCTGCGGCTGCTGCACGACGGCCGCGCCGACGGCGTGATGGAGGCGATCCTGTGGCACGGCGGCGAAGCCGAGGCGGCGAAGCAGCAGGTGCTCCGGATGAACCGCGCCGAACGCGCCGCGCTGGTGAAATTCGTGGAGTCGTTGTGAGGCGCCGCCGGATACTGCTGTTGATGCTCGCCGCGGGGCTGGCCGGCCCGGCTTCCGTCATGGCGCAGCAGGGCAAGGCGCCGCGCGCCGCGGTGCCGTATTACGGCCCCGCCCAGGTCCTGCAGGGGCTGCATCGTCACTGGACCGCGCCGCGCGCGGCGGAATTCGCGGCGAAGGCGGCGGCGCTGACGCCGGCGCTGCGTCAACTGTGCGCCGCGCCGGCGGCATCGGCCGCGACGGCGCCGCGCGCGGCGCGCGACGCCTGGCGCGAGGCGATGCTGGCGTGGGAGCAACTGTCGGCGGTGCCGCTGGGACCGCTGGTCCAGCGCCGCTCGTTGCGCGCGATCGATTTCACGCCCACCCGCCCGGCGCTGATCGAAAAGGCGGTTGCCGCGCTGGAGAAGACCGGCAGCGAACCGGCGCTGGACCGCATCGGCACGCCGGCCAAGGGGCTGCCGGCGCTGGAGTGGCTGCTGTGGGTCGGGCCGGCGACGCCCGGCTCGGCGGCCTGCCGCTATGCGCTGCTGATCGCCGGCGAGGTCGAGCGCGAGGCCGCGGCATTGCGGACGGCATTTGCGGAACTCGCGGCGCGCGAAGCGGAGGCATGGAGCGAAGAGGCGGTCATCGCCGGCGTGTCGGAGCTCGTCAACCAGTGGGTCGGCGGCATCGAGCGTCTGCGCTGGCCGCGCATGGAAAAGCCGCAGCGCGCGGGGCGTCCGGCGGAATGGCCGCGCGCCGCGAGCGGCGCCACCGGCGCGAGCTGGGCGGCGCAATGGCAGGCCTTGCGCGCGCTGGCGGTTGCGCAGGGCGCGAGCGTGCCGCAACCCGGCGCCGGCCTGGTGCCGCTGGAACTGTGGCTGCGCGGCCAGGGCATGGGCGCAGCGGCGGACCGCCTCGCCCAGGCGGTGCGCCGGACCGATGCGCGGATGCGCGGCCTGGCGCCGGGCGGGCGCGTGCAGGATGCGGCGCGCGAACTGGCGGCGCTCAAATATCTCGCCGAGTCCGAAATCGCGCCGGCGCTGAAGGTGCGCATCGGTTTTTCCGATGCCGACGGGGACTGACGATGGATGCCGGCCGGCGCAATGTACTGGGAATGCTGTCGGCGGGCCTGCTGGCGGGCCTGTTGCCGCCCGGCGCGCGGGCGTCGTTGCAGAGCAGCGGCCCGCGCTTCGTGTCAGCGTGGATGCAGGGCGATGAATTCCGCACCGGCATTCTGCGGCTTGATCACGCCACCGGTCGCCTGCGCGACGGCGGATCGATCGCGGTGCCGACGCGCGCGCATGGACTCGCGCGCGACGCGGCGGGCCGTTTTCTTGCCGTGGCGCGCCGGCCGGGCGACTGGCTGCTGCGCTGGCGCGGTACCGGCCGCGATCCGCACTGGCACTGGATCGAACCCTCGCGCGCGTTCAACGGCCATGTCCTGCCGGACCCGGACGGCCGCCGCATTTACACGACCGAAACAGACCTCGAAACCGGCGCGGGGCTGATCGGCGTCCGCGACGCGGCGACCCTTGAAAAAACCGGCGAGTGGCCGACGCAGGGCCGCGATCCGCACGCGCTGGCGGTCGATCCCGCCGCGCCCGGCCGGCTGTTCGTCGCCAACGGCGGCATCCTGACGCTGCCGGAGACCGGCCGTGCCAAGCACCGCCTCGACCGCATGGATTCGTCGCTGGCCTGCATCGACACGCGCAGCGGCGCCTTGGCCGGGCAGTGGCGCCTCGCCGATCCGCGGCTGAGCCTGCGCCATCTGGCATGGCGCGCCGACCGCGCCGTGCTCGCCGTCGCGCTGCAGGCCGAACACGACGCGCCCGAGGTGCGCGCGAATGCGCCGCTGCTGGCGCTGTTCGACGGCAGGCGGCTGGCCGTCGCCGGCGCGCCGCGGGCGCTCGGCGGCTATGGCGGCGATATCGCCGCCTGCGCCGGCGGCTTCGCGGTGAGCTGCACGCGGGCGCACGGCGTCGCGCGCTACGACGGCGACGGGCGCTGGCGCGGCTTCGTGCCGCTGCCCGAGGCCGGCGCCCTGGCGGAGGGCGCGGGTGCCCTCTGGGCGGGCGGGCAAATGCGGGCGGCCGCTTTGGGCGGCGACGGTCCGCCGCGCCGGATCGTCCTGTCCGGCCGGCGCCTCGACAACCACTGGCTGCTGCTGCGCGGGCCGGGCGCCGCAGGCAGGGTTTGATAGCTTTTTACTAACGAAATTATTTAAACAATCAATTTCAATAATTCCGAGATGGCGGTTATCTTTCACATCCCGAATTTTTTCAACACGACAGGAGCGCAGAACCATGAAAACCATAGGCGACCGACTCGAAGCCTTCACCGTCACCGGCGTCAAGCCCGGCTTCAACCAGCACGAGGAGAAAGGCGAATCGGCGTTCGAGACCGTCACCGAGAAGTCCTTCCCCGGCAAATGGAAGATCATCTATTTCTGGCCCAAGGACTTCACCTTCGTCTGCCCGACCGAGATCACCGGTTTCGCGAAGCTGGCGCAGGACTTCGCCGACCGCGACGCGGTGCTGCTCGGCGGCTCGACCGACAACGAATTCTGCAAGCTCGGCTGGCGGCGCGACCACAAGGACCTGAAGGGCCTGAACCACTGGTCCTTCGCCGACGTCACCGGCTCGCTGGTCGACCAGCTGGGCGTGCGCGAGAAAGAGGCCGGCGTCGCGCTGCGCGCGACCTTCATCGTCGATCCGGACAACGTGATCCAGCACGTGTCGGTGAACAACCTCAACGTCGGGCGCAATCCGCAGGAAGTGCTGCGCATCCTCGACGGCCTGCAGACCGACGAGTTGTGCCCCTGCAACCGTGCCGTCGGCGGCGACGTGCTGAAGGCGGCCTGATACCGAAGCGATGTAGCGGGGCGGTGCCGGCAGCGGCTGGTGCCGCCCGACGCAGGGAACAACGCGGGAAATAACACAGGAAACAACACAGGAAATACGGGGAACGGACATGGAATTTCTGAACGACATCAAGGCGCGCATTCCGGATTACGCGAAGGACGTGCGCCTGAACCTCGACGCGACGATCGCGCGCTCCAGTCTCGAGCCGGCGGATGCGCTGGGCGCGGCGCTGGCCGCGGCCTATGCGGCGAAGTGCGGCCCTATCGTCAACGCCATCCGCGGCTCCGGCGCGCTGGCCGAGGCCGACGCGACCGCCGCGCTGACCGCGGCAGCGCTGATGGGCATGAACAACGTCTGGTATCCGTACGTCGAGATGGCCGGCGACGAGGATCTGAAGACGCAGCGCGCGGAACTGCGGATGAACGCCTACGCGACGCACGGCGGCGTCGACAAGCGGCGCTTCGAGCTCTTCGCGCTGGCGGCGAGCATCGTGGGCAAATGCCATTTCTGCGTCGGTTCGCACTACCGGCTGCTGAAGGACATCGGCATGACCGTCACCCAGTTGCGCGACGTCGGCCGCATCGCCGCCGCGGTCGCCGCCGCGGCGAACGTGCTGGCCATGGAGCAGGAGCGGGCTGCGGCCTGAGCCGCGTGCATCGCTTCGAGGGTGGTAACCCGAATTTCCTTGACTTCTGGGTGCTGCGCGACAGCACCTGCTTCATCATGTTGGTCGGACTTGGCAACATCGAGGCGAGTGCAGATCGTCAGCTTCGCAGTGCCGGAAGCAGGCGCGCTGATGGAGAGCTTGCGCGGAAAATATCGTGTCAGCATCAAGGACGGCAGCATCTGGATGTCGCTGGGTTTCGCCAATAACGAAGATGACATTTAGCGTGCCGTTGCGACTGTCCTGCAAGAGCGCAATGTTTTTTAGTGGAGTAGGGCGATGTGCGAAAGATAGGGAGGGGGGGGGGTATTCATTCTGCTAAACGCGCGCGTAGCGCGCTGCCTCAAAATCAGCGGATTTATCCGCTGATTTTGAGGCAGCCCGTTCCGACACCCCACCATCGGAACACTTGATACACTCTATTCACGCACTGGGCTATAGAGGCATTCCGTTCCGACACCCCACCATCGGAACACTTGATACACTCGTTCCGCGCCGCCGATGCCGCAGGCAGGGCGTTCCGACACCCCACCATCGGAACACTTGATACACTCAAACCCTCGATAACGGGGACACGCGCATTTGTTCCGACACCCCACCATCGGAACACTTGATACACTCCGCCCGCCAGTCGAGCGTTTGAACGAGCATGTTCCGACACCCCACCATCGGAACACTTGATACACTCCTGATGGCGACGAGATGGGCGTTTGTGATGGTTCCGACACCCCACCATCGGAACACTTGATACACTCGAATCCTTTGAACACAAAGCCCACCAGATCGTTCCGACACCCCACCATCGGAACACTTGATACACTCACAAGGCGGTATAAGAACACATGCCCCCGAGTTCCGACACCCCACCATCGGAACACTTGATACACTCTCGTCCCATACAGCAATTTCACAATAGCCAGTTCCGACACCCCACCATCGGAACACTTGATACACTCTGTCCGCCCTCACGTAAGGCACATCGAACTGTTCCGACACCCCACCATCGGAACACTTGATAGCAGGCCTGGATTGCGGCGTGCTCGTCGCAACTGGTATCCAGCATCTTGCTTGTCAGCTTATCCAGTGCGCGTATCGAATAACTGGCGCGACCTGACTCAAAACCCATATCGCCGAGCCTACCGAATTTCCCGTTTTCGACCAGTTTGTTGACGAAGCTGACGAGGTTTTTGTCCAAATCCCGCTTTTCATATTTTTCTTCCCAGCGACCTGTTTTGGGGTTTTTGACGCGTTTGCGCTTGGTGAAGCGGTCTTGCCAGTCAGGTAAATCAACCTGTTCCGGTGAACCCAGGTTAGCCAGGAAATTGATGATGCGTATCTGTGTCGTCAAATCAAAGGCGAGCCATTGTTCTATGGCATCAAGATCACGCATGGCGCGAAGCGTGCGATTGCCATAAAGTTCTTCTCGACTCGAGCGTTCCATGTTAAGTGAGCGGCGGGTTGCCGGCATCAAGCCTCTTTTCTCTAGTGCTGTATAAACCTTCTTGAATGTCAGCTTCCCGTCTTTCGTGACTTGGTCCGGGTCATTCAGCATGTCTCGGATAAGGGATTTTTGTTCGGAGGTCAGTGGCTGAGCCGACCGTCCCATGCCCCAGCGCAAATCAGCCAACTGCTTTTCAATCCGGAAAGCCTGCATGGCTGGTTGCGCCATCGGTGCGCGCGGAAGACTTTTTTCCAAGGCGCAATTTCCCACCATTGGTGCTATCGATTTCAGTGGGCGTTGATAAAAGATCGCTTCTCGAAACTGCTCCCGAAGGGGGCGGGTTTTTTCTTTGCCATCAGCGAACTTTGCGACGGGATCGGAGCGTGATTCTCGCAGTATGGGGTAATGTTTTTCTTGTTCTGTCCATATGGCTTCGAATTCCCCGACGAGCATATCGCGATGAGTATAAAGTCCAGCCTCTTTGAGTTTTAGTGTCTCTCCATTGCTGAAACGATGGCTGAGGTATTGGCCAACGGTCTTGCAGCCAGCCGCTTTCATGGCTTCTTGCAATTTCTCAATACCAGGTTGGACAACGCCGCTGTCTTCGTCTTTTTGTTTGTCCGCTTTTGTTCTGAATCCGCCGGCATAACCTCGTCGTTTTGCAAGTTTTAAAAATACCCGTACAAGATCATCCAGCTCAATTCTTTTTTGAGGGGCGTATGCGCGAACTTCGTGGATATGCTGCCCTTTGTCTGCGGGGATTGTTTTGTGATCAAGATCCAAGAGGTTGGCGAGCATCGCGATGCGTCGCAGACGTCTTGCGCGGCGGTCTATGTTGCGCCGGGCAAGACGTGCTTTGCGCCTGCCGGCTTTCTTGGGCTCCCCTGTTTCGCCGGCTGCATGTGGCAATACCGGCTCCGAGAAAATATGCAGGCTATGGTGAATTATTTCTGAGGGTTCATGATTTTTATCAAGCTTGATGGCAATAAGCCCACAAGACGCTGTGCCGATATCCAGAGCCAATCGGTAATTCATGGTCTTGCCTCCTCGCGGTAACTTGGCTACGATGGTCGCCGTATCAAGTGTTCCGATGGTGGGGACTGTCGGCAACAAGTCGTGGGCTTAGGCCCTACGACACCGATACAAAAGGGCCTCTTCGGAGGCCCTTTTCTTTTTTCTTCTTATTGTTACCCCGCACCCGATGTCGTGGGGATAATTGTCCAAGATATGGTCTGTTTTGTTGTTTTGGCAGTTCCGAACATTACCGATCTTTGGTTGCAACGACCGGGGGTTCCGGTGCCCTGCCGAAGCTGATGTCGCCGTACCAGGCATGCGCCTGCTCGCCGGTGTTGTCGGTGTCGGTCATGATGCCCACCGCGGTGATGCGGCCCGGTTCCTCGCCGAAGGCGCGGCGGTAGTCTTCGAGCACGTTGCGCGTCACCGGCTGCCATGCGCCGAGCCGCTCGGCGCCGGAGTCGACGACGATCATGCGTACGCGCGAGGTGTGGCGGTTGTGGATCAGCGATTCGCGCGGCGCGCGGTTGCCCCAGATGTACATCAGCGTCGCGTACGGCATCTGCTGACCGGTGAGCAGGCGCACGTTGTCGAAAAACATGCGGTCCTGCAGCGGCAGCCTGTCCATGTCGCCGTCGAAGCTCACCACCAGCCGCGCCGGCGCGTCTTCCAGGTGTTTCTGCGCGTTGTCGGCCTTGTCCACCAGTGCGTCGACCTTCCACTGCCATTGCAGCAGCGGATATCGGGCGGGATCGAGCCGCAGCGGATGCACCAGCCCGGAGGCCGAGGCGTCGGCGCGCGCATGCACCACGGTGCGGCCCCGGTCATCGACCAGCCGGTATTCGGTGGGGCGCTTGAAGCGGGACAGCGTCCATGGCCGCCAGCCCTGCGGCAGCGCCTCGCCCGGGGGGTGCCCGGAGAAACTCCGGACATGAGCCGGCGTCACCGTGTCCGGTGCGCCGCCGTCAGGCGTCGCGGCGCAGGCCGCAAGCAATGCCAGCGCCGCCACGGTGGCGGCACGCAGAACAATCCCCATGTTTCCCCTCCGGCCCGTGCGCATGGTTGCGCATCTGTGGGCCTTATTCTAGTGCAATGCCGGGTCGTCGCCGGTTTTCAGGGCGTGGCGGCGACCTGGGCCGGCGCCAGCGGCGGATTCTGCGCGAAATAGCGCTTGATCCCGGTGAAGATCGCGTCCGCCATCCTGTTCTGGTAGGCCGGGTTCTTCAGCTTCATTTCCTCGTCGGGATTGCTGATGAAGGCGGTCTCGATCAGGATCGAGGGAATGTCCGGCGCTTTCAGCACTGCGAAGCCGGCCTGTTCGACGTAGTTCTTGTGCAGGCGGTTGATGCCGCCCATCTCCTGCAGCACCGCCTTGCCGAGCTTCAGGCTGTCGTTGATCGACGCGGTTTGCGACAGGTCGAGCAGGGTCTGTTTCAGGTACGGGTCCTGGATGCCGAGGTTGACGCCGCCGATCAGGTCGGCGTCGTTTTCCCGCTTGGCCAGCCAGCTTGCCGCGGCGGAGGTGGCGCCGCGCTCGGACAGCGCAAACACCGAGGAGCCGTTGGCCGAGGGTTTGACGAAGGCATCGGCATGGATCGACACGAACAGGTCGGCGCGCACCCGCCGCGCCTTGGCCACGCGCATGTGCAGCGGAATGAAGTAGTCGCCGTCGCGGGTCAGCACCGCGCGCATGTTGGGCTCGCTGTCGATGCGGTTCTTCAGTTTCTGCGCGATCGCCAGCGTCACGTGCTTTTCCAGCGTGCCGCGGCGGCCGCGGGCGCCCGGGTCTTCGCCGCCGTGGCCGGCATCGATGACGATGGTGATCAGCCGTTCCGATGGCGGGCGTGCCGCGCGCGGGGCAGGCTTGGTGGTGGCGGGCGGATCGACCCTGGCGACCGGGGGCGCCGGGGGTTCCGGTGCGGTCGCCGCCGCGGGCGGCTCGGCGTGACGGTGCTCGCGGTTCCTGAGAAAGGCGAGCAGCGGGTCCGGCGGTTCCAGCGGATAGACGTCGAGCACCAGCCGGTGGCCGTACTCGCCGATCGGCGCCAGTGCAAACACTTCCGGCTTGATTTTCGCCTTCAGGTCGAACACCAGGCGCACCGTGCCCGGCTTGAAGCGGCCGACGCGTACGCCCTTGATGTAGGGATCCTCGGCGCTGATCTTGCCGGCGATGTCGTTCAGCGTCGCGCCCAGCGCGACGTCCTCGAGGTCGAGCACCAGGCGGTCGGGATTGTCGAGGCTGAACAGCGTGTGCTTGACCGGCTGTTGCGATTCGATGGTGACGCGGGTGTAGTCCGGGGCCGGCCAGACCCGGGTCGAGGTCACCAGCGTTTCGGCGGCCCACGCGGGCGCGGCCATCAGCAGGCTGGCGATGCAGGCCTTGAGGAATTGCAGCAGCGTGCGGAAAAAACGGGGCGCATGCGGCGCATATGCCGCGCAGCGGATGACGGGTCTCAGTATGTCAGTTTGTCGAGACAACGCCTGCCAGCCTCCGTGTGCGCCGTGATCTCAATCGTGCGTCCCTGCTTTTCAGGACGCAGGCTGATTTCCAGGTCGGCGGCAGGCAGGTCCGGCACTTTTTCCGGCCACTCGACCAGGCATACGGATTCGGGATTGAAGTATTCCCGGAAGCCGCTGGCCTCCAGTTCCTCGGGATCAAGGAACCGATAAAAATCAAAGTGATACAAGTATAACCTAGAAAATTGATAAGGTTCAACCAGGGTATAGGTCGGGCTTTTGACGCGGCCTTCGTGGCCCAGCCCGCGCAGGATGCCCCGCGCCAGCGTGGTCTTGCCGGCGCCGAGGTCGCCGCGCAGATGCAGCACCATGCCCGGCTCGAGCAGCGGCGCCAGCGCGCGACCCAGCGCCAGCGTGTCGTCTTCGGCGGCGAGATGCTGCCTGCGTTTAAGATGCGGGCTATGCAAGAGAGTGCATTTCAGGGCAGTGACGTCGATTGGCTGGTGCTCCGGCGCGAGATGGACCGCTGGGGCGCGGAGCTCGGGTTCCGGCAGGTCGCGGTGGCCGACTGCGACCTGTCGCATGCGGAACCGCGGCTCGCCGAATGGCTGGCCCGCGGCTGGCACGGCGACATGGATTATATGGCACGCCACGGCGTCAAGCGCAGCCGTCCCGCCGAGCTGGTGCCGGGCACGCTGCGGGTGATTGTCGCGCGGCTCGATTACACGCCGCCGTCGGCGCGCGAAAGCTGGGCGGTGATCCGCGACGATGCGCGCGCCTTCATTTCCCGCTACGCGACCGGCCGCGACTATCACAAGGTGTTGCGCGGCAGGCTGCAGAAGCTGGCCTCGCGCATCGAAACGGCGGTCGGCGAATACCGTTACCGCGTGTTCACCGACAGCGCGCCGGTGATGGAAGTGGCGCTGGCGGAAAAGGCCGGGCTCGGGTGGCGCGGCAAGCACACGCTGCTGCTCAACCGCGAGGGCGGCTCGGCCTTTTTCCTCGGCGAGATCTACACCGACCTGCCGCTGCCGGTGGATGCGCCGCAGGCGGAACACTGCGGCAGCTGCAGCCGGTGCATCGACGTCTGCCCGACCCGGGCCATCGTCGCGCCGTACCGGCTCGACGCGCGGCGCTGCATTTCCTACCTGACCATCGAGCTGAAGGGCAGCATTCCCGAGGAATTCCGGCCGCTGATCGGCAACCGGATCTACGGCTGCGACGACTGCCAGCTCGTCTGCCCGTGGAACCGCTTCGCGCAGGTCAGTGCCGAAGATGACTTCGCGGTGCGCAACGGGCTGGACGATGTCGCGCTGGCCGAACTGTTTGCCTGGGACGAGGCGGCGTTTGCGTCGCGGCTTGCCGGCAGCGCGATCCACCGCATCGGCCACGAGCGCTGGCTGCGCAACATCGCGGTGGGGCTGGGCAACGCGCGGAGCACGCCGGAAGTGCTGGCCGCGCTGCGCTCGCGCGCCGACCATCCGTCGGCGCTGGTGCGCGAGCATGTGGCTTGGGCGCTGGCGCGCCACGGCGCCGCGGCCTAGGCGCCGAGCGCGGTTGCCAGTTCGCCGAAATCCCCGGCGACGACGTCCCAGGCTTCGGCTGCCTTGAGATTGGTCTGCTGCGCCGGCCCGTATTCGGTCGGGCGCAGCACGAAGCCGGTGCGCATGCCGTGGCTGCGTGCGTGTTTCAGGTCGTCGTTGTGCGCGGCGACCATCATCACTTCCTGCGGCTTGCAGCCGAGCATCTCGATCGCGCCGAGATAGATTTCGGGATCGGGCTTGAAATGGCGGAACACCTGGCCGCAGAGGATCACGTCCCAGGGCAGGCCGCCGTGCTTCGCCATGTTGGCGAGCATGTCGACGTCGCCGTTGGACAGCGTCGAGATCAGGAATTTTTTCTTCAGCCGCTGCAGGCCGGGGACCGCGTCGGGCCAGGGCAGCAGCCGGTGCCAGACGCGGTTGATGTGCCGCAGCGCGGCTTCATCCAGCCGGTCGAGGCCGTAACGCGGCGCCATCGCATCGAGCGCCCTGCGGTAGATGCCGTCGATGGTGGTCCACGGCCACTCGCCCCTGCGCACCTTGTCCATGCCCGGTTTGTACGCGGTTTTCCATTCGTCGACGAACGCGGTCCAGTCGACGGCGAGGCCGCGCGTTTTCCCCCAGGCGGAAAGATCGCTGATGATGCTGCTGCGCCAGTCGACCACGGTGCCGAAGGTGTCGAAAGTCAGCGCCTTGATCCCGGTTATCATATAAATTATTGTTTTTAAACAGTTTTTCTTGATTCGTTCGCGATGACCTGTTGCCGCAGGTCGCGCTGCATGCGGATTGCCGGCTCGATGTTCTGGTAGTAGCCGGCGATGTACTGCTGCCGCCTGAAGCCGAGCGACTCGTAGAAACTGCGCGCCGCGAAATTGTTGGCGCGCATTTCGACGGTGAAGTGGTCGATGCCCGCGGTGAGCGCGGATTCGGTCAGCCATTCGACCATCGCCATGCCGATGCCGCGGCGCTGGTGGGCGGGTTTGACCGCGAACAGCGACAGATGGGCCCGGGCGTCGCCGAACTCGGTGATCGCGAAGCCGGCAGCATGGCCGCGGATGTCCGCGACCAGCACGCAGGTTTCGCGGGCGCGCAGCGCGCGCGCGACCCGTGCCGGATGCCAGGCCCAGCCGCGCAGGCCGACTTCGATCAGGCAGCGCGACATCACGGCGATTTCCCGGATGTCGCCGCTGTCGGCCAGTCGCAGACGGTAAGGGGTTGCGGGCATGCTGTCGGTTCCTGCGCCGCAGTGTAGCGCAATCGTGCAATCGCCGGCATGCTCCGGCATTCACGGGGCGCCGATGCGCGATAATGCCGTCCTCCCGCAAAAACTTCCTTCATGCAAAGCATACAGATCCACCAGTACGGCGGTCCCGAGGTTCTGCGCAGGGTGGATGCGCCCGTGCCCGAGGCCGCGCCCGGCACCGTGCTGGTCCGCGTCCACCACGCCGGCATCAATTTCATGGACATCCACACCCGGCAGGGCAAGTACGCGAAATCGCGGACTTATCCGGTGCGCCTGCCCTGCACGCTGGGCATGGAGGGCGCCGGGGAAGTGGTCGCTCTGGGCGGGGGCGTGACCTCGCATGCGGTCGGCGACCGCGTGGCCTGGTGCATCGTCTGGGGCAGTTATGCCGAATATGCCGTGGTGCCGGCATGGCAGGCGGTGAAGGTGCCGGCGGCGTTGCCGCTGGACCTCGCGGCGGCTTCGGTGTTTCAGGGGTACACGGCGCATTATCTTGCGCACGACGTCGGCCGGCTCGCGCCGGGCCGCAGTTGTCTGGTGCACGCGGCTTCCGGCGGCATCGGCCAGATCTTGATCCAGATCGCGAAGAACGCCGGCGCGCGCGTGCTGGCGACCACCAGTTCCGCCGACAAGGCGGCGGTCGCGCGCAGCCGCGGCGCGGAGCAGGTGTTCCTCTACGACGAAGGCCGTTTTGCCGATGCGGTGCGCGAGGCGACCGGCGGGCAGGGCGTCGACGTGGTCTTCGATTCCATCGGCAAGGCGACGCTGCGCGACAGCTTCCGCGCGACGCGCACGCGCGGCCTGGTCGTGAACTACGGGAATGTTTCCGGTTCGGTGACCGATCTCGATCCGCTGGAACTCGGCGAAGCGGGTTCGCTGCTGCTGACGCGGCCGCGGCTGGCCGACCACCTGCGCGATGCCGCGGAAATCCGCCGCCGCGCCGACGCCGTTTTCGGCGCGCTGCTCGACGGCACGCTGAAGATCGACATTGCCGCGCGTTACACGCTGGACAATGTCGAGGCTGCGCATGCGGCTTACGAGGCGCGCAGGATGGTGGGCAAGCCGGTGCTGGATATCATCAATAAATAATTGATTTTATTGATAATTTATTGAAACCCGGATGCCGGGCCGGACCCCGGTGGCCGGCGTTTCAGGCCGCCGCTTTTTTCCGGCGCGCAGTTGCCCTGCCGGGGGCCTGTTCGAGCGAACGGATCGCCTGGTCGCGCGTCGCCTGCGACAGCGCCGCGGCGATTTCTTCGGCGCGCTCCCCGTTGCCCGTCCTGATGGCGTCGAACAGCGCCTGCCACTGCCGGGCCGAGTAGCGCCGGTGTTCCGCCGACGCCAGCGCGAGCCGCGTGTAGCGGCTGGTCTGCAGCATCAGCGAGGCCAGCGTCGTGCGCAGCCAGCGATTGGTCAGGCTTTCGGTGAAGTTGCGGTTCACCAGCAGCGCGGTGCGCGTATAGGCTTCGGCATCCCGGCTGGCAAGCTTCTGCAGTTGCGCAATCGGTTCGGCGACCCTGGTGAGCAGTTCCTCGCGCTGCGGATCCTCGGCAATCCAGCGCGCGCGCAGGCCGACCAGCGCGGCGCGCACCTGGTAGAGTTCGCGGGTTTCGCGCACGGAAACGTCGGTCACCACCGCGCCGCGGTAGGGCAGGATGGTGACCAGGCCCGCGCTTTGCAGCAGGCGCAGTGCGTCGCGCACGGGGCCGTGGCTGGAACCGAATTCCTCCGACAGCACGGCCTCGACCAGACGCGAGCACGGCGGATGGCGGCCGTCGATGATGCGCTCGGCCAGCGTTTCGGCGATTTTTTCGGGCAGCGTCCGGTTCAGCATGTTGTCGGTGCCTGCGCTCATTGGTTTCTGCTCATCGGCTCCTGTTAACCGGCGGGATCGGAATTCAGCGGGATGGCGGCTTTTCTGCCGCGCCGCGAGTATAGCGCCGGTGCCGGTTTTGCCGGAGGATTATCGATTATTAATAATCTGTGCCATAATGCCGGCCGAGCCGCATCCGCGTATCTGCATCCGCATCACCATCGCCTGCATCGCTGATTCCTGAAAACCCGATTCCGAGGAGGAACCCCATGTCCGTGACCGCCACCGCAGCCGGCGCCCGCACCGTCACCCAGTCCGGCGCCATCACCGTCGAACCCATCGGCCAGCAGGTCGGCGCCGACATCATCGGCCTTGACCTCACGCTGCCGCTGTCCGACGCACAGTTCCGGCAGATCCACGACGCGTGGATGAAACACCTGGTGCTGCGTTTCCGCGGGCAGAACCTGAGCAAGGACCAGTTGCAGGACTTCAGCCGCCGCTTCGGCGAACTCGACAAGGCGCCGATCAACACCAAGGGCAAGCCTTGGGTCGAGGGTTATCCGCACATGGCGGTGATGTCGAACATCAAGGTCGAAGGCGAGTCGATCGGCAGCCTCGGCTATGGCGAGGCGGTGTGGCACACCGACATGTCCTACAACGCGATCACGCCCACCGGCGCATTGCTGTATGCGATGGAAGTCACGAAGGAGGGCGGCAAGACCGGATTCCTCAACATGTACCACGCCTACGAGACGCTGCCCGCCGATCTCAAGGCGGCCATCGAAGGCAGGATGATCAAGCATGATTCCAGCCGCAACAGCGCGGGCGACCTGCGCGCGGGCTTCCAGGCCGTCACCGATCCGCGCGAGGCGCCGGGCGCGGTCCATCCCGCGGTGATCCGCCATCCGGTCACCGGCCGCAAGGCGCTGTTCCTCGGCCGCCGGCCCTTCGGTTACGTCGTGGGCATGAGCCTCGAGGACAGCGAGGCGCTGCTCGACCGGCTGTGGGCGCATGCCACGCGCGACGAGTTCGCCTGGTACCAGAAATGGAGCGTCGGCGACCTGCTGATCTGGGACAACCGCTGCGTGATGCACAAGCGCACGGCCTTCGATCCGGGCGAACGCCGCCTGCTCTACCGCACCCAGATCAAGGGCGCGAAGCCGCAGGCCTGAGCGCCGGGCGGCTCCGCGGGCCGTCCGGGTTTTCCGGTTTCCTGAAACAGCGCTGCAGCGCGGGCCGCAACGGTTAAAATCCGGCGGCCCGTGACTTCCAAACCGACATTTGCCGCGGGTCCGCATCGCCAGGTCTGGGCGATGGCCGGGCCGATCATCCTCGCCAACATCTCCGTGCCGCTGCTCGGCGCGGTGAACACGGCCGTGGTCGGGCACCTGCCCGAGCCGTACTACCTCGGCGCGGTGGCGATCGGCGCGATGCTGTTCAATTTCATCTACCACCTGTTCAACTGCCTGCGCATGGGCACCACCGGCCCGACCGCGCAGGCGCGCGGCGCCGGCGACCATGCCGAAGTGCGGGCGATGCTCGGCCGCGCGCTGCTGCTGGCCGGCGCGATCGGCGGCGTGCTGGTGGCGCTGCAGCTGCCGGTCCTCGGCGCCGCGCTATGGCTGATCGACGCCAGCGCCGAGGTCGAGTTCCATGCTAGCGAATATTTCCTGATCCGCGTGTGGGCGATGCCGGCGGTGCTCGGCAGCTATGCCATCGTCGGCTGGCTCTACGGCATGCGCGACGCGCGCCTGCCGCTGGTGATCCTGTTTGCGACCAACGGCGTCAACATCGTCCTGAGCGTGCTGTTCGTGTTCGGCCTCGGCTGGGGCGTGCCGGGCGTCGCGGCGGCCTCGCTGATCGCGGAGTACTCCGGCTTCGCGGTCGGCCTGTTCTGCGTCCGGCGGGTGCTGCGCGCGCTGCCCGACGACGGCCGGCGCGGCCGCGTGCTCGACGGCGCGCGCATCCGGCGCATGCTCGCGATCAACACCGACATCGTGCTGCGCACCTTCTGCGTGGTGTCGGTGATGGCGGTGTTCATGGCGAAAAGCGCGGAGCTCGGCGACCTGCCGCTGGCGGCCAACCAGGTGCTGCACAACTTCCTGATGTTCACTTCGTTCGGGCTCGACGGCTTCGCCCATGCCGCCGAAGCCATCCTCGGCGAGTCGGTGGGGCGCCGCAACCGCGAGGCCTTCCGCCGCAACATGCGCGTGGTGTTCCTGTGGGCGGGGCTGGTGGCCGTGCTGAACGTGGCGGTGTACCTCGCCGCCGGACCGGCGATCATCGCGCTGCTGACCGGAATTCCCGAGGTGCGGGAAACCGCGGAGGCCTGGATGCTGTGGCCGGCGCTGCTGCCGCTGATCGGCGTCTGGGCCTACACCTACGACGGCGTCTACCTGGCGGCGACGCGCACGCGGATCATGCGCAACACCGTGGTCGTGTCGTTCCTGGTGTTCCTCGCCGTGCTGTTCGCGGCGATGCCGGTGTTCGGCAACGCCGGGCTGTGGGGCGCGGTGGCGGTGTTTCTCGGCCTGCGCGGCCTGCTGCTGCACCTGTGCCTGCCGCGGGTGCTGCGGGCGATCTGAAGAAAAACCCGCCGGGCGATCACGGCGCGGCGGGAAATGCGTCGCCGGATTTGTTCCCGGGAAATTTCTCTTGCGGATTTTTCATCGTTCCCGGGCAGCAAGTGCAGGGGGGCACGCTGCGCTTTGCCCACCCTACGGCTGATTTTCCGGTTCTTCGCCGCCGGTTATGGCCGGCCTCGCCGCGCGCGACGCCGGCGTCTCCAGGCTGATCCGCCCCAGCGCGCCGCTGCGGTAGTCGTTGAGCAGCGTCACCGCCGCCTTCTCGAAATCCGTGCCGCCGCCTTTCACGCGGAAGCCGCGTTTCGCCGCGACCGCTTCGATCACACCGACGCCGTCCAGCCCGCCGCCATCGGCCGGCGTGGCGTAACGCGCGGCCAGCAGCTTCGGGTAACGCGCGAGCAGCAGTTCCGCGAGGAATATCGCCACTTCCGATTCGATGTAGGCGTTGATGCCGATGCTGTGGCTGGCGGCGAGCATCAGGCCGTCGTCGGGGTGGTCGATCTTCGGCCACATCAGGCCCGGGGTGTCGGTCAGGCTCGCGGTCGGCGACAGGTCGTAGCGCGCGAGCGCCTTGGTGATCGCCGGCTCGTCGCCGACCTTGGCCTTGCGCTGTTTGAGCAGGGCGTTGACCAGCGTCGATTTGCCGACGTTGGGCACGCCCATGATCAGCATGCGCAGCGGCTTCAGGTTGTCGTCGCGGTGCGGCGCGAGTTTCTTCGCGGCGGCGACGATCTTCTGCGCGTCGCCGGGTTTTTTCGCCGAGATCGCGATCGCGTGGGTGTTTTTCAGCGCGTTGAAACGGGCGATCCACTGCGGCGTCGCCTGCGGATCGGCGGCGTCGGCCTTGTTCAGGACCTTCAGGCAGGGCCGCTGGCGCGCCATGCGCAGCGATTCGACCAGCGGGTTGCCGCTCGCCATCGGGCAGCGCGCGTCGAGCACCTCGATCACCACGTCGTGATCGGCCATCGCCTTCTTGATCTTGTCGACGGCGATGGCCATGTGGCCGGGAAACCAGTTGATGCCCATGTCAGAGTTTTCCGAAACGGGGCCGGCTGCGGCCGTCGACGACGACATCTTCTGCGAACATCGCGGCCGGGCGCACCCACAGGCCGCCTTCGCCGTGGAGCGGGCGATAGACCACCATCGCCTCCAGCGTTTCGGAATGTTTCGCGACGCCGATCACTTCGTATTCGTTGCCCTTGTAGTGGCGGTAGCGGCCGGGCGTGATGGAACTGGAGCTCATGCGGGATTTCCGTGAAAGGCAGGCTGTGCTTTTACGTCACCGGCGTCGAAGTTGCCAGCGCGGGCACGGCGTGTCTGCGGGATGATATCATAAGTATTTGTTTTTATTGATAAAATTGACGAAGCCCCGAATCGGTTATATTCGCCGCTCCATGCCGCAGATTCCCGCGCTCCGCATCGCATTCGCCGGCATGGCCGCGCTCGCCGTGGCCATGGGCATCGGCCGTTTCGCCTTCACGCCCATTTTGCCGATGATGCAGGACGACGCCGGGCTGACCGTGGTCTCCGGCGGCTATCTCGCGTCCGCGAACTATCTCGGTTATTTCGCCGGCTCGCTGCTGGCGCCGTGGCTGCGGGTGCGCGACGACGTGGCGGTGCTCGGCAGCATGCTGCTGATCGCCGTCGCGACGCTGGCGATGGGATTGACCGACCGCTATCCGGCCTGGCTGCTGCTGCGCCTGGCGGCCGGCATCGCCAACGCGTGGATCGCGATTTTCGCGTTTTCGTGGGCGCTCGACCGGCTGGCGGCGCTGCGGCAGCCGGTGCTGAACAGTCTCATCTTTGCCGGCGTCGGCGCCGGCACGATGGTCGCGGGCCTGGCCTGCATCCTGCTGATGCGCGCGGAGGCGTCGTCGGCGCAGGCGTGGCTGGCCTTCGGCCTGCTCGCGCTGGCGGTTACCGCGGCGGTGTGGACCACTTACCGCGGCGATCCCGGCACGGCGCATCGCGCCGTGCCACGCGCGACGGGACGCGTGCCGTGGAGCCGCGAGGCGGCGCTGCTGGTGTTCTGTTTCGGCGCCTCGGGTTTCGGTTACATCATCCCGGCGACTTTCCTGCCGGCGATGGCGCGCGAAATCATTCCCGATCCGGCGCTGTTCGGCTGGGCGTGGCCGGTGTTCGGCGCCGCGGCGCTGGCATCGACGGTGATTTCCGCGGTGCTGCTGCGCGACTGCCCGCCGCGGCGGCTGTGGATGGCCTGCCATTTCGTGATGGCCTTCGGCGTCGTGCTGCCGGTGTTCTGGAGCGGCCTCGCGCCGATCCTCGTCGCCGCGCTGTGCGTCGGCGGCACTTTCATGGTGATCACCATGCTGAGCATCCAGGAGGCGCGCGTGGTGGCCGGCGCCCATGTCGTGCCGCTGACCGCGGCGATGACCGCGGCGTTCGCATCGGGGCAAATTCTCGGCCCGCTGGCGGCGGGCGCGCTGCTCGGCATGGGCTCCGGTCTGGCTGGCGGCCTGCTCGCCGCCGGCGGCGTGCTGGTGGTCTCGGGGCTGATGCTGCTGCCGGGCGGGGAGCACGCATGAGCGGGCCCGCGCAGATGCTGAAGGGCATGGCGCTGATGGCGGCCGGCATCCTGCTGTTGACCGTCAACGATGCCGCGTCCAAACACCTGGTGCACTCGCACCCGGTGGGGCAGGTGATCGCGCTGCGCCAACTGGCGACGCTGCTGGTGATCGTGCCCTACGTGATGCTGGCGAGCGGCTGGGGCGCGCTGCGCGTCGTCAACCACGGCGGGCAGCTGCTGCGCGGGCTGCTGTTCATCGCGGGCTCCGCCTGCATCGTGCTGAGCCTCGGGCTGCTGCCGCTGGCGCTGGTGATCACGATCATGTTCACCAGCCCGATTTTCGTCGCGGTGTTCTCGGCGCCGCTGCTCGGCGAACGCGTCGGCTTTCACCGCTGGGTCGCGGTGCTCGGCGGCTTCGCCGGCGTGCTGATCGTCGTGCAGCCCGGCGGCGCGGATTTCCGCTGGGCGCTGCTGCTGCCGGTCGCGGCGGCCTTCATCAATGCGTTCCGCGACGTGCTGACGCGGCTGCTGTCGCGCACCGACACCTCGATTTCGATCCTGTTCTGGTCGAACATCATCCTGATGGCCGGTGGGTTCGCGACGCTGCCTTTCGGCTGGGTGCCGGTTGGCAGCGAGGCCGTGCTGTGGTTCGTCGTCGCCGGCGTCAGCAACGGCGGCGCGCATTTCCTGATCATCGAAGCGCTGCGCTCGGGCGAGGCCTCGATGCTGGCTCCCGTGCGCTACACCGCGCTGCTGTGGGCTGCGCTGCTTGGGTTCCTGGTGTGGGGCGAAGTGCCGGGGCCATGGCTGTGGGCCGGCGCCGCGGTGATCGTCGCCAGCAGCCTCTACATGATCCGCGCCGAGCGGCGGCGCTGAGCGCGGAACCGGCCGCGCCGGGGTGGTTAGCCGCGATTGCGATCGCCCGCGGGCGTGCGTATTCTGTCCGCGCAGCCTTGCAGTCCCGCTGCTCCGTTACGACAATCACCAGGAGAACTTGCATGGAAATTCAAGCAGGCGGCGCCGCGCCGGATTTTACGCTGGCCGCGCACAATTCCGACCAGAAGGTCACGCTGTCCTCGTTCAGGGGGAGGCCGGTCGTGGTCGCGTTCATGCCCTTTGCCTTCACCGGGGGATGAACCAACCAGGTCCGTGGGTTCCGTGAGAACTACGAAGAATTCAGGAAGCTGAACTGTGAAATCCTGCAGTTGAGCATCGACCCGGCGCCGAGCCTGAAGGGCTGGGCCGACGTCCTCGGCGGCGTGCCGTTCCCGCTACTGTCGGATTTCTGGCCGCACGGTGCGGTGGGCAAGGCCTACGGCATCTTCAACGAGGAGCGCGGCATCGACAAGCGCGCCGCCTACGTCGTCGATGCCCAGGGCATCATCCGCTACACCAAGGTCTATCCGCAGGGCACGATTCCGACCAGCGAGGAGATGCTCGCCGAGTTGCGCAAGCTCTGAGCAGGTTGGCGGCGGCACCGGGCCGGCAGGCCGTCCCCGCGCGGGATGACTGCCGGCCTTTTTGCGCCCGCGGGCTTCCGGCCTGCCCGCATTTTGCGTCATGATCGACATCATCATCTGCCGGAGTGCATGCCATGCTCAAAGGAAAAAGCGCCCTCGTCACCGGTTCGACCAGCGGCATCGGCCTCGCCGTCGCCACCGCGCTGGCGGCACGGGGCGCTAATCTGATGCTCAACGGCTTCGGCGATCCGGCGCAGATCGGGGCCTTGCGCGGGAAACTCGCGAAAGACCACGGCGTGCGTGTCGAGTACCACGGCGCCGACATGAGCCGTCCGGAAGAAATCGCCGCGATGATGCGCAGCGCGGAGCAGGCCTTCGGCGGGGTCGACATCCTGGTCAACAACGCCGGCATCCAGTTCGTGTCTCCGGTCGAGGAGTTTCCGCCGGAGAAGTGGGAGGCCATCATCGCGATCAACCTGGTGGCGCTGTTCCACACCATCCGCCACGCCGTGCCCGGCATGAAGCGGCGCCAGTGGGGGCGCATCATCAACATCGCCTCGGCGCACGCGCTGGTCGCCTCGCCCTTCAAGTCGGCCTACGTCGCCGCCAAGCACGGCGTCGCCGGGCTGACCAAGACGATCGCCCTGGAAACCGCGATCTTCGGCATCACCTGCAACGCGATTTGCCCCGGCTACGTGCTGACGCCGCTGGTCGAGAAGCAGATTCCGGACACCGCGAAGGCGCGCGGCCTCAGCGAGGAACAGGTGGTGAACGACGTGCTGCTCGCCGCGCAGCCGACGAAACGGTTCGTGACGGCGGAGCAGGTGGCCGCGCTGGCGTGTTATCTGGCCGGCGACGACGCGGCGCCGGTCACCGGCACTCTGCTGCCCGTCGACGGCGGCTGGACGGCGCAGTAGCAGATGGCTATGCCGGAAAGGCAGTTGGTGTACGTCGTTTCTTGTCAATGTCTTATGAAAAACGACCCGTCGGAATAGGGGCGTGTCAGATCTTCCCAGGAAATTTCGAGTCCGAGTCCGGGGGCGTTCGGCACCGTAACTTTTCCCCTCGACAGCGTGGGACCACCGGACACCGCCGTGCATTCGGGCAGACTCCATGCGTAACGAACGTCGCAGGCATAGTCGAGATTTTCTATGGATGCCGCGAGATGGATTCCGGCGGTGTTGCTTACCCAGGCATCGCGATGCGCGCCGATCACGACGGGAATGCCCAAGGATGACATGGTGTGCGCAAGGCGGATGGATTTGTGCAGGCCGCCGTTTTTCTGGATCTTGATGTTTGCGACAAGGCCATTGAAGTTTTGCGCCAGTGCCGCCGCATCGGTATCAAGAATCAGCGATTCATCAAGGCATACTGGAATGGACGAACGCCGGGCCAATTCATGATAGGCCTGCCAGCGTCGCGCCGGAAACGGCTCTTCCAGAAGGTCGATTTTCAGCTCATGCAACTGCGGCAGGTATCTCCAGAATTCGCCGGCGTTCCGGCATCCCTGATTGAAGTCGAGCCGCAGCCAGGGGCCATCATCACCCAGGGCAGTGCGCACTTTGCGCAGGAAACGGATGTCGTGCCAGAGATCCCTGCCGCCTTTCAGCTTGAGGGAAGGGAAACCTTCGCGGGCGGCGGCCAGCGCTTTTTCGGTTGCCCGTTCCAGCGAATCGATGCCCACTGTCTGAGCCACGGGAATTTCCTGCCTGAACGCGCCGCCCAGCAGCGAGCACACCGGTGCCCCCAGGGCCTTTCCCTTCAGATCATGCAAGGCGATGTCGAGGGCCGTTTTTGCGCATAAATGACCTGGAATTTCGTCCAGCCTGGCCATCGATCGGTTGATGTTCAGGGCATCCTCCCCGATGAGGCGCGGGGCGAGTTCGTTCCTGAGGATCTCGACGATGGTGCCCTGGGTTTCCCCGAAGGTGGGCGGGATGGGCGCGGATTCGCCGTAACCGACTAGCCCGCCTTGGGTCCGCAGCGCCACAAACACGTTGCCCAGAGTGCTGACATTGCCGTAACGCAGCGCGATGCTTTCCTTCCTCGGCAGGCAGACCGGGGCAATCTCGATTTCGGTGATCTTCTCCATGGCACGCCTATTTTGCCAGACCGAGGTCTTTCAGCACGCCCGCAATCCTGGCGTTTTCGGAGACGAGGAATTTCCTGAAATCATCGGCGCCGAGGTACATGCCTTCCGCACTCCCGGCTTGCAGGAATTTTTTCCATTCATTGCTTGCCGATACCCTGCGCAACGCGGATTCCCAGAATTGCACGGCGGCAGGATTCATGTTCCTTGGTCCGACGATGCCCCTGAAGGTCGCAAATGAAACTGGCAATCCGAGTTCGGTCCATGTGGGAACGGTGCCAAGTTCTCCTCCAAGCCGCGCGGGAGCCGTTACGGCAATCAATTTGATTCGGCCGGCCTTGACGTGGCTGGCGAACACCGACGAGCCCCCGACTGCCACGTCGACATGCCTGCCCAGCAATGTGGCTGCCAGTTCTCCGCCTGAGCTGAACACGACGGTTTTCAGTTTTTTTACGTCGACGCCTGCCGCTTTTCCGACCAGGCCGATGGCCATGTGGTTGTGGTTGCCGGGTGAACCGGAAAACGCAATTGATGCGGATTTCTCGTCCTGACGCAGGCTGCTGATCAATTCTTTCCCTCCAGCCAGTGGCGACTCCGTCCGTACGGCAAACACGATGTATTCGACCATCAGATTGGCGATAGGCGTCACATCCTCGTAGTTCAGGGGATTTACCCCCGTTATGCGGTTGGTGAGCAGGCTTATGGTGCCGATTGAGACGGAGTGTCCATTGCTGTCGGATTGGTTCAGGTAGGTGAAGCCGATGGATTGGCCGCCTCCTGCTTTGTTTACGACCGTGATCGGCGGTTTTGCGATATTTTCGCCTTGCATGACAGCCTGAACGGCTCTTGCGGTTTGATCCAGCGCGCTGCCGGGGCCGGCTGGAGCGATGATTTCAATGTTCCTTGCCGGTGACCATGTGTTTCCCTGTGCTGATGCGAATGTGGGAAGAAATGTCGCGATGAGCGCGAGACCGATGTTGATGCCTGCGATTTTCATTGTTTCCCTTTTCTTGATCGAGGAGCCATGGCAGATACGGTGACGGGTTGCAGGAGGCGCAATGCCGGACAGACTCCCCCTTTATTTTATTCTGAACCGGAACTATCGGGGGCGGGTGATTTCCGGAGTGTGCCGCCATGCAATGCGAACCGTGTTTGTCCGGATCGGCGGGCATCACGTACTGCACTGTCGGGCAGGTTTGGTTTTTTACGGCGTCTGGTCAGGCGTGTAGATGTCGTCGCGTTCCCGGCCGCATGAGGCATGCACGGCCGGCGCGCGGCCTCAGCGAGAAGCAGGTGATGAACGACGTGCTGCTGGCGGCGCAGCCGACGAAACGGTTCGTGACGGCGGAGCAGGTGGCCGCGCTGGCCTGTTATCTGGCCGGCGACGACGCGGCACCGGTCACCGGCACCCTGCTGCCCGTCGACGGCGGCTGGACGGCGCAATAGGGGCTGCCCGTTCGTTCCGGCGGACCGGGCCACCGGTCGCGCCAGGCGAGCCCCAGCAGCCGCAGCACTGCGGCCGGCGCCGGCATCTTGATGCGCAGCGTTTCCGGACCCAGGGTGTCGAGCGTGTTCTTGACCAGCAGGCCCAATTCGGTATCGCCTTCCATGGCCAGCCGGCGGGCGAAAAACAGGGTGTCGGGGTCTTCGCGGCGCAGCGCGAGCGCGAGGAAGTCCTGCGCGGTCGCCGCGAGCGTCAGATCGGCGCCGGGGCCGGCGCACGGAATGAAGCCGTCGGGCGCGGCCTGGAATATCAGGGTGAGGCCCATGTCGGTGACCTGCAGCCGGATTTTCCTGCCGGCGAGTTCCGGCAGCGCCGCGGCGCCGAGGTGCCTGCCCAGACGCAGCGTGAGCAGCGCGGCGAATGCGGCCGACGCGGGGTAATGCGGCAGGCGCGCGACCGCGGCGCGCAGGGGGCCGGGGAATGCAGGCAGTTCAGGCCACATAGAACAGTATCGCGAGATAGTGGCTGATGCTGCCCGCCAGCACGAACAGGTGCCAGATGCCGTGGCCGTGGCGCAGCTTTTCGTCGAACGCATAGAAGACGATGCCGCCGGTGTAGAGCAGGCCGCCTGCCGCGAGCCAGGAGAATCCGGCCGGCGTCAGCGCGGCGACCAGCGGCTGGATGGCGATCACGCCCAGCCAGCCCATCAGCACGTACAGGACCAGCGACAGAATCCGCTCGCCCCTGGCCAGCCAGGCTTCCTGGATGATGCCGAGGACCGCCAGCCCCCAGACCGTTCCGAACAGCGACCAGCCCCATGCGCCGCGCAGCGTGACCAGCGTGAACGGCGTGTAGGTGCCCGCGATCAGCAGGTAGATCGAGCAGTGATCCAGTTTGCGGAACATGTTTTTCAGGCGGCCGCGGGTGCTGTGGTACAGCGTGGATATCGTGTACAGCGCCAGCAGCATGGCGCCGTAGATGCTGAAGCTGGTGATTTTCCAGGGGTCGCCCTGCTGCGCGGCGAGCACGACCAGCATGGCGGCGCCGGCCGCCGCCAGCGCCGCGCCCGCCAGGTGGGTGCCGCCGTTGAGCCGTTCGCCGTAGTACATGATCGTTCAGGCCCGGTCTGTCGCGGCGACCTGCTCGAGTCCCGGCCTGCCGTGCCAGTAGCCGTTGCAGGCCTCTCCGGGCATCAGGGCTTCCGCCCGCAGCGCAGCCTGCGCCGGGCTGATCGACCGTTCCAGGCATTGCCGGAACAGCGCGATGATCTCCGGCGTGTGCGCCGACTGCGGGCTGATGCGCAGCACGTCGATGCCGGCCTGCGCAAGATCGTCGAGTTCGCGGACCAGGTTCTGGGTCTGCGCGGATTGCGTCTGGATGCCGTTGAGCGCCAGGAACGGCCGGCCTTCCCGGCTGCGCAGATCCAGGCCGTCCGGATAGTCGATGCAGCGGAATCCGCAGTTGTCCTTCTGCAGGTTGTGGCGGCGCGCGGTAAAGCAGCGCGCGGAGAACGCGAGCGGCAGCCGGCCGTAGCCGAAGAGCTCGGTCTGTATGCCGGCGGGGCGCCCGTGCTGCATCGCGGCGAGCGCCGTCCGCGACATTTCCAGCGGCGCCACCCAGCGCGTCGCGCCGAGCGTGGCGAGGAAGGCCAGTGTGTGCGGATTGAACACGTTCAGATGCGGGCTGGCGACGAAGGGGGCGCCCGCCATCAGCGAGACGGCGCCCATGTCATTGGCTTCGACCATGAAGCGCCCGTTGGCGGCGATGCGGCGCAGCGTCCTCAGGTCGGATTCCGATTCGATCAGCGCCTGCGTGGACAGCACGACTTCCTTGCCGGCCGCGGAGAGCCGTTCCGCGATGTCCAGCCAGTCGGGCAGGCGCAGCTCGTGGCGCCGCGAGCACACCGTCTCGCCGAGGTACACGATGTCGACGGGGGCGGCCGCGACGGCGGCATAGAAATCGAGTGTGCGCTGCCGCGGCCAGTAATAGAGCAGCGGTCCCAGTGCGAGTTTCATGCCGTGGCGGCCTTCATTTCCACGGGCGGTGATAGGCGCCCAGCGTCTGGTTCTGGCCTTCGGAGACGCGGCGCAGGGCCAGATCCCATTCCGGGCGTACGGCGTAATCCGCCGTTTCCCCGAGGCAGCGGTCGATGGCCTGCCGCCATACCCGGGTGACCTGGGCGACGTATGCCGGGCTGCGCTGACGGCCTTCGATCTTGATCGCGGAGACGCCGATGTTCCGCAGTTCCGGCAGCAGTTCCAGCGTGTTGAGGCTCGCCGGCTCCTCGATCGCATAGTAGGTGTCGCCGCCGACTTCGAAGCGGCCCTTGCACAGCGTCGGGTACGCGGCATTCTCGTCCCTGGAATAGCGGTCGATCAGCACGCCGTTCAGGCGCGACTCCAGTCCCTGCGGCGTATCCTGCCAGCGCACCGCCCTGGCGGGGGAGCACACGCCGGTGGTGTTGGGCGATTCGCCGGTGACGTAGGACGACAGCGCGCAGCGGCCTTCGACCATCACGCACAGGCTGCCGAAACCGAACACCTCGATTTCGACCGGGGTGCCGGCGGCGAGGGCCTTCACCTGCGCCAGCGACAGCACGCGCGGCAGCACCGCGCGCTGCACGTTGAAATGGCGGTGATAGAAGTTGATCGCCTCATGGTTGGTCGCCGAACCCTGCACCGAGAGGTGCAGGCGCAGGCCGGGGTGGGCGCGGGCGGCATACTGCATCAGCCCGGGGTCGGCGACGATGATCGCATCGATGCCGACGGCGGCGGCCGTGTCCACCGCGCGGGTCCAGCGCTCCCAGCCGTCGGGTTGCGGGTAGGTGTTGATCGCGAGCAGGACCCTGGCGCCGCGGGCATGGGCGTAATGCACGCCCTGTTCCGCGGCCGCGCGGTCGAAATTCAGGCCGGCGAAGTTGCGCGCGTTGGTGTTGTCGCGCAATCCGATGTAGACGCAGTCGGCGCCGTTGTCGACGGCGGCCTTCAGCGCAGTCAGGCTGCCGGCCGGACAGACCAGTTCGATGCGTGAGGATTTCGGCATGACGGCATGGGGCGTTTCACCTCGGCTTCTTCCCCGGGCCGGATCGCCAAGGGTTGCGCCAGCCGGCACGATGCCCCATCGGCGGATTGCGGGCGTTGATATGCATCAAGGGCTGCGCCGGCACCGCGGCGCGTCGTGCGTCAGCGCAGCGTGATGATGGTCGCCGTGGTGCGCGGCTGCAGGTTGAGCAGGAGCACCTGGCGGCCCAGTATGACCACGCTGCCTTTCATGCGGTTGTCGCCGGTGTCGCTGAACTCGAAGTCGTAGGCCCGTTGCAGCAGCAGGCGGCCGTCGGCATTGCGCGCGGGTTTGAGGCTGGCGATGCCCACGGTGTCGTCGAGGAACTGCAGGCCCTCGGCCTCGCAGGCGCTGCGCGCCATGGCGACGGCCGCTTCGCGCGCCTGCATGCTGTCCCACCACAGCCAGGCGAGGGCGAGGAAAAGGGCGGACAGCAGGAGTTCGGCGGGCGGCAACATGGCGAGGCGCCACGTTAGCAGAATTGACCGTCCAGCCGGAACCCGGTAACCACCCGATTCGGCAGGAAAAACCTGGATTCCGGCTGGCGCCGGTGCGTCAACCGTAGTGCGTCACTATCTGGAATGCACTGCGGCGCTATTCCATGTTTGGAGTAGACTCGATTCCACTTTTTCCGGCGCAAGACCGGGTTTCCCGTGAGGAGCGGCATGATCGAACTCAAATCGCGCAAGCACACCGCCGACGATCTCGGCAGCGCCATCGACCTGTGTTACGCCAAGGGCTGGACCGACGGCCTGCCGGTGATTCCGCCGACCGCGGACCGCATCGCGGCGATGCTCGACGGCGCCGCGCTGAAGCCCGACCACCAGCTGGCCTTCATCGAAAACCGCCAGGTGTCGGTGACCGCCGAAAAGGTCGCGATCAACGCGGTGATGGCCGGCTGCAAGCCCGAATACATGCCGGTGATCGCGGCGGCCGTCGAGGCGCTGGCCGATCCGCTGTACGGCTACCACGGCCCGGCGACCAGCACCGGCGGCTCCGCGGTGTTCATGCTGGTCAACGGCCCGATCGCGAAAAAACTCGGCATGAACAGCGGCGACAACCTGTTCGGCCCCGGCTGGCGCGCCAACGCCACCATCGGCCGCGCGATCCGTCTGGTGATGCGCAACGTCATCGGCACGCTGCCCGGCGAGCTCGACCGCTCCAGTCTCGGCCATGCCGGCAAGTACAGCTACTGTATCGCCGAGAACGAGGAAGACAGCCCGTGGCCGGCTTTCCACACCACGCGTGGTTTCCGGCCGGAGCAGAGCGCGGTGACGATTTTCGCCGCCTTCGCGCCGCACCAGTATTCGAACGGCCTCAGTGCGACGCCCGAGGGCGTGCTGGCCACTGCCTGCGCGCAGATGCGCATATCCGCGGGCACCAACCGCCAGCCGCAGTACGCGATGGTGTTCGCCGGCGAGCACCAGGAAATCATGAAGAAAGGCGGCTGGTCGCGCGAGGACGTCCAGAAATACGTGTTCGAACACACGCAGGTGTCGGTGGCGGAACTGCAGCGCGCGATCATGAAACCGGGCACGCCCACCGCCGAGAGCGAAAAGGAAATGGTCAACCTCGTGCACGCGCCGCAGGACCTGCTGGTGATTGCTGCCGGCGGACGCGCCGGCGTGCAGTCCTGCTACATCCCGGGCTGGGGCGGCAAGAACGGCTCGCAGAGCGTCACGCGCGAAATCCGGGTATCGTGAAAATGCAAAAACCTTTTCAGCCACAGAGGGCACAGAGTTCACAGAGAAACCCCCGATATCCCGTCATTCCGGCGAACGCCGGAATCCAGCAGCAGCGCCGGCGAAACCACTGGATTCCGGATCGTACGACACACATCCGGAATGACAAATTCTATAAATATTTGATTTTATTGATATTTTTATAAGGAGGTCGTTATGAGCATCCAGATTTACGATCCCACCACCGAAGCCACCGGGCGAAAGATCAGCTTCGTGCCGCGGCCGAAGTCGCTGAAAGGCCTGCGCGTCGGCCTGGTCGACAACACCAAGTACAACTCCGACCAGATCCTGCTGCGCGTCGCCGGCATCCTCGAGCGCGAACACGGCGCCAAGACGCACCTGATCCGCCGCAAGAAAAGCTCCGGTTCCGCGCCCAGCCCGGAACTGCTCGCCGAATACAAGGCGAACTGCGACGTCATCGTTGCGGGTGTCGGCGACTGAGGGTCATGCAGCTCGGGCAGTGTGCTCGACAGCATAATGTTTGAACAGCAGGGCGTGCCTTCGGCTTCCATCGTGACCCACGTGTTCACGGTCACCGGCAAGGCGATGGCGAAAACCTGGGGCGTGCCGGATTTCAAGTTCCTGGTGGTGCCGCACCCGATCGCCAACCTGACGCCGGAACAGTTGGATCAGCGCGCGGCGGAGATTACGCCGCAGGTGGTGGAGTTGTTGTTGAAGGGGCAGCAGGCGGGTTAGCCGTGAGGAAGTTGTGGAAAAGGAAAAGGGGCCGGGAGGCCCCTTTTTTTGTAATCACCCACTGAAAGATCAAAGATAAGTGGGCCGAATAGCCATCCGTAAAAAAGAAATCAACTCCGGCGCTTAAGGCGTCATCGACCGCAACATCATCCCTCTGCTGAGCCACAAGAGACTTCGAGCGAATAGCCAAACGTGGCCACTAAATTCTGGGAATTCCACTTCGGCCCCGAACTGCACCGACTAGTAGTCGGTTCAGAGAACGGGCACAGCTCGCTGGGTATCTACCCCAAGCGCGATCAACCGATCACGCTTCGTTGGACGCTCCTGCTCCGAGCGGCAGGCTACATACCAATAGGCGGCAGAAACGCTGGGCACTTTGAGCAATGCCTGGATGTAGGGAGCATCCACTTCAGCTAGAGAATGTCCGAGTACATGCACGGTCTCTATTGCGACGAGCTGGTCAAAGAATGCCTGATGCTCGCGGATCAGGCGTTCTGACGGTTTGAACGTCTTCGAGAAGTAGCCATCCAGGATGCCGTGGGCCTCCCTCAGGCGGATATCGATGTCTTCGATACCTGGTCGGTCATTGAGGGGGAGGTGCTGCGCTGGATTCCACGCATGCCCCAGGATTAACTCGCTGTCCTGCATCGTGGCCTCACCATGAATGTGCAGCACATGCGAAGACGGCACCGCATAGAGACTTGCAAGCGTTGGTGTGTAGTTGAAGGTGAGGAAAGCGGCGTTTACGTCGATCCTGCTCAGGCGCTTCACCGCCGTGTCGGGCGTTGGAATCTTCAGCGACCGTATCCATTCGGCGAACCGAGCCCTGAGTTTGGTCGAGAGACGTTGCACGACCTGTTTGACCTCGTACTGAAAATCATGATGCCCTGAGTCGCTCCAGTTCTCGGCACCGTAGGAAAGCATGAAGTGATCGAGATTCTCAATGATGCTGTCCACGTCAATGTTGGCCAAGGCAGCTTCGAGATTATTCCATTCTTCATCGGCTGGAAGATAGCGATCGATAGCATCGAAAAGGTCTTGATGCCGTTGCCTCGTGTGCTGCTTGAACTGCGCGTAACCAGACGGAATTTCATGCCATAAGTCAAAACCGTTGCCGATTACGTAGAGTTTGGTGGGGTACATCGTCACATTCGCTTTCTCTTGCGATGGGTTTGAGCTGGATGGCAGCGAGCGTCGCGGACAATTTCGGGGATAAATATGGTCAGTGTAAGTTTTTGGAAAAGCTACACTGGTTAATACGACTTACCCCGCCAGCACCTTCGCCCCCAACTCATCCGTCCCACAAATCGCCGTCCGGTGCATCAACCTTCGCTGCGGCAACGCATAGTCGCCGACCGCCATGTGCTGCGTCGAGTAGTTGTCCCACAGAATGATGTCGCCGGCCTGCCATTTGTGGGTGTAGACCGCATCGTCGCGGGTGATGTGTTCGTGCAGGCGCTTGAGGATCGGCGCTGCGTCTTCCTCTTTCATGCCTTCGAAGCCGAAGGTGTAGGTCTTGTTGACGTAGATGCACTTGCGGCCGGTGACCGGGTGGGTGATCACGGCGTCGTGCGAGACGTCGGGTGTCGCGGCTTTCTGTGCGGCGGTCAGCGGCGGGCGGGCGTGATCCTTCGCGCGTTGCTGCTGCTTGCGTTCCTGCGCGCGGTGGTACTGGAATATGCCGCGTTGTTGGTCCAGCCAGTCGCGGGTGCCGGCGTCAAGCGTGTCGTACGCCTGCGCGGTGCTGGCGAAGCAGGTGTCGCCGAGCACGCGGCCGTCCTTGACGGGCACTTCGATGGCGTAGAGGAAGGTGTAGTGGCCGGGCTTGCGCATGAAGCAGAGGTCGGTGTGCCAGTCGTCGCCGGCATAGGCGGAGCCGATCGAGCGCTCGCCGTCCTTGACGTTCGAGATCAGGTGGATCTGCGGGTGGCCGGGCAGGGCATATTCCTGGCGCACGTGTTTGTCCGGGGGACCGAAGCGCGCGGTGAAGGCGATCAACTGCTCCGGCGTCAGCTTCTGGCCGCGCAGGCAGATCATGCCGCTGCGGTCGAGCAGGTTCTTGATCGCGTTGAAGGTGGCGTCGTCCAGGTTCTGCGACAGGTCGACGCCGCAGACTTCCGCACCGACCGGTCTGCCGCTGTCGCGGATGTCGAGTCGGGCGTCTTGCACTGTATCCATGGTCTCCTCCGTGGGGTGCAGTCCGGCGGATTCATTAGAGCACAAATCCGCTCCGAGGCCGCGGCCCGGGGCCACATGCTGATCTGCTTGCCAAACCCGGCAGGGCGCACTTAATCTGCCGTCTGCAGCGCCAACCGGCCGGCGGCGGAAAACAGGACAACAGCCGCCGGGCGCGGGCCGCACCCTGCGGCCGCCGGATTGCCAGGAGGAGCAGGCATGGTCGAGTCGGGCGGCGTCCGGCATCTGACGGCGGACGTGTTGATCATTGGCGGCGGCGTGGCGGGCATGATGGCCGCGGTCGGGGCGCAGCGCGCGGGCGTCACGCCCGTGCTGCTGACCAAGGGCACCTATGCCTCGGGCAGTTCGTCGATGGCGCGCGGCGGCCATTCGGTCGCGATCGGGCACTCCAGCGCCGACGACAATCCGGACCTGTTCTTCGAGGACACCCTGCAGGGCGGCTTCGGCCTGAACAACAGGCGGCTCGCGCAGTTGATGTGCCGCGAGTCGATAGACCGCACGCTGGAGCTCGACGCCTGGGGGCTGGGGCTCGCGAAGCTGCCCGACGGCCGCTACGACCAGAAGATGGGGGCCTTTCCGCACCGCCATGCGCGGCTGGTGCACTGCGGGCGCCTGATGGGCAAGCCGCTGATGAACGCGCTGTCGAAAAAAACCAGGGGCGACGGCGTCGATCCGATGGATCACGTGATGCTGGTCGACCTGCTGCGCCACGAAGGGCGCGTTGTCGGCGCCTGGGGTTTCCGCTATCGCGAGGGCGTGCCGGTGGTGGTGCACGCGCGTTCGACGGTGCTGACCACGGGCGGCGCGCCGCAACTGCACGCGCTGAACGATTCGCCGCCGACGATCACCGGCGACGGCTACGCGATGGCCTGGCGCGCGGGCGCGGAACTGATCGACATGGAGTTCATCGATTACCAGATGATCACCGCGGCGCCGGCGAAGCTCGCGGGCTACCCGCCGCATTCCAGCGGCTTCCTCAACGAGGGTGGCTACCTGCTCAACAGGGACGGCGAGCGCTTCATGAAGCGCTACGACCCGGAGCGCATGGAGCGCTCGACGCGCTCGATGCTGAACCGCGCGGTGGCGATGGAGATTTTCGAGGGGCGCGGCACCGCCAACAACGCGGTGTGCATCGACATCCGCCACGTGTTCGAGGAGGCGAACCACGGCGCCTCCGGCGACATCGTCAAGACCTTCATGAACGGCGGCGTCGACATGAGCAGGGATTTCCTGGAGGTGACGAGCTGCCCGCACACCTACCTCGGCGGCGTGCGCATCGACGAATGGGGTCGCAGCGCGGTGCGCGGCCTTTATGCCGGCGGCGAGGCGGCGGGCGGCATCCACGGTGCGAACCGCCTCGGCGGCGCCGCGCTGATCGACAGCTACGTGTTCGGCTATCGTTCGGGACTGGCGGCGGCGCTGGAGGCGCGGACGCAGCCGGCGGTGTCGGCCGGCATGGGGGACTGGCGCGAAGGCATCGCGGCCCTCGACGCATGGTCGCGGCGCGACGGCGAGTCGCCGGAGGCCTGGCGCAACGACGTGCAGCAACTGGTGGTGGAATCGGTGGGGCAGGTGCGGCGGGCCGACCGGCTGCAGGACGCGATGCGGCAGCTCGATCGGCTGGAGGCGCGCTTCGACAGGATCGGCGTCAGCGGCGACACGGTGCGCGCGCGTTTCGACTGCCTGCGCCTGTCGCTGGAGACCCGCAATCTGATCCAGGTCGCGCGCATGCTTGCGACCGCGGCGCTGATGCGCGAGGAAAGCCGCGGCGGGCATTTCCGCCTCGATTTTCCGGAACGCGACGACGGGAAATTTCTCGCCAACATCGTGTTGCGGAACGCGGAGGGCAGTGTGTGCGGCGAATTGCGTCCGGTGCCGGGGCTGGAAGCGGCGGAGCCGCCGCCGGGACTGCCGGCGGTGGCTGCCGCGGCATAATTTAAAAAATATCAATAAAAACAAGTACTTACAAATAATTCCAAAGGAGGTGGAGATGCGCGCGAGTCTGGGAACGATGGTCATCGGACTGCTGCTGGGCCTGCAGGCTTTGCCGGCGTTGGCGCAGAATTTTCCGGCGAAGCAGGTGCGCTGGATCGTGCCTTTCCCTCCCGGCGGCGCGGCGGACATTTCGTCGCGGGTCATCGGCCAGAAGCTCGCCGAGCGCTGGGGACAGCAGGTGATCATCGACAACCGGCCCGGTGCCGGCGGCAATCTCGGCACCGAGATGGCGGCGCGCGCCGCGCCCGACGGCTACACGGTGGTGCTGGTGCCGGCGACCTTCACGACCTATCCGAGCCTCGTGCGCAAGCCGCTGTTCGATCCGGTGAAGGATTTTTCGCCGATCACGCTGGTGTCGTCGTCGCCGCTGATGCTGGTGGTGCATCCCTCGCTGCCGGTCAGGAATGTGCGCGAGCTGGTGGCGCTGGCCAGGGCGCGGCCCGACCAGCTGAACTACGCATCCTCGGGCATCGGCGCCTCGGCGCACATGGCGGCCGAACTGTTCAAGTCGGCGACGAAGACGCGCGTCGTGCACGTGCCGTACAAGGGCCAGCCGCCGGCGATCATCGACCTCGTCAGCGGGCAGGTGCAGTTGATGTTTCCGAACATTCCTTCGGTGCTGGCGCAGATCAAGGCCGGGCGCCTGCGGCCGCTGGCGGTGACCACCGCCGGCCGCTCGGCGCTGTTTCCCGAAATGCCGACGGTGGCGGAGGCGGGAGTCCCGGGTTTCGAGGTCACGCAATGGGGCGGCCTGGTGACGGCGGCGGGCGTGCCGGCGGCGATCACCGGCAAGTTCCAGGCGGATGTGTCCGCCGTCCTGAACCAGCCTGACGTGAAGCAGTCGCTGCTCGATCACGGATTCGAGGCGGTGGGCAACACGCCGGCGCAGTTCGCCGAATTCGTCCGCGCTGAAATTTCGAAGTGGGCGAAGATCATCGCCGAAGCCGGCATCCGTGCCGAATAACCGCCGGAAAGAGACCGCCGTGCATTGCTCCGGGCAGGCAGAACCATGCGCCGATGAAGTCGGCGCCGGTCGAATCCGGACCGGCGAAACGGGTCCGGCATGACGGGCAGCCCGGCAGGCGAAGATCCGGGTTCCGGCGAGGCGCCGGCGCTGCCCTTCGTCGCGCCCTGCCGGACGATTGCCGCCGGGGCGCCGTTCGGCTGGTGGCTGCGCCGCGGCTGGTCGGATTTCCGGCGGGCGCCGCGGCAGAGCCTCGGCCTCGGCGTCGCCATCGTCGTGCTGTCCTGGGTCGTCACCGGCATCGGGCTTGCCGCCGGCAGCTACTGGGCGGCGCTGGTGCTGCTGTCGGGCTTCGTGTTCGTGGCGCCGCTGCTGGCGCTGGGCATTTACTCGATCAGCCGCCAGCTCGAACGCGGCATGGCGCCGACGCTGGTGCGCTGCATGGAAGAGCAGGGCCGCGCGCTGGGCAACGCGATGGTGTTCGCGCTGGCGCTGCTGGTGCTGTTCCTGGTGTGGGCGCGCGCGGGTTCGATGGTGCACGTGTTTTTCCCGGCGCATGGCGGTTCGGACTGGCGCGAACTCGCGCTGTTCCTCGGCATCGGCTCGGCGGTGGGCTCGATCTTCGCGCTGCTGACCTTCACCTTCAGCGCGTTTTCACTGCCGATGATCTGCGACCGCGAGACCGATGCGGTGACCGCCATCGTCACCAGCGTCAACGCCGTGCTGCGCAACAAGCCGGCGATGGCGGTGTGGGCGCTGCTGATCGTCGTGTTGACGGGCATCGGTTTCGCCACCGCGCTGCTCGGCCTCGCGGTGACGATTCCGGTGCTGGGGCATGCGACTTGGCATGCCTACCGCGACACCATCGACGCGTCGGCCTGGCCGGAAAGCCGCCTGGAATAAACCTCCCGGGCCGCGGCCTGTTTTTTTGATCCGCGATCGCCCTGTTATGCTCGGGCCTGCGGCGCGTCTTGCGCCCGTGTCGAGCCGGCGCCCGCCGGCGGAAAGCCTGCAAGTGACTGCACAACCCCTGATCCATTTCAATGACGGCGCTGAAGAACGCGCCGTGCGCTGGCGCTCCGAAAGCGGCGCCGCGCCGCCGAAACGCGTGGTGGTGGCCGACGACACGATGAGCGCGGACTCCGCGTTCCGGCTCGCTTCGGAGGGTGTCGGCCTGCTCTGGCGCAGCGATTTCCAGAACGCGCGCCTGCTGTTGCAGGCGCTGATGCGCCGCGTCGACCGGCCGCGTAAGCAGAAACGCAGGCAGGCGGTTCCCGATGCCGCTCCGGGCGCCGCCTTTCACCGTCACCGCCAGGCGCAGGCCCAGCGCGCGCATACGCTGTCGATGCTGCTGATCCCGCTGGAGGCCGATTACGGCATTCCGCTGCGCCGCGCGCCCGACCTGCGGCTGGCCTGCGGCGAAGCCTGGGGCGGGCCCGACGGCGAGGCCAGCGTGGTGTCGCTGCGCGAGCTGCTGGGCCTGATCGGCGCGCACGAATGGCGCCGGAAAGGCGTGGACGTGCCGGCGCTGGGCGCGCGCATCCATCCGCACTACGGCGTGTTCGCGCCGATCCGCAGCGAATACGTGAAGCTGGCGGCGCAGGCGACGCTGCCGGCGCAGACGCTGGCTTTCGACATCGGCACCGGCACCGGGGTGCTGGCGGCGCTGCTGGCGAAACGCGGCGTCGCCCGGATCGTCGCCACCGAAACCGATACGCGCGCGCTGGCCTGCGCGCGCGACAACATCAGTCGGCTGGGACTGGGGGCGCAGGTGGAAGTGGTCGAGGCCGACCTGTTTCCGGAAGGCCGCGCGCCGCTGGTCGTCTGCAATCCGCCGTGGATTCCGTCGCAGCCCAGCGCGCCGGTCGAACGCGCGGTCTACGATCCCGGCGGCAAAATGCTGCGCGGGTTCCTCGCCGGGCTCGCGGCGCATCTCGAACCGGGGGGCGAGGGCTGGCTGATCCTGTCCGACATCGCCGAGCATCTGGGCCTGCGCACGCGCGAGGAACTGCTGGCGCTGATCGATGCGGCGGGATTGATGGTGAAAAGCCGCAGCGAGGCGCGGCCGCAGCACCCGAAGGCGCAGGATGCCGCCGATCCGCTGCATGCGGCGCGGGCGGCGGAGGTGACTTCGCTGTGGCGGCTGGTGCCGCGCCCGGTCCCCGGTTCAGCGGGCTGAGGCGTCGCCGGCGATGCGCTCGACGTAGCGCACGAAATCCGGATCCTCGCCGCGCAGCAGTGCCGGCAGGCTGGCGCGGAAGCGGGGCTTGTCGCACCACTCGACGATGTAGTCCTTCCACGAATGCCAGCGCCGCGCCTGCTTCGGCGACATGCCGTCATCGTAGAGCAGCAGGTAGGCGCGTTCGAACAGCGAGATCAGCATCGCGAAGATGATCAGTTGCCGCTCCTTCTGTTCCTCGTTCAGCGGCAGCGTGACGTCGTTCGAGAACAGCCGCAGGTCGGGGTTGTTCAGCGCGACCTTGAGGAAATCCTGGTAGTTGTCGGACAGCAGCTGGTAGACCTCTTCCTCCTCGTTCTCGCGCTCCTTGCGCTGCTCGAACAGGAACACCGTGATCGCCAGCGGCAGGCCGACGACGGTGACGATGTAGCTCAGCAGTTCCCAGGTGGCGAGTGACAAGGTTCGGCCGTCAGTGTTTGCGGGGGAATCGTTGCAAGGTGATGCCAAGGCTCGATTGAATGCATGGTAATACGCATCCGGACTATTTCGCGCCCGCTTTTTCGAGAATCTCTACCATCGCCCTGTAACCGCGCCCCTTGGCCAGGCGCAGCGGGGTCATCCCGGTGGTTGGTCGTTCAGCGTTTAGCCGCCTGGTACAGCGGCATCACCGCCGGCAGCAGTGCCTCGATTTCCTGGATGCGGCGGGTTTCCGCCGGGTGGGTGCTGAGGAATTCCGGCGGGCTGCCGCCCTGGTTGGCGGCGAGCATTTTTTTCCACAGGGTCACGCCGGCGCGCGGATCGTAGCCGGCGCGGGCGGCGAGTTCGAGGCCGATGCGGTCGGCTTCCGTTTCGTGGCTGCGGCTGAAGCTGCTGGCGATCAGCGCCTGGTAGGCCGTGCCGGTCAGGTTGGCCGCGCCGTCGCCCAGCCCCAGCAGCACGGCGCCGAGGCCGATCGCGGTTTCCGCGGCGACGGCCTGCGACACCTGCTCGCGCGAATGCTCGCGCAGCGCGTGGGCGATCTCGTGGCCCATGATCACGGCGATTTCGTCGTCGCTGAGCCTGAGCTGCTGGATGATGCCCGAATAGAACATGATCTTGCCGCCGGGCATGCAGAAGGCGTTGAGTTCCTTGCTGTTGATGACGTTGACTTCCCATTTCCAGCCCGGCGCGTCGGCGCGGAAGGCGCGGGTCTGCGGCGTGATGCGGTTGGCGATCGCGCGCACGCGGCCGGTCAGCGCGGTGTCGGTGTTGAGCACGCCCTTTTTCGCCGACTCGGTCTGCAGCTGGGCGTAAGCCTTGACCGCCATCTGATTGAGCTGGTCCGAGGACACCAGCAGCAGCTGCCTGCGGTCGGCGCCGACGCTGCCGCCGGAGGTGGTCGACTGGCAGCTGGCCGTCGTGCCCAGGGTGACGACGGTCAGCGCGGCGGCGATCAGTTTGTAGACGGGAACCATGTGTCTGCTCCAGGGAAATCCGCTCCGGAAAATGATGCGGCCGATTTTACCGCGCCCGGCGGGGGAACTGCCCGCGGGCGGCGAACCTGCGTAGAATGCGCCCCTTTGCCCGGAGGGCGGTCCCGGCCGCTTCCCGCGGCAGGCAGGACGCGATGATCCGTTTCACCCGCATTACACTGCGCCGCGGCGCCAAGGTGCTGCTCGAGGACGCCGACGTCGTCCTCAATCCCGGCGACAAGATCGGCCTGATCGGCAACAACGGCGCCGGCAAGTCGAGCCTGTTCGCGCTGCTGCGCGGCGAGCTGCAGGCCGACCAGGGCGAGGTCGACTACCCGCAGCGCTGGCGCGTCGCCCACGTCGCGCAGGAAACCCCGCCGCTGGAGCGTTCCGCGATCGACTATGCCATCGACGGCGACACCACGCTGCGCCGGCTGGAGTGCGAACTGGCGGAGGCCGAGGCGGCCGACGACGGCGAGCGCATCGGCGAAATCTACGGCGAGCTGGGCGATGCCGATGCCTGGACCGTGCGGCCGCGCGCCGAGCAGCTCCTGCATGGCCTCGGCTTCAGCCACGGGCAGATGGAGCAGCCGGTGGCGACCTTTTCCGGCGGCTGGCGCATGCGCCTGAACCTCGCGCAGGCGCTGATGTGTCCCTCCGACCTGCTGCTGCTCGACGAGCCGACCAACCACCTCGACCTCGACGCCATCCTGTGGGTGGAGGAGTGGCTGAAGAAGTACGCCGGCACGCTGGTGATCGTGTCGCACGACCGCGATTTCCTCGACGGCGTGGTCAACGTCATCGTCCACATCGACAACAGGAAGCTGAAGCGTTACGGCGGCCATTATTCGGATTTCGAGCGCCAGCGCGCCGCCGCGGTGGTGCTCGCCGCCGGCATGATCGAGAAGCAGCAGCGCGAGCGCGCCCACCTCGAATCCTTCATCAACCGCTTCAAGGCGCAGGCGAGCAAGGCGCGCCAGGCGCAGAGCCGCATGAAAATGCTGGCGAAGATGGAGGATCTGGCGCCGCTGCACGTGTCCGCGCCGTTCCAGTTCGAGTTCCGCGAGCCGCTGCGCGCGCCCGATCCGCTGCTGGTGATGGAGGACGTGGTGGCCGGCTACCGGCTGGAGGACGGCACGGAAAAACCGGTGCTGCGCGGGATCAAATTTTCATTGCAGAGCGGCCAGCGCTACGGCCTGCTCGGCATCAACGGCGCCGGCAAGTCGACGCTGATCAAGACCATCGCCGGCGAGCTGAAGCCGCTGGCGGGCACGGCGAATTTCAACAAGGGGCTGGCCATCGGTTATTTCGCGCAGCACCAGGTGGAGATGCTGCGCCACGACGAGTCGCCGCTGTGGAACCTTGCGCGGGTCGCGCCGCGCGTGCGCGAGCAGGAACTGCGCGGCTTTCTCGGTGGCTTCAACTTCCCCGGCGAGATGGCGCTGAGCCCGATCACCCACTTCTCCGGCGGCGAGAAGGCGCGGCTGGCGCTGGCGATGATCGTCTGGCAGCGCCCGAACCTGCTGCTGCTCGACGAGCCGACCAACCACCTCGACCTCGAAACCCGCGAGGCGCTGACCGTCGCGCTGGCGCAGTTCGAGGGCACGCTGGTGCTGGTGTCGCACGACCGCCACCTGCTGCGCGCGACCACCGACCAGTTTCTGATCGTTGCCGACGGGCAATTGCTGCCCTTCGACGGCGACATGGACGATTACCGCGACTGGCTGTTCAGGACCAAGCTGGCCGCGGAGAAGGCGGCTGCGTCGCGCTGATCATCCTGTGGCCGGAGCCGCATTGGCAATCGCGTCATTCCAGCTGGATTCCCGCTGCCTTGATGACCTTGCCCAGCAGCGCGCGGTCGGCCCTGATGTATTTGGCGAATTCCTCGGGTGACTGGGTGCGGATGTCGAAGCCGGCGGAGGTCAGCGTCTTGCTCAGGTCGGGGGCGTTGAGCGCGGCGGCGATTTCCCTGTTCAGCGATTGCACGATGGCGCGCGGCGCGCCGGCGCGGGTCACGATGCCGAACCAGGTTCCGGCTTCGTAATCCTTCAGTCCCGCTTCTCCGGTCGAGGGGATGTCGGGCCAGTTGGGGTGGCGCTTTTCCGCGGCGAAAGCGATGACCTTGATCTTGCCGGCCCTGGCTTGCGGAATCACGGTCGCGGCGCCGGTGATGACTATCTGCACCTGGCCGCCGAGCGCCGCCGTCAGCGCGGGGCCGGATCCCTTGAACGGCACGTGCAGCATCTTGATGCCGGTCAGCGTTTCCAGCAGCGCGCCGCCCAGATGGTTGGTCGAGGCGGTGCCCGGCGTGGAGTAGGTAACCGTGCCGGGCTTGGACTTCGCGTAGGCCAGCAGTTCCTGCATCGTGTTGTAGGGCGTGGAGGGATGCGCCGCGATCACGTAGGGGAAATAGACCGCCTGGGTGATCGGGGCGAGATCGCGCTCGGTGTCGTAGGGTTGTTTCGCGACGACGTTGGGGTTGATCGACATCGTGGTCTGCGTGACCAGCTCGATGGTGTAGCCGTCGGGCGCCGACTTGGCCATCAGGTCCGTGCCGATCATGGTGCTGGCGCCGCCGCGGTTGTCGACGACGAACTGCTGTCCCCAGCGTTCCGTGAGCTTGCCGGCGACGCCGCGGGCGACCATGTCGGTGGTGCCGCCGGGCGGGTAGGGCACGATGAAGCGGACCGGCCGCGTTGGCCAGGTTTCGGCGGCCTGCGTTGCGGGCATCGCGCCGAGTTGCAGGACGACGGCCAGTGCGGCGGCGGGTAGGGCATGTCTGCGGTTCATGGGCTTTCCTCCGGGTTGTTTTGCGGTCATGCGGCCTGTTCCAGGCCTTTTTCGGCGTACACGGCGCGGTGTTCCGGCCGCGCGAAAAAATCGAGCATCGCCCGCGCGGCTTCGGCATGGAGCGATGTGGCAACGATGCCGGATGCGGTTTCCAGCGTTTTCTGCACCGCGTCGGGAATCGGGCCGACCAGTTCCAGGCCGTCGACGGCGAGCAGTTCCGGCAACTGCTGCAGCGCGAGGTCGGCCTCGCCGGCGACAACCACACTGCCGATGTAGCCGCCGGGGCGGGTCACGGTTTTCGGTTTCATCTGCCCGGCGATGCCGAGCTTTTCGAACAGCTCCGGCATGTACATGCCGCTCGCGCCGTGCACGGTGTGGGCCACGGACTTCGCCGCGAGCAGGGACTGGCGAAAGGCGTCCACGGAGCCGATGTCGGGCTTCGGAAAACCGCGGCGCACGCCGACGCCGACCCTGGCGCGGGCGAAGGGACGGCGGCTCGCGTCGACGACGATGCCGGCCTCGGCCAGTTCCTTCAGCACGCCGCTGCCGAGGATCACCGCGTCTCCGGTTTCGCCGGACTTGATGCGGGCGACCATGGCCTTGGCCGAGTCGGCGGTCATGGTGACCCGGTTGCCGGTGGCCTGTTCCCAGGCGGGCGCGAGGGCGTCGAGGATGGTGCGGGTGCTGTTGGAGGTGAGGATGCGCAGGGTGAGGGTCATGTCGCGGATTTCCGTGGTTCAGCGTTGCGGGTTGCGCGCATCGTGCATGCGCGCGCGGATGTAATCAAGCGCGCGGGCGCGGTCGTTGTGCGAAAGGTCGGTGGCGTTGATTTCAAAAGGCGGTCCGTTGCCGTGGTCGACGACGATGTACATCGGCCGGCCTTTGCCGGGGCGTTCCTGCAGGACGGCGCTGCGGGCCTGCGCCCATGCGACCCCGGTGTGGCCGCCGCGGAACAGCGCGTAACTGCGGCCGCCTTCCGCCGTCAGTTCGGCCTTGTAGGTGAAAAAATACAGCCCCCCGAACAGCGCGAGCAGGGTGCCCATGACGTAACCGAAAAAGCGGCCGTTGAAGGTGAAGTGCCGCCAGACCCACACCGCCAGCGCAAGGCCCAGCGCAAACACGAACAGACCCAGCCATCCCGGATAGGCGATGGTCAGACTCTGCGCGGTTTCGGTCAGCCGCATCATCGTGCTGTTCTCCAGCGGTGGCAGGCGGGATGCAGACGGATGCCGGCATCCCGGGCCCGATTACAGCATGTTTTCCGAAACGAAGATGACCGTGCACTGGCTGGACATGACGCCACCGTTGCCGCGATCACCGCAGGGCGGAGCAGGGGCCCCGGACGCAAGTCCGGGGATGCGACCCCGCAGGTGATCGTGCGCACGGCATCAGAGAGTATTTTCAGAACCGAAGATGACGGTGCACTGACTGGACATGACGCCACCGTTGCCGTGCGCCAGGGCCACGTCGCAGCCCTTGACCTGGCGCTCGCCGCATTCGCCGCGGACCTGGCGGATGGCCTCGATCATCACCAGCAGGCCGTACATGCCGGGGTGGCAATACGACAGGCCGCCGCCCGAGGTGTTGACCGCCAGCTTGCCGCCGGGGGCGATGCCGCCGTTGGCGACGAAGCGGCCGCCTTCACCCTTCGGCACGAAGCCGAGGTCCTCGAGGAACAGGATCGGCGTGATCGTGAAGGCGTCGTAGAGCGACAGCATCTTGACATCCTTTTGCGCGACGCCGGCCATTCTGAAAGCCTGCGGGCCGGAGACCGCGGCGCCGGTGACGGTGAAGTCCGGCATGCTGGAGATGTTGGCGTGCGACAGCGTTTCACCGACACCGAGCACGTAGACCGGTTTCTTTTTCAGGGTTTTGGCCCGTGCCGCGGAGGTCAGCACGATGGCGCCGCCGCCGTCGACCACCAGGCAGCAGTCGCGCACCGTGAAGGGATAGGACACCATCCGGGCGTTGAGCGCCTGTTCGATGGTCAGCGGTTCCTTCTCCCAGGCCTTGGGGTTCATCAGCGCCCATTTCCGGGCGGCGACGGCCACCTCGGCCAGATGCTCGCGGGTCGTGCCGTACTGGTGCATGTGGCGGGCCGCCGCCATCGCGTAGGCGCTGATCGGCAGGATGGGCCGGTACCGGGTCTCGTCGGGATTGAATTCTCGCGGGCTGGCCGCGGCGCGCGACACCGAGCGCTGGGTGCTGCCGTAGGCGATCACCGCCACTTCGCACAGCCCGAGCTGGATCGCCATCTGGGCGTGGGCGACGTGGGTCATGAACGACGAGCCGCCGATCTGGGTGCCGTCGAAGACCCTGGGCTTGATGCGCAGGTATTCGGCCAGCGACATCGGGCCCATGCGCACCTGGGTGGCGGCCACATACAGCGCGTCGACATCCTTCAGCGTCAGGCCGCAGTCGTCCAGCGCACGCATCGTCGCCTGCGCCATCAGGTCCACGGGGGAAGTCAGCGGGGCCACCTGGCCCAGGTCGGATTCGGCGGCGCCGACCACGGCGATCGCGCCGCGTTTGAGCATGTTCGTCATTTGGTGTCTCCCGCGGGCGTGAATACAGGATAGGGCAGGGTCTTCTCGTCGCCCGGATGCGCCCTGAATTTGACCCGCATGCCGATTTTCACGGCCATTGCGTCGATGTCCTCGACCCGGCTCATCAGGCGGAAACCCTCGTCCATGTCGATCATCGCCACGTTCAGCGGCGGCTCGCCCTTGTAGTGCACGACCGTGGTCGTGTAGACGGTGCCCAGCCCTTTTGACACCTTCCATTCCAGGTTGCCGCTGCCGGTTTCCGGCGCCACCGCGCGCGGGTAGAAGAACGCCTTGTTGTCGTCCTTGCACACCTGGTAGGCCAGTTCGCCTTTCTTTAAATGCTCGACGTAGGTGCCGAGCGGGGATTGTTTCGTCAGGTCAGACATCTGCAGCTCCTTCTCGAGGTGATACGAAAAATATCAATAAAATCAAGTGCTTATAAAATACGTCGTTCCGGACGCGCGAAGCGCGCCCCGAAGGAAGTCCCCTTGGTGGGGCGAGCCGGAATCCAGAACGGATCGTGGCATGTTCCTGGATTCCGGCCTGCGCCGGAATGACGGATTGTCCGGGTTTTTCTTTGTGTCCTCTGCGGTCAGGTTTTTTTTGTCTCTTCCAGGCCAAAATCGATCAGCGCCTGCGCGCGCAGCTTGTTCTTCTGCACCTTCGAGCTGCCGGTCATGCCGATGTTCTCGAAGCTGTCGATGAGCTTCAGGTAGCGCGGCACGCGGAAGTTGGCGAGCCGTTCCCGGCTCCACGTGATCAGTTCTTCCGGCGTCGCGGTCTCGCCCTCGTTGAGGATCACGTACGCCGCCGGCACTTCGATCAGCCGCGGGTCGGGCACGCCGATGACCTGGGCCTGCTTGATTTTCGGATGCCGGTGCAGCACGTCCTCCACTTCCGCCGGCGCGACGTTTTCGCCGCCGACGCGGAACACGTCCTTGATGCGCGTGATGAATTTCAGCCGGCCCTCGTCGTCCATGACGCCGAGATCGCCGGTGTGCAGCCAGCCTTCGGCGTCGATGGCCTTCGCCGTCTGTTCCGGCATCTTGTAATAGCCCTGCATCACGCTCCAGCCGCGGACCTGGATCTCGCCCGTCCTGCCCGGCGGTTGCACGGAGCCGGTTTCGGGGTCGACCAGCCGCACTTCCACGCCGTCGAGGATGTGCGCCCAGCCCTCGATGCGCTTCTCGGGATCGTCATCGTGGCGCGACATGCAGACGTTGGGCGAGGCTTCGGACAGGCCGTAGGCCTGGACCAGCCCCTTCATGCCCATCTGCTCGACGACGCGGCGCGAGACCTCGGGACCGCAGGAGACCCAGCCGTTGCGCAGCTTCAGCGGGTACTGCGCGAACTTGGGATGGTTCAGCATCATCAGGAACATGGTGTCGTTGCCCGAGGTGTGCGTGCATTCCTCGCTCCACATTGTCGACAGCGCCTCCTCGGGCTCGAAGGTCGGCGAGGACAGCAGGCAGGCGCCGGTGGTCAGGGCCGCGAGCAGCGACAGCGTGGTGCCGGCGACGTGGTAGTAGGGGCGCGCGCTGTAGTAGCGGTCGCCGGCCTTCAGATGGAAACGCGCGGCGACGTGGAAGGCGTTGCGCAGCATGTTGTCGTGGCTCAGCATCACGCCCTTGGGATGCGAGGTGGTGCCGGAGGTGAACTGCATCAGCAGCGCGTCGTCGGGTTTGACTTCTTCCGGGTATGCCTCGTCGAACGCCGCGCCCCGGGCCAGCAGGTCGGCGAAGGTGACGGCGCCGGAAGGCACGTCCTGCCCCAGCACGACGACGGTCCGCAGCAGCGGCAGCGCCGGATCGGGCAGCGCGCGGTCCACCGCGGGGCAGATGCCGCGCAGCATCGCGATGAAGTCGATTTTCAGGAAGCGGTCGGTGATGAACAGCAGTTTCACGTCGGCCTGCTTCAGGCAGTAGGCCATTTCGTCGGCCTTGAAGCGGGTGTTGACCGGCACCGTCACCGCGCCGATGGTCGCGGCGGCATAAAAGAAGATCACCCATTCGAGCGAATTGCCCATGCACACCGCGACATGGTCGCCGCGCCCGATGCCCAGCGCGCGCAGGCCGCGGGCGACCTCGCGCACGTTGTCGCGCAGTTCGGCCCAGGTCAGCCGCCGCCCGGCGATCACCAGCGCCTCGTCCTGCGCGTGCGCGGCGGCCGTGGCGGCGAGGAATCCGGCGAGGGTCTGCTTTTTCCATTCGCTCATCGGCCCGTCCTTGTCCTATTTGCCCCTGAACTTCGGTTTGCGTTTTTCCTTGAAGGCGGTGACGCCCTCGACATGGTCTTCGGTCATGCGCGCGCCGCAGACCGCCAGCACTTCCATTTCGAGAAGCTGCTCCAGCGTCGGCACGTACATGTACTGGAACATGCGTTTGGCCAGCGTCAGCGCGTAGGTCGCGGAGCCGGCGATCTCGCGCGCCAGCGCGAGGGACTCTTCTTCCAGTCGGTCGTCCGGGACGACCCTGCCGACCAGGCCCATGTCCTTCGCCTCGGCCGCCGGCAGCTTGCGCGCGCTGTAGACGATTTCCTTGGCGCGGGCGAGCCCCAGGTGCTGGGTCAGGAAATAGATCGCGCCGCCGTCCGGTGGAATGCCGACGTTCTTGAAGGCCATCAGCAGGTAGGCGGTTTCGCTGGCAACGATCAGGTCACAAGCAAGAGCCATGCTGGCGCCGATGCCCGCGGCCGGGCCGCGCACCGCGGCGATGACCGGTTTTTCGAGGTGGTGCAGCGCGAGGATCATCTGCTGGTGGCCCTTCGAGCGCCTGCGGCCGCTGACCACGTCGTAGCCGCCCATCGAGCCGACGTCGCCGCCGGCGCAGAAGGCGCGGCCGGCGCCGGTCAGCAGCACGACGCGCACCGCGTCGTCCTCGTTGAGCCTGCGGAAGGCATCGGCCAGCTCGTGGTACATCCCGCCGGACAACGCGTTCAGCTTGTCGGCACGGTCGAGCAGCACGGTGGCGATGCCTTCGTCGATGGTGACCTTGATGCTCATGCGGATTCCCCGTGCCTGCGGATCAGAATGACGTGATGCCGGCGCGCTCGAGCACTTTCTTCCACTTGGCGACCTCATCGCGCAGGTGGGCGACGAACTCGGCGGTGTTGCTGCCGACCGGATCGGAGCCGTCGCGCTTGAGCTGCTCGGCGAGTTCCGGCGATTTCACGATGCGCACGGCGCTGTCGGCGATTTTGGCGATCGCGTCCTTCGGGGTGCGCGCCGGCGCGGTAAGCCCGTTCCAGGCCACGGCCTGGAAGCCTTTCAGTCCCTGCTCGTCGAGCGTGGGCACCTCGGGCAGCGCGGCGGTGCGGTTGATGCTGGTGACACCGATCACGCGCAGGCGGCCGGACTTGATGAAGGGCATCACCGAAGTCAGGCCGTTGAAGGCCATGTCGACGTGGCCGCCGACGAGGTCCACCAGCGCCGGCGCATTGCCCTTGTACGGCACGTGCATCATCTTCACGCCGGCCATGGCATTGAGCAGTTCGCCGGAGAGATGGGGCACGCCGCCGTTGCCGGAGGACGCGAAATTCATCTGCACCGGCCTTGCCTTGGCGAGCGCGACCAGTTCCCTGACGTTTTTCGCCGGCACGCCGGGATGCACCACCAGCCCCATCGGCGTGGTGTTGATCAGCGTGATCGGCTCGAAGTCCTTCGCCGGATCGTAGGGCAGTTTTTTCAGCACGCTGGGCACGACGGTGAAGGGCGCCGGGGTCACCAGCAGCGTGTGGCCGTCGGGCGCCGCCTTGGCGACGATCTCGGTGCCGATCGTGGTGTTGCCGCCGGGACGGTTGTCGACGATGACCTGCTGTCCCCACGCATCGGCCAGCCGCGGCGCGAGCACGCGCGCGATCACGTCGGTGCTGCCGCCGGCGGCAAAGGGCACGATCAGCCGCACCGTCTTGTTGGGATAGGCCTGCGCGACCGCCAGCCCCGGGGTTGTCATAAATGCAATGAAAAACAGCAGCCTGCGCAATTTCATGGAACGTTCTCCTGCGGTGTGTATCCGCTCCCCGGATCAGGCGGGCGGTTGGTAAATGCGTTGCAGGCGGCTCATCGCCGCGCGGGCTTCGGCCTCGAGGCGGTCGACGATCGCCGCCAGCGGCTCGATCCTGTCGGCGAACACCACGCTCTGGCCGCAGGATAGCATCGCCTTCTCGACGTCGCCGCATTCATAGGCCTTGCGGCCGACCGTGCCCATGATGTGCGGCAGCAGCGCGGCGGTGTTGCCGGGTTCATCCTTCTCGAGTTGCTGGATCATCGCGACATGCGCGGTTTTCAGCGCGCGCTGCGTGTTGCGCATCGATTGCAGCAGCAGTGTCGTGTCGGTTTCGCCGGCGGCGACCAGGCGCTCCTTGTACTGGCGGTGCGCCCAGACTTCCTCGGCCACCAGGAAACGGGTGCCCATCGCGACGCCTTCGGCGCCCAGCGCCAGCGCCGCCACCAGCTGTTCGCCGGTGCCGAGGCCGCCGGCGACGATCACCGGAATCCCGACCGCGCGCGCGGCGGAGACGCCGGCAACGATGGTGCCCACCGGTTCGATGCCGGGATGTCCGCCGGCCTCGGCGCCGATCACGGTCACCGCGTCGGCGCCGAGGGACTCCGCCTTCTTCACGTAGCGCAGCACGCCGGGCACCTTGTGCAGCACGGTGATGCCGGCGTCCTTCAGCCGCCGGATGTAGGCTTCGGGGTTGTTGCCGGCGGTTTCGACGAACTTCACGCCTTCCTCGATCACCGCGTCGATCAGCGGGTTGACGCGGTCCGTGCCGTCGCGGCTGACGCGGATCATGATGTTGACGCCGAAGGGCCCGCCCGCGGCGAGTTCGCGGCAGCGGCGGATGCCCGCGCGCAGCGCCTGCACGTCGGGAAAGCTGGCCGCGGTCATGAAGCCGATCAGCCCCGCGCGCGCGACCGCGGCGACGTAGACCGGGTCGGCCAGCCACATCAGGCCGCTGGCGACGACGGGCAGGCGGATGCCGTAGAGCTCGGTGATGCGGGTCCTGAACGGGCCGTTCATTTGAGCACCACCAGCGCGTCGGCGGCGACCACGCCGGAGGCGTTGACGAACAGCGGGTTGATGTCGATCTCGGCGATGCGGCCGGCATGGTCCGCGGCGAGCAGCGACAGCCGCGACAGCGCATCGGCCAGCGCGTCGATGTCGCAGGCCGGCCTGCCGCGGTAGCCCTGCAACAGCTTCACGCCCCTGATTTCATGGATCATCGCTTTCGCCGTTTCGGCGTCGAAGGGCGCGTAGCGGTGGGTGACGTCGTGCATGATTTCGGTGAACACGCCGCCGAGCCCGACCGCGATCAGCGGGCCGAAATGCGGATCGTTGACCGCGCCTGCGATGACCTCCTCGCCGGTGGCCATCTGCTGCACCAGGATGCCGTCGATGCGCGCATCGGCCTTGTACGCCCGCGCCGCGGCGAGCACCTCGCGCGCGGCCTGCTTCAGGCCGTCGAGGCTGGTGACGTTCAGCCGGATCACGCCGGCCTCGGTCTTGTGCGGGATGTCCGCGGATTCGATTTTCACCGCCAGCGGGAATGGCAGCGGTGCGGCGGCGAGTTTTTCCACCGCCTCCGGCGCCAGCAGCTTTTCGCCGGTGACCGGGATGCCGTAGGCCTGGAGCAGGGCTTTCGAGGCGCGCTCGCCCAGCGTGCCCGAACCCTGCGGATCCAGCTTCTGCGGGGCGATCGCGCGTTTGCCGCCGCGGGCGCGCCGGGCCTCGAATTCACGCTTCTTGGCGGCGAAGCCGTTCAGCGCGGCCAGTGCGTCGACGGTGCGTCCCGGAGCGAGGATGCAGGGCACGCCGTGGCTCTCGAGGTAGTCCATCGCGCCGCGGTTGTCGTCGGGCGAAGTGGGCCAGTTCAGCAGCAGCGGCTTGTCGGTGGCTTTCAGCATCTCCACCAAGCCCTCGGCCCAGGCCTGCGCCACGCTGCCGCGCGGCGCGCGCGCGACGATGGCGTCGATGTTGGGATCGGCGAGCACCTCGCGCATGGTTTTGGTGTACGAGGCGAAGTTGTCGTTGTAGCCCTGCGCGGTGGTGTCGATCGGGTTCTCGATGGAGGCGTAGGCGACGACGATGCCGCGCAGTTTCTCGCGCGTGGCATCGGCAAGCCGCGGCAGGGTGAGTCCCCGCGCCACGCAGCGGTCGGCGAGCAGCACGCCGGCGCCGCCGGACAGCGTCATCACGCCGACGCCCCGGCCTTTCGGCAGCTTGCGCGCGCGGAAGGCCTTGCAGTAATCCACGAGATCGTCGACGTCCTGCACCTCGATGAAGCCGCCTTCCCGGAACGCGGCGCGGAACAGTTCGTAACCGGCGGTCAGCCGCGCGGTATGCGAGGTCGCGGCCTTGCTGCCGACGTCGGTGTTGCCGACCTTCCAGACCAGCACCGGTTTGCCCAGCTCCAGCGCGCGCGCGCCGAGCCGGCGCAGGCGCCCGCCCTCGGTGGTGCCTTCGAGGAAGGCGGTGAGGATTTCGACGTCGGGACGCTCGATCAGGTGTTCCATCCAGTCGAGCGCGGTGAGGTCGGCCTCGTTGCCGGTGGAAACGACGTGGTTGAAGCCGAGTCCGTAATAGCAGGCGACGGCGACCACGCCGAAGCCGAAGCCGCCGGACTGGGTGACCATGGCGATTGGGCCGGGTTTCAGCGTTTTCAGCTGCAGCGTGCCGCCGAAACCGAGGCGGAAGTCGGCGTCCAGGTTCATCAGGCCGAGACAGTTCGGCCCGACGATGCGCACGCCGCTGGTTTTCACCGCGGCGAGCAGCCTGTCGTTGAGTGCCTTGCCGGCCTCGCCGGCCTCGCCGAATCCCGCGGACAGCACCACGGCGAAGGGGATGCCGGCCTTGCCGCACTGCTCGATCGCCCCCGGCACCAGGTGGCCCGCCACCGCGATCAGCGCGACGTCGCAGGGTTTCGGCACCGCGGTGACGTCGGGATAACAGCGGAGCCCCTTGACCTCCGTGTATTTCGGGTTGACCGGATAGACCTTGCCCCGGTAGCCGTATTCGGTGAGCAGCCTGATCGGCTGGCCGCCGATGCGCGAGAGATCGGTGGAGGCGCCGATGACGGCGACGCCGCGCGGGTCGAGCAGGCGGGAGAGGTCGGGGGCGGTGCCGGGCAGGGTCGTCATGGATGATCGGGATTGAATCGCCTTGAGGAAAAATGCCTTGAGGAAAAATCAGCGGGATGGGCGGGGTGGGCAGGGTGAAAAAAGATGAACCGCGCCGGATATTCCGCCGGCATCATCCTGCCCGCCCGGTCCATCCCGTGCATCGAGAGACCGGTCGTCCGCGCTCAATTGGTGCGCATGTTGGCGGTCTTGACCAGGTTCGCCCACTTCTCGGTTTCACTGCGGATGAAAGCCGTGAACTCCTCGGGCGAGGTGGCCGCCGGTTCCGCGCCCTGGCCGGACAGTTTTTCGACGACGTCCGGCGCGCGCAGGGCCTTCACGGCCTCGGCGTGCAGGCGCGTGATCACCGGCTTCGGCGTAGCGGCGGGAGCCAGCAGTCCGTACCAGCCGCTGGCGCTGTAGCCCTTGAGCGTTTCGCCGATGGTCGGCAGTTCGGGCAGCAGCGCCGAGCGCTTGGCGCTGGTGACGGCCAGTCCCTTGACCTTGCCCGACTTGATGTGCGGCGTGATGATCAGACTGTTTTCGTAGCTCATGTCGACTTCGCCGGAGACCAGCGCGACCAGTGCCGGCGCGCCGCCCTTGTAGGCGACGTGGGAGATGTCGACCTTGCCCATCAGCTTCAGCAGTTCGCCGGCGAGGTGGGTGATCGTGCCGTTGCCGGAGGACGCGTAGTTCAGCCCGTTGCCGCTTTTTTTGGCGAGCGCGAGCAGTTCCCTGACGTTTTTCGCCGGCACCGAGGGGTGGGTGACGAGGACGCTGGTCACGGTCACGCTCTGGGTGATCGGCGCGAGGTCGCGCAGGGTGTCGTAGCCGAGCCTGGGGTTGAGGCTTTTGGCCACCGCGAGGCCGCCGATGGTGCCCATCACCAGCGTGTAGCCGTCGGGCGCCGATTTGGCGACCTGCTCGGTGCCGATGGCGCCGCCGGCGCCGCCGCGGTTTTCGACGACCACCTGCTGCCCCAGCGCTTCGGACATTTTCGGCGCCATCAGGCGCGTGACGATGTCGGTGGGGCCGCCGGGCGGGAAGGGAACGATCACCCGCACCGGCTTGGCGGGATAGGTCTGGGATGCGGCCGGCAGCGCCAGTACGGCGCCGAGCAGCGGCAGGAGCAGCAGATGTCGGTTCATGGTGTTCTCCCCGCGTGTTTTATTGGTCAACGTGCGCAGTGGCGGTCATCGAAGGACGCTGCGCGAAGGTATTGTGCCACTTTGCGATGCTTTCCCCGCCCTTGCGCCAGGCCAGCCCCGAAAAACGGAAATCCATGTAATCCAGCGCGCAGGCAATCGCGACATGGCCGATGCCCACCGGGTCCGCCGCCAGCGCGCCGGCTTCGCGGTCGAGGGCGGCCACGGCGTTGCGCACCTTGAGTTCGAAGGCCGCCAGCGTTTCCGGCGACTGCTGCGGTTGCGGGCGCAGGGTTTCGTTGCGCCACAGCATCAGGTTGTCGAGCAGGTTGTTGCCCAGCGCATGGCGGCGCAGCGCCGTCCAGCGCGCGTTGCCCGCCGGCGGAAAGAGCTTCGGGTCGTCGTGCAGGCTGTCGAGGTACTCGCAGATCACGGTCGAGTCGTAGAGCGTCGTGCCGTCGTCGAGCAGCAGCGTCGGAATCTTGCCGGTGGGATTGATTTTCAGCAGGCCGGCGTTCGGCTGCGACATCGACACGAAGGTGCGTTCGCATTCGATGCGCCCGGCGAGCCCGCATTCGTGCGCGAAGACCATGACCTTGCGCACGAAGGGCGAGCGCGAGGACCAGTAGAGTTTCATGCCTTCAGCGTTTTCATGTAGCCGATGATGGCTTCCGCCACGGCCGCGGGCTGTTCGGGCAGCAGGGCATGCGCGGCGTTGCCGATCTTCGCGATGGCGACCCGGTCGGCGCCCCATTCGTCGCGGTAGCAGTGGACGCTGTCCGGCGGCGACAGCGGGTCCTGCAGCGAGAGGACGTCCAGGACGGGCGCGGTACCGGCGGTCCACCACTCGGGTTTCGGCGTTGCCTCGGTGGCGTCGCGCTCGGCATGCATCACCTCGTCGTTCCAGCCGTCGAGCCAGACGCCGGCATCGTTGCCCGGCGCGAAAAACACGTGCCGCAGGTGTTTCAGCCGCACGTCCTCCGGCAGATCCATCTGGTGGCATTTGTTGATCGAGTCGCGCAGTTCGGGGGCCAGCGGCCAGGTGTGTGTTGCGGCCAGCAGCACCACGGCGCGGGTCAGTTCCGGGTAGTCGGCGGCGACGGTGCGGGCGACGAAGTTGCCGAAGGCGTGGCCGGCGACCACCGACGGTTCGCCGCCGTCATGGCGGATCACCGCGGCGATGTCGGCCGAGAAATCGTGCAGCGTGATGCCTTTGAGGGGGCCGCTGCTGCCGCCGAGGCCGCGCGGCTCGGGGCACAGGGCGCGGTATCCGGCGGCGGCCAGGCACCGCGCGATGTCGAAAAAGTCGGCGGCGCCGCGGCCCAGCGAGGGCATCATCACGACGCGCGGGCCATTGCCGAAGGCGTGGACTGCAATGCGGACTTCACCGTGTTGGACGGTGAAGGAGGCTGGGGAGGGCATGGCGCGGAAACCTGCTCTTTGGGGGAGCGGGAATTTTACCGCGCCCCCGGGAGCCTGCCCGGAAAAACGTCCAGTTGATGGAATATTGCGCCGGAATCAGAGAATTTTTTCGCCGAATTTCTTCAGCGCCGCCGGTGACAACGTCAGGCCCAGTCCCGGCTGTTCCTTCAGGTACAGCGTGCCGCCGGCGATTTTCGGCGGATCCTCGAACAGCTCCGCCTGCAGCGGGTCGCGCTCGGGATCGGTGAAGGATTCAACGATGCAGCCCGCGGGGCTGCCGGCGACGATGTGGGCGTGGATGAAGCAGTCGTGGTGGGGGGCGACCTGCACCTGGTTCAGCTCGCACAGTGCCGCGAGCTTGCGGCCCGTGGTGAAGCCGCCCATCATCGTGCAGTCGAACTGCAGGATGCCGATCGCGCCGTCCTCGACGAGGTCGCGGCAGCCGTAGGCGGTCAGTTCGCTTTCGCCGGCCGACAGCGGGATGGCGGTCTGTTTCGCGAGTTTCACCAGTTCGCGGTGGTCGTCGGCCCAGCGCACCGGCTCTTCGAGCCAGCGCGGATTGAGCGGCAGCATTTCGCGCGCCGCGGTGATCGCGGTCGGCAGGTCCCAGGCGCGGTTGCAGTCGACCATCATGTCCTTGTCGGGGCCGATGACGTCGCGCACCAGTTCGAGGCGCTTCAGGTCTTCCTTCAGCGGCACGCCGCCGACCTTGGCCTTGAAGCCCTGGTGGCCCTGGGCCTTGAGCATCTGCATCTCGTCCTTCAGCTCGGCCATGTCCTTGCCGTCGCGGTAGTAGGCGCAGGTGACGTAGCAGGGGATTTCGCTGCGGAAGCCGCCGAACAGCCGGTACAGCGGCAGCTTCGCCGCCTTGCCGACGATGTCCCAGGCGGCGATGTCCACCGCCGCGGCGATGCGCACGATGGCCTCCCGCGTCCAGCCTTTTTCGGAGGCGATTTTCTGCGCGGTCAGCCAGAACAGCCGGTCATGCAGCTTTTCGGGGGCCAGCGGGTCCTGCCCGACGATGAGATCGGCGATGCCGCTCCTGAAGGCCTTGATCGCGGCCTCGATCGGCGTGTAGCTGGTGGCGATGCCGATGCCTTCGATGCCCTCGTCGGTGAACATGCGCACGAGGATTTCGTTGGCCTTGGGCACGATGAAATTGCTGACCCAGTACGGGCGCGTGCCTTCGTCCGGCGCGCGAAGGATGTGGACTTCGAGTTTCGTGATTTTCATTGACGTTCGTCGTTATCGTGTCATTGCGTTCCGGAGTCCGGGCCTGCCGCCAGTTTAGCGGCTTTCGCAGGCATTTGTTCCCTTTCCCTGTTCGCGCGCTCGTGGAGCAGCTGGATGAACCTGCGCCCCGCGCGTGGCAGGTGGGAATGCCGGCGATACGTGATGCCGATGCGGCGGTGCCATGCCAGGCCCGCGATCCGCAATTCACGGGTTTTCAGTCTGGCGCTGCGGATCACCTGGCGGGACTGGAAGCCGAGCAGATCGGAGCCGGCGATCGCGCGCATCATCAGGTGCGTCGAGTTGGTTTCCAGCGCGACCACCGGTTCGGTCAGGCCGTGATTGATGAGGCTCTGCGTCAGGTGCTGCCGGGACAGCACGGAGCTCGAGGCGACGGAGCCTGATGAAAGGACCCAGCGGTAGGGCGTCAGATCCCTGGGCCGCAGGTGTTTCTTCCGCGCCAGCGGATGGCCGTCCGATGCCACGACGACGAACTCGTCGTCGAGCAGGGGTTCATGCGTGAAGTCCGGCGCCGGCGACGGCGGAATGCCGCTGACGATCAGGTCGAGGGCGCCGTCACGCAGGGCGGGTATCAGCGCGTTGTTCATGTCGACCATGACCGAAAGCCTGACGCCGAGGGCCTCGGCAAGGCTGGCGACGCAGATGTCGCACAGCAGGTAATCCGCAATCGCGGGGTTTGCGCCCACCCGCAACAGGCCGCTCTGGCCGCTGACGATGTTGCGCGCTTCGCGGCGCAGGTCGTCGAACGCCACGCTGAGGTTCTTGGCATGGGCCAGCAGCATTTCCCCGACGGCGGTCATTTCCACGCCCTTGGGCGTGCGCCGGAACAGGGAGGCGTTCAGCTCGTTCTCGAGTCTGCGGATGCTTTTGCTCAGGGCGGGCTGGCTGAGGCCGATGATGTCGGCGGCCTTGCCCACATGCCTTGCCTTGGCGACATGGCAGAAGTACTCGATGTCGCGGATTTCCATTGATAACCAGAAGTAATCAGAAATGTAAAACAGGATATTTGCAGAAATGAATTTGCGATGTCAATCTGGCACCGGCTGCGGCAAACGCGCAACGCGCGCGCAAGCGGGGGTTGCGCCGGAGCCGCGGGCCGGAGTGCCTGGAGGGACGGCAGCAGTGCTGCCGTAGGCGGATTTTTTCCGACTTCTTCAAGGAGAGAAACATGAGGCCTACTACTCGATGGTTGTTGTGTGCAGGGGTGCTGGCGGTTTGCGCTTTTCCGGCTGCCGTGATGGCGCAGGGTGCCGCATCGAAGTCGCTGCGGGTGATCGTCGCCTTTCCGGCGGGCGGCGGGGCTGACATCCTGATGCGCATCGTCGGTCCGGCAGTGTCCGAACGCGCCGGCCGGAGTCTGGTCATTGAAAACCGCCCCGGTGCCAGCGGGCTGATCGGGGCGCAGAGTGCCGCGGCGGCGGCGCCTGACTGCCAGACCGTGACGCTGGCGACGTCGAGCAACTTTTCGGTCATTCCGGCCATGATGTCGAAGCCTCCCTACGATCCGCTGAAGGACTTTTCGCCGATCGCGATGATCGCGACCGCGCCGCTGATGCTGGCGGTGCATCCTTCGCTGCCGGCGCGTTCGGTGAAGGCGCTGGTCGCGCTTGCGAAGGCGAAGCCGCGGGAGCTCCTGTTCGCCACGAACGGTGCCGGCTCGATCAGCCACCTGGCCACCGAACTGTTCCAGGACGCCGCGGGAATCGAGATGACCCACGTGCCGTACAAGGGCGGAACGCCGGCGGCAACCGACACGATGGCCGGGCATGTTTCCCTGATCATCACCGCGATCCCGACATTGTCCGCGCACGTGCAGGCGGGACGGCTCAGGGGGCTGGGCGTGACCGGCGCGGGGCGTTCCAGGCTGTTTCCGGAACTGCCGGCGATCGCCGAAAGCGGATTGCCCGGATACAGCGCCATCCAGTGGTACGGGCTGCTCGGCCCGCAGGGCCTGTCGCAGGAGTGTGTCGCGGGCCTCAACCGCCACTTTGCGGCCGCCCTGGGCGCCGCGGATGTCGCTGACCGGTTCCTGAAGGGCGGTTCGGAGCCGGCGCCGATGTCGGCCGCCGACTTCGCCGCGTTCATCCGCGCTGACGTCGGGAAGTGGGCCGGGGTCATCCAGTCGAAGAACATCAAACTGGACTAGGAGAGTTTCTGAAATGCCGCATTCCACGTACCTGGCCGAACGCATGGGCAGCGCCCGGATCGACCCGCAGGGCGAATTCGAGGCCGGAAGTTTCCAGTCGTTCACGTTGACGTATACCGCCGGTTATTTCGGCATCGACGACACCGGATCGATCAAGATCGTGCACCGTTTCGCCTCGGACATGGGGCGGCCGCAGTTCACGGATCCGGGCGGCTGGAATTACACGACGGTCGAGGCGAGCAACGGTGCAGTGCTGGAAGTGAAGTACGACGGCAAAATGAACATCAGGCCGTGGGACAAGACGCTGTTTGTCCGTGTCGTGCGCGGATTTCTCCGTGAGGGCGACCGGATCATCGTGCGTTTCGGCGACCGGCGGCAGGGGTCGCCCGGAATCCGCGTGCAGACTTTCCACGAGCCGACGTTCGAATTCCGCGTGCTGGTCGATGCCTGGGCCACCTACAGCTATGTCGAGCTTCCGCTGCAGCCGCAGATCGCGGTGGTTGCGGGGCCTCCCGTGGCCTACAAGGCGGTGCTGCCGACGATGCGTCGTGCCGGGGAAACCTTCAGGCTGGGCTTCAAGGGGGAGGACCAGTGGGGGAATCCCAGTTACCGGGTTTCCGGGACTTTTGCCCTGAAGGCGAACCGCGACGTGAAGGGATTGCCGGCGACCGTGGAGATGCATGCCGGAGAGTATTCGACAGCCATCGACAATCTTTCCGTGGAGTCCCCCGGGGACCTGGTCATCGAGGTGTTCGACGGAAACGGAGCCCGTGCCTGCGTTTCCAATCCGCTGCGCATCGTGGAGTCGTCGCCGCTGCTCCCGTACTGGGCGGATCTGCACGGGCAGTCCGAGGAGACGATCGGCACCAATCCGGCGCGCGACCTGATCGAATTCGGCCGCGATCGCGCGTTCCTCGACGCGATGAGCCACCAGGGCAACGATTTCCAGATCACCACCGCGTTCTGGGAGCAGCTCAATGAACTGACCCGCGAGTATAACCGGGATGGCTCGTTCGTCATTTTTCCGGGCTACGAATGGTCCGGGAACACCGGGCTCGGCGGCGACCGCAACGTGATGTTCATGCATGAGGGGCGGCAGATCCACCGTTCGCACCATGCCCTGGTGGAGGATCTGTCGGATGTCGGCAGCGATGCGAACAGCGCGGAAGACCTCTTCGAGGCACTGAAGGGGGAGGACTGCGTCGTGTTCGCCCATATCGGCGGGCGTTACGCGGACATCGCGATGGCGCACGACGCGAGGATCGAGCGCGCGGTCGAGGTGCATTCCGACTGGGGCACCTTCGAATGGCTGCTGCATGATGCGTTCGAGCAGGGCTACCGCGTCGGCATCCTGGCGAACAGCGACGGGCACAAGGGGCGGCACGGCGCCAGCCATCCCGGCGCGTCGCTGTTCGGGGCCTACGGCGGCCTGTCCTGCATCCTGGCGCGATCGCTGACCCGGGCGGACATTTTCGACGCGCTGCGGCGGCGCCATCACTATGCGACGACGGGATGCCGCCTGTTGCTGGATGTCCGGGCCCGTTTCGACACGGACGCGATGCTGCACGAACAGGATCCGAATCTGGGGCCGGCGGCGTGCAGCGCCGTCCGCGAGGCGATGATGGGGGACATCCTGCGCCATGCCGGACGCTCGGTGTCGCTGGATGTGGATATCCTGTCTTCAGTGCCCATAGAACGTGTCGAGATCCGGAACCGCCTCGAGACGCTGGAGACTTTCCGGCCCTACGCCGCAGACCGGCTCGGCCGCCGCATCCGCGTCGTCTGGGAGGGTGCCGAATACAGGGGGCGCGGCAGGCAGACCGTCTGGGACGGGAGCTGCTCGCTGGGGGGCAACGGCTTCGAGCGGATCGTTCCCGTGAACATGTGGAATCTCGACAGGAAGGTCGTTCAGACCGATCCTGCGACGGTGCGCTGGTCGGCCCTGACGACCGGCGGTTTCGGAGGATTCGATGCCTGGCTGTCGGATCCGCAGGCAGGCACGCTCGAGATCGATACGGCCTTGGTCAAGGCGCGCGTGAACATCGCCGATATCGGGCGTGAAGACCTGGTTTTCGAGGCCGGCGGCATCGGACGCCGGATCAGGATATTCCGCCTGCCTGACGGGAATTCCCATTGCCGCGTGAACATCGAGAGAAGGCTGGATCTTGTTTCCGGGCGGGACAATGCGCTGTACGTGTGCGCGACGCTGGAGGACGGCCATCTGGCATGGTCCAGCCCGATTTACATTTTTGACTGAATCAACCGACGGAGAACTCCCTGAACATGGAACATTTTCGCGTATGGGCCTGCGGCTGCTGCCACGTCCACAGCGACCTGCGTCACGGTCGTCGCAGTCTGGGCGAGGCGATCGAACAGAGCGAGCGGGGTGGCCAGGAAGGCGGTCCGGCCTTCGACTGGGACATCATGCTGAATCTCGGCGACCTGTCGGGCACGCAGGGGCCGCCGCAGGATGCCGACGGTCCGCCGGTGATCGAGCAGTTGTGCGCCGGCGAGAAGCACCGTCCGGAGCAGATCTACTGCCTGCTCGGCAACCATGACGCCAGCGGTCCCGGGGAGGAGGCGCAGTGGTGGTTCAGGAAATGGATCGATCCCGTCGGACTCAACCCGGAACATTCGCGCATACGGGCGGAGGCGAGGCCGTTTCCGGTCAGCGGCACCTGGGAGCGTTATTCGTTCGTCGCCAGCAACGTGCTGTTCCTGATGCTCGGCGACCGCAACGACGGCGGGCCGCCGAAAGGCCGCGGCGAGCACGGCGGCTATCCCGCCGGCGCGATCACGGCGGAAACCTTCGACTGGTGGCGCGGCATGGTCGAGTCCAACCGCGACAAGATCATTGTCACCTGCGCCCATCACATGCTGCGCGACACGACCACGGCGACCGGGCGCTGGGAGGGTGTCAACGGCAATTACCATCATCCGTACGAGGATGCGGAGGGCGCGTCGTACCTGTACTGGGTCGGCGATGACACCGATTCGAATGCCTTTCACGACTATTTCGAGAAAAATCCCAACGCCATCGATCTCTGGCTGGGCAGCCACACGCATGCCCATCCCGACGACCGTTTCGGGCGCAAGGAGATGCTCGAGCGGCGCTGGGGCGTGACTTTCGCGAATGTCGGCGCGATGACCCGCTTCCACGGCCGCGAGCACCGGCGCTGGTGGCCGAGCAGCCGTTTGCTGACATTCGCCGCGGGCAGCCGGGAGGCGCGCTTCCAGGCTTACCTGCATACCAGCCACTACGCGCCGCAGGGCTGGTATGCTCCTGCCGAGAGGACGCTGCCTTTGCGGCATGCGTTTTCGGGCTGAATTTCGGGCTGAACAGCGGGCGCGGCCGTTGCCGCCGTCCGGAAAGGAGGTGCATTCCGACCGTCACGTAGCTGCCGTTTGACATTCATCGCTTGCAGGAGAGCGGGATTCCGATCCCCGCCGAAGGCGCAATCCCTCATGATCGCTCAGGCAGAATCACTGTAAGCGGCATCACAGCCGACTGGAGAGAGATCGTCCGCATGCGGGCGGTCCACCGAAGGGGCACGCGGGCCACGGCCCGCAAAACTCTCAGGTACCGAGGACAGGGAGGGCGGCGCGGAATGCGATGCATTCCGTCCGTTGTCCATTGCGTAACCTGGAGACTGACATGAAAATCATCGTACTGGGTGCCGGCGTGGTCGGCACCGCCTCGGCCTGGTTTCTTGCGAAACAGGGCCACGAAGTCACCGTCATCGACCGCCAGCCGGCGGCCGGTCTCGAAACCAGCTTTGCCAACGGCGGGCAGCTGTCCGTCAGCCATGCGGAGCCCTGGGCCAATCCTTCCGCGCCGCTGAAGGTGCTGAAATGGCTGGCGAAGGAGGACGCGCCTCTGCTGTTCCGGCTACGCGCCGATCTCGACCAGTGGCGCTGGTGCCTGGGATTCCTGCGCGAGTGCACGCCGGCGCGCACGCGGCACAACATTGCGCAGATTGTCCGGCTCGGGCTCCACAGCCGCGAAATGCTGCGCGAGGTGCTCGCGGAAACCGGCATCGCGTTCGACCACGAGCGCCGCGGCATCCTGCATTTCTACACGAGCCGGCGGGAGTTCGACGCGGCGCAGGAGCCGGCGCGGGTGATGCGCGGGCTCGGCTGCGAGCTTGACATGAAGACGCCGGACGAGTGCGTCGCGATCGAGCCGGCGCTTGCCGCGGTTCGCGACCGGATCGTCGGCGGCAGCATGACCCCCTCGGACGGCTCGGGAGATGCGCACCTGTTCACGCGCAACCTCGCGGCGGCCTGCGCGGCGCGCGGCGTGACCTTTCTCTACGGGACGGCGGTCGAGCGGATCGTCGTCGAGCGTGGAACGTTCGCCGGGGTCGAGGTGCGCAGGGAGGGGGTGTTCCGGATGGAGCGCGGCGACGCCGGCGTGCTGTCGCTGGGCAGCTTCAGCGCGAACATGGCGAAGCCGCTGGGCCTGCGCCTGCCGGTCTATCCGGCCAAGGGTTACTCGCTGACCATGCCGGTCGCGGATCCGGCGCGCGCCTACCGCGTGAGCCTGACCGACGACGAATACAAGCTGGTGTTTTCGCGCCTCGGCGACCGGCTGCGCGTGGCCGGCACCTGCGAGCTGAACGGTTACGACACCGCGCTCAACGCGGTGCGTTGCACGGCGCTGCTGCGCAGGACGGAGGAGCTGTTTCCGGGTGCCGGCGATGCCTCGCGGGCCGAGTACTGGACGGGGCTGCGCCCCGCCACGCCGTCGAACGTGCCCTGCATCGGCCGGACCCGCTTCCGCAACCTGTATCTCAACACCGGCCACGGCACGCTGGGCTGGACGCATGCCTGCGGTTCCGGGCGCGCCATTGCCGACATCGTGTCCGGCCTCAGGCCCGCGGTCGATTTCGCGTTCGCGGGCGGCGGCTGACGCCGGGGCGGATTCAGCGTTTGCCGTTGGCCATCTGCCGGCTTTCCGGCAATTGCCGCAGCCGCCAGGTGGCCACCGGGCTCAGCAGCGCGATCACGCCCAGCGAGCACCAGGCGAGTCCCCAGGTGACGACCGGCGAGGCTTCGGCCGCGCCGGCGGCGTCGAGCACCAGGCCGAACACCCAGGGCGCGACCGCGCCGGCGCCGAAGCCCAGCACCGAACGCACCGAGTAAGCGGCGCCGATGTGCCGCGGCGGCACCAGTTCGGTGATCGCCGTCGAAAACACCGAGGAGTCGCCGACCGCGGTGAAGCTGTAGAAGGCGCAGATCGCCACCAGCAGCCACAGCGGCAGGCCGATCAGCCAGCCCAGCGCCAGCGAGCAGCCCGCGCTGACCGTGGCCAGCACCATCATGGTCCAGGTGCGGCCCATGCGGTCCGACAGCCAGCCGCCGGTGACGCTGCCGCCCATGCTGCCGATGTAGG
>CAZHJU010000009.1:21206-24529 GCA_964533495.1 uncultured Bordetella sp. | reverse complement strand
TAGGCGATGGCGGCGAGGCCCGCGCCGAGGCTGGCCGCCGCGGTGGCGCTGCTGCCGGTGGAGTAGGCGGCGGCCGCCGACAGGAAGGCCGGCATCCAGGCTTTCATGCCGAGCATTTCCCAGGAGTGGAAGGTGTAGGCCCAGGTCACCAGCATCGCCGGCTTGTTGGCCAGGATCATGCCCACGGGTTTTTCGGCGGCGTGTTCAACGCCACGCGGGTGCACGACATTCGGCGTCCCGCGCAGCGCGTGGAGCGCGAGCAGCGTGCCCAGCACGGGGCCGGCGGCATTGACGATGAAGGCGCCGCGCCAGCCGATCAGCGGCGTCAGCGCGCCGGTGAGGACCAGCGCCAGCGCGTAACCGGCCGCGGCGGCGGCGAGGTAGAAGCCCATTGCGCGGCCGCGGCTGCCGGACTGGAAACGCTCCGCGATCAGCGTCAGCCCCGGCGTGTACGAGCCGCCGGAGAACAGGCCAGTCAGGCCGTAGAGGATGACGCCGCTGGCGAAGCTTTCGGCGAACAGCGCAAAGACCATCGCGCTGATGCTGGAGGCGATGCTGGATGCCAGGAATACGCGCTTGGCGCCGTAGCGGTCGGCAAGGAAGCCGACGGCCACCAGCGAGAACAGGTAGCCGACATGCCAGGCCGACTGGATCATGCCGGTCTGCCCGGCGCTCATGCCCCATTCCGGTTTCAGCAGCGGGATCGCCGCGGAATAGGCGGTGAAGATCAGCGCGAAGCTGGTGCGGCTGGCGCAGAGCCAGAGCAGCCAGGCGCCGTCGCCGCGGGTGGTGTCGCCCAAGCGCTATTTGCCCAGGAACCGCGGCGGCCGCTTTTCCTTGAACGCGGCGACGCCTTCCTTGTGGTCGTGGGTGAGGCGCACGATGCCGGAGGCGAGGGTCTCCATTTCGCAGAGCTGCTCCAGCGTCGGCACCGCCATGTACTGGAACATCTTCTTGGCGAGCGCCAGCGCGTAGCTGGCCGATTCCGCGCATTCGCGGGCCAGCGCCAGCGCGGCGCTTTCGAGCCCGGCGTCGGGCACCACGCGCGAGACCAGTCCCAGCGACTTTGCCTCGTGCGCATCGACCGGGCGCGCGGTGTAGACCAGTTCCTTGGCCTGCGCCATGCCCAGGCGCTGGACCAGGAAGAACACCGCGCCGCCGTCGGGCACGACGCCCACTTTCTTGAAGGCCATCGAGAACTTCGTGGTTTCCGAGGCCACGACCAGGTCGCAGGCGAGCGCCAGCGCGTTGCCGATGCCGTAGACCGCGCCGCGGGTGGCGGCGATCACCGGCTTGTCGAGGTTGTAGAGCGCGATGATCGCGCGGTGACGGCGCTGCGAGCGCGCGCGTCCCGACACGATGTCGGATTTTGCCATGTTGCCGACGTCGCCGCCGGAGCAGAAGGCGCGGCCTTCACCCTTGAGCACCACCGCGCGCACTTCGTCGTCGGCCGCGATGTCGTTGACGAAGCCGAGCAGGGCATCCCACATCGCGTCCGACATCGCGTTCAGGCGGTCGGGACGGTCCAGCGTCAGGATGGCGACGGCGTCGTTTTTTTCGTAGCGGACGTTCATTTTGGCAATCCCTCACCCCCGGCCCTCTGCTGCGCTCCAAGTGTTCCCTTGTCCCAGCGGGAGAGGGGAGGTATCGGCGCGCTCTTCTGATGAAGAGCGCGGGGTATCAGATGGAATCCCACGGAAACACGTCCGCGGTGCGCTCGGTCGGCGGGTAGAACCAGCTTTTCAGCGCCGGGTACATGTGCTCGGCGCAGCGTCCCGGGGTCCAGCCGTCGGCGCGGTGGATGCCGCGCAGCGGGCGCGACTGGCTCATCAGGAAGATCTCGTTCTTGCGCGTCGCGAACACCTGCGCGTTGACGCCCTTCGCGGCGTCGCTGAGCAGGAACACGGCGAGCGGGGCGTTGTGCTCGGGGGTGACCTGCTTGCGCTGCTCGATGCGCGCCGCGGTCGCCGGATCCTTGGCCGGGATCGACGCGGTCATCCGCGTCCAGGCCACCGGCGCGATGCAGTTCGAGCGCACGTTGAAGCGCGACATGTCCACCGCGATCGCCTTCGACATCGCCACCATGCCGAGCTTGGCCGCGCCGTAGTTGACCTGGCCCATGCCGCCGATCAGGCCCGAGGTCGAGGTCATGTGCACGAAGGCGCCGGATTCCTGCTTGCGGAAGTGGTCGGCGGCGTGGCGCGCGCAGTTGAAGGCGCCCTTCAGCATCACGTTGACCACCGAGTCCCAGTCGCTTTCGGTCATCTTGTGGAAAATCACGTCGCGCAGGATGCCGGCGTTGTTGACCACGCCGTCGATCCGGCCGAAGTTGTCCAGCGCGCACTGGATGATTTTCGCGGCGCTCGGGAATTCGGCGACGCTGTCGTAGCTGGCCGCGGCTTCGCCGCCGGCCTTTTTGATCTCGTTGACCACTTCCTGGGCCGGGGTCTGGTCGCCGCCGGCGCCGTCGAGCGCGACGCCGATGTCGTTGACCACCACCTTCGCGCCCTCGGCCGCCGCCATTTTGGCGATTGCCGCACCGATGCCGCGGCCCGCGCCGGTCACCACCACCACTTTGCCTTCCATCATTCGGTCTGCCATGTTCATGCTCCTTGAAAAACCTGAAACGAAAACCTTTTCAGCCACGGCGGGCATGGAGAACACAGGGGAAAACCTTGCTGCAGGAAGCCCGGTTTCACCGGCCTTGCGCTTGCGGTTCTCTGCGCCTCTCTCTATCCCTTGAATATAAGTTATTGTTTTTATTGAATAATTTCTGCGCGGCCATTGTTGAGCACCGTGACACCGCGCGCCGGGACCGTGGCGCGGAAGCTGACGATGCTGCCGTCCACCCACATCTCGGTGCGGATGGTTTCGCCCGGATAGACCGGCGAGGAAAAGCGGCCTTCCATGCTTTTCAGGCGCAGCGGATCGTAACCGCAGACGGTTTTCACCAGCGCGTGACCGACGACGCTGAAGGTTGCGCGGCCGTGCAGGATCGGCATCTTGAAGCCGGCCTTCGCGGCATAGGCCGGATCGGCGTGCAGCGGGTTGTAGTCGCCCGACAGGCGGTAGATCAGCGCGGCCTGCGGCAGCGTCGGCAGATCGCAAACCTGTTGCGCCGGCGATTCGGGAACGGGGTGCGGCGTCTTGACCGGACCCGCGGGACCGCCGAAGCCGCCGTCGGCGCGGCAGAACGTGGTCGAGGTCAGCGTGCAGATCAGTTCGTCGGTGGCCTTGTCGCGCACGTCGCAGGCGGTCACCAGCAGCGCGCCCTTGTCCTTGCCCTTGTCGAGCACCGCGGTGACCCGCGTCTTGCCGATGAT
>CAZHJU010000009.1:0-21196 GCA_964533495.1 uncultured Bordetella sp. | reverse complement strand
TCGGTGCGCCCGATCAGGGTGCCTTCGACCGGCAGCGGCTTGTGGATGGTGAAGCCCTGTTCGCCGTGCACCACGTGGCTGCGGGTGATGCCGGTGCCTTCCGCGGCGTGCCAGGGGCCGGGGTAGCCGAGGATGATCGCCATCGTCGGCAGCGCTTTCAGGTTTTCCTCGTAGACGAACTGCAACTGGTCGGGATCGACCGGGTCGGCGCCCAGTCCGACGCCCAGCGCATACAGCATGGTGTCGCGTTTCGTCAGCCTTTGTTCAACTTGTGGAATATCCCAGTTGAGTAATTTCTGGTGGTCTATTGCCATGATTGTGCTCCGGGAGTGCGGTTTCCACGCTGGAAATGCAGGGCGTCTTGCAGGATGAATGGTGTCGCGGGTGCGCCGATCGTGCCCTGTGGGATGCGTCGCATTTTCTGCGGCTATACTATCACGGCAACCCAGCCCCCCTACAGGAGACCATACTATGACGATCAAGGCCGGAGACAGGATGCCCGCAGGAAAACTCTGGGAACTGCCCGTGGAATGGACGGCAGGCTGCCCGACCGCCGCTGACGAAATCGGGATGCCCGACGCGTTGAAGGGCAAGCGCATCGCCCTGTTCGCGGTGCCCGGCGCCTATACCCGGACCTGCAGTGCCAGGCACCTGCCGGGATACGTGCAGCAGGCCGCCGCCCTGAAGGGCAAGGGCATCGACGAAGTATGGTGCCTCTCGGTCAACGACGCGATGGTGATGGCGGCCTGGGGGCGCGACAATGCCGCGTTCGGCAAGGTGCGCATGATGGCCGACGGCAGCGCGCTGTACACGAAGGCGCTGGGACTGGAAACCGACCTGACCGCGCGCGGCATGGGCGTTCGTTCCCAGCGCTATTCGATGCTGATCGAGGATGGCGTGGTCAAGACACTCAACCTTGAAGCCCCCGGGAAATTCGAGGTGTCCGACGCGGAAACCATGCTGAAGCAAATCGCAGCCTGAAGCGGCCGCAACGCCGCAAGGAGGAGAACGACATGCCGAAAACGCTGACTGTCGGGCAGGTGAGGGATTACCGGGCCAACGGCTATCTGTATCCGCTGGACGCCCTGTCCGCGGCCGATGTCGCGAAATGCCGGGAGGAGCTGCGCAGGACCGAAGAGCGGCTCGGCGGCTCGCTGATGGCCATCGACAAGAAATTCCGCGGCAATCTGCACTTCATGTGCAAATGGGTCGACGAGCTGGCGCGCACGCCGGCCATTCTCGATGCCGTGGAAGACCTCCTCGGTCCGGACATCCTGCTCTATACCAGCCGCTTCTTCATCAAGGAGGCGAACAGCGAGGGCATCGCCGCCTGGCACCAGGATTCCACGTACTTCGGCCTGCGCCCGTTCGACCATGTCACGGCGTGGGTGGCGTTGAGCAACGTCACCGCCGAAGCGGGGCCGGTGGAGTTCGCGGTCGGCAGCCACATCCGCGGCCAGTTGCTGCAGAAGAGCGGCCTGATCAAGAACAGCGTCAATACCGCAGGCCAGATCATCGTCGAGTGGTTCGACCAGTCCGAAATCGACCGTGCCATCCTCAAGCCCGGGCAGTTTTCGTTCCACCACACCTGCGTGGTCCACCAGTCGCAGCCCAACCGTTCTCCCGAGCGGCGCATCGGCATCGCGCTGAGCTACATCCCGACGCGCACCCGCTACATCGGCAAGCGCCGCATGCCCGCCTGCCTGGTGCGGGGCAGCGACGAGCACGGCCATTTCGACCTGCAGCCGCGGCCGCAGGTGGATTTCGGCGAAATCGAGATGCAGCGGCACGATACGACCTTCAAGGCCTATATCGAGTCGTTCTACGAACAGCTCGGCGAGGCGGAGAAGGATCTGCCGCGGGACGCGGCGGCCGGCATGGTCTACTAGCGGGGCGGCGGAGAACAACATTGAAGGTCACTTTGCTGGGCACCGGCAGCCCGCTGCCTTCCCTCAAGCGCGCGTCTTCGAGTTACCTGGTCGAGGCCGGCGGCGACGTCATCCTGATCGATCACGGTCCCGGCGCCTTCCAGCGCCTGATGCAGGCCGGAAAGAAGGCGACGGACGTCACGCACGTTTTCCTGAGCCATCTGCATTTCGACCATTGCGCCGACCTGATCCGGCTTTTCCATCACCGCTGGGATGCGAGCGGCGACGACACGCCGCCGATGCGCATCCACGGCCCGGACGGCACCCGGGAATTCATCGATCGCGTGTTCGGGCCGCAGGGCGCCTTCAGCCGCGACCTGGTTTCGCGCACGCAGCATCCCTTGAGCGTCGGCGCCTACCGCGAACGCGGCGGCACGCCGCCGCGCCCGTGGCCGGATACCCGCGTCACCGAACTGCGTGGCGCCGGAGAGCTGGAATTCGGCGGCTGGCGCATCCTGCGCTGCGAGGTTCCGCACTACCAGCCCTACCTCGACAGTTTCGCCTACCGCGTCGAGGCCGGCGGCAAATCATTCGTCTACACCAGCGACGTCAATCTGGCGCTGCCCGGCGGCGCGCCGCCTGCGCTGCTCGAACTCGCGCGCGGCGCCGACCTGCTGGTGCACTACCTGAACGCCTTCGCCTTCGAGGCGCGCCATCCCGGCGGACTCGCGGGCCCGCGCTTTGCGGCGCAGCTTGCGCGGGACGCCGGCGTCGGGATGCTGGTGACGACGCATCACGGTCCCTGGATAGATTCCGGCGGCATGCCGGAGCGGATTCTTGCCGAAATCGGCGAAACCTATTCCGGCCGCACCGTGTGGAGCGAAGACCTGATGTCTTTCGATCTGCATCCCGCGGCGTAGGCACGCATCCCCGGGGCGGCGGCGGGCTTGCGGCATCGCGCCGCGGGCACCTACAATCGGACGCACCGGCGCCATTGCAGAGCGCCAGCCACGACGAGGAGATTCCCTTGAAACACACATTGATCGGCGCAGCTGTGCTGGCCGCGTTTTCCCTTCCGGCAGTCCACGCGTTCGCACAGGGCAGCGCCGCGAACTATCCCGACAAACCCCTGCGGCTGGTGGTGCCGTTCCCGCCGGGCGGCGGCAACGACATCCTCGCGCGCACGCTGGGCCAGCGCCTGACCGAAGTGGTGTCCCAGCAGGTGGTGGTCGACAACCGCGGCGGCGCCGGCGGCGCGCTCGGCGCGACGATCGCCGCCCAGGCCAACCCCGACGGTTACACGCTGTTTCTCGGCAGCGTCGGCAATCTCGCGCAGAATCCCGCGCTGAAAGCCAACCTGCCGTACGATCCGGTGCGCGATTTTGCGCCGGCGGCGCTGGTGGCGGTGTCTTCGTTCATGCTCGCGGTGCATCCGGGCGTCCCCGCAAAATCGGTGCAGGACCTGATCGCGCTGGCGAAGGCCAGCCCCGGCAAGCTCAATTACGCCTCCGCGGGCACCGGCTCCTCGCTGCACATGGCGGGCGAGCTCTTCAAGTACGCGACAGGCACCGACATGCTGCACGTGCCCTACAAGGGCACGGGCCCGGCGATGACCGACCTGGTCGGCGGTCGCGTGCAGTTGATCTTCAGCACCATGCCGCCGGTGCTGCCGCAGGTCAAAACCGGCAAGCTGCGCGCGCTGGGGGTGACCACGATCAAGCGTGCCGCCGCCGCGCCGGATGTGCCGACGATCGCCGAGTCCGGCGTCAAGGGATTCGACGTGTCGAACTGGCAGGGCGTGCTGGCGCCGGCGAAAACGCCGGTACCGGTCGTGCGCAGGCTCAACCAGCACATCATCAAGGCGCTCGCGGTGCACGGCATGACGGAAGCGCTGGCGAAGCAGGGGCTGGAGCCCGCGGGCGGCAAGCCCGAGGAATTCGGCGCGCTGATCAAGTCCGAGATCGCCAAATACACCGCCGTGGTCAAGGCGGCGAAGATCGTCGTCGACTGACGGTGCGGGCCCGACGGCCCGCGGATCCTTCCAGTGCAGGGATGCCCGCGCCGTTCGCGCGGGCATCCGCGTTTTCGGCCCGGATCAGCGCTCGGCGTTGCCCTGCCACAGCATGTCGTAGCCGAGCTCCCGGCTGTCGGTGCACAGCTCGCCCAGGGCCGCGAACTTGGCGTTGAAGGCCTCGTCGGCATGGGATTTCTCATGCTCTTCGAACGACCGCCAGTAGGTCACGATGGCGACGTGTTCGTCGGTTTTGCCGGGGGCGCCCAGCGAGCCTTCCGCCGACACGAAGCCGGAGAAGCGGAAGACCTGCCCGGCGATGAAGCCACCCCGGTCCCCGCCGTAGCTGTTCTTGACGACATTGCACATCTCGCCCAGCGCGAGCTCGACGTCCTCGAAGACGACGCCGGGCCGCAGCTTGACGGTGTTGAACAGCATTTTCGCGCCGAAGGGGATGGATACGGGATCGAACATGGGGTACTCCTTGCGGTTGAACCGTTCCGGATTATCCCGGTTTCTGCATCATCACGATGCGGTTGCTGTTGGTGCCGCGTTCGTTGTTGCCGATGCCCCAGATGTTCGAAGTCTTGGTGAATTTCTGGGTGTTGATCAGGATCGCCTCGCAACGGAAGCCGGCGGCTGCGCCCAGCGGCAGCACCGCCTCGTCGAGATTGACCGAGCCGCGCTGCACCTCGCCGACTTCGAAAGCGACCCAGCCCTTCGGGCGCGTGACGCGGTGGAGTTCGTGCAGCACCGCCTGCATCACCGCCGACCACTCGTTGACGCTGGCGGCCATCGTGATGCCGGCGCCGATGGCCTCGGCGTCGAGGCCGTTGAACCAGCAGCGCAGCCAGTTGTCCTTCGCGTACTGCACGACGTTGAGGAAGGGGGGCGAAGTCACCGTCAGCTGGACGCTGCCGTCCGCGATGCCCGGCGTGTTTTCGGCGGGGCTGCAGTGGAACTGCGCGCCGATGGCCGCCTGCTGCAGGCGCCAGCGCGCGGCGGCGTTGATCTCGCTCTGCAGCTGCATCGACTTGCGCAGGATCAGCGCGCGCACGTCGCGGTATTCCGGCGCCTTGCCGGTCTTTTCGTTGATTCTGATCTGGCTTTCCGGCGACACCGCCTGGTTCGGCGGCAGCGTGTAGGCCGAGAAGAATCCCGGCGAGTGCCCGGTCAGCCGGTTGGTGGCGACCATCCGGATCCAGCGGTCGGCGTCGTCCTCCATGCAGCTTTCGCGCCGATCGGCGAGCCAGGCGCGCAGGTTCAGCAGTTCGCGCTCGGTGTCCGGGTGGTAGAACATCGACAGGTCGATGTCGTTCCTGATTTTTGCGCTCATGCGGATCGCGCGCAGCCGCACGTCGATGGCGGCGATCAGCGGCACCTGCAGCCGCGGCCGCGTGAGTATCGCCGACAGCGGATTGACGTCGTTGGCCACGACGTTGCGGCCCATCAGCGCGGCTTCGACGGCGGTGGTGCCGCGGCCGCTGAAGGGGTCGTAGACGAGGTCGCCGGGCTTGCTCAGGCGGTCGATGAAATAGGCCGGCAACTGCGGCTTGAAGCAGCCGCGGTACGACACTTCATGCAGCGGATTCGCCTGGCGCTGCTTGCTGGTCCAGAACTCCTGTTCGTAGACCGGCACGCCGTCGATGCGGCGGGGCGGCGCGCTGCGGGCGCGGCGCGCGGCCGGCGCGGTGACGGCAAGATCGTAGGCGGTAACCGATGCGACTGCGGCCATGGCGTGCTCCTCTGCAGGTTGATGGCAGCGGAGGGTACGCCGGTGTCACGAAAAGTACAAGAGCCTTCGGTGCCCGGCGGACTCCGCCTGTGGCCACGTAAGGTACGCCCTTGTCGCAAAAAGTACAAGAGGGGAATGACAAGAGAGAAAGGAGCTTTTCCCGAAGGGTTTGCCATTGCGTCATTCCGGCGCAAGCCGGAATCCAGTCCGCGTTCGGCATCTTGCGAAGACCGTTCTGGATCCCGGCTTTCGCCGGGATGACGATATCAGGAGGAAGTCGAGCCGGTCGACAGCAGGTCGTCCACCGCTTCGATCCAGTGACGGACCTTGAGCGTCGTCGCCGACTGCAGATGCGTCTGGCAGCCGATGTTGGCGGTGAGGATCTGCACCGGCGAGGCAGCGGTCAACGCCTTGATCTTGTTCTGTTTCAGTTGCGCCGAGATTTCCGGCTGCAGGATGGAATAGGTGCCAGCCGAGCCGCAGCACAGATGCGCGTCGGCCACCGGCGCGAGGTCGAAGCCGAGTGCGCCGAGCAGGGTTTCGACGCGGCCTTTCAGCTTCAGTCCGTGCTGCAGCGAGCAGGGGGCATGAAAGGCAAACTTTCCTTGCGGTCGGATATTTATAAGTATTTGTTTTAATTGAGTTTTTTGTTTTTCGATGACGGTGCTCAGATCACAGGCCAGTGCCGCGATGCGTTTCGCGCGTTCGGCATAGGCCGGGTCGTGCGCGAGCAGGTGGCCATAGTCGGTGATCATCACGCCGCAGCCGCTGGCGGTGAACAGCAGCGCTTCCGCGCCCTGCTCGACGTGCGGCCACCAGACGTCGATGTTGTGGCGTATCGCATCCAGCGCCTGCGCCTGCGCGTCGAGGTGGAAACTCACCGCGCCGCAGCAGCCGGCGTTGGGCACGCGCACGAGCGAGATGCCGAGCCGGTCGAGCACGCGTGCCGCCGCGGCATTGGTCGCCGGCGACAGCGCCGGCTGCACGCAGCCGTCGAGCAGCAGCATGCGCCGCGCGTGGCCGCCGAGCGGCCAGGGACGGGCGCGCGGCGGCGCCTCGGGCACCATGCCGTCGAGCACCTTGGGCAGCAGGTTGCGGGCGAGGCGGCCGGCGGCGAGCAGGGGATTGAACAGCGCGGGGCGGGGCAGCACGGCGGCCAGTGCATCGCGGCGGATTTTTTCGGCGCCGCTGCGCGGCACCTGCTTCGCCACCACCGCGCGGCCGATGTCGAGCAGGCGGCCGTATTGCACGCCGGAGGGGCAGGTTGTTTCGCAGGCGCGGCAGGTCAGGCAGCGGTCGAGGTGCAGCCGCGTTTTTTCCGTCGCCGCCTGGCCTTCGAACACCTGCTTCATCAGGTAGATGCGGCCGCGCGGTCCGTCGAGCTCGTCGCCGAGCAGCTGGTAGGTCGGGCAGGTCGCCGTGCAGAAGCCGCAGTGCACGCATTTGCGCAGGATCGCCTCGGCCTCGCGGCCCTGCGGCGTGTCCCTGATGAAGTCGGCGAGGTTGGTCTGCATGGAATTCAGAGATCGGGGTAGAGACGGCCGGGATTGAAAATCCCCGCCGGGTCCATCGCCTGCTTGACGCGGCGGTGCAGCCGCATCAGCGCCTCGGGCAGAGGGTGGAAGGCGCCGGTGCCGTGGTTTCCGCGGCGGAACAGCGTGGCATGGCCGCCGGCCCTGCGCGCGGCCTCGCGCACGCTGTCGGCATCGGCGTCGGTTTTCAGCCAGCGCAGCGCGCCGCCCCATTCGATCATCTGATGGCCGGGGAGGTCGATTTCCGGCGCGGTCGACGCCAGCGACAGGCGCCATACCGGGCCATCGCCGGAGAAGAACAGGTCACGATGGTCGCGCACGTCGCGCCAGAATCCGGCGGCATCAGGGATGGCTTCGCCGCCGATTTTTTTTGCGGCGGCCTTCACCGCCGACTCCGCGCCGGAGAGGCGCAGGTAGAGGCGCTTCTCGACATGGCAGATCGCGGTGACCGGCAGGGGCTGGCCCGCCCAGCCGTTCATCAGTTCGATGGCGTCGATGCGCGGCTGTTCGCAGCAGAGGGTGATCTCGGCCCGGGGCAGCGGCAGTGCTTTCAGCGAAACCTCGAGGATCACGCCCAGCGTGCCCAGCGAGCCGGAGAGCAGCCGCGACACGTCGTAGCCGGCGACGTTCTTCATGACCTGGCCGCCGAACCGGAGGTCGGTGCCGCGGCCGTCGAGCAGGCGCAGGCCGAGCACGAAATCGCGTGCGGCGCCGGCCGCGGCGCGGCGCGGACCGGACAGCCCGGCGGCGATGCAGCCGCCCAGCGTGGCGCCGCCGCCGAAATGCGGCGGCTCGAAGCCGAGCATCTGGCCCTGCTCGCGCATCGTGTTTTCGATCTCGGCGAGCGGCGTGCCGGCGCGGGCGGTGATCACCAGCTCCGTCGGCTCGTAGGCGACGATGCCGCGATGGCCGGTCACGTCGAAATCCTCGCCGGCCGCCGGGTTGCCGTAGAAATCCTTGCTGCCGCCGCCGCGGATGCGCAGCGGGCGCCGGTCTTCGGCGGCGCTGCGGATCGCGTCCGCAAACTGGAGGATCCTGCCTTCCATGGCTAGAAACGCGGCAGTTCCGGAAACTTCTCGCGGCCGGCGTGCACGTGCATGCGCCCGAACTCGGCGCAGCGGTGCAGCGTCGGCACCGCCTTGCCCGGATTGAGCAGGCCGTGTTCGTCGAAGGCGCGCTTCAGCGCGTGGAAGGCTTCGAGCTCCGCGGCGCCGAACTGCACGCACATCGAATCGATCTTCTCGACGCCGACGCCATGTTCGCCGGTGATCGTGCCGCCGACGTCGATGCACAGCTTCAGGATTTCCGCGCCGAACAGTTCCGCGCGCCGCAACTGGTCCGGATCGTTGGCGTCGTAGAGGATCAGCGGGTGCAGGTTGCCGTCGCCAGCGTGAAAGACGTTGGCGCAGCGCAGATCGTATTTCCGTTCCATCGCCGCGATGCCGCGCAAGACTTCGGCCAGGCGCCGGCGCGGAATGGTGCCGTCCATGCAGTAGTAGTCCGGCGACAGGCGGCCAACCGCGGGAAAGGCGGCCTTGCGGCCGGCCCAGAACTTCAGGCGCTCGGCCTCGTCGCGCGACACCCGCACCAGGTGCGCGCCGCTGTCCTGCATGATCTTCTCGATGCGGGCGGTCTCGTCGGCGACTTCCTCGCGCGTGCCGTCGGATTCGACCAGCAGCAGCCCGGCGGCGTCGGTCGGGTAGCCGGCGTTGACGAAAGGCTCGACCGCCTGTGTCGCCGGCTGATCCATCATTTCCATGCCGGCGGGAATGATCCCGGCGGCGATCACGTTGGCCACCGCCTGGCCGGCGGTGCCGACGTCGTCGAAGGCGGCGAGCACCACCTGTGCGCATTCGGGGCGCGGCAGCAGCCTGACGGTGATTTCGGTGATCACGCCGAGCAGACCCTCCGAACCGGTCATCAGCGCGAGCAGGTCGTAGCCGGCCGCGTCGAGTCCGCTGCCGCCGAGTTCGACGATCTCGCCCTCGATCGTCGCGACGCGCAGCTTCAGGATGTTGTGCACGGTCAGGCCGTACTTGAGGCAGTGCACGCCGCCCGAGTTCTCGGCGACGTTGCCGCCGATCGAACAGGCGATCTGGCTCGACGGATCGGGCGCGTAATACAGGCCGTGCGGCGCGGCCGCCTCGGAAATCGCCAGGTTGCGCACGCCCGGCTGCACGCGCGCGGTGCACGCGACCGGATCGACGGCGAGGATGCTTTTCAGCTTCGCCAGCGACAGCAGCACGCCGTCGCCCGGCGGCAGCGCGCCGCCGGAGAGCCCGGTGCCGGCGCCGCGAGCGACCACCGGCACGCGCATCGCATGGCAGGTTTCGAGTATTTCGCAGACCTGGGCTTCGTTTTCGGGCAGTGCCACCACCATCGGCAACTGGCGGTAGGCCGACAGGCCGTCGCATTCGTAGGGCGCGACGTCCTCGCGCTCGAACAGCACGCCCGTTTCCGGCATGAAGGCGCGCAGTGCAGTGAAGACCGCGCGCTGGCGTTCGCTGTCGATGGAGATGGCGCGGGCCGGTGCATTCATCTTGCGATTCTTATATCACGAGCTTCCGCGGGCGGGGAAAGCCGGGGCGTTTTGTGCGAAACTCGGGAAATCTCTGCCCGGCCCGCCACCTGCGGGCCGCAGCCCCCGCAACGGGGGTGGCAGCGGAAAAGTCAATGTAATGAATCGCTTAATAGAACGCTGATAGTTCCCTTATTGTTCTCCCATTGTTTTCGAGAGAGACCCAACGATGAATGCAAGCACCCAACGCCGTGGCCCCCTGTCCCGCTTCCGTGTAATCGACCTGACCCGCGTGCGCTCGGGCCCGACGGCGGTCCGCCAACTCGGAGACTGGGGCGCCGACGTGATCAAGATCGAGACGCCGCCGGGGCTGAACCTGTCCGACGGCTGGGGCGGCAAGCGCACCGGCGCCGATTTCCAGAACCTGCACCGCAACAAGCGCGGCTTCACGCTGAACCTGAAGGATCCGGACGGCCTGAAGATTTTCATGAAACTGGTGGAAAAGTCGGACGTCGTCGCGGAGAACTACCGCCCCGACGTCAAGAACCGGCTCGGCATCGACTACGAGTCGCTGAAGAAGGTGAACAGGAAAATCATCCTCGCCAGCATTTCCGGTTTCGGCCAGAGCGGCCCCTACGTCAAGCGCCCCGGCTTCGACCAGGTGACCCAGGGCATGGGCGGGTTGATGGCGATCACCGGCGAGCCGGGCCGCGGCCCGATGCGCGCCGGCTGCGCGGTGTCGGATTCGGCCGCGGGCCTCTACTGCGCACTGGGCATCATGACCGCACTGCTCGAGCGCGAGGAGTCGGGCGAGGGCCAGTGGGTCGAGGTCTCGCTGCTCAACGCGATGATCGCGCTGCTCGACTTCCAGGCCGCGCGCTGGACCGTGGAGCATGAGGTGCCCGAGCAGGCCGGCAACGACCATCCGACCTCGATTCCGACCGGCGTGTTCCAGACCAGCGACGGCTACATGAACATCGCCGCCGGTGACAACGAGATGTTCACCCGGCTGTGCAAGGCGCTGGGCGCCGAAGGCCTCGACCAGAAGCCCGAATACAAGGACCGGTCCTCGCGCTCGAAGAACCGCGCCGCGCTGAACAAGGAACTGCAGGCGCTGATGGTGCAGAAGGACAAGGCCCACTGGACCGCGCGCTTCGAGGAATGCGGCGTCGCCGGCGGCCCGATCTACAAGATGGACGAGGTGTTCGCCGATCCGCAGGTGCAGTACAACCGGATGGCGGCGCCGCTGCACATTCCCGGCGTCGGCGATGTCGCGGTGATCAACCAGCCGTTCCGCCTGTCGCGCACGCCGCATGAAATCCGCAGCGCGACGCCGGACTGCGGCCAGCACACCGACGAGATCCTGCGTGAACTGGGTTATCGCGACGGCGAGATCGCGGATCTGCACAAGCGCAACGTGGTTTGATGGCTGTGCGGCATGGCCGGTTTGGTCCTGAGCGACGTGCGTGATGATCAGGATCGTCCAGGATGACGCCCCCCTGGGCGCGCCGGTGTTCACCACGGCGATCCCGGTGCGCTGGGGCGATCTCGACGCCGAAGGCCACGTCAACAACACCGGTTGTTTCCGTTTCATGGAGGAGACCCGCATGCGCTGGGTTTCCGGCATGGGCATTCCGACCGTGCCGCCGCACCCGGTGATCGTGCTGCTCAACGCCGCCTGTCATTACCTGCGGCCGCTGGGTTACCCGGCGACCGTCGAAGTGTCGCTGCACGCCGGCCGCATCGGCCGCAGCAGCGTGCAGACCCATTACCTGCTGCGCCACGCCGAAGCCGGCGAGCCCTGCGCCGAGGGTTTTGCGACGCTGGTCTGGTATGACGTCGCGCGGCAGAAATCGGTGCCGTTGCCGGACGCGCTGCGCGCGGCCCTGTCGGCCTGATTTTCCGTTGCGCGGGGCGGTGCTCAGCCGCGCAGGTTCTGCAGCCGGCGCTGTTCGAGTTCCTGGCGGATCTTGCGGGCAAGGTCGGGGTCTGTGACGTCGGCGGCGATGTCGGCAGGCTCGACCCAGGTGTGCTGCTTCATGGTTTCGGCGTCGGCGACGCGTTCGCGCCCGGTCTGCGCGCGCAGGGCGGCGGCGTACTTGAGGCGGTGGTCGACGAATTTCCAGATTGCCCAGGCGGCCAGCAAAAGGCCGATGGCGGCGCTGGCGTACATCACGTTTTCCCAGAACGGGCGGCAGGCCGGGGCGGACATCGGCAGCCCGGTGCACATGGCGATGACATCGATCCAGCGTTCGAACACCTGCATGACTTGTTCCGCGCCTGGGCGTGAATTGGCCGCCTAGTATAAGGGCAGTGCCAGCCGGCCGGGTGGCATCCGCGCGGTCAGAGGCCCGCGGCCGACAGGTCCAGCCTGCCGCCTTTCACCGGCGGGCACCAGAAGTAGGCGCCGGTCAGCGGCCGCGTGAAACGGAACAGTGCGTCGGTGATGCCGTCGTCGACGCCGCACATGCGGTTCAACTGCGCCTCGTAGGCGTCGAAGGATTTTCCGAAGGCGGCAAACACCAGCCCGCAGCGCCCGCCCTCGGCCCAGGGCATCGAACGGCGCACGACGAAGGCTTCGGGCTCGAAATTTTCCTGCGCGGTGCGCTTGACGTGCGCCGACTCCGGCGCATTGCCGAGTTCCTCGTTGTCGGACCTGCGGCGGCCGAAGCAGTGGTCCTGCTCCCGCCGCGTCATGGTGTCGAAGCGGGGCATGTCGTGTTCCCACTGCTGGATCGCGAGAAAGCTCGATCCGGCGATGCCCCTGCGGTTGCTGACCGCCGCGGCCACGGCCTTGTGGCCCTTGGGGTTCTCGGTGCCGTCCTCGTAGCCGGTCAGGTCGCGGCGCGCGCGGCCGTCGTAGGTGAAGGCATCGATGACCTGCGTGCAGCGGAATGCGCCGGCGAGCAGGGCGTCGAATTTCCGGTGGCGATGAACGAGCTCGCCGCGGTCTTCGCCGCGCAGCCACAGCAGCAGCGCCGACGGCGTCGAGGGCAGGTCGATGCCGCGGCCGCTGAATTCGGGAAACGCGCGCAGCTCATCGATATTGCGGCCGAGCGCGGTAACCAGCGACAGGCCCAGGCCGGCCAGCGTGCGCTCGCCGTCGACGGTGTTTTTCAGCGCGCGCAGCGCGGCGCGCGGATCGGATCCCGGGATCAGGGTGTAGCTCAGGTAGCGGGCGAGTGGCGGAATGGGTTTCAGGATTGCGGGCTGGCAGTCGGACATGGCTTGGCGCAAGGGTTGCGGGGAAGCGCGAAGTTATCATATCGAAGGGCCGGAGCCGTGGCGCCATTCAGCCGGATTCTTCGGTTGCGCCCTGTGCGTAGGCGCGTTTGGCCATCCGCGCGAGGATCACCGCCGCGTTCGACCGGTGACGGTCCCTGTGCCAGAGAATTGCGCCGGAGCGCCGCAGTTCGGGCGCATTGATGCGCACCCTGGCGATGCCCGGCGCGCCGTCGAGCGCGCGACTGGCGCAGATCGTTGCCAGCCGGCTGCAACGTATCGTCGCCATTGTTGCCTCGCCGCTGCTCATTTCCATCACGACACGCGGCACCACTCCCCGGGCGGAAAAGCAGTTTTCGACCAGCCGGCGCGACGGGGTGCCGGCCGGCCTCAGGATGAGGGGCATGCCGGACAGCTGCTCGAGGCGGATGGGGCCGTGCCCGTGGAGTTCGTGCTGTTCGCCGACCGCCAGCACCAGCGGTTCGGTGAACAGCTCCTCGGACACCATCCGGTCGGAAGTCGCCGGCAGATAGGTGGTGATCGCGAGGTCAAGGTCGCCATTGATCAGTCCGTGTTCCATGTCAGCCAGCGACATCTGCTGGATCGACACGCGCACTTGCGGATGGGCGCGGTAGAACTCCGCAAGTGCCGCCGGCAACAGCGAGTTGCCGAAGGAGCGGAAGACGCCGAGGCGCAGTTGCCCGCGCATCAGCCCGTCGAGCTCGGTGACGCTGGCGAGCCCGGATTCCAGCTCCCGCAGCGCGCGCTGTGCATGGCTGCGGAATATCCGTCCCGCCTCGGTGATCTGGATCGAGCGGCCGACCCGGTCGAACAGCGGTGTGCCGATCTCCTGCTCCAGCTGCTTGATCTGGTGCGACAGGGTGGGCTGGGTCACGTCCAAAGCCGCCGCTGCCTGGGTGAAGCTCGAGGTTTCGGCGATTTTCAGGAAATAGTGCAGGTGGCGCAGTTCCATGGCTTCCCGCCCTGATTTATAGATACTGTCAATGATTCTAATAAACAAAAAGCATTTGTTCTATGGGCTGACCCTATTTAAAGTGCATTGCACCGGTGCAAGCGGCGGCGCAGACCGTCCGGCCCGGATCCTGATACTGGCCCGTTAAAACAGGTTCTGGCACGGTAAAAGAGGAGGAGCCCATGCAACAGTCCTTGCGGATCGTTTCATTGCGGTGCTGCCTGGCGGTTCTGGCAGCGGTTCTTGGCGCGGCGGGCGCGGCGCAGGCTGCCGCGTGGAGTCCCGGCGACCGCGTCGTGCTGGCGACCCATGCCGGTCCCGGTTCGGGCATCGACATGTTCCTGCGCCAGGTGGCCGGCGCCTGGGAAAAGAACAGGATCGTGCAGGCGCGGATATCGGTCGAGAGCATGCCCGGTGCCGGGGGCGACCGCGCGCGCCGCCATGTCGCGGTGCAGAGCCGCGGCAATCCCAATGTGCTGATCGGCTTCACGCCGCAGATGATCGTCGGGCCGCTGAACGCGAAGTCCGACGTCACCGTGAAGAGTTTCACGCCGATCGCGATCGCCGTGGTCGAGCCGATGGTCCTCTACATCCATGCCGGGCTGCCGTGGAAAAACATGAAGGATCTGATCGCCGGCGCGCGGCAGAAACCCCGCGCCGTGCTGCAGGGCGGCGGCGGCTACGGCGCGCCGCCGTCGATCGCCGGCCGCGACCTGGCGCGGGAGATGGGGGTCGAGTTTTCGTACACGCCTTTCCGCTCCAGCGCGGAAGCGGTGGTGGCCCTGCTCGGCGGGCATGTGCATTTCGTGCTGGAGCAGCCTTCCGAGGCTGACCAGCACGTCAAGTCCGGCCGGCTGCGGCCGCTGGCGAGCCTTTATCCGTCGGAGCTGTATCCCGGCCTGCCGACCTTCGCCTCCCTCGGCTACAAGTTCCGCACGCTCAAGCAGTTCCGCGGCCTGATGGCGCCGCCCGGCATTCCGCCGGAGGCGGCGGCCTATTACATCTCGGCGATGGAACGCACCCGGCAGACGCCGGAGTGGAAGAACTACGTCAGGCAGAACGAACTGGTCGAGGAATGGATCGCCGGCGCCGAACTCGCCGCCTTCATCGACGGCGAGGAAAAACTCTACGCCAACATCCTCGCCGAGATCGCAGGGAAGAAATAAGCCCGCACCCACGTCATTCCCGCGCCATTTTCACGCCATTCGACCGGAGACCGCCGTGCCGTTTTTCAGAATCGACGAGATGAAGCGCCACCACCTGAACCCGCACCTGTCCAGCGGGGAAGGGCCGGTGATCGAAGGGCAGTACATGTATTTCCGCATCAACATCAAGCGCGCCGGCACCGGCTCGGAAATGCATTACCACCCCAACGAACTGATGACCTTTCCGATCACCGGCAAGATCAACTGCGTGGTCGGCAAGGAGCGCCAGATCGTGCCGCCCGGCACCTTCGTCCACGTGCCCTCCTGCGCGCGCCACAGCTTCCGCGCGACCGAGGACGGGGAGGTGCAGTATCTCTACATCAAGGACCGCACCTGGACGCTGATCGGCTCCGCCGCCGACGAGTCGCTGCCCGACGAGGCGCCCTCGGCAGTCCAGGTCGCGAAGGCGCTGAAGGAGGGCAAGTGGCCGGGCAAGGCCAAGGAGCCGCAGAATTCGCAGGCGATCGTCGAGGGCCTGGGGCGCTGCTTCTACCCGATGATCGACGCGCTGGATGCGCCGCCGGCTTCGGCGCACTGCGAGCAGTGGGTCGAGGGGGCGAACCTGGCCTTCGGGCTCATCGAATCGCCGGCCGGCTACGGGCGCGCCAGCGAGGCCTCGCCGCACGAGATGTTCATCTACGTGATCCAGGGCGCGCTCGACGCCGAAGTCGACGGCGAGAAGAAGCGCGCGGTACCCGGCGATGTCATCCACATGCCGAAGAACAGGGCCTGGCGCTGGCGCGTGGCCGGGGACGCCAACGCGCGTTACGCGATGGTGCGCTCCACCCCGAAGCTGGAGGCCGAAATCGACCGCAACGGCGCTGCGGACAACTGGCGCGGCTGAAAAACCAGGGAAAACGGAAGGAAGGACCATGAGCACTGCAACGCAGGAAACCCTCAAAAAGCGTTTCGTCTACAACCTCGACGGGCTGGCGACGGTGCCGGAAGGCCCGAACAGTTGCAGCGTGGCGGCGAACCGGCTGCTGTCCGGCGACACGCTGGAAACCGGCAAATCCACCACCCGCGGGCCGGTGCTCTCGGGCTCGCACGTGCACGTGGCCTGGGTGGTCAAGCCGCGCGGCACCGGCTCCAAGCTGCACACCCACCCCAACGAGCAGTTCAACTACGTGATGAAGGGCACGCTGATCGCCGACATCGACGGCCAGGTGCTGCGCGTGCCGGCCGGCCATGTCATTCACATCCCGGCAGGCATGCCCCATTCGCACGTGTCCAGTCCCGAGGAGGATGTGCACTTCGTCGCCGCGAAGGACACCCGCCACGGCATCGTCGGCCCGGCGGTCGACGGCAAACACGACGGCCCGCGCGCGCTGGCCGGTTTCGGCATCAACCGCGACAACGAATGGCCGGTCGGTCCCGACGGCGAACTCGTCGCGCAGAGCCCGCGGGTGTCGAAGGAAAAGGTGCGCTACGTCTACAAGTGGGACGAGCTCGACAGAGTGCCGGAAGGGCCGTGCAGCGCCAAGGTGCTGCCTGCCGGCAAGGTCTCGGGCAAGTCCTCGTCCTTCGGCGCCGCGCTGGTCGGCGAGAAGATCCAGGTCGGCCTGATCCGCAAGGGGCGCGGCTCCGGCTCCAAGCTGCACACCCATCCCAACGAGCAGTTCAACCTGGTGCTGGAGGGGGCGCTGGTCGCCGACATCGACGGCCAGGAAGGCGTCATGGTGCCGCGCCACCACGCGATCCACATGCCCGCCGGTGTGGTGCATTCCTGCGTGGCTTCCGCCGAGGGCGACGTGCTGTTCTTCGTGGCGAAGGACACCCGCCACGGTCTCGCGGGCCCGCCGATCGACGGCATCGAGGACGGGCCGCGTTACCTGCCGGGTTTCGGGCCGAAGAAATAAGGGCGGGGCGCGTTACTGCAAACTGAACGAAGGCCGCGGCGGCCGGGTCCGGGCGTATCGTCCCGATCCGGCGCCGCCCGAATGGAGGAGGGCAGGATGTCAGCGATCACCCGGGAAACACCGCCGGTCCGCCATGTCTACCGCTTCGAGGAGCTCGACCGCGTGCCGGAGGGGCCCTGCAGCGCGCAGGTGTCGCCGCGCCGGCTGCTGTCGGGCGAGACGCTGACCACCGGCAAGTCGACGTCGGTCGGCGCGGTGGTCCGCGGCGAGCGCGTGCAGGTTGCGCTGGTGCACAAGGCGCGCGGCACCGGCTCCAAGATCCACACCCATCCCAACGAGCAGTTCAATTACGTGATCCAGGGCACGCTGATCGCGGACATGGACGGGCAGGTGTTCAAGGTGCCGAAGGGGCACGTCGTGCACATTCCCGCCGGCATGCCGCACAGCCATGTGTCGAGCGCCGACGAGGACGTGATCTTCTATGCCGTCAAGGACACCCGCCACGGCATCGTCGGGCCGCCGGTGGACGGCGTCTACAACGGCCCGCGGCACCTGCCCGGTTTCGGCCTGGGAACGAACGAGTGGAAACCCGGGCCCGACGGCCTGCCGGCGCCGCAGACGCAGAACGTGTCGGGCAAAAAAATCCAGTATGTCTACGATATCGAGCGCCTCGACGAGGTGCCGGAGGGGCCGACCAGCGCGCAGGTGATCCCGCGCAATTTCATCTCGAAGAAATCGTCCTCCTTCGGCGCCGCGCTGCGCGGCGAGAAGGTGCAGGTCGGGCACATCCACAAGGCGGTGGGCAGCGGCACCAAGCTGCACACGCATCCGAACGAGCAGTTCAGCTTCGTGCTGAGCGGCACCATGCTCTACGAAATCGACGGGCATGCCGTGGAGGCGCCGCCCAATTCGGTGACGCACCTGCCACCCGGCGTGCGCCACAGCGCGATCGCCTCGGCGGCCGGCGACGTGTTGACATTCGTCGCCAAGGACACCAGCCACGGCATGAGCGGGCCGCCGGTGGATGGCATCGAGGACGGGCCGGTCTATCTGCCCGGTTTCGGCAACAGGAAATAACAGTGACCACAAAACAACTGCGGCGCGACAGCCGCATGGAGGAGACCATCATGAATGCCAAGACATCCTGCCGCACTGCTGCAATCACCGCCGTCGCGCTGGCGCTGTCCTTCGCGGGCGGCGCGACGGCGCAGTGGGCGCCGACGGAGCGCGTGACCATGGTGACCCATTCCGCGCCGGGCACCGGCAACGAGCTGATGCTGCGCGAGATCGCGGATATCTGGAACAAGAACAAGATCGTGCCGCGCCAGGTCGGCGTCGAATCGGTGACCGGTTCGCAGGGCGAGAAGGCGCGCCGCCACGTGACCTTCCAGAACAAGGGCAATCCGCACATGCTGGCGACCTACACGCCGCAGAGCCTGAACCTGCCGCTGCTGATCAATTCCGACACCGGCTGGCGCAGCTTCACGCCGATCGCGCTGATGGCGGTGGACCCGATGCTGCTGGTGGTCAACGCCGAAAGCCCCTGGCGCTCGGCACGCGACCTGATCGAGGCCGCGAAGCAGAAACCGAAGCAGATCCTGCAGGGCGGCGGCTCCTACGGCAGCAGCGCCTCGATGTCGGGCAAGATCCTCGAGGAGTTCGGTGGCGTGCAGTTCTCGTACACCCCGTTCCGCGGCGCCGGCGAGGCGATTCCGCAGCTGCTCGGCAGGCACGTGCACTTCATGATGGAGAACCCCGCGGAGATGGCCCAGCACGTCAAGGCCGGCAAGCTGCGCGCGCTGGCCTCGACCGAGAAGCTCGAGCAGTTGCCGGACGTGCCGCGTTTCCAGGACGTCGGCGTGGACGCGCGTTTTCCGAAGCAGTTCCGCGGCGTGATGGCGCCGCAGGGCATCAGCGCCGAGGCGATCCAGTACTGGGTGCAGGCGCTGGGCAAGGTGCGCGAGACCAAACAGTGGAAGGATTACGTCTCCCGCACGGCACTGGTCGACAGCTGGACCACCGGTTCCGCGCTGGTCGCCTTTTTCGAGGAGGAGGAGAAGACCTACATGCGCCTGAACAGGGAGATGGGCCTGCTCAAGAACAGCAAGTAAGACGGAATTCCGGGAGCACCCATGCGCATGAAACTTTCCCTCGGCGGCGACCGCATCGCCGCGATTCTCTTCCTGTGCGCCGTCCTGGTCTACGGCTGGGGCGGCACGCAGCTCACGGCCGCGCTGCAGGGCGACGTCATCGGCCCGGCGTTTTTCCCGCGGCTGTTGACGGCGCTGGGCATCCTGCTGGGCGTCCTGCTGTTCGTGCAGGGCGCGCCCGCCGCCGACAAGGACAAGGCGGAGGAGGAAGGCTCGGACATCACGGCGCTGGTGCCGGCGGCGATGCTGCTGGCCTACGGCCTGCTGTTCGAGACGCTGGGATCCCTGCTGGCGACTCCGCTGTTCCTGGTCTGCGCGTTCCGCTATCTCGGGCATCCGCGCTGGGGCAGCGCGGTCGGCTGGAGCGTCGTGGTCACGGCCGTGGTTTTCGGGCTGTTCCATTACGTGCTGGACATCAGGCTTCCCCTCGGGCCGCTGGCCCGCTTTTTCTAGGAGCCGCCATGGGAGACGTGCTGCCGCTGCTGCTGGGCGGGTTCGAGACCGCGCTGCAGCCCCAGAACCTGATGTTCGCCCTCATCGGCGCCTTCCTCGGCACGGTCGTCGGCGTGCTGCCGGGCATCGGCCCCGCCGGCGCGCTGGCGATGCTGCTGCCGATCGTGCTCAACATGAACCCGGTGGGCGCGATCATCATGCTCGCGGCGCTGTACTGCGGCGCGATGTACGGCGGATCAACCACGTCCATCCTGCTCAACGTGCCGGGCGAGTCGTCCTCGGTGGTGACCTGCCTCGACGGCCACCAGATGGCGCTGCAGGGCAGGGCGGGGCCGGCGCTGTGCATCGCGGCGATCGGTTCCTTCATCGCCGGCACCCTCGGCGTGGTCGCGCTGATGCTGTTCGCGCCGCTGATCGCCGAATGGGCGCTCAATTTCGGGCCGCCGGAGTATTTCGTGCTGATGGTGTTCGGCCTGTCCTCCGTGGCCAGCCTGTCGGGCGGCTCGCTGGTGAAGGGACTGATGGCGATGACCCTGGGCCTGATGATTTCGACCATGGGCACCGACGTCACCGGCGTCGCGCGCTTCACCTTCGGCGTCGCCGAGCTGCTCGACGGCGTCGAGTTCCTGATCGTCACCATCGGCCTGTTCGCGGTGTCCGAGGTGCTGCTCAACACCAACGAGCTGCGCGGCGGCGAGGTCCGCTCGGTGATCAAGCACCGGCTGTTCATTTCGCTGCGGGAAATCCGCGACAGCCTCGGCGCCATCGGCCGCGGCACCGTGATCGGCTTCGTCGTCGGCGTGATGCCCGGCGCCGGCGCCGGGATCGCCTCCTTCCTGTCCTATTCGGTGGAGTCGCAGGTCAGCAAGAACCCGGAACGCTTCGGTCGCGGCGAAATCCGCGGCGTCGCCGCGCCGGAATCCGCCAACAACGCCGCCAGCGCCGGCGCGATGGTGCCGATGCTGACGCTGGGCATTCCGGGCTCCGGCACCACGGCGATCCTGCTGCTCGCGCTGACCGCGCTGAACGTGCATCCGGGGCCGATGATGTTCAGCCAGCATCCGGAAGTCGTCTGGGGCCTGATCGCCGCCCTCTACATCGGCAACGTGATGCTGCTGATCCTGAACCTGCCGCTGGTCGGCCTGTTCGTGCGCCTGCTCTACGTGCCGATGCGCCTGATGCTGCCGGTGATCATGGTGATCTGCGTGATCGGCGTCTACAACGCCAACCAGCAGACGCTGGACCTGGTCCTGCTCTGCGGCTTCGGCGTGCTCGGCTACTACATGCGCAAGCACCGCTATCCGGTGGCGCCGGTGATCCTCGGCCTGGTGCTGGGCACGCGCATGGAGGAGGCGCTGCGCCAGTCGATGATCATGTCGCAGGGCAATCCGCTGGCGCTGCTCGAGCGGCCGATCGTCGTCGTGTTCCTACTGCTGACGGTGCTTTTCCTGTGCGCGCCGCAGATCCTCAAGCGCCTGCGTTTCCGCGGACGCAAGGTGGAGCTCGAGACCGAGGGCTGAGCGGCGTTTGCCGTCACCCTCGGCGGATTTTTATAAGTACTTGATTTTATTGAATATTTTATAAAATCTGTAGCGACGGCCGGTTTCCGGCCCGCCTAGAGCCTGTTATGCACTTGAGACGATGTGGATGATTTTGTGAAGCATAAGGCA
>CAZHJU010000008.1:0-95718 GCA_964533495.1 uncultured Bordetella sp. | reverse complement strand
TGGCGCGCCTGGTCAAGGGACGCAGCAACATCCTGTCCTTCACCCACGGCTTCCACGGCGTCAGCGGCGCTTCGCTGGCGGCAACTGCCAATGCCAAGTACCGCGATGCGGCGGGCGCTCCGCTCGACAACACCACCTTCATGCCCTATGACGGCTATCTCGGCAGGGATGTCGACACCGTCGAATATCTGGAGCGCATGGTCGCCGACCGCAGCAGCGGCATGGACCATCCGGCGGCGGTGATCGTCGAAACCGTGCAGGGCGAGGGCGGCGTCAACGTCGCCGGCTTCGCCTGGCTGCGCGCGCTGGAGCAGGTCTGCCGCCGCCACGACATGCTGCTGATCGTCGACGACATCCAGATGGGCTGCGGCCGCACCGGGCGCTTCTTCAGCTTCGAGGAGGCCGGCATTTCGCCGGACATCGTCACGTTGTCGAAATCGATCAGCGCGTACGGCCTGCCGATGGCCCTGGTGCTGCTGAAGCCCGAAATCGACATCTGGAAGCCGGGCGCGCACAACGGCACTTTCCGCGGCAACAACCTCGCCTTCGTCACCGCGCGCGCGGCGCTGATGCATTACTGGAGCGACGACGCCTTCCAGAACGCGGTGCGCCGCAAGGGCGTGATCATGCGCAACTGGCTGGAGCACATCGCCGCGGATTACCCTTCCGGCGAATTCGAGGTGCGCGGCCGCGGCATGATCCAGGGCCTGGCGTCGGTCGACGTCCGGCTCGCGGACCGCATCGCCAAGCGCTGCTTCGAGAACGGCCTGATCATCGAGACTTCCGGCGCCGACGACGTGCTGAAGCTGATGCCGGCGCTGACCATCGACGAGAAGCTGCTGTGCCAGGGGCTCGACATCATCGAGGACAGCGTGGCCGGGGTGCTCGGCGTGCAGCGGGTGCAGGGGCGGGACCGCAAGATCAAGTACGTCAATTTCCGGGCCGCGTGATGATCGTCCGCAGCGTAGACGACATCCGCGGCACGGCGCAGGAAGTGGCGGCGCCCAACTGGGTCAGCCGCCGCCTGCTGCTGGCGCGCGACGGCATGGGATTTTCCTTCCATGAAACCACCATCTTCGCCGGCACCGAGACCCACATCCATTACCGCAACCACTTGGAAGCGGTGTTCTGCGTGGCGGGCGAGGGCGAGATCGAAACCGTCGCCGACGGACGGAAGCACGCGATCCGGCCGGGCGTGATGTACGCGCTCGACCGGCACGACGAGCATTACCTGCGCGCGCACCGCGAGCTGAGGCTCGTCTGCGTGTTCAATCCGCCGCTGACCGGCCGCGAGGTGCATGACCAGGAGGGCGTCTATCCGCTGCTGGCGGAAACGACCTGACCACGAATACAGGAGGCATCCGACACATGGTACTGGTATCCGACATTTATCAATCCCGCACCGACAGCGAGGCGGCGATCATCCTGCGCCAGGATCCGGTGGTGTATCCCGGACCCCATGCGAAGGGCGAATTCACGCTGTCCGAGCACCAGCTGCGCAGTTACCGCAAGAACGGCTTCATCCAGCTGCGCGGCCTGCTGCCGGAAGCGGAAACCGCCGAATTGCTGCGGGAGGCGCACGATCTCGCGGCGGCGAGCGGCGAGCGCGGCCTGCCGGAGGCGGTGCTTGAGCCGGACGGCGACGCGGTGCGCTCGGTGTTCCGGGTGCACAGCCTCAGCGCCGTGTTCGATCGCCTGATGCGCGACGGCCGCCTGCTCGACGTGGCGAGGCAGATCCTCGGCAGCGAGGTTTACATCCACCAGTCGCGGCTCAACCTGAAGCCCGGTTTCGCCGGCAAGGAGTTCTACTGGCATTCGGATTTCGAGACCTGGCACATCGAGGACGGCATGCCGCGCATGCGCGCGCTGAGCTGCGTGGTGCTGCTGACCGAGAACAACGAGTTCAACGGCCCGCTGATGCTGGTGCCGGGGTCACACATGCACTACATCTCCTGCATCGGGCGGACGCCGCAGGACCATTACCGGCAGTCGCTGCGCAAGCAGGAGTACGGCGTGCCGGACGACACCAGCCTCGGCTTCCTGGTGCGGCGCGGCGGCCTGCAGTCGACCAAGGGGCCGGCGGGCTCCGTGCTGTTCTTCGACTGCAACACCATGCACGGCTCCAACAGCAACATCTCGCCCTTCCCGCGGGCCAACCTGTTCTTCGTCTACAACAGCGTCGACAACCGGCTTGGTCCTCCGCGTGGCGGCCTGCAGCCGCGGCCCGGATTCATTGCGGAACGCGAAAGCACGGCGGCATTGCAGCGGCTGTAACGCCGCCTGTTCCGCCGGGCGGACGGCCTGCGGGCCGGAGGCTTGCATATAATCCTGCCTCCGGCGCGCCGTCGCGCGCCGCACTGTCAGGAGAATCCGTTGAGAACAGGTTTCAGCGTGGTCTTGCTCGGCCTTTTGCCGGCCTTCGCCGCGGCGCAGGGCAAGAACCCGGAGCTGCTGTTTCAGGAAGTTTCGCGCAGCATCGTCACCATCCAGGCGCTGGACAATGCCGGCAACGTCGCCAGCCTCGGCAGCGGCGTGGTCACCGCGCCGGGCGCGGTGGTCACCAACTGCCACGTGCTGGAAGGCGGCACGCAGTTTTCGGTGACCAGCGGGAAGACCATGCACAGTGGCGAACTGCGCGCGGCTGACCAGGACCGCGACCTCTGCGAGCTGCGGGTCTCCACGCTCAACGCGCCGCGGGTGCCCCTGTACACCAGCCGCCTGCGCGTCGGCCAGCGGGTGTATGCGGTCGGCGCTCCGGAAGGACTGGAACTGACCATCAGCGAAGGGCTGGTGTCGAGCATCCGCGAGATCGACGGCGCGCATTACATCCAGACTTCCGCGCCGATTTCCTCGGGCTCCAGCGGCGGCGGACTGTTCGACGTCGAGGGGCGGCTGGTCGGGCTTACCGCCTTCATCATCACCGAGGGGCAGAATCTCAATTTCGCGCTGCCCGCGGCCTGGATCGCCGAACTGGCCGGACGCGGCGGCACTGCGCCGACGCTGGCCAATCGCGATGCGGCCAACGAGAAATGGCAGGCCCGCCGCGAAACCCTGCGCGCGAAGAAGGACTGGGTCGGCCTGCTGGCGGCCACGCAGCAGTGGGTGCGCGCGGTGCCGGCTTCGGTGCAGGCCTGGGTGGCGCTGGGCGAGGCCTACCGGCTGATCAACCGGCCGCGGCGCGCCATCACGGCCTATAACCAGGCCCTGAAACTCGACGGGGACAGCTACGAGGCGTGGATGGGGGCGGGCGGAACCTACCTCGCGCTGAACCAGTACGATCGCGCGGTCGAAGCGTCGCAGGAAGCGCTGCGCCTGAAGGCCGACGACCTGGAGGCCTTGCGGCAGCTGGGGGCGTCCTATTTCAGCCAGAACCAGCGCGCGCGGGTGCGCGAAGTGCATGCGCGGATCGAAAAGATCAATGGACAGGCTGCGCGCGAGTTTGCAAAAAAGTTTATAACTAATTGATTTTATTGATTATTTTATACTTCACCACGGCAGCATATAAACTTTTCTTGACGCTGCGGCGGGCATTCCGTATAACGGCGACGCGTGTTTGGTTTCTAAGTACTTGAAAGTTAGCGGTTCCCGCGTATGCAGTCAGTGGTGTTCGTACTTTTGGGGCTGTGAGATTTAAATACGATGCCCGGCGCAAGCCGGAATTTATCCATCCTCAAAAGGAAATACACATCATGGCAACCGGTACCGTTAAGTGGTTCAACGACGCAAAAGGTTTCGGCTTCATCACCCCGGACGGCGGTGGCGAAGACCTGTTCGCCCATTTCTCGGGCATCAACATGAGCGGCTTCAAAACCCTGAAAGAAGGCCAGAAGGTGACGTTCGACATCACCGCCGGCAACAAGGGCAAGCAGCAGGCGAGCAACATCCAGGCGGCCTGAGCCACACCGGATGCAGCGAAAGAAACCGGGCGCAAGCCCGGTTTTTTTTTCACCCGCCGCCGGCAGGCCGCGCTGCATAATCCCGCCGATCATGACCGCAGGACGAACCGCTTCGAAGGTCTGGGACATTTTCTGCCGTGTCGTCGACAATTTCGGCGATGCCGGGGTGTGCTGGCGCCTGGCGCGCATCCTGCGGCATGAACACGACCTGCCGGTGCGGCTGTGGATCGACCATCCGCAGACGCTGCAGGCGCTGCATCCCGCGTTCGATCCCGCCTTGCCGCAGCAGTCCTGCGACGGCGTCACGGTTTGCCGCTGGCCGCAGGCGGGATTGCCCGCCGACGATGCGGCGGTGGTGATCGAGGCTTTCGGCTGCGGGCTGCCGGAAGAGTGGGTTCAGCGCATGGCACGGGCCGCGAGGCCGCCGCTGTGGATCATTCTCGAATACCTCAGCGCCGAGGACTGGGTGGACAGCCATCACGGCCTGTCTTCGCAGCATCCGCAACTGTCCCTGCCGCGTTATTTCTTCTTTCCCGGATTCACGCCGGCGACCGGCGGCCTGCCGCGCGAATCCGGCCTGCTGGCGCGGCGGGATGACTTCGGCACGGCGGCGCGGCAGATTTTCTGGAACGGCCTCGGGTTCGACGCACCGCGGGTACCGGCAGCCTCGCTCTTTGCCTATGCGGATGCGCCGGTCGCCGGCCTGCTGTCGGCGATGGCGGCAGATGCGCGGCCGCTGATGCTGGTCGTGCCCGAAGGGGCGTTGCTGCCGGCGGTCCGGCGCTGGCTGGGCGCGGAGGCCGCCGCGGGGCGGGGACCCTGGCGGCGGGGCGCGCTCGAAGTGCGCGCGCTGCCTTTCCTGCCGCAGGCGCGATACGACGAACTGTTGTGGGTCTGCGATCTCAATTTCGTCCGCGGCGAAGATTCCTTCCTGCGCGCGCAGTGGGCCGGCCGGCCGCTGGTCTGGCAGCCTTACCGGCAGGAGGACGGCGCCCATCGGCGCAAGATGGCGGCTTTTCTCGCGCGCTATTGCGCGGACCTGGCGGCGCCTGCTGCCGCCGCGCTGCAGGCCTTCTGGCGGGACTGGAACGCCGGCACTGCCGATCCCTTGTTGTCGTGGTCGGGCCTGAGGGATGCGGAGGAGGATCTTGCGCGGCATGCCCTGCGCTGGTCCGCAAAACTGGCCGCTGCCGGCGAACTGGCCGCTCAACTGGTGGAATTTGCGCGCTGCAAGGTAAAATAGCGCCTTTTTACTCCGGTCAATCGAGGGTGCAGGGATATGAAAATCGCTCAGGAAATCCGCGCGGGCAACGTGATCATGGTCGGCAAGGACCCGATGGTCGTGCTGAAGGCCGAGTTCAGCAAGTCCGGCCGCAACGCGTCGGTGGTGAAGATGAAGCTGAAGAACCTGCTGTCGAACGGCGGCACGGAAACCGTCTATCGCGCCGACGAAAAATTCGACGTCGTGCAGCTCGAACGCAAGGAAGTGACCTATTCCTACTTCTCCGAGCCGTCCTATGTGTTCATGGACGCCGAGTTCAACCAGTACGAGGTGGACAAGGAGAACATGGGGGAGGCGCTGAACTATCTCGAGGACGGCATGGAGTGCGAGGTCACCCTTTACGAAGGCCGCCCGATTTCGGTCGAGATTCCGCAGACGCTGGTGCGCGAGATCATCTACACCGAACCCGCGGTGCGCGGCGATACCTCGGGCAAGGTGCTGAAACCGGCAAAACTGGCGACCGGCTTCGAAATCCCGGTGCCGCTGTTCTGCGCCACCGGCGACAAGATCGAGATCGACACCCGCACCGGCGAATACCGCAGCCGCACCAAGGGCTGATGCACGCGCATCCGGCCACGAAAAACGCCGCGGTTTTCCGCGGCGTTTTTCATTCCCGCAGCAGCCATTCGCAGCGCGCGCCGCCTTCACCTTCCGGGGACAGCGCCCGCCACAGCCAGTCGAGCAGCGGCGGGGCTTCCCGCTCCAGCCCGAACGGCGGGTTGACCACGATCATGCCGCTGCCGCGGATGTGCTCGCTGAAATGCTCCGGGTGCACCGCCAGTTCCAGTTGCAGCGTTTCCGGGAGGCCGGAGGCCTGCACGCTGCGGGCGAAGGCCTCCATCGCCGACGGCGCCATCAGCGGATACCAGACGGCGATCATGCCGCCGGCGAAGCGCGCGTGCGCCTCCTTCGCCGTGCGGACGACCCGCGCGAACTCGTCGGCCTGGTCGAAGGCGGAGTCGATGAACGTCAGGCCGCGCCGTTCCTTCGGCGGCAGGAAGGCGCGGACCGACGCGAAGCCGTCCTGGTTGTGGACGGCGGTGTGCCGGAAGCCGCCCATCGCGGATTTCAGCGCGGCGCAGTCGTCCCGGTTCAGCTCGCACAGCACCAGGCGGTCGGTCGGCCGCATCAGGCGGCGCGCGATGCGCGGAGAACCGGGATAACGGCGCAGATGCCCGTCCGGATTTTCAGCGCGCACGGCATCGAGATAGGGTACGAGCGCCCCGGGCGCGTCGGCGCGCCCGAAGATGCGGCCGATGCCCTTGCGCCATTCCTCCGTCTTGCGCGACCACGGATGGTCGAGATCGTAGAGTCCCGTGCCCGCGTGCGTGTCGAGCAGCTGATAGGGCTTGTCCTTGCGTCCGAGCGCGGCCAGCAGGCGCGCGAGCACGGCGTGCTTGAACACGTCGGACACGTTGCCGGCATGAAACTGGTGGCGGTAGGACAGCATGGCCGCGATTAGACCACAGGCATTGCCGCGCTGCCGCGATGCGATGTAAAAAGGGGCTAAACTCCGGGGGGCCTGACTCCGGCATCGGTCGATGGCATCATCGCGCAGCCTGGATGATGGTCCGTCGGTTAAGTGCCGATGTTTACAATCGACGTTTGCCAACGATTTTGCCAACGATGTTTGCCAATCGGATCGTGGGCGCGACAGGGGGATGACGTGACGGCAATGCGGGACAACGGTGCGGAAACCGGCGCGGCCGCCGGGCGATGCGGGCTGCTCGGGCGCGTGCTGAGAAAGCCGCTGCCGCTGATCGGCCATCTGGCGGTCGGCGCGCAGATGCAGATCCTGGGCGGCGCGCTGCTTCTGCTGTTTCTGGCGGTCGGCATCCTGGCCTTCCTGAACGACGTGCGCGTGACTTCCGGCGCGGCCTACGCCAAGGCCAATGCCGAAATCAGCATGCTGTCGCAGCGCCTGGGCAAGGCCGCGCAGCAGGCGCTGCACGGCGATTCCGAGGGATTCGACCAACTGCTCGAGGCGCGCAACCGCATCGTCGAGGTCGTCGCGGTGCTGAAGGACGGCGGCAACGCCGGCGAATCCCGGTTGCCGGACTGGGCGCTGCGGGTGGTGCCGGAAATGGCGGGCGTGGCACAGACCTGGGAAGACGCGGAATCCAACGTGATCGCGCTGGGCTACATGCGCGGCGCCGGCGCGGAATCCGTCCGCGCCGACGGCGAGCGCATCGTCGACAACATCCTGCGCGACACCGACGCGCTGCTGGAAGCCACGCAGAAGCTGGCGGCGCGGCAGGACGAAATCGAGAAGGACAGGTCGCTGCTGGAGGCGATGGTGCTGCTCGCCGCGCTGGGCGCCGTGCTGTTGTGCCTGATGGTCAAGGTGTACCTGGCGGAGAGCTGGATGCGCGCCGATCTGGCGGAAAAGCAGCTCGGGGAACTGCGCATCCTCGGCGAGGTCGGGCAGATGGTCAGCGCCTCGCTGGACATCGACCGCGTGCTCGAAACCATCGTGACCCAGGCCGTCAGGCTGGGCGGCGCGGATTCCGGCACCCTGTACGAATACGACGAAACCGCGGGCGTCTTCGATCCGCGCGTGAACGTCGGCCTGTCCGCAAGCGCCGTCGAGACGCTGCGCAAATCCCGGCTCAAGGTGGGTGAGGGCGCGGTGGGCATGGCGGCCGCGCGCCGCGCGGCCTTCCAGATCGCCGATGTCGAGCAGGCGCCGGAATACCGGCTGCGCGACGCGCACAGGCAGGGCGGCGGCTACCGCGCCGTGCTCGGCGTTCCGCTGCTGCGCGACGACCGGCTGGTCGGCGGCCTGGTGATCCGGCGCATCAGGCCCGGCGCCTTCGGTCCCGCGGTGGTGGACATGCTGCAGGCCTTCACCGGCCAGTCGGTGCTGGCGATCCAGAACGCGCGCCTGTTCGAGGAAATCCGCCGGAAGGGCGTGCAGCTGGAAGCCGCGAGCCAGCTCAAGTCGCAGTTCCTCGCCAACATGTCGCACGAGTTGCGCACGCCGCTGAACGCGATCATCGGCGTGACCGAGATGCTGCTGGAGGACGCGCGCGACCTGAAGCGCGACGACGAGATCGAGCCGCTGGAGCGCGTGCTGCGCGCCGGCAGGCACCTGCTGGAGCTGATCAACGACATTCTCGATCTGTCGAAGATCGAGGCCGGCAAGATGGACCTGCATCCGGAGAACTTTCCGGTCGCGCCGCTGGCCGCCGACGTGGCCAAGACCATCGAGATGCTGGCGGGAAAGAACGGCAACACGATCGTGCTCGACTGCCCGGCGGACATCGGCGCGATGCGCGCCGACCCGATGCGCATGCGCCAGATCCTGCTGAACCTGATGAGCAACGCCAACAAGTTCACCGAGAAGGGCAGCGTCAGCCTCACGGTGCGGCGCGAGGCGCGGGAGGGACGCGACTGGATCGCGATCGCGGTGAAGGACAGCGGCATCGGCATGACGCCGGAGCAGCTGTCGCGGCTGTTCAACGACTTCGTGCAGGCGGACGCGTCGACGACGCGCAAGTACGGCGGCACCGGCCTGGGCCTCGCGATCAGCCGGCGGCTGTGCCAGATGATGGGCGGCGACATCACGGTGACCAGCGAGCCCGGGAAGGGGTCGACCTTTCTCGTGAACCTGCCGGCCGAAGCCGGTGCGGCGCCGGTGGCGGCGCGCCCGGCCGCGGCGGCGCCGGCCAGGGCGTCCGCGGCGGCCGGCGCGGGAACGATACTGGTCATCGACGACGATGAATCGGTGCGCGACCTGACCGAGCGCTTCCTGACGCGCAAGGGATTCAAGGTGGCGACGGCCGCCGACGGCCACGAAGGCCTGCGCCTGGCGCGCGAGCTGCATCCGGCGGCGATCACGCTCGACGTGCTGATGCCGCAGCTCGACGGCTGGACCGTGCTCGCGGCGATCAAGGGCGACCCGGAGCTCGCGGACATTCCCGTGATCCTGATGACCATCATCGACGACCGCACCCGCGGCTACGCGTTGGGCGCGACGGAGTACCTGGTCAAGCCGGTGGACCGCGACAGGCTGACCGGCGCGCTGCGCGCGGCCTGCGGCGCCGCCGGGCGCAGGGTGCTGGTCATCGACGACGACGACCTGATGCGCGGCGGCATCTGCCAGTCGCTGCGGCGCGACGGCTGGGAGGTGGGTGAGGCGGCCAACGGCCGCCTCGGCCTCGACAGCCTGGCGAAGTCGCGGCCCGACGTGATCATGCTCGACCTGATGATGCCGGAGATGAACGGCTTCGAGTTCCTGGCCGAAATACGCGCCCGGCCGGAATGGCGCGACATCCCGGTGCTGGTGATCACGGCGAAGGATCTGACGGCGGAGGAGCGCGACCGGCTGAACGGCCAGGTCGAGCGGGTCATGGGCAAGGGGGCGGCGGAACTGGCCGAGCTGCTGGGCGAGATCGGGCAGGTGCTGGAGGTGTCGGTCGCGCGCCGCCGGGACGGTCCGGCGGCGGAAGAAAATGTGAACAATGCAGGGGAAGGAGCAGCATGAAGATTCTCTATGTCGAGGACAACGATGACAACATCTACATGCTGGAGCGCCGGCTCAAGCGCGCCGGCTTCACCGTGCTGATCGCGCGCGACGGCGCGGAGGGCGTGGCCAGGGCGGGCAGCGAGCGGCCGGACCTGATCCTGATGGACCTGAGCCTGCCGGTGCTCGACGGCTGGGAGGCGACGCGCCGGATCAAGCAGGACGGGGCCACCGGAAAGATTCCGCTGATCGTGCTGACGGCCAACGCGATGACCGGCGAGAAGGAAAGGGCCTTCGAAGCGGGCTGCGACGATTTCGACACCAAGCCGGTCGATTTCGAGCGGCTGCTCGGCAAGATCAACGCGCTGATACCGCAGGAGTCCCGTTCATGAAAGAGGCGTCTGAAGAATCGATCAAGGAGTCCGTCAAGGAATCGGCCCTGCTGGTCGTCGACGACAACGACGACAACCGCTACACGCTGACGCGCCGGCTCAAGCGCGAGGGCTACGGGAACATCTCGACCGCCAACGACGGCCGCCAGGCGCTGGAGCAGTTGCAGCAGAAGAAATTCGACCTCGTCATGCTCGACGTCATGATGCCCGAGGTCAGCGGCTACGAGGTGCTGGAGCGCATGAAGGGCGATCCGCAGCTGCGCGACATTCCGGTGATCATGATCACCGCGGTGGAGGACCAGGAAAGCGTCATCCGCTGCATCAAGCTCGGCGCCGAGGACCACCTGCCGAAACCCTTCGATCCGACGCTGCTGGCGGCGCGGGTCAGCGCGAGCCTGGAGAAGAAGCGGCTGCGCGACGAGCTGCACGAGCTGAACCGCACGCTGGAGGAGCGCGTCAAGCAGCAACTGTCCGAGCTCGATCGGCTGGGCCTGATGAAGCGCTTCTTCTCGCCGCAGATCGCCAGGGCCATTCTCGACACCGGCGGCGAGAAGATGCTGCAGGCCCACCGCCGCGAGGTGGTGGTGGTGTTCATCGACATGCGCGGCTTCACGGCCTTCACCGACAAGGCCGAGCCGGAGGAGGTCATGGAAATGCTGTCGGAATACCACAACGCGCTGGGGCCGCTGATCCTGGCCGAGGGCGGCACGCTGGACTGCTTCACCGGCGACGGCATGATGATCTATTTCAACGACCCGATCAAAATGGAATTCCCGCTGGCCAGCGCGGTACGCATGTCGCTGGCAATGCAGCGTGACTTCGTGCCGCTGCGTGAGACTTGGCAGAAGCGCGGCTTCGGCCTGGACCTCGGCATCGGGATCGCCCAGGGCTACGCGACGCTGGGCACCATCGGCTTCGAAGGGCGCTGGGACTACACCTGCATCGGATCGGTGACCAACCACGCCGCGCGGCTGTGCGGCGAAGCGAAAGGCGGCCAGATCCTGACCAACCAGAAAACCTACGTCCGCGTCGAGAACGAGGTGCAGGCCGAGCAGCTGGGCAGCATGAATTTCAAGGGCGTGGCGGAGCCGGTGCCGGTGTACAACATCACCGGCATCAAGGCTTAGTTCGATCCGGGACAACCCGGAGAATCGGGAAAGGGACGAAATGGGTTTGCAGAGACTGCATGTCGCGGCGCGTTACAGCGAGGCCGCGGTTTTCAACGGCGTGGTGTACCTGGCCGGCATGGTGCCGGAGTGCGAGGCCGCGGACATCCGCAGCCAGACGGCCGATGTGCTGGCGCAGGTCGACCGGCGCCTTGCGGAAGCGGGCAGCGGCAAGGCGCATATGCTCCGCGCGCAGATTTTCCTGGCGGACATCAAGGACATCGCCGCGATGAACGAGGTCTGGGACGCCTGGGTGACGCCGGGCGCCGCGCCGCCGCGCGCCACCGTGCAGGCCGCGCTGTCGGATCCGTCCTGGAAGATCGAGATCATCGTCACGGCGGCGCAGTCTGCACTGGCCTGAAGGTGTATTTTTTAAGTATTTGATTTTAAACGATATTTTATATCGAGCCAATGATCCCGGAAACCGCGGGGCGAATCGGGCGCAGGCGCGCACCGGGTGTCATGCGCGGCCGGCGGCGCGGGCGGCGAGATGGCGTTCGGTGCAGTCGCGCGCGACGGCCAGCACGCCGATGACCGCGCCGGCTTCGTCCTTGACCAGACCAAAGCTCAGATCGACGTAAAGCCGGCTGCCGTCCTTGTGCATGGACCGGGTCGTCAGCACGCGGCCCGCCGGATGCCGGGTGCGTCCGGACGCGACGGCGCGCCGGAAGCCTTCGTCATGCGCCTGCCTGAAGGTCTCGGGGATGATCAGATCAAGGCTGCGGCCGACGGCCTCCGCGGCGGTGTGCCCGAAGATGCGCTCGGCGCCCTCGTTCCAGACAAGGATGTTGCCGCCGGTGTCGGCGCAGATCAGCGCATCCGGAATCTGCAGCGCGATCGCGGCGAGCAGCCGCGGGGAGGGCGGCGCGGCGGTCATTCGCGCTCCAGTTCCGGTATCAGGAAGCCGGCACCCAGCGACATCAGCTCGATGCGGTGCAGCCGCGCGAGCTGCTGCAGGCAGCGTTCGCCCTTGTCCGTGAGCCGCACCTCGACTTGCCGCCGGTCGACGAGGCTGGCGCAGCGCCTGATCAATCCGGCCTGTTCGCAGCGCGAGACCAGTGACACCACGCCGTGAGGCTGCGCCTGCAGGCGTTCCGCCAGTTCGCCGACCGTGGCCCATTCGCGGCCGGGAAACCCCTTGATCTGCAGCAGCAGCAGGTACTGCTGCACGGTGATGCCCTTTCCGCGCGTCACGTCCTCGCTGAAGCGCAGGAAGCGCCGCAGCTGGTAGCGGAAATGGGCCAGCCTTTCGAAGTCGCGCTTCGACAGCGTCCGTCCGGTCTGCCGCGCGCGTCGGGGTGTCGTGCTCATTGGCCATTTATATCACAGCATGATATAAATGGCCCAACTTCCATTTTCCTTCTTTTTCCCTTCCTTTTCCGGATACCGCGGGGTTTTTCACCATGATCGCCACTGCACTCACGGAGATGTTCGGCCTGCGGCATCCGGTCATGCTGGCGCCCATGGGCAGCATCGCCGGTGGCCGGCTGGCGGCGGCCGTTTCGAACGCGGGCGGGCTGGGGCTGGTTGGCGGCGGCTACGGCGACAAGGCGTGGCTGCGCGCGGAACTGTCGAAGGTCGTGCAGGAGACCCGGCGCCCCTGGGGCGTCGGCCTGATCACCTGGGCCATCGACAGGACGGTGCTCGACACGGTGCTGGAGTACTGCCCGGACGCGGTCATGCTGTCGTTCGGCGATCCCAGCCCCTACCAGCAGGTCATCAAGTCGGCGGGTTGCCGCCTGATCTGCCAAGTGCAGGACGTGACGGAGGCGCGCGCGGCCCGCGCGGCGGGGGCGGACCTGATCGTCGCGGAAGGCTCGGAAGCGGGCGGTCACAGCGGATCGCGCGGCACGCTGCCGCTGGTGCCGGCGGTGGTGGACGCGGTCGATCCGGTGCCGGTGGTCGCGGCCGGCGGCATCGGTGACGGCCGGGGGCTGGCGGCGGCGCTGATGCTGGGCGCGCAGGGCGCGCTGCTGGGCACGCGGTTCTACGCATCGCGCGAGGCGCTCGGGCACGACGAGGCGAAACGGCGCATCGTCGCCGCGGCGGGGAGCGGCACCGCGCGCACGCGGGTCTTCGACATCGTGCGCGGCTATGCCTGGCCTGCGCGCTATCCCGGCCGCGCACTCCGCAACGGTTTCATCGAACGCTGGCACGGGCGGGAGGCCGAACTGGCCGCCGCGCAGAAGGACGAGCGCGGCGCGTACCAGGCTGCCGCCGCGCAGGGCGATTTCGACGCCACGGCGGTCTGGGCGGGGGAGGTCGTGGATCTGATCGATGGCATCGAGGACGCCGCGACGATCGTGGAGCGGATCGGCGCAGAGGCAGAGGCGCAGTTGCGCGCGGCCGGCGCGCGATTGAGATAATGACCGGACACCATTCGGGAAACGTCGACATGAATTCTCCGGACGATCTGAAGGCCTGGCGCAAGGCGCAGCGCGCGGCCCTGCTGACGCGGCGCCAGATGGTTGCGGAGGAGCGTTACCGCGACTGGACCACCGCCATGACCCGCCGGCTGGTCGGGGGATTCCCGCTGCTGGGCGGGATGACGGTCGGCATGTACTGGCCGTTTCAGGGGGAATTCGACGCGCGTTTCGCGATCCGCGACTTCCGGCGGCGCGGGGCAGTCGCGGCGCTGCCCGAGGTCGTGCAGAAGGGCGCGCCGCTGCGCTTCCGCGAATGGTGGCCCGGCGTCGCGACGACGCCGGGCGTCTACGACCTGCCGGTGCCCGACACGTCCGTGGTGGTGCCGCAGGCGCTGCTGATTCCGCCGGTCGGCTTCGACGAGCGGGGATACCGCCTCGGTTACGGCGGCGGGTTTTTCGACCGGACGCTGGCTTCGATCAAGCCGATGCCGCTGAAGATCGGCGTCGCCTTCGAACTGTCGCGCATCGACACGATCCATCCGCAGCCCCACGACATTCCGATGGATTTCATCGTGACCGAGGCCTGCATCTACCACGTGGGTGCGGGCGGGCTCGAACGGATCGAGGAGGGCAGCACCGCGGCGCTGGCGGAGGCTCTGGTGCGTGATCGCGCTGCGGAATCCGGGGCGTGATCCGGCTAGGAAACGATATTTGCCTCGCGTTCTGCGCGGATAGCGGATTTCCCGGGCCTTCGCCTTCTCAGGTTTCCTCGGCCTGCGCAAAACCACGCAGCCACGGATCGATGTGGGCGATGTCGAATGTTCCCGATTCGAACATCTGCATCATCTCGGCGTGGATCTGCATCGGCGCGCGTCGCAGACGCCAGCCATTGTTTCGAAGAAACACGTCGGCCGCTGCAAAGGCGATGCGTTTGTTGCCATCCATGAAGGGGTGGTTGATCGTCAGACTTTCCAGCAGCGCCGCCGCTTCTGCCACGACGTCCTCGTAGTAGCCGGTCTGCGGGCGGAACAACGCAGTTTCCAATGCCCCCGGATCGCGCATACCCGGCGCACCGCCGTAACGTTGCACCAGCACCGTGTGCATGCCGAGCACATCGCCCACGGTCAGGTAGTCGCGCGCCACGGCTTACTTCGCCAGTTCGCGATACAGGCTGTCGAATTCGTCAAGGCTGCCTGCCGGCACTGCTGGCGATTAACCTATGCCTGCCAACAGGAGGGCGTCGATGACCGAGCAGCGCGGCGAGCGGACAGGATTCGACGGCGACTGGGCTGGCCTGTGGGCATCTTCAATCTGGAGGGCGGGAAACCAAAAAGGATGCGCTGGCGCACTTATGAGCGCCTAACCGCGGAACACAGCGACTTTGTGCGAGGATCGCTTGCAGGAATGGCTAAAAGGCTCGGATTACAGAAAGTGCCTCGGGACGATTCCGATCCCTTCGATCTGTGAATTTGTTTCGCAAAATTGTGAGTTACCCAATACTCGTCGCCTTCCAGGTCGCGCAGTAGGGATTGCTGACAACAATTCCTTTTTATTACAACGCCAGAAAATCAAGGTGAGACTGTCAAACTTACTCGGGGATGCAGACTGCTTGGGGTAGGCGGGATTTCCGTTGCTAGTGACAATTTGCCGGTTAGGACACGCGTGCCAGGGCAAGCATTTCCTCAGCTGTTTTTACCATTGCTTCGTCGATCATGTCGCCCTTGTAGGTTACGGCTGCAGTTCCAGCTTTTCGGGCGTCCTCCATGGCGACGATGAGACCCTCATAGTAGGCAACTTCTTCGGTCGTAGGCGTGAATACTTTGTTCACAATGGGAACGTGTGAGGGATGGATGACAGTCATACCGCGGAATCCGAGCTGGCGGTTTAGGCGAGCATCATGCTCGAGGCCTTCGATATCCTTGATATTCCACCACGAGCTGATTGTCGGATACTTAATTCCTGCTGCGCGGCTCTCCAGTATCGTGCGTGAGCGCAGAAAAAGCGTTTCAGTTCCTTCCTTTGTCCACTGATAGCCGATGGCCCTGGCCGCATCACCGCCAGGGCCGGCTGCGATGCTGACGCGTTTTACGCGCGGACACGCAGTCGCGATATCGTAGATGTTGCGCATGCCTTTTGCCGTTTCGCAGGCGAGCGGCGTTTCAATATTGCCCGGTGTCATGCCCATGCGTTTCTCGATGTGGGTGAGCAGTGCATCGAGTTGCATCATGTCGGCTATGGATTCCACTTTCGGCAGGGATATGCCGTTCAGCTCTGGGCAGAGAACACCTTCGATATCATCCAGTGTGAGACCCGTGTCGAACGGATTGATTCTGACGTTGACCGATTGCCCTTTTGCCTTGAGTGCTGAGATGGCTGCTTTTACAAGCGGTCGCGCTGCGGCTTTTTCGGCGGCCGGTACCGAGTCCTCCAGGTCGAGGATCAGGCAGTCCGCGCTATAGCCGAGCGCTTTCTCCATCCATGTAGGCTTGTTGCCGGGAACATAAAGCAGCGAGCGATAGGGTTTCACAGTTCTCTCCTCATCAGTGGGCGTTAGCGCGCTTGGAATATGGGTTTGCGCTTTTCGGAGAAAGCGCGAGGGCCTTCCTTTGCGTCGTCGGAAGAATGCAGGATGTCCTGAACCGCCTGTTCGAGCCGGATGCCCTGTTCGAGTGAAAGGCTCTGGCTTCGGATGGCCAGTTCCTTGATGGCGCGAAGCGCCAGGGGACCATGTTCGCAAAGTTGCCGAGCACAACGTTCGGCAGCCGCGCGGAGTTCCGCCATCGGGACAACTTCGTTGATGAGGCCGAAAGATAAGGCTTCCTGCGCCGTCAGGCGACGGCCGCGCAGTAACATGTCCATTGCGACGGAATAGGGCAACTGGCGCAGTGCGCGCTGTGTGCCGCCGTTGGCGGGGAGTAGGCCGCGCTTGACCTCAGAGATTTCGAAGACGGAATGCTCTGCTGCGATGCGAATATCGGTGCCGAAGAGCAAGGTCATCCCACCGGCCAGGCAATATCCGTTGACCGCGGCGATCACGGGCTTCCACACTTCTAAGCCGCGGTTGAGCAGCATGTCTTTCTGAGTAAGCCAGAAGTCTGCTTTTTGTCGAGGCGGCTTTTTGCTCATGGCCTTGAGATCAGCGCCTGCAGTGAATGCTTTTTCACCGGCGCCGGTCACTACGGCAACCCAGACGTCGGGGTTGTCTCTCACGTCGATCCATGCCTTTGAGATTGCATCGTAGACGTCCGGGTCCATGGCATTCATGACTTCCGGACGATTAATCGTAATGTAGGCGATTTTTTCCTTGATTTCGTAAAGCAGTTTTCCGGTATTCATGCTTTCCTCCTTGTGTTGTTCCGGATGTCACCGGATCTCGCGTTGGTCTTACTTGCCGGTTTCCTTCGAAATTTTTACCCTGGATCGTGATCTGGTCGCTGCGTGTGCCATGAATTCGTCGTCAGGGACTTGTTCGCTCGCTCCCTTCCGGGTGATGTCCCAGACGAAGATGTCGCTGCGGTAAAGCACGACGGACGCATAGATGACAACCCCGTGCGCATCGAGTCGCCAGTGCTTGACCTTCGCGAGCGGCGCTGCAAGCGGGTACTGCAGTAGGGATGCGGCCTCGGGATCAGCGTGCGTGATTGTGAGTTCCTGACGGGAGCTGGCGATTTCCGTCTTTCCTTGCTCCTGCAGCAGACGCATCAAGGTCTGGCTGTTGGCGACACCTTTCGGGAAATGGTCGAATTCTGATTTCTCCACGTAGGCCGTGACAATGTCGTACGGAATGCCACGAAAGTTGTGCACCTTGTGGATGTGCCGGTAGCGCGAAGCCTGACCGTAGCCGACATCCAGTTCGTCCGATAGCGCTTTTACTTCCCGGTTGATCAGCATGGTGATCGAGTGCTCGGGAGAGAGCCGGCTTTGCGGTGCATTGATGGCGGCTTTAAGTTCGGGGTGCAGCAGCGGGGCGGCGTCTGCACTGATGCGCGTTCCCAGTCCGCGTGCACTGGTCACAAGCAGCTGGGAAGAGAGCACCTTGACCGCTGTGCGTATGGTGTTCATCGCTACTCCGTAGGTCTTGGCAAGTTCCTCGAAGGCGGGAAGATGTTCTCCAACCTTCCACTCTCCTTGAAGGATGCGGGTGCGCAGCGAAGCCGCGACGCGGAGATAAAGCGGCACGCCCTCGGATTCGGCGGCTCCTCTCATCATGTGAAAGTCTGCTGCTTTGCTCATTGTGTTCCAAATGGTTTTTCAAATGGCTGCAATGATATTCGAGAGCTAGGTTTGACGGCCTATAATTTTGGTAATACCATAAATGGACATTTAAGTTTATAGTCGGAGTCGGCGCGTGTGAGTATTTGTTGAGCGCGCACCGGAAATGTGGAGGAGGAGCCATGGGGCTTAGTCTGGAGCTCGGTCGCTTCGTGGCCGGATTGCGATACAAAGACATTCCCGCGGATGTGCGTGAAGCCATCAAGACGGCTTTTGCCGACACCATCGGTGTTGCCGTCGCGGGTTCTATGGAACCCGCAGTGCAGATCGTTAAATCAATCATCAGCTCCGGGTCCGGCGTAGCTACGTTGCTGGGACGTCAGGGGTGCGCATCCGCGATAGATGCCGCCTGGATCAATGGCACCGCTGCACACGCGCTCGACTATGACGATATTTCTCAGCGGGCTATCGGCCACGTCAGTTCGGCACTTGTGCCGGCAGTACTGGCAGAGGCCGAGGCTGTCGATGCGTCGGGACAACAAATGCTGACTGCCTATGCCGCCGGCTACGAAACCATCGCTGATCTTGTGCTGCGAGATGCCGACCTCGACAAGTTTCACATCAAGGGATGGCAGCCCACGGGTGTCTTCGGCGCAGTAGCCTGTGCTGCAGCCTGCGCGTCATTGCGTGGGTTCTCGGCGGAACAGGCCGCGAGGGCAATGGGTGTCGCTGCATCACAGAGCGCCGGACTGGTGGCGAATTTCGGAACAATGACCAAGCCCCTGCACGCCGGCAAGGCGGCACATTCAGGTCTAGTCGCTGCACATCTGGTACAAGGCGGGTTTACTGGCGCTGAAGATGTGTTCGAGCACTCGCCTGGATTCCTGCATGCGTTTTCATATTGCGGACGTATTGATCTTGAGCGGCCAGTGAGGGCAGGAATCGATTGGCACATCACGTCGGATAATCGCATCAGTGTCAAAAAGTACCCCATCTGCTATTGCACGCACCGCTGTATCGACGGCGTGTTCGACCTGCTTGAAAAGACGCCAATCCAAGCAGAGGACGTTGAGCGAATCGACGCCTCGGTCAGCAAGCGCAACTCCATCATTCTTCATCAACATGCACCGACTACCGGCCTAGAAGCAAAGTTCAGCCTCGAGTTTGCAGTCGTCGCGCCAATCATAGCCGGGCGCGTGGGTATTGGAGAACTCACGGACGATTTCGTAAAGCGTGCGGACGTTCAGGCAATGATGAAGCGGGTGGTGACAATCCTCGATCCAATTGAGGATCCGGATCAGGCGGGCTACGCGTTGAACGACTGCGTCGTAATCACAACCCGGGACGGACGACGGTTGGACAGCGGTCCGGTTCGCTCGGCTCGCGGTGCTCACAACATGCCACTCAAACGTACAGAACTGGCTACGAAGTTCCGTGACTGTCTTGAAGCCGGAGGCATCAATGCCGGCGCTGATGAAGCATTCGACATGATCATGTCGCTGGAGCGTGTCGGTACCGTCGGGCAGTTGATGAAAGCTCTAGATGGACTGCGCTGATTAGGAGGGGCGTGCCAGTATCCCATGTTACGCGGGTATAACCGGACGCGTGAATCAGAAGAGGTAATCATGACAACGAGGAGAGAGCAATGACAACATTTTCGGATGGACAAAGCCTGAGAAAAATGACGTTGCTGGTTGCGGCAATCGGGTTCAGCATCATGGGTTCATTGAAGGTGTCAGCAGAGGACTATCCGACAAAGCCGGTGCGCATCGTTGTGCCTTTCGCTGCTGGTGGCGGTACTGACCTCATTGCTCGCTCATTTGCCAATAACCTGAGCGAGATGTGGAGGCAGCCAGTAGTGGTCGATAACCGGGGTGGGGCCGGAGGGCGAATCGGTACGGCTTTAGTGGCCAAGGCAAAAGCGGACGGCTACACAATCCTGTTTGGTTCAGCCACTGTTATCACGGTAGCTCCAGCACTGCACGAAAATCTTGACTACGACCCAATAAAGGAGCTCGCCCCTGTTGTCGAGATTGCTTATACGCCTCAGGTACTTTCGGCACACCCATCATTCCCGGCAAAATCGGTGAAAGATCTCGTGCAATTAGCTAATAACAAACCTGGGGAAGTGCTGTACTCAAATGCTGGTATCGGGAGTGCGGGGCACATGACAATGGCCCTGTTCGAGTCTGTTGCAAAGATAAGACTGAACAACATCTCTTACACAGGCGCTGGGCCTGCGCTGGCGGCACTCATTGGTGGTCATGTCCACATTATATTCAATATAGTCAACACCACACTGCCGCAGCAAAAATCCGGAAAAATTAATCCGCTCGGAGTGAGTAGTTTAAAGCGCACGGAACTCATGCCCGACGTACCGACCATAGCGGAGTCTGGCTATCCTGGTTTTGACACAAGCGTTTGGTATGGGCTATTCGTGCCGACTGGCACACCGCAGCCCATAGTTAGAAAGATCCACAAAGACATGATTCAGCTTATACAAATGCCGAAGATGAAAGAAGTGTTGATATCAACAGGATTTTCTACAGTGGGAAGCAACCCCGAACAATTCAGATCGAAGGTGCGTGCAGAGGTCGATACTTGGCGCCGGTTAGTTAAGGAAAACAACATCAAAGCCAAATGAATTACGCGCAGTGTGGTCGCAGCAGCAACTTCAACTTTAAACCGAAGGATTTACAGTGGATTCAGGAGTAGAAGACAGAGGGGACTACATCATTGATCGTTCAGGAGGTGTGTGGACGTTCATTATCAACCGGCCCGCCAGCAGAAATGCTCTGACCTGGGACATGCGCTACGATTTCATGCGAATCGTTGATGAAGCTGAAAGGGATCATAGCTGCAGCGTACTGATTGTCACAGGTGCCGGGGAGAAGGCTTTTTGTTCAGGGGCCGACGTTTCCAAGCTGTCATCGGAAATGGACAACTTCGACGACTTTTGGCCGGTCGAGGCGCTGCAGAAAATCCATTACGTCGGCGAAATGGCGCGCAAGCTCATCACCACGCCGCTGGTCGTCATCAGTGCCGTAAACGGCGCCGCCTTCGGCGGCGGCTGTTTTTTTGCGCTGGCTGCGGATATCGTTGTGGCCCACACCCGGGCCAAGTTCGGCTTCGGATTTACCAAGCGCGGACTTGTCACCGACTGGGCCGGCGCGTTCACGCTCCCCCGGCTGGTCGGCATGGCGCGTGCTAAAAGCCTCATCCTGCGCGGCGCCACGGTCGAAGCCCAGGCCGCATACGACATGGGCATGATCGCTGAGATCACGAGCGATGATGCCCTGAAGCGAGCGAAGGAGATTGGCGCGGAGTTGGCCGGCGGCGCCACCACGGCACTTGGCATGTCCAAGCAGATCCTCTCACGGTCATTCGAGACCGGCGTTGACGGTATGGTGACTTACGAACTGTTTGCACAAACACTGGCACGCCGCACCAAGGATCACTACGAAGGCGTGAAATCCTTTCTCGAGAAACGTCCTCCGAAGTTCACGGGGAAATGACGCATATGGCAAACAAAGCAGAAACCGGGTCGGCGAAGGAAATATCGGCAACCAGTCCGCTGGCGGGCAGGCGCATCATTGATTTTACCGGCGTGCTGGCTGGCCCACTCGGCACGATGATGCTTGCCGATCTAGGCGCCGAGGTTATCAAGATCGAACCGCCAGAAGGGGACCAGTCGAGGCATTTTCCTCATTTCGATGAGGAGAACATGAGCTATTACTACAAGGCTGTGAACCGCGGAAAGCGTTCAGTCGTCATTAACCTCAAGTCGGAAGAGGATCGCACGAAGCTGTTCAAGCTTATCGAAGGCGCAGACGTGGTTTTGCAGAATTTCCGACCCAGCGTGTGCAAAAAACTGAAGCTTGATTTTGAGGACATCAAAAAAATCAACTCCAGCATCGTCTATTGCTCGCTGACCGGATTCGGAAACAAAGGTTCGATGGCAGATCGCCCGGCCTACGACATCGTTGTCCAGGCGCTTTCTGGCGGTATGAGCATCACCGGGCATCCGAATGATCCCAAAGGGCCGGTGCGTGCCGGTATTCCCATCGTCGACATGAGTGGCGGGCTAATGACCAGCCTAATAGTCATCCTCGGGCTACTGATCCGCGAGCAGAAGGGGGAAGCGGTCCGAGTCGATTCATCGCTACTGGAAACCCAACTGTGGTTCCTCACCTACATCGCCGGCTTCTATCTCAACAAGGGCATTAAGCCCCAGCCGCAGGGATCCGGTCATCCGACCGGTGTGGTGTACCAGGCTTTTCAGGCAAAAGACGGGTTCATTGTTGTCGTTGCTGATCTGGATTTGCACTTCCGCAAATTGTGTAGTGCGCTGAAACTCACGGACTTCCTTGAAGATGCTTCCCTCGCGACGCTCCGCCAACGTAAGGAACGCAAGCCCGTGGTTGTTGAACGACTGACCAAAATCTTCCTGACCGATACGGTGGCCGCATGGAAAGAGTTGTTGATTGCTAACGGCGTTCCGTGCAGCCCGATCAATTCGGTGGGCGACATTCTTGACGATCCGCATGTGCGCGAGGGCCTCGGTCAGGTCGTCAGCCAGCCGGGTGCTGCAGGCAAAGAGTTTCTGAGCATCGGCTGTCCGGTCCGCATCAATGACGTGCGGCCGATGGCAAAACGGCCGCCACCTAAGATGGGTGAGGATCAGGAGTATTTTTTCAGCGGGAAATAAGCGAGGAGCGGTGCGAGGGGAATGCTGCGCATTCACGCAGCAATTTGATCAGGACTTGCGACCGCTTCCAACCACGTACTGTAGCGTGCTGCTTGCCGTGGCGACCAATTTGCCCGATGCGTCGTGCACTTCGGCGTCGCAGAATGCGAGCTTTGCTGTCGAGTGACGGCAGCGGGCGGTACAGCGGAGTGCCCCTTTTCCGGAACGCATGAAGTTGATCTTCATCTCGATTGTCGCGAGACGCGCATCCGGACCCGAGACCGCGCGTGCGGCGTTTACCATGGCATTGTCGAGTAACGTCGCGATTAGTCCCCCGTGTGCTGATTCAATGCGGTTCAGGTGATGTGACTCCAATTGCACAAAACTGACGGCAACGTCACCCTCCATGGGTTGAGAGACAATGCCAACGTGATTGACGAAGGGCGCTGCTGGTAGTGGTTTCACGACGTGCGAATAAATTTAATGGTAAATATCAAGCGTAGGGTTTGCGTCATAGTCGTGTCAAGATGGGATAGGTTTTTTTAGATGCCAGATTTTTCTTAGGGAATCCGCACACTAAAATTAGTTACGAGATGAATCGCCCCGGGATTCCCGGAGACTCCATTTCTTGAGAGGATGGAGTCATGAACACGACGAAGAGGTATCCGCAGGAGCTTCAGGAGAGGGCGGTCCGGCTGGTTTTCGAACACGAAGCCGAACACGGATCGCAATGGGCGGCCATAGAGTCGATCGCGCCCAAGATTGGGTGCACGATCGAGACGCTGCGCCGCTGGGTGCGGCAGGCCGAGCGTGACCAGGGGCGGCGCGCCGGGGTGACGAGCTCGGAGCGCGAGCGGCTCAAGGAGTTGGAGCGCGAGAATCGGGAGTTGAAGCGCGCCAACGAGATATTGCGCAAGGCGTCGGTTTTTTTTGCCCAGGCGGAGCTCGACCGCGGACGCAGGTGATGGTGGCGTTCATCGACGCGCACCGGGACGAACATGGGGTCGCTGCCGCCCGCCCCGCTGGCGCTGGGCGGGCGGCAGCGAGCCAGCTTCTCACGATCTTCCAGATTTCATTAAGTCAAATCCCTAAGAGCTGTCTTTAGGGAATGGTAGTTTGCCTATTTGGGAATCGTGGAACGCAGTGCCTACTCGGCTTCGGTAATCTTGATGGTATCTGCATCAAGTTTATCTTTGCTTGTTGCCTGCAAACGTTCGGTGACGCTGTTTGAAAAATCTTCCTGAAGGCACTCTTCCGCCACGGTGGCTTCCGCCAACTGCCGCCGTATCTCAAACGGCAAACAAAATAAATCGCCTGATTTGTAATATCGAATGCGCTCGCTGTTGTTCTGATCTCGTTGCGTTAACTCCTTTATCCGGGCGCAGTTGGCCGTGTATAAGCTGCTGCAGCGGCCTCCGCAGCGTGTTCTGGTGGTTGGCATGGGCGCGGGGGTATTGGGGTGGGCTACGCGGGCGCAATTCCCGGATGCGCAGATTGATCTGGTCGACATTGATCCGGCTGTGGTCGACGTGGCGCGTCGTTTTATGGGGTTTGTCGACGATGCCCGGATGCAGGTGCATGTCGGTGACGGTCGGGCCTTTGTCGAGGCGGTCACGGAGCCGTATGACGTGATTTTTCTGGATGCGTATCTCGGGACGGATGCGCCGGCGCACCTGAAAACGTGGCAGTTCCATCGGGCGGTGTTCCGGTCGCTACGGCCGCACGGGCTGGTGGCGGTGAATGTGCTGGCCGGCCGGTTCGATGCTGAGTATCAGACTACCCTGCGCACGATGGCGGCGGCATATCCGGATATCAGCCTGCGCCGTGTGCCGGACCGGGAATACAACCGGGTGCTATTTGCCGGCCGCGCTGTCCCTCGGCCGGCGCTCGAGGCTCTCGGCCGTATCGAGGTTGTGGATCTGTCGGCGGCCGGGATTTTTTACGATGCTAAGCTTTAGAGTTGGACGTTAGGGGGAAATTTGTCTTGTTGCGCACTCGGGTATAAACCCGCTAAGGTTATGCTGATCGTCGTGGATCGTTCTCTTTTACGCTTTTATGTATCTTTGTGAATTAAAAGGGAAATTTGCATAAAAGTTGAACTTATGAAAAAATGAGCTGTCAACTCCTTTACCTATGAAGATTCTCAGATATTTTGCGAATGGCTTTACTCTCATGGTGGATGCATACGTGCATCCACGTGATTACGTTCGTACAGAATATGGGTTCGAAAAAGATAATATGAACCTAGCCGAGGACGTTAGGAATTTTGGAAGTGACATGCGGCGCGTGATTAGGGGGAAGCATGTCGAGCGGTCATACGAACGTTCGGGCTACTGATCGCAATGGTCAGCAGCTATCGGTGTCTCATACGACGACCGATAGTCCTATATTGCCTGCAGCCAATCTTGAGCATTTAAGTCGAATTGATCCATCGCTTGTGCAATGGGTTGTTAAACAGACTGAGATTGAGGCTGATTTTAGGCGGCGTGAATCCCGCAGAGTCAATAGCTTTATTTTTGCTGAGCGTATATCGGGTGTTCTAATCGGTGGCGCGATTGCAATCTCTGGATTAATAATCTCGGCTTACGTAGCAATTCAAGGCCAGCCTTGGGTTGCAGGTGTTATTGGTGGGGCTACTTTAGTTGCCATTGTTACTGTGATCGTTACCCGTAAGTCGTCTGATCCTTCGGAGGTTGATAAATCTTCTTCCCGTGCCGCGAAGCGCAGCAAAAAATAAACCCGCATCTGCGGGTTTTTTTCTGAGTGATCTTTTTGATCAGTTGATTATCCGGCTTTACCCTTAAAGACGCTGTTCCGAAAAACGTGCCACGGCTTTATGTGGTGCGTTTTTCGGATTCCCCATTATTCCGGCCGTCGACCGGCCGGCGTCCGGCGTAGCCGGATAATCGTGGGTCTTTAGCGGCTGAGTCGCTGAAATAGCGGGTAGAGGCGGGCTTCTCGGGTCAGTTGCTGCCGATACCATGCCGCACGGCTTTCCACGGCCTCAAATTGGGCCGTTAGGGCCTCCAGATCGCGCCGTGCGGCGTCCCGTTCGTTTTTAAGGGTCCGCACCTGCTGGCATTCGAAAAACATTGCCCGCAGCTCTCCGTGCGTGAATCCGCGCCGCCATTCGGCCAGATACAGCAGGCCGTCATTGCCCCAGCGTGCGCCGTAGTTCGCCCAGTCGGGCGGCATCCGGTAGCGTGTCATGTTGTTCCTGTCGTTTTTATTGTGTCGCGACAGGGAACGGTATCAAGTCCTTGATTATTTGGGTGATTCTGGCCCGGATTATGGTCCGCAATACCGCATGTATTATTTTACATAATACACATTATACGAATCATAATGTAGTAAGCAGCCAGCTCAAAGGTCTTGTTTTATGCCTCCAGGAATTCTTATTCCTCAACCCCAGCCCTGCGCAGCACAGCCTCAATTTCCGCATGTCCCCGGTCCCGTGCATTACCCAGCGCCGAATGCCCGAACGGCGACACGTATTTCGCATCGGCGCCGTGCTCCAGCAGCATCAGCAGCATCGGCAGATGGCCTTCGCGCGCGGCCATCATCAGCGCCGTGGTGCCGTTTGCGGCCGCGGCATTGATGTCCGCACCCTTGGCAATCAGCATCCGGCCGATATCCACCCGGTTGCGGGCCGCCGCATAGATCAGCGGCGTCCAGCCGGGCTGGTTGGGCGGCGCTCCGGCGTCCAGGAGCAGCCTGGCGATTTCCGTGTGGCCAAGGATGGCTGCCAGCATCAGCGCCGATTCCCCCAGCGGATTCCTGGAATGCAGGCGCGGACGGGCGGTCAGTATGGTTTTGACCACGCCGGGCTTGCCTTCGCGGACCGCCAGCATCAGTAGGGTTTCGCCCTTGGGGCTGACCGTATCGACGTCCATGCCGCGCCGGAACAGTTCGGCAATGGCTTTTTCATCATCCAGATGGATGGCCTGCAGCATGTCCTCGTAGGCGCCGGCCTGGGCGGTGATGCTGGTCCCCAAGAATCCGATCAGCAAAAATCTCAGAATATAGTTTCGAAATACCATATATCTATTTGTTTAAATTGAATAATTTATAAAAATTTGCCGTGGTCGCGGCGGCAACTTCGGAGAATTCGCGGCCCTGGAGACAGGCAATTTCCTCCGCCACGTGCCTGACCCAGCCGGGCTGGTTCGTTTTGCCCCGGAATGGCACCGGCGCCAGATAAGGGGAATCCGTTTCCACCAGCATCCGGTCCAGAGGTACCTGCCGCGCCACCTCCTTCAGGTCTTTGGCGTTCTTGAACGTCACGATTCCCGAAAAGGAGATGTAGAACCCGAGATCCAGTGCGCCGCGGGCGACTTCCCAGCTTTCGGTAAAGCAGTGCATGACGCCGCCGGCCTCCCCCGCCCCCTCTTCCCGCATCAGCCGCAGCGTGTCCGCAGCCGCTGAACGCGTATGGATGATCAGCGGTTTACCGGCCTCGCGCGCCGCGCGGATATGCACCCGGAAGCGTTCTCTTTGCCATTCGAGATCCCCGGTCAGACGGTAATAGTCGAGGCCCGTTTCACCGATGGCGACCACCTTCGGATGCTGCGCCAGCTCGACCAATTCCGTTACGGACGGTTCGCGCAGGTCGGGGTAATCCGGATGCACGCCCACCGAGGCCCAAAGCTGCTCGTGCTGCTCGGCCAGCGCCAGCACTTTCGGAAAATCCTCCAGCGTGACACTGACGCACAAGGCACGGGTAACCCCGTTTTCGCGCATGACGTCGAGGACGGCCGGCAGCTTGTCGGCCAGTTCCGGAAAATCCAGGTGGCAATGCGAGTCGACCAGCATGTCAGGCGATCTGGCGCGCGGGATTCACGGTGGCCGCGTAGGCGACCAGCACGCTTTCGAGGTACAGGCGCGCATTCAGCGGATGGTGGATGTTGCGCTGCTCGCGCACCAGCTTGCGGTGCAGCCGCAATGCCGCGAGTGGATCGGTGCGGCGGGCGACAAGCGCCAGCTCACGCGCCATGTCGGGGTTGTAGCGGATACTGCCCAGCATGCGCTGGCTGACGATGTCATGGGTCCATTTCTGCATCCAGCCGATGAAGCGCTCCAGCGGCAGGTCGCGCAGCGCTTCCGCCGCCGCCAGCGGATCGAAATCGGGATCGGCGATATGCCGGAGAACATTCCTGCGTTCCGCCAGTTCCCCGCCCTCGCTTGCCGCCAGCGCCAGCAGCGGCGCTCCCGAGCTCTGCGCCAGGGCTGCCTCGGGTTCCGCCACGCCCTGCTCCCGCAGCCAGGCCAAGGCCGTTGCCGGATCGGGCAGTCCCAGGCTGAGCTGGCGGCAGCGGCTGATGATGGTGCGCGGCAGCCGGTGCGGACGGTGGCTGATCAGGATGAAATGAGTCCGCGCCGGCGGTTCCTCGAGGTTTTTCAGCAGGGCATTGGCGGCATTGGCATTCAGGGCTTCCACCGGGCTGGCCACGATGACCTTGCGTCCCCCGCGATGGCTGGAAACATGGATGAAATCATGCAGATCACGAACCTGCTCGACGCTGATCCAAGGGCTGGCCTTGGTTTTTTTTGCACCGTCAGCGGCCTCCGGATCGGCTTCACCCTCGATCGCCGGCGACAGCATGCGGAGATCGGGGTGCGCGCCGGCAGCCAGCCAGGCGCAGGAATTGCAACGGCCGCAGGCCGCGCCTTCGGGTCCCGGCTGCTCGCACAGCAAGCCCTGGGCCAGTGCCATGCCGAAATCCTGCTTGCCGATGCCGCGCGGACCTTTGAGCAGCAGCGCATGGGCCAGCTGATCCTTTTGCGCGAGCAAACGCGCCAACTCTGATTTGAACCAGATAGTCATTAATAATCAGATAATTACAAAATTATCTTCAGAAAACACCAGCAATTGAATGGGGGGTTGAATTTATATTTAAAATCAAAATGTTGAAAATATATTCTCAAGCTTTGCCTGCACTTCGGCCACGCTGCCTGCGGCATCGATGACCCGGATTCTTTGCGGGTGTTCCGCTGCTCTCCGCAGATAGGCCGCCCGCACCCGCTCGAAGAATTCCGCCTGCTCCCGCTCAAACCGGTCCGGGTTGCGCGCCTGCCTCGTCCGGGCACGCCCGATTTCGGGGCTGAGATCGAAATAAAGGGTCAGGTCGGGCTGCAGTTCACCCTGCACCCAGCGCTCGAGCGCGGCAATGCGGTCCCAGGCCATGCCGCTGCCGCCGGCCTGGTAGGCATAGGTGGCATCGGTGAAACGGTCGCACAGCACCCAGCGGCCGGCGGCCAAGGCCGGTTCGATGACGGTCGCGATATGCTCGCGGCGGGCCGCAAACATCAGCAGCGCCTCGGTGTCCGGGGTCCGCGGCTCATGGCTGTCGAGCAGCAGTTTGCGCAGCGCTTCCCCCAGCGGGGTTCCGCCCGGCTCGCGGGTCACGGTCAAGGGCAGTCCGCGACCGGCAAGGTGGCCGCGCAGCCACTCGAGGTGCGTGGTCTTGCCGGCGCCGTCCATGCCTTCCAGCGTGATGAAGCGGCCGCGGCTCACTGGCGCGGGCGTCCCCGGCGCTGGTAAAGGTCCACCGCCCGCTCGTGTTCGGCCAGCGTGCGTGAAAACTTGGAAGTGCCGTCGCCGCGGGCGACAAAATACATGGCGTCGCTCGCGGCGGGATTCAGCGTGGCGCGCAAGGCTTCCAGTCCTGGCATGGCGATCGGTGTGGGCGGCAAGCCGGCCCGGGTATAGGTATTGTAGGGCGTATCCGCGGTCAGATCGCTTTTGCGGATGTTGCCGTCGAAGGCCTCCCCCATGCCGTAGATCACCGTCGGATCCGTCTGCAGCCGCATGCCGATGCGCAGCCGGTTGATGAATACGGCCGCCACCATGCCCCGCTCTTCAGGGCGACCCGTTTCCTTTTCGACGATGGAGGCCAGGATCAATGCCTCCTCGGGAGATTTCAGGGGCAGGCCCTGCGCGCGCCGTCCCCATTCCTGGTCGAGGTGGCGCAGCATCAGCTGGTGCGCGCGGCGCAGTATCGCCAGGTCCGTCGTGCCTTCGCTGAAATGATAGGTGTCCGGGAAAAACCAGCCTTCGCCAGCCGGCCGCGCAATGCCCAGTTTCTGCAGCAGCTCCGCCTCGCTCAGTGTTGCCGCTTCGGCGCGCACCTTGGGATGTTCCTGCAGCGTCCTGCGCATCTGCCGGAACGTCCAGCCTTCGACAAAAGTCACCGCGACCAGCGTCACGTCGCCCCGCGTGATCCGGTCCAGCAATGCCAGCTGCGTCAGCGCACCGGAGAATTCGTAATTGCCCGCCTTCAGCTTCGCCGATTCACCGCGCAGGCGGGCCATCAGTTCGAACCATTCAGGGCGCCCGATGATCCCTGCGTCCGCCAGCTGCGCCGACACGCTGCGCAGCGAACTGCCGGCACGCAGCTCGAAGGTCACCGGAGCGGCGCCCAGCCCGAGATCGTGGTGCGCGTAGTAATACAGTCCGGCCACCGCCGCCAGCAGCGCCAGCACCGCAGACCACAGCAGGAATCTAAACAGGCGGATGATCGAACGCATCAAGCCATTTTCTCACGAGCGCCGCGACAGCGAATTCCCGCCACCGCAGTTGCCCGAAGGCAGCCACCGGCCACACGCCGATCAGGCTGTTGACCAGCAGGATCTCCGTTGCCGATTCCAGGCGCTGGCGGCTGACGGACTCCACGCTGCAGCGCATGCCGTAGCGCGCGGCGAATTCCATGACCAGGTCCCGGGTGACCCCGGCAACGCCGCAGCGGGACAGGTCCGGCGTCACCAGCATGCCGTTCTCGACCAGGAACAGGTTGCAGCGCGTGCCTTCGATGATGTTTCCGGCGGCATCCTGCAGCAGCCCTTCGGCGATTGCAGGATCATCCCATTCGGCGCGCGCCAGCACGTTTTCCAGGCGATTGAGGTGTTTGACGCCGGCAAGCGCCGGCTGCACGGACAACTGCAGCCTGCACAGCCGGACGACAACCCCTGTCGTCGCCCATTCCGGCGGATGGAGGGGCAACGGGCCCGCGGAAACGATGCGCCGGTGTGCGGCTTCGGCAGGCCTGGAATAACCGCGGCCGCCGCTGCCCCGGGTCACCGTGATGCGCAGGCTGCAATCGGGCGCACGCCGGGCAACGGCATGGATATCCTGAAGAAGCGCCGACTCGTCTGGAGGACGGATGTCCAGCGCCGCGCAATCGGATGCGAGTTTCGCGTAGTGCCTCGGCCAGCGAAGCACCTGTCCCCTGCGCATCGCCATCGTGCGGAACACGCCGTCGCCGTAGGCCAGGCCGCGGTCGTCGGCGGGGACGCCGGCATCCGGCACCCCGTCAACCAGCGTCATCGGCATGGCTGCCGCGGCTGCCGGCCCGGCGCAGATCAGATCCTGCGGAACACCAGACTACCGTTGGTGCCGCCGAATCCGAAAGAGTTGGAAAGCGCGACGTCGATCTTCATCGAGCGTGCGGTGTTGGGCACGTAATCGAGATCGCACTGCGGATCCTGGTTGACCAGGTTGATGGTCGGCGGCGCGACCTGGTCGCGGATCGCCAGCACGGAGAACACGGCCTCGATGCCGCCGGCCGCGCCCAGCAGGTGGCCGGTCATCGACTTGGTCGAGCTGACGGCCAGTTTTCCGGCATGCGCGCCGAAACAGTTCTTGACCGCGGTGGTTTCCGCGATGTCGCCCAGCGGCGTCGAGGTGCCGTGGGCGTTGATGTAATCGATCTGGTCGTGGTTCAGTCCGGCATTGCGCAGGGCATTGTTCATGCAGCGCACGGCGCCGGCGCCATCCTCGCAGGGCGCCGTGATGTGGTGGGCGTCGGCGCTGAGTCCGTAGCCGGCCAGTTCGCAGTAGATCCGCGCGCCGCGTTTCTTCGCATGCTCGTATTCCTCGAGCACCAGCACGCCGGCGCCCTCGCCCATCACGAATCCGTCCCGATCCCTGTCCCAGGGACGGCTCGCGGTGGCGGGATCGTCGTTGCGGGAGGACAGCGCGCGGGCCGCGCAGAAGCCGCCGATGCCGAGCGGCGATATCGTCGATTCGGCGCCGCCGGCGATCATGATGTCGGCGTCGCCGTACTCGATCAGCCGCCCCGCCTCGCCAATGCTGTGGTTGGCGGTCGTGCAGGCGGTGACCACCGAGATGTTCGGCCCCTGCAGCCCGTACATGATCGACAGCTGGCCGGAGATCATGTTGATGATCGTGCCGGGCACGAAAAACGGGGAAATCTTGCGCGGGCCGCCGGCCAGCACCGCATTGTGCGTTTCCTCGATCAGCGGCAGGCCGCCGATGCCGGAGCCGATGCACACGCCGATCATCTGGCGATCGAGCTTCTCCAGATCCAGTCCGGCATCCTTGATGGCGTCGATGCCTGCGGCAAGGCCGTAATGGATGAAGGTGTCGAAGCGCCTGGCCTCTTTGACCGGCAGGTAATCGCCGGCATTGAAACCTTTCACCTCCCCGGCGATCTGCGAGCTGTAGCCCGAAGCGTCGAAGCGGGTCACTTTCGTGATCCCGGATTTGCCGGCGGTGATGCTGGACCAGGATTCGTCGATGCCGATGCCGACCGGGGAGATGATCCCCAGTCCGGTCACGACGACTCTGCGGGTGGTTGGACGCGGCATGATGCAGGAGGGAGCGCGAAACGCTCCCGGATCCGTGGAAAACGGGGGAAGGCAGCGCGCCTTCCCCGCGAACTTACGATTTCAGGTGGGACTTGATGTAGTCGGTCGCCTGCTGCACGGTGGTGATTTTCTCGGCTTCCTCGTCCGGAATCTCGGTCTCGAACTCCTCTTCCAGTGCCATCACCAGCTCGACGGTATCCAGAGAGTCTGCGCCCAGATCATTGACAAAGGACGACTCGTTCTTGACGTCAGCTTCGTTGACTCCGAGTTGCTCGGCAACAATCTTTTTGACGCGTTGCTCGATATTGTCCATCTACTGTCCCCTTTCGCGTTGCTTGCTGATGTCTGGAATCGCCCGGACCCGTGACCGGGCATGCCGGCGATTCCGTAAAAGCGTGGATTTTACCACAAACCGTATTTAAAAAATCCTTTAAAAACAATAACTTACCACAATTACCAGATCGCCCGCAGAACCGTGCACGCCGCGCATTCTAGCCCATGTGCATGCCGCCGTTGACGTGCAGCGTGCAGCCGGTCACGTAGGAGGCGGCATCGGAAGCGAGGTAGGCCACGGCGCCGGCCACATCTTCCACCTTTCCCAGCCTGGCCAGCGGAATCTGTCCGATCAGCCCTTCCCGCTGCGCATCGCCCAGCGCCCGCGTCATGTCGGTGTCGATGAATCCCGGCGCCACGCAGTTTACCGTGATGTTGCGGCTGCCCACCTCCCGGGCCAGCGCCCGGGAAAATCCTTCGACACCGGCTTTGGCGGCTGCATAGTTGCTCTGCCCGGCATTGCCCATCGAGCCGATCACCGAGGTCACGTTGATGATGCGCCCCGACCGGGCCTTCATCATGCCCCGGATCACGGCCTTCGACAGGCGGTAGACCGACTTGAGGTTGGTCGACATGATCGCATCCCACTCCTCGTCCTTCATCCGCATCAGCAGATTGTCGCGGGTGATGCCGGCGTTGTTGACCAGGATGGCGACGTCGCCCCACTGCTGCTGCACCGCCGCCAGCACGGCATCGACCTGCGTGGCATCGTTGACGTCCATCGCGTAACCCGCGCCGCCGATCCCGGCCGCGCCGAGTTCCCGCGTGATGGCTTCCGCGCCGGACGCCGTCGTCGCCGTGCCGGCCACCGTGGCGCCTGCCGCGCCCAGCGCGAGCGCGATACCCCGGCCGATGCCGCGCGAAGCGCCGGTGACCAGCGCCACCCTGCCTTTGAGCGTGCTCATCGCAATGCCTCCATGGTTTGCCGCAGCGATGCCGGATCGGTGACCGCGAATCCCTGCAGGCCGTCCTCGATGCGCCGGGTCAGGCCGGCCAGCACCTTGCCCGGGCCGCATTCGACGACATGAGTGACACCCTGCGCCGCAAACGCGCGTACGATCTCCACCCAGCGCACGGGGCTGCAGGCCTGGCGCGCCAGTGCGTCCCTGATCTGCGCCGGCTCATTGACCACCGCGACATCGACATTGTTGATCACCGCGACTGCAGGTGCCCTGAACGGGATGTCCCGCATCCGTTCGCGCAGACGATTTGCCGCCGGCTTCAGCAACGAGGAATGAAACGGCGCGCTGACCGGCAGCATCACTGCGCGTTTGGCACCGCGTGCCTTCGCTGCCGCCGCGCCGCGTTCGACCGCCGCCTTGTGTCCGGCAATGACGACCTGGCTTGGCGCGTTGAAGTTGACGGCCTCGACAATTTCGCCCTGCGCCGAATCGGCGCAGGCGGCGCGCACCGCGTCGTCGTCGAGCCCGAGTATCGCCGCCATCGCACCGGTGCCCACCGGCACGGCTTCCTGCATCGCCTGTGCACGGAAACGCACCAGCGGCACCGCGTCGGCGAAGGAAAGCGCGCCGGCGGCCACCAGCGCCGTATATTCGCCGAGGCTGTGTCCGGCCACCAGCGCCGGCGCCGTGCCGCCGGCTTCCTGCCAGGCACGGTACATCGCATAGGCGGCGGTCAGCATCACCGGCTGCGTGTTCACCGTCGCATTCAGCTCGTCCGCGGGCCCCTCGGCCGCCAGCCGCCAGAGATCCTGGCCCAGCGCATCGGACGCCTCCGTGAAGGTGTCGCGCACGACCCTGCTGTCGGCAAAACCCTGCATCATGCCCACCGATTGCGAGCCCTGCCCCGGAAACACCAAAGCCAGTTTCATCGTTGATCGATCCTCACCATTGGATTAGCACCGCGCCCCAGGTAAATCCGCCGCCGACCCCTTCCAGCATCACGTGCTGCCCGGGTTTGATGCGGCCATCGCGCACCGCTTCGTCGAGCGCCAGCGGCACCGAGGCCGCCGAAGTATTGGCATGCCGGTCCACCGTCGTGATCACCCGCTCCATCGGCAGGCCCAGCTTTTTCGCGGTGGCCTGCAGGATGCGGATGTTGGCCTGGTGCGGGATCAGCCAGTCGATGTCGGATTTCTGCAGGCCGGCCTCGGCCAACGCCTCGAGCGCGACTTCCTCCAGCACCCTGACCGCGAATTTGAACACTGCCGTGCCGTCCATCTGCAGCAACGGCCGGCCGCTGACCTTGCCGCCGCAGACGCTGCCGGGCACCGACAGGATGCCGGCATGGCTGCCGTCGGCATGCAGCGGCGCCGAGAGGATGCCCGGCGTATCGCTGCGCCTGAGCACCACCGCGCCGGCGCCGTCGCCGAACAGCACGCAGGTGCCGCGATCCTCCCAGTCGAGGATGCGCGAGAACACCTCGGCGCCGACCACCAGGATGTGCCCGTAACGGCCCGAGCGCATGAACTGGTCCGCCGTCGCCAGCGCATAGACGAAACCGCTGCATACCGCCTGCACGTCGAATGCGGGCATGCCTTTCGCCCCGAGTTTCGCCTGCAATATGCAGGCGGTGCTCGGAAACACCATGTCCGGCGTGGATGTGGCGACGATGATCAGGTCGAGCTGCCCCGCAGAAATGCCGGCGGCGTCGAGCGCGCGCAGCGACGCTTTCAGCGCGAGGTCGCTCGCATTCTCGTTTTCCGCGGCAATGTGCCGTTCCCGGATGCCGGTGCGCTGCCTGATCCATTCGTCGGAAGTGTCCATCGTGGCCGCGAGGTCGGCGTTGGTGAGGACCTTCTCCGGCAGGTAGCTGCCGGTGCCGATGATGCGTGAATGGATGACCGTCATGTGGGTTGGGCTTTCCGTTCCAGCGCGGCCATCCGCTCGCCGATATGCGCGAGCACTCCGGTGCGCACTTCATTGATCGCGTGCCCGATCGCGAAACCGAAGGCGAAGACGTCCGCGGAGCCGTGGCTCTTGATGACCACGCCGCGCAGGCCGAGCAGGCTCGCGCCGTTGTAGCGGCGATGATCCACGCGGTCCTTGAATGCCTTGATCACCGGCATCGCCACCAGGCCCAGCATTTTGGTGAACAGGCTCTTCCCGAATTCCTCGCGCAGATAGGTCGCCAGCATCTGCGCCAGTCCTTCCGAGGTTTTCAGCGCGACGTTGCCGACGAAGCCGTCGCAGACGACGACATCGGTCGTGCCCTTGTAGATGTCGTCGCCTTCGACATTGCCGTGAAAATTCAGCCCGCTGGCCCGCAGCAGCACCGCGGCCTCCTTGACGGTCTCGTTGCCCTTGATGGCCTCCTCGCCGATGTTCAGCAGCCCCACCGTGGGGCGCGGCTTGTGCTCGACGGAAGCCACCAGTTCGGCGCCCATGATGCCGAACTGCAGCAGGTGTTCGGCGCTGCAGTCGACGTTGGCACCGAGATCGAGGATGTGGGTATGCCCCTTGAGCGTCGGCAGCATGGTCGCGATCGCCGGCCGGTCGATGCCGGGCAGGGTCTTGAGCACGAAGCGGGAAATGGCCATCAGCGCGCCGGTGTTGCCGGCGCTGACGCAGGCCTGTGCCTCGCCACTCTTGACGAGATCGATGGCGACCCGCATCGAGGAATCCTTCTTGCCGCGCAGCGCGCCGGCCGGCGGCTCGTCCATGCCGACCACCTCGCTGGCGTGGCGCACGCGCAGGCGGTCTCCGGAGGCTGCGCCGGCGCGCTGCAATTCCGCAAGAATCTGTTCCTGCAATCCGACCAGCACGAAATTGCAGCCGGCATCGCGGCGTGACCATGCGACCGCGGCGGGCACCGTCACGCGCACGCCGTGGTCACCGCCCATGCAATCGATGGCAACGGTCACATCCATCAGGGAATCCTCCTCTTCGGGCTCCGCCGGCTTCGGTGGAGCCGGTCATCCCGCAGGCGCCAGGGCGTGATTATTCGCCCTTGGCCTTGATGACTTTCTTGCCGCGGTAATAGCCGTTGGGGCTGATGTGATGGCGCAGGTGCGCTTCACCGGAGGTCGGCTCCACGGCGAGCGCGGGTTTGCCGAGCGCGTCGTGGGAACGGTGCATACCCCGCTTGGACGGGGACTTCTTGTTTTGCTGGACAGCCATGTCAATCTCCTGAAAATTAATCCTTGTTCACCTGTTCCGGGCCCAGCAGCGGCTCCAGCACCGAAAACGGCGAAACCTTTCCGCCAGATCCGCGCTCGCCGGCCCAACTGCCGCACTTCCCGTCGCCGTGCCTGACCGAATACGGCAGGCCCAGCAAAATCTCGTCTTCCACCAATTCCTGCAAGTCCAGTTCCTGCCCCGCCTCGATCCATTCCGGCGTCTCCGGATCATCGGCATCCTCGGGCAGGCCCGCGCCGGGCTCTGCGAGCAGCACCCTGGAAGCCAGTTTCAGCGGAAAATCCAGCCGGGCCAGGCAGCGGTCGCAGCGCATCTGCGGCGCTCCGGCAATCTCCAGTTCCAGCAACGGCCGCTGACGCTGGTCCAGGCTGCCGCGCAAGGCGTAGGAAACCATTCCACCCGTGCCGGCCAACCGGTCCTGCAGCCGCGGCATGGCCGCGATGGCAATCCGGCCGCTGCGCGAACTGCCTGCGCGCGCAAACGCCAACGGATCCTCAAGGCGATGCACTGCGTCGGGTCCGGACATAAGCGGCGCATGATAGTATTTTCGGCATCTGCTGTCAAAAACATTCATGCCAAATTCCCTGTTAAGCCAAGCACTTAGCCTTGTACTTTTATTTCGCCGACCCGTGTCGCCGCAAGCTTCGTCCGCCTCCCGAACACCTGCCGTTTCAGGCACTTAGCACGGCAAACCCATGACACCGCATCCCCCGATCGTGCTGGCCTCGTCTTCCGCCTACCGCAGGGCGCTGCTCGCCCGCATCGGCATCGATTGCCCCGCCCTCGCCCCGGAGATCGACGAAAGTCCTTTGCACGGCGAAGCACCCGCCGCCACCGCGCTCCGGCTGGCCCGCGCCAAGGCGCTGAAAATCGGCGAGCGCGAATCCCCGGCGCTGATCATCGGTTCGGACCAGGTCGCCGTTCTTGGCGAGCAAACCCTCGGCAAACCCGGAACCCACGCCGCTGCGACTGAACAGCTCCGCGCCATGAGCGGCAACACGGTGGTCTTTCACACCGCGCTGTGCCTGCTCAATGCCGCCACCCGCGCGATGCAGACGGCCAGCGTGCCGACCACGGTACATTTCCGGAAACTGGAAGCGGCGCAGATCGAACGCTATCTGCTGCAGGACCGGCCCTATGACTGCGCCGGCAGCGCGAAAATCGAGTCCCTGGGCATCACGCTGGTCGAACGTGTCGAAAGCGACGATCCGACGGCGCTGGTCGGCCTGCCGCTGGTCGCGCTGGTCGGCATGCTCCGGCAGGAAGGGGTCGCCATCCCTTGAGCGCAGACCCTGTCCCCGGCACGCTGTATCTGCTGCCCACCGGGCTTGGAGATTCCGCGCTGGCGGACGTGCTCCCGGGCCACGCGCTTTCGCTTGCCGGCCGGCTGACCCGTTTCATCGCCGAAAATCCGAGGTCGGCGCGCGCCTTTCTCAAGCAGGCCGGCTATCCGCGCCCCTTGACCGAAGCCGTCATCACGATGCTCGACAAGAACACGCCGGCGCAGGCCATTCCCGGATTGCTCGAGCCGCTGCGGCAGGGTCACGATGTCGGGCTGGTGTCAGAAGCGGGCTGCCCGGCCATCGCCGATCCCGGCGCCCTGCTGGTGCGCGCCGCGCACCGGGCCGGAATCACCGTCGTGCCGCTGGTCGGCCCTTCGTCCATCCTGCTGGCGCTGATGGCCTCGGGGCTCAATGGCCAGCGCTTCGCCTTCCATGGCTATCTGCCCGTCGAAAACGCGGCGCGCGCGGAACGGTTGCGCGAACTGGAACGGCGTTCGCAGCGGGAGGATGCCACGCAGATTTTCATCGAAACGCCGTATCGCAACGATGCCCTGCTGCGCGCGCTGCTCGACAACTGCGCGCCGGACACGCTCCTCTGCGTGGCGACCGACCTGACGCAGCCGTCCGCTCAGGTGCGCACCCGGCGCATCGCCGACTGGCGCGGGAATCCTCCGTCAATCGACAGGCGGCCCTCGGTATTCCTGGTCTACGCCGGGACATAGATCCCGGGCGTCACGCTACCGGATGTTGAAGCTGCCGATCCCGCCCAGCTTGACCAGCGTTTCCACGGCAGCCGCGCCGAAACGCCGCGCAACGCGCTCGGCGATGTTTTCCTGCTGCGTGTAATCGACGATGTTCTCGGCCTTGATGATTTCGCGGGCGACGAAATCCAGGCTGCCCAGCGCATCGGCCAGTCCGAGGTCGATGCTTTTCTGCCCGACCCACAGCAGTCCCGAAAACATCTCCTGGGTTTCCTTCAGGCGCTTGCCGCGCCCCTGGCGCACCACGCTGATGAATTGCTGGTGAATGTCGTCGAGCATGGTTTCGGCATGCTCCGTCTGTTCAGCCTGGATCGGCGAGAACGGATCCAGGAATCCCTTGTTCTTGCCGGCGGCCAGCAGGCGGCGTTCGACGCCGAGCTTCTCCATGGTCCCGGTGAAGCCGAAGCCGTCCATCAACACCCCGATGGAGCCGATGATGCTCGCCTTGTCGACGTATATCCTGTCCGCCGCGGCGGCAATGTAATAACCGCCCGAAGCGCAGATGTCCTCGACCACCGCATACAGCGGCACTTCCGGATACTTGCCGCGCAGGCGCCTGATTTCATCGTTGATGTAACCCGCCTGCACCGGGCTGCCGCCGGGGCTGTTGATGCGCAGGATCACGCCCTTGGTGTTTTTATCCTTGAACGCCGCCTGCATCCCGGCAATCACCTTGTCGGCGCTGGCCATGGATCCCGGCGCGATGACTCCGGAAACATCGACCAGCGCGGTATGGCTTCCCCTGGACACTTCGCTGCCGCCGAACCAGCCCATGCCGATGAACAGCAGCGCGAACAGGTACAGCAGCACCATCATCTTGAAAAACATGCCCCACTGGCGGGAACGGCGCTGCTCCTGGATGGCGGCGAGCGCCACCTTCTCCAGAATGCCCCGCTCCCACTGGGGATTGGAAGATTGTTGATCTAACATAAAATATCCTTTAAAAACAAATACTTATGATATCCCTGAGCAGGGACCGCAAGCGCATTATCGCCGCAACAGCAACCATTCGCGCAAGCCTTGCAGATCGTCCAGTAGCGCCAGGGGGCGGCAGGCCGACAATGCAGCCGTCTCGTGGGCGCCGTAGCTGACGGCGACTGCGGCCACGCCGGCGGCGGCGGCCATTTCGAGATCGTGGGTGGTATCGCCGATCATCACCGTCGCCCCGGGTGCAGTGGCCAGCGTGTCCATCACCGCCTGCAACATGCCGGGATGCGGCTTCGAGAAGCCCTCGTCGGCGCAGCGCGTCGTGTCGAAACACCCCGCGAGGCCGGTCTCCTCCAGCGCGCGATCCAGCCCGCGCCTGCTTTTGCCCGTGGCAACCGCCAGCATGAAACCGCGATCGCGCAATTCGCGGATCATGTCGGCGGCTCCCGGGAACAGCGTCGTGCCGCGGTCGCGCAGCAGGAAATGGCGGCGATAGAGTTCGAGCAGCCGCGGATACTGCGCCGGCGCCAGATCGGGCACGACATGAGCCAGCGCGTCCATCAGGCCAAGGCCGATCACGTAACGCGCCTGCCGGTCTCCGGGCACGGCGACCCCAAGCTCGGCGCAGGCGGCCTGCAGCGATTCGGCGATCGCCGCCGCGGAATCCATCAGCGTGCCGTCCCAGTCGAAGACCAGCAGTTCGAACTCAGGCGTCATGGTGCCCCGGCTTGAGACAGGCCGCGACGAATTCCCGCAGTTCGGCAGGCAGCGGCGCCTCGAATACCAGTTTTTCGCCGCCCAGCGGATGGCGGATGCCGATTTTCGAGGAATGCAGGAACATTCGCTTCAGCCCCTGCTTCGCCAATGCCTTGTTCAGCGCGAAATCCCCGTATTTGTCGTCCCCGAGGATCGGATACCCCAGATGGGACAGGTGAACGCGGATCTGGTGGGTACGTCCGGTTTTCAGTTCGGCGTCGAGCAGGCTGTACGGGCCCACCCTGCGTTCCAAGCGGAATATCGTGATCGCGGAATCGCCCGCCGGCCCGACGTTGACCTTCCGCTCGCCCAAGGCACGCACTTTCTTTTCGAGCGGCAGGTCGACCACGCGCTTGCGTTCCTTCCACAGGCCCCTGACCAGCGTGAAATAATGTTTCGACACTTCGCCGGCCTGCATCTGGCGGTGCAACCCCACCAGCGCCGTCCTTTTCTTCGCCAGCATCAGCACGCCGGAAGTTTCGCGGTCGATCCGGTGCACCAGTTCCAGGAAGGCGTGGCCGGGACGGCTCTGGCGCAGGGCCTCGATCACGCCGAAACTGACTCCGCTGCCGCCATGCACTGCCAGTCCGGCCGGCTTGTCGATCACCAGCAGCGCCTCGTCCTCGAACAGCACTACCGGCCGGAACCCGGCTGCCGCCGGCGCGGACGGCCGTTCCGCCGGCGCCGCCGTGCGCACCGGGGGTATCCGCAGCTCGTCCCCCGGCTGCAGCCGGTAATCCGGACCGATCCGGCGGCTGTTGACCCTGACCTCCCCGCTGCGCAGGATCCGGTAAATATGGCTCTTCGGCACCCCTTTAAGCCTTCGCATCAAATAGTTGTCGATGCGCTGGCCGGCCGCATCCTCGCCGACGGATTGCCGCAATATGGAATCTTTACTTAACTTGTTCATTTACTTATACTTCTTGAGGCCACACTCTTGGCGGACAACGCGGATGCCGAAACCGGCACCTGGGCCCGAGCCCGACGCGAAGGAATTCCGGAACTGGTGTGCCCTGCGATGGCTGCCCCCGATACGCGAATGCGGCAAAGGCGCTGTTGCTGGAGTCGCGGCCATGGTCGTGACCGCAATAAACACAGGGTTAAAGTCGCTCACCGATGGAAGTAGCGATATTAGATGAATTACGCGCTCAAGGCACGGTTTGAATCCCCGGATCTGCGCATGTCGCGGGTCCCTGCAAGGCACACTGCATAACCAGGACACTGATCACGATCGATTCATGCAACTCCCAATCGACTGAAACATTCTGAGTCCGCCGCCCGCGGGCGGCGTGGTGTGCATCCCGTGCAAATCCTTGAGCGCGGGAGAAGAAAAAATGAAACGCATGTTGTTCAATGCGACGCAGGCCGAAGAGCTGCGCGTCGCCATCGTCGACGGTCAAAAGCTGATCGACCTCGACATCGAATCCGCCGGCAAGGAACAGCGCAAGAGCAATATCTACAAGGGCGTCATCACCCGCATCGAGCCCAGCCTCGAGGCCGCCTTCGTCGACTACGGCCATGACCGCCACGGCTTCCTGCCCTTCAAGGAAGTCGCGCGCGCCTACTTCAAGTCCGGCGTCAACGTCAGCACCGCCCGCATCCAGGACGCCCTGAAGGAGCGCCAGGAGATCATCGTCCAGGTCGACAAGGACGAACGCGGCAACAAGGGGGCGGCCCTCACCACGTTCATCAGCCTCGCCGGACGCTACCTGGTGCTGATGCCCAACAACCCGCGCGGTGGCGGCGTTTCGCGCCGCATCGAAGGCGAGGAACGGGCGGAACTCAAGGAAACCGTGGCACAGCTCGACGTGCCCCAGGGCATGAGCGTCATTGCCCGCACCGCCGGCATCGGCCGCAGCGCCGAAGAACTGAACTGGGACCTGAAATACCTGCTCCAGCTCTGGACCGCGATCGAGGGCGCCGCCCGGCAGCAGGACGGCGCATTCCTGATCTTCCAGGAATCCAGCCTCGTGATCCGCGCCATCCGCGACTACTTCCACGAAGACATCGGCGAAATCCTGATCGACACCGAGTCGATCCACGAGCAGGCCGTGCAGTTCATGAGCCACGTGATGCCGAACTACGTCAGCCGCGCCAAGCTCTACCGGGATGACGTGCCCCTGTTTTCGCGCTTCCAGATCGAGCACCAGATCGAGTCCGCGTTTTCGCGCGCGGTCAACCTGCCCTCCGGCGGCGCCATCGTCATCGACCATACCGAAGCACTGGTGTCGATCGACGTCAACTCGGCGCGCGCGACCCGCGGCGCCGACATCGAGGAAACCGCCTTCCGCACCAATCTCGAGGCCGCCGACGAGGCGGCGCGCCAGCTGCGGCTGCGCGACCTCGGCGGCCTGGTGGTGATCGACTTCATCGACATGGAATCGCAGCGCAACCAGCGCGAGGTCGAGAACCGCCTGCGCGACGCGCTGAAATACGACCGCGCCCGCGTGCAGACCGGCAAGATCTCGCGCTTCGGCCTGATGGAGCTGTCGCGCCAGCGGCTGCGCCCTTCGCTTGGCGAATCCAACCACAGCGCCTGCCCGCGCTGCCACGGCACCGGCCATATCCGCGGCACCGAATCGACCGCGCTGCACATCCTCCGCATCATCCAGGAGGAGTCGATGAAGGACAACACCGCCGCCGTGCACGCCCAGGTGCCGGTGGACGTGGCGACTTTCCTGCTCAACGAAAAACGCGTCGACCTGCAGTTGCTCGAAGCCCGCCACCGCGTCAACGTGCTGCTGATTCCCAACGTGCACCTGCAGACGCCGAATTACAGCGTTGCCCGCCTGCGTCATGACGACCTGAACCAGAGCGAGCCGCTGGCGCCGAGCTACGAGATGGTGCAACTGCCGGTGGACGAGGAAAAGGATGCCGCCGGCGCCGAGCCCGCGGCGCCGCGTCCGGAAGCCGCCGTCAAGGGCATCACCCCGCTGCAACCGGCGCCGACGACTGCCATGCCGGCAGCGGCCCCGGCAGCCACGGCGGCGGCACTACCCGCCGCCGGCGAGGAAGGCATCATCGGCAAGATCATGGGCTGGTTCCGGCGCAAACCCGCCGCAGAAATTGCGGCCGCGGCCGAACCCGCGCGCGCCGGTTCCCGTCCCTCCGGACGCAACGGCAGCAATGGCGGCAATGACCGCAGCCGCGGCGGACGCCCGCAGCGCGGCGAGCGCAACGCCGGCTCCGGCGGCCGCGGAGACCGTCATGAGCGCGGAGAGCGCGGTGGACGCGGCCAGAGGGGCGCGCGTGGCGAACGCGGTGAGCGCCCGGAACGCGAAGCCGGTGAACCGCGGAATGAACACGGCCAGCGGCGCGGCCGGGGCGAAGGCCGTGAGCAGCGCCGCGACTCCCGTCCGGAACGCGATCCGTCCGCACAACCGCAGCAGGCGGAATCCCCGGCGCAGCAAAGCCTGCTGCCCGTCGAAACCACGGGCGCCGTCAACGAGGCACCCACGCCGATACCGGGCAGCGAACAGGGTGGCGAGGAACGCAGCGGCGGTCGCCGCCGCCGCGGCCGCCGCGGCGGTGCCGAGCGCAACGGCGAAGCACGGGCCGAAGGCGGACAACCGCAGCAGCAACAGCAGCGCGGTGACCGCGTCTGGTACCCACGCACGCCCTTTGTGCCGGGCCCGGATGCCGCGACTGCGGTTCCCAACGCAACATCTTCTTTCGTGCCGGTCGCAGAGACCGTGAAGGAGTCCGCGCAGAGCACGGCGCCGCTGGCCGGGACGATGCCTCCCGCACCTTTCGTTCCCGCGCCTGAACCCGCCGCGACAGCGCCCGAGGTAGTGCAACAACCTGTTGTTGATGTGCCGGTGCCACCGTCCGCAGCGGAAACCACGGCCGCACCCGTGAGCGTGGTTCAAGCACCACCGCAGCAAGCCGCCGTTCCGGCACCCGCGCCGGCGCACGCCGTCAAGCTCGACTGGTCATCCGATCTGCAGCAGGTGGAAACCAGCCGCGACCGCCTTCAGGCCGCGACACAGAACGCGGATGACGGTGCTCCGCGCCGCATCAAGCGGGTGCGTCCGCCGGTGGAACATGTCAGCAACGAACCGTTGCAGCAGGTGGAAACACGGGGCTGACGCTGTTGAGTGCCTGCAATGATGCCAGGCATGGCGGTAAAAAAGGGCGCATGTGACATGCGCCCTTTTTTATCGGGATGCGGCCCTGTTCGCCATTGTCACTGCCTCCCGAAAAATTTCCGGATGACGGCAACGGCATCCAGTGCAGTATCGAAACGGCTATCGAAGGCGCGCGGGAACTCGAGAGAACCGGGCTACCGGCAATATGAGCTTGTCATAACTCATTGTTTTTATTGAAATAAAAGACAGACGCAGCAGCGCCCCGCCGGCAATGAAACCTGCGGCTCTGCCTGCCTGTCAGGTTTGCAGCGGCGCGTCCTTTGCGGGCTCGCCGGCCTGCCCGGCCGCATCTTCCGCAGGTGGCACCTCCTGCTCAGCCAGCTTGCGCAGCCGTTTTTCCTCTTTTTTCTGCTTCTTGGCCAGTTCCCGCTGCCGTTTTGCAAATCCGTAATTCGGTTTTGCCATGGGCGTTTCTCCTGTTTATGAAATGAAACGGCGACAACGCACCAGCGCCGTCGCCGTTGTTGCTGCAGCCGTTTCGGGGGCGCGGCTTATAACGCCTGCTCCAGCGCCTTGCGTTGCGCGGCCATTTCCGCGGGCAGGCGGGACGCGAGCTTGCCAAACAGCTCGTCGTGATCCCTGATCTCCGCGCGCCAGGCATCGTGGTCGACATGGGTCAGCGCGTCGAAGGTTTCACGGCTGAAACCCGCCATGCCGCTCCAATCCATGTCTTCGTAACGCGGCATGTTGCCGACCGGCGTCTCGGTTGCGCCGGACTTGCCTTCGCAGCGCTCGACCACCCATTTCAGCACGCGCATGTTGTCGCCGAAACCGGGCCACATGAATTTGCCGTTGGAATCGCGGCGGAACCAGTTCACCGCAAAAATCTTCGGCGGCTGCCTGACCTTTGCGCCGACCCCCAGCCAGTGGCCGAAATAATCGCCGAAATGGTAACCGCAGAACGGCAGCATCGCGAAGGGATCGCGGCGCACCACGCCGACCTTGCCGACGATCGCCGCGGTGGTTTCGGAGGCCATCGTCGCCGCCAGGTAGACGCCGTGTTTCCAGTCCTTGGCCTCGGCCACCAGGGGCACCGTGGTCGTGCGGCGCCCGCCGAAGAGGAATGCGCTGATCGGCACCCCCGCGGGATTTTCCCAATCGGCATCCATCGAGGGAATCTGCGCGGCATGGACCGTGAAACGCGAGTTGGGGTGCGCGGCGACACGGCCGCTGTCCGGCGTCCAGGACTTGCCGGTCCAGTCGATCAGATGGGCCGGCGGCTCCCTGGTCAGGCCTTCCCACCACACGTCGCCGTCATCGGTCATCGCGACATTGGTGAAAATCGTGTTCTTCCGCAGCGCGGCGAGGCAGTTGGCGTTGGTTTCTTCCGAGGTGCCGGGCGCAACGCCGAAGGCGCCGTATTCCGGGTTGATGGCGTAAAGGCGGCCATCCGGTCCCGGCTTGATCCAGGCGATGTCTTCGCCGATGGTCGTGACCTTCCAGCCCGCGAGCGCCTTCGGCGGAATCAGCATCGCCAGATTGGTCTTGCCGCAGGCGCTGGGAAAAGCCGCCGCGATGTAGTGCTTTTTGCCGCCCGGAGGCTGGATGCCGAGGATCAGCATGTGCTCCGCCAGCCAGCCCTGCTCCCTGGCCATGATCGAGGCAATGCGCAGCGCAAAGCATTTCTTGCCGAGCAGCGCGTTGCCGCCGTAGCCGCTGCCGAAGGACCAGATCAGCTTCTCTTCCGGGAAATGGGTGATGAACTTGTGCTCCCTGTTGCTCGGCCACGGAATGTCCTTCTGGCCCGCCGCCAGCGGCATGCCGACCGAATGCAGGCAGGGCACGAATTCGCCGTCGGCGCCGAGAATGTCCAGCACCCTGCTGCCGATGCGGGTCATGATGCGCATGCTCACCGCGACATAGGGGGAATCGGTCAGCTCGACACCGATGTGCGCGATGTGCGAGCCCAGGGGCCCCATGCTGAACGGGATCACGTACATCGTGCGCCCGCGCATGCAGCCCTCGTACAGCTTCCGCATGGTCGCCTTCATTTCTTCCGGCGGCATCCAGTTGTTGTTGGGGCCGGCGTCCTCCCTGTTCCTGCTGCAGACGAAGGTGCGGTCTTCCATCCGCGCCACATCGTCCGGATCCGAACGGGCGAGGAAGCAGCCGGGACGTTTTTCCCGGTTCAGGCGGATCAGCGTGCCCGCCTCGACCATTTCATCGCACAGGCGGTCGTATTCCTCCTGGCTGCCGTCGCACCAGACGATGCGGTCGGGCCTGGTCAGTCGCGCCACTTCGGCAACCCAGGCCTTGAGTTTTGCATGCGTGACATGGGCCGGGCTTTCCATCGCAGGCTGCGCCTGCAACCGGGTCGCTGGCTGGCTCATCAGGAAACTCCTCTTGCGGAAGGCATTGATTTTCATGAAAAAAACAAAGGCAAAGCGAAACTTGGGGGTTCCGCTCTGCCTGGACCCGCGGATTTTACATCAAATTGTCAAAAACCGGGTCAGGCGGCGATCACCGGCTTGCGCCCGCGCAGAAACAGGATGGCCAGTCCGGTGAGCAGCAGAAAGGGAATCGCGCCGTAGTTCATGATCTCCCAGCCGCGCGCCGAGAAAAGCCATCCGGAGGACGCCGAACTGATCGCCATGGTGATGAAAATGGCCATGTCGTTGGCGCCCTGCACTTTCGCCTTCTCCGCGGGCGCATGGGTTTCCGTCAGCAGCGTCGTGCCGCCCAGATACATGAAATTCCAGCCCGCGCCGATCAGCACCATGGCAGCCCAGAAATGCAGCACCTCGACGCCCGACAGCGCGATGGCCACGCAGCCCAGGCTCAGCAACACGCCGGTGAACAGTATGCTGCGCACGCCGAACCGCCTGATCAGAGAGCCGGTGAAAAATGACGGGGCAAACATGGCGATGACATGCCACTGGATCACGAAAGCGGCATCGCTGAAGGGATGTTCGCAGGACTGCATGGCCAGCGGCGTCGCCGTCATCAGCAGGTTCATCACGCCGTAACCGACCATCCCCGAAAGAACAGCGACGATGAAAGCCGGCTGGCGCGCGATTTCCGAAAGCGGCCTGCCCTGCTCCTTCTGCTCGGAGACGCTCAGCCGCGGGATGTCCATCATCCTCTGCAGGACCAGCGCCAGCAGGCAGAAACCGATCAATGCCAGGTAGGTCGCCAGGAATTCGGTGCCGAGAAAATCCTTGGTCATCTTGCTGGTCTGCGGTCCGATCACTCCGCCGACCAGGCCGCCGGCCATCACCAGGGAAATCGCCCTGCTCTTGAAATCGGCGCTGGCCACGTCCGCGGCGGCGAAGCGGTAGTACTGGCCCGAGGCATTGTAGATGCCCATCACCAGGGTTCCCGCGCAAAGCATCCAGAAACTGTGGCTGTGAATCGCGTAACCGCAGATCAGGGCGCCGACGATGCCGACCAGCGTGCCGGCGCTGAAACCGTTGACGCGGCCGATGCGCCGCATCAGCTGCGATACCAGGACGGTCGACAATGCCGCGCCCACCACGTACGCCGTCACCGGCAGCGTGGCCAGCGACTTGTTCTCGGCCAGCGCGAAGCCGGCGAGGCCGTTGACCGCGATCAGGATCGTGTTGTTGGTGAACAGCAGCGCCTGCGCCGCGCACAACAGCGCGACATTCTTCTTTTCAGCACCCAATCCGGTCGCCCGCCTGTCCGGTCAGCGCTTCTGGAACTGGGTCTTGCCGAACATGACCTCGCGCGCCTTGTCGTCGACCGGATTGCTGTTCGACTCGTTCGACAGCACCTGCAGCGCGCGCTGCACCGCGGGACGGGCATTGATGGCGTCGAACCAGCGTCTGGCGTGCGGATATCCGTTCAGGTCGATGCCGCGGCTTTCGGCGCCCCGCATCCACGGGAAAATCGCCATGTCGGCGATGGTGTATTCGCCGCAGGCCACGAACTCCGACTGCGCCAGCTGTTTGTCGAGCACATGGGTCAGGCGGTTGGCCTCATTGGTGTAACGCTCGATGGCGTATTCAATCCTGTCCTTGGCGTAGCGGCGGAAGTGGTTGGCCTGGCCGAACATCGGGCCGACGCCACCCATCTGCCACATCAGCCATTGCATGCAGGTCCAGCGCTGGCCGGGATCCTCCGGCAGGAATTTTCCGGATTTCGAGGCCAGATACAGCAGAATCGCGCCGGACTCCATCAGCGACAGCGGTTTTCCGCCGGGGCCGTCAGGATCGACGATCGCGGGAATGCGGTTGTTCGGGCTGATTTTCAGGAATTCGGGCTTGAACTGATCGCCGGTGCGGATGTTCACGCCGTGCACCCGGTACGGCAGCCCGGTTTCCTCCAGCATGATGTGGATCTTGTGGCCGTTGGGTGTCGCCCAGCTGTAGAGCTCGATCATGGAATCTCCGTGTCTGGCTGCATCGGGTCAACGAAGCGCGCAGTATAGCCCAGCGCGGACAGACTACCGCCGCGGAGTTTGCTGCTGTTAACCTCCGGTCCTTCACCATGACGATCATGCGCAATGTCCTGCTGCCTCCGGGCACCCTGCCCGATGCCCGCGTCCTGCTTGCCGCGCGGGCGCTGCGGGCTTTCGGCGACGGTTTCGTCAGCCTGCTGCTGCCCTACTACCTGACCCTGCTGGGTTACGGCGCCTGGGAAATCGGGCTGCTGGTGACCGCGACCCTGCTGGGCTCCGGCCTGATGACACTCGGCATCGGCTTCATCGCGCACCGCCATTCCGCCCGCCAGTTGCTGCTGCTCGCCAGCCTGCTGATGGCGGCCACCGGCATTGCCGTTCCGGCCCTGACCGGGTTCTGGCCGCTGTTCGTGGTCGCGGTCATCGGCACGCTGAATCCCGCCGCCAATGACGTGACCCTGTTTTCCCCGCTGGAACAGACCCTGCTGACCCGGGCGGCGCCGGCCACCTCGCGCACCGCGCTGTTTGCGCGCTACAGCCTGATCGGCGCGCTGGTGGCCGCCGTCGGGGCGCAGGCCGCGGGACTGCCCGATCTTTATGCGCCGGACAGCGGCGCGGCGCTGCTGCCTGCGATACAGGCCATGTTCCTGCTGTATGCCCTGCTCGGCGCCGCCAGCTTCCTGCTCTACCTGCGCCTGCCGCCCGCGCTGGAATCCGGCAAACACGAACAACCGGTCCCGCTGGGCAAGTCGCGCCGCATCGTCTACACGCTCGCCGGCCTGTTCAGCATCGACGCTTTCGCCGGCGGTTTTGCCGTGCAGTCGCTGCTGGCGCTGTGGCTGTTCCAGAAATTCGAGCTTTCGGTGACGGCCGCCGGCACCATCTTTTTCTGGACCGGACTGCTGACCGCGTTTTCCCATCTGGCTGCCGCCCGGGTTGCCGCGCGTTTCGGATTGATCAACACGATGGTCTACACCCATCTGCCGGCCAACCTGTTCCTGATCCTGGTGCCATTCATGCCGACGCTGGAACTGGCCCTGCTGTTCCTGCTCCTGCGCAGCGCGCTGTCGTCGATGGACGTGCCCGCGCGCAGCTCCTACGTGATGGCGGTCGTTTCTCCGGGGGAACGGCCCGCCGCCGCCAGCCTGACCGCGGTCCCGCGCAGCCTGGCCAGCGCCCTGAGTCCTTCGCTCGCCGGCGCGCTGCTGGCGATGAGCACTTTCGGCTGGCCGCTGGTGATCTGCGGCGCGTTGAAGATCGTCTACGATCTGGCGCTGCTGAAAATGTTCAGCGCGGTGAAACCGCCGGAGGAATCCGGGCGATAGGGTTCGGCCGCCAAAGTCCGCCGGTAAAAACCGGTACCGTCATTCCGTGATCCGCCGTTCGTCCGGCGGCGGCCCCCAGCGCAACCAGACCTGCAGGCGGCGGAATCCATCATCCTCGAGACTGTCCCGCGTCACCACCACATGCACCGGCCGGCGCCGCTGTTCGACACGGATGTTCAGCACGATCAGCAGCGATCCGGCGGTACTGCTGTTCAGGATGCGTCCCGCTTGCCGGCTGCCGTCGCGCCGGCCGATTTCCAGCTGCTCCCGGTTGCGGAAGCTCAGGCTGGTGATTGCACGGGGGCCACGTCGCAGGGCCTGCCGCCAGACGGCATACACGGCGCTCGCCACCAAGCCGGCCAGCAGGAAGGCCAGCACCCAGGGCGGCAGCGGCATGAACAGCAGCAGCCCGCCCATGCCCGCATGAACCAGCGCCAGAACGAAGGCCAGCCGGAGCGCAGGCCTCAGGATGACGGGCGGAAAGCGGGCCTTGTCCATGCCGGCCATTCCAGCGGATTCACCTGAACAATGCAAAGCGCTTCGATGAGTTTCATAACCTATTGTTTTAATTTACATTTTTAATGATCGGCGAGGTAAACGGTATCATGCGCCTCTCGCAATGATGCTCCGGATACCGGTGACCTCCCCATGACTGCCGCAACCCTGCCCCAATACGCATTGCTGCGTTTCAGCGGCGCCGATGCGGAATCCTTCCTGCATGGCCAGCTCACCTGCGACGTGCAGGCTCTGAAGACCGGCCGCAGCAGCTACGGCGGATATTGCACGCCCAAGGGTCGCCTGCTGGCGACCTTCCTGCTGTGGGCGGATGACAGCGGTTACACGATGCTGCTGCCCGCAACGCTGGTCGAGGCCATCCGCAAAAGGCTGTCGATGTACATCCTGCGCGCGAAGGTCAAGGCCGAAATCATCGATGACGCCGTCATCGGAATTACCGGCGCGGATGCGGCCACCGATATCGAAAATCTCGGCGGTCTGCGACCCACCTCACTGCATGCGGTCGGGACGGCCGCCGGTGTCCGCGCGATCGCGCTGCCGCATGAGCGTTATCTGGCGACCCTCCCGCGCCCGCGGGCCGACGGCATTGCGGCGGCAACTCCCGGCACCTGGGAACGCCTCGACATCGCCGCCGGCATACCGTTCATCGTGCAGGCCACGCAGGAGGAATTCGTGCCGCAGATGGTCAACCTCGACCTGATCGGCGCGCTGAGCTACACCAAGGGCTGTTATCCCGGGCAGGAAATCGTCGCCCGCACCCATTATCTCGGCAAGCTCAAGCAGCGCATGTTCCGGGCAGAACTGGCGACTCCGGCCGCGGCAGGCGACAAGCTGTACTGCGCCGCGCTCGGCGACCAGGCCGCGGGAATGATCGTCACTGCCGCGCCGGCCGGGACCGGGCACGAAGCGCTCGCGGTGTTGCAGACCGCACAGGCCCGTTCGTCTCCATATCATCTGGGCAGCCTGCAGGGGCCGCAACTGGAACTGCTGTCCCTGCCCTATGCGGTCACCTGAAACCGAATACCCATGACCTGGTCCTATTACATCTATTACCGTGTCGAACCCTCGCAGGCCGCTGCCTGCGGCGAAGCCGTCGCGAAACTGGTCGATGCCGTGCACGAGCGCACCGGCATCCGCGGGCGCCTGCTGAAGAAACGCAATGAACCGCTGCTGTGGATGGAAATCTATGAAAATGTCGCCGATGAGGCGTCGTTCGAATGGGAACTGTCTGAAGCCGTGGCCGCCGCGCACATCCAGCCGCTGCTGCAGCCGGGCAGCAGCCGGCACACCGAATGTTTTTCGGACTAGATTTTTCGGACGAGAACATGTGCCTGATCCTGTTCAGTTTCCGCGCCCATCGTCATTTCCCGCTGGTGGTCGCCGCGAACCGCGACGAGCATTTCAGCCGCCCGGCGGCGGCAGCCGCCTTCTGGGACGATCATCCCGCGGTCTATGCCGGCCGCGATCTGGAACAGGGCGGCACCTGGATGGGCATCAGCACCCGCGGCCGCTTTGCCGCGGTGACCAATTACCGGCAGGGACGCCCCGGCGCGGCGGCACCCCGCTCGCGCGGCGCCCTGGTCGGCAATTTCCTTGCCGGCGATGCGCCGGCCCCATCCTACATGGCGGACATCGAAGGCGATGCATACAACCCGTACAGCCTGATCGCGGGAGACCTTGACGGCCTGCATTTCCAGTCGAACCGCGATCGCGGCGTCCTGCCCGTAACAACCGGCATCCACGGCCTCAGCAATCACCTGCTGGACACGCCCTGGCCCAAGGTGACCGCGGGCATGGCCGCGCTGGCGGCCACCCGCGACAGCGACGATCCGGATGCGATCGGCGGCGCGCTGTTCGCACTGCTGTCCGAACGGACGCCGGCGCAGGACGCGCATCTGCCGGATACCGGCATCGACCGCCAGCGCGAACGCGAACTCTCGCCCCCCTTCATACTCGGCAGCCATTACGGCACGCGGACATCCACGCTGCTGCTGGTGCATGCTTCCGGCGAAGTTTTCGTGCATGAAAAACGCTACGGCCCCGGCGGAGTCCCACAGGGCGAGGATGCCCGCGCCTTCCGGCTCGAGCGTGCCGCCGGCGTCACCAGCTGAGCGTCATCAACCGGTGGGGAATGCCCGCCTCCATGAATTCCCCGCCCTGCGCGGCAAAACCCTGCCGCGCATAAAACCCGATCGCGTGGGTCTGCGCATGCAATTGCAGCAAGCGCATGCCCCGTTGCCGCGCCTGCCCGATCAGGAATTCCAGCACCGCGCTGCCCGCGCCCTGTCCCCGCCGCTCGCGCAGCACCGCCATGCGGCCGACATGCCCGTCCGGCAGCAGCCTGCCGGTGCCTACCGGCAGGCCATGGCCGTCATGCGCCAGCGCATGCAGCGACAGCGCATCGGCGTCGTCCCACTCCAGGTCTTCCGGAACGCGCTGCTCGACGACGAACACCGCGCGCCGCAATGACTGCAGCGCCGCCTGGTCGCCGGACCATGAAGCCGCGCGGACCGTGAATTTCCCGGATTCGAACATCATGCTGATTATAATGAGCGCCCATGAAACCGGCCTGGGATGAAGCCATCGCGCAGCGCTGCGATTCCGCGCTTGCCCTGCGCGCCTACACGTCGCGCCTGATCGGCGGCGATCCGGCGCTGGTGCTGCACGGTGGCGGCAATACCTCGCTGAAACTGGATGGGACGCTGCACATCAAAGGCACGGGATCCAATCTCGCGGATGTGCGCGAGCAAGATTTCACTGCGATGGATCTTGCCGCGCTGCATGCGCTGCTGGCGGATGACAGCCTGTCCGACGCCGAACTGATGCGCCGCATCGATGGCTGCAAGCGGATGCCCGCCGCGCTCAAGCCGTCGATCGAGACCCTGCTCCACGCCGCGCTGCCTTGCGCCTTTGTCGAGCATGCCCATGCCGACGCCGTCCTCGCGGTGGCCAACGTGGCCCAGGGGATGGATGCCTGCGCCGCCGCCTTCGGCAACTGCGCGCCGGTGGTGCCCTACCGTCATTCCGGCGCCGCGCTGGCGCGCGCCTGCAAGTCGGTGTTCGAGCGCGAAGCCACCGCCGACACCATCGGCCTGATCCTCGCCTTTCACGGCGTGGTCGCTTTCGGCGATACCGCGCGCGATTCCTACGACAATCTGCAGCGCCTGGTCGGCATGGCCGAGTGCCATCTGCGGAAACATGCGGCAGCCGCGGCCACGGACCCGCTGCCTGCGCCGCGGGATCCCGATCTCGCCGCGGCAGAGCGGCTGCGGTCCGCGGCATCGTCCGTCGCCGGCCATCCGCTCGCCATGACGGTGGTCTGCACACCCGAAACCCTGGCCTTCGCGCAGCGGCCGGACCTCGCCGTGATTTCACAACAAGGGCCGCCCACGCCGCAGCATGCGATTTTCACCAAGCGGGTGCCGCTGATCGACGGCGACGTCGCCGCCTATGCCGCCCGTTACCGCGCTTATCTGAAGCACACGCTGGGCGGCGCCGCGGAAGGTCGCATCGACACGGCGCCGCGGATTGCGCTGGATCCCCGTTTCGGACTCTGCGCTTTCGGGGTCAACGCGCATTACGCAGGAATTGCGGCGGAAATCTACCTGCACGATATCGACATCATCGCCCGCGCCTCCACCCACGGCGATTATCGCGCCGCCGGCGGGCATGACATCGCGCGCGCCGAACTCGAGTACGGCGGCTTCGAGCTGCGGGTGCGCGGGCAGATGCAGCACTGACTCCGCTGCGAAACCAACAAGACGAGGCCGACAGGATGCCCGCATTCCATACCCTGCGCTGGGTTGATGATTCACTCGAACTGCTCGACCAGAGGCTGCTGCCCGCGCGCTGCGAATACCCGCGTTTCGGCAGCGCGGAAGCGGTGGCGGGCGCCATCCGCGATCTGGTGGTCAGGGGGGCGCCGGCCATCGGCTGCGCCGCGGCCTACGGAATCGCGGTGGAGGCACGGCGGCTGCGCGGCCAGTCTGCGGCGCAGTTCGATGCCGGCCTGCGGCGCGCGTTTGAAGTGCTGGGCGCAAGCCGTCCGACCGCTGTCAACCTGCGCTGGGCCCTGGACCGGATGCATGCGCACCTTGCCGGCAATCGTGCCGCCGACACCAGCGCCCGCGCCGACGCCCTGCTGGCCGCGGCGCAGGGCATCGCCGAAGAGGACGTCCGCATCAATCGGGCAATGGGCACGCACGGCGCGGCCCTGTTGCCCGATGTCTGCTGCGTGATGACCCACTGCAATGCCGGCGCGCTGGCCACCGCGGGACACGGCACCGCCCTGGGCATCGTTCGTTCGGCGGCGAAGGCCGGCAAGAAAATCGAGGTCGTCACCAACGAAACGCGCCCTTTCCTGCAGGGCGCGCGGCTGACGGCCTGGGAATTGCGGCAGGACGGCATTCCGGTGACCCTGATCGCCGACAGCGCCGCAGGATACCTGATGGGACGACGCAACATCGACGCAGTCATCGTCGGCGCGGACCGCGTCGCCGCCAATGGCGACGTCGCCAACAAGATCGGCACTTACATGATGGCCGTGCTGGCGCGGCGCCACGGCATTCCGTTTTACGTGGCCTGCCCGCTGTCCACGATCGACCCGGACACGCCCGACGGGCCTGCGATCCCGATCGAGGAACGCAGCGCGGAAGAAGTCGCCGGTTACGGCGACCTGCGCTGGGCGCCGCAGGATGTCCGCATCGCCAATCCGGTGTTTGATGTCACGCCGGCGGAACTGGTCAGCGCGCTGGTCACCGAACGGGGCGTCCTGCAATCGCCCTCTTCCGCAGGCATCCGGAAACTGCTCGGCGGCTGAACCGTCAGCCGCCGCTCCGGAACGTTCAGATCGTCAGGCCGCCGCTGACTTCGATGACCGCGCCGTTGATGTAGCTGGCTTCGTCGGAAGCCAGGAAGGCGAAGGTGTTGGCGATTTCCTCCGGCTTGCCGAGGCGGCCCATCGGCACTTTTTCTTCCAGCGCGCGCAGCACCCGGTCCGGCATGGACTTGAGGATGTCGGTGGCGATGAACCCCGGACAGATCGCATTGGCGCGGATGCCCTTGCGCCCCAGTTCCCGCGCCCAGGTCTTCATCATCCCGATCACGCCGAACTTGCTGGCGGCGTAGTTGGTCTGGCCAAAATTGCCATAAAGCCCGACGATCGATGACGCGTTGAGGATCACGCCCGATTGCTGCTCGAGCATCTTGTCGACGACCGCCTTGGTGCAGTTGAAGACCCCTTTGAGGTTGATGTCGAGGACGCGGTCGAACTGCTCCTCGCTCATGTTCTTGAGCTGCGCATCCATGACGATGCCGGCGTTGTTGACCAGGCAATCCACGCGGCCCCACTGGTCCAGCGTGGTCTTGACCATGGCCTGCAGCGACTGGAGGTCCCGCACGTCGGCGACGCAGCCGATGGCTTCGGCGCCGGCTTCCTTGCACAGGGCGACGGTCTGATCGATCCACTCCGGCGTGAGGTCGCAGACCACGATCTTGGCGCCCTCGCGGGCAAACTTTATGGCGGTTGCCTGGCCAATGCCCCTGCCGGCACCGGTGATGATGGTTACCTTGTTTTTGAGTCGCATGCGTCGCCTTTATGGGTTGACTGCCGGTTACGGCAGTTTGCGGTGCACAATTTAATCCAATCTGGCGCGATGCACAATAATTGCGGATGCCAGCGACATCTATATGTTTTCAAACGGTTTTTACAAAAAAGGATGAGAAATTCCAGCCCTTCCGTGCGCCATGATGCGTTGCATGGAAATAGGTGGAATATGTAACTATTTGATTATATTGATATTTTTACAGAAGTGCCGACGGAAACCCGGTCGAACAGATCGATGATGTCCCGGTTGCGCATCCGTATGCAGCCGATGGATCCCGGCGCTCCCATCTTCACCCTATCCGGGCTGCCGTGGATGTAGATGTAGCGGCGCATGGTGTCGACATCGCCGAGCCGGTTGTAGCCGACCTCGCAGCCGGACAGCCAGAGGATGCGGGTGAGAATCCAGTCGCGCCCGGGAAACTGCGCCGCCAGTTCCGGCGTCCAGATTTCCCCGGTCGGCCGGCGTCCGACGAACACCGTGTTCTCCGGCTGGCCGGCACCGATCCTGGCGCGGACGACGTGCCGGCCCAGCGGCGTACAGTAACTGCCCTTGCGCTGTCCGGTGCCCTTCAATGCGCTGGAAATGGCATAACTTTGCAACAGGCCGTCCCGGCCGTCATGCAGTTCCAGGCGCTGCGATCCGATGTTGATGGCGATGTTCAATTTTTGCCGCGCCGCCTCGCAAAAAAATCCTGCAGCAGGGCCACGGCCTCATCGGCCAGCAGGCCGCCGCTGACTTCGGCGTGATGATTGAGCTGCGGCTGCGCAAACAGGTCGATCGCGCTGCCGCAGGCACCGGTTTTGGGATCGCGCGCACCGTAGACCACCCGCCGGATGCGCGCATGCATGATCGCGCCGGAACACATCACGCAGGGTTCGAGCGTCACGTACAAATCGCAGTCGGCAAGCCGGTAATTGCCCAACGCCTGGCCGGCATCGCGCATGGCCATGATTTCGGCATGCGCCGTCGGATCGTTTCCGGCGATGGGCCGGTTGCAGCCGCGGCCGACAATCGCGCCGTCCCGCACCACCACCGCACCCACCGGCACCTCTCCGGCAGCCGCGGCCTGCGCCGCGAGCCGGAGCGCCTCCTGCATGTAAGCGGCCTCGCTCACGCGCGATCAGCCTTTGCGCACGGCGCGCTCGTAAAGTTCCGGCTTGAAGCCGACCAGTTTCTGTTTGCCGGTGTCGAGAACCGGCCGCCTGATCATCGACGGCTGCTTCAGCATCAAATCCACGGCCTTGCGCTCGTCCAGCCCCTGCTTCTCGGCCTCCGGCAGCTTGCGAAACGTGGTGCCGGCGCGGTTGAGCAGTGTTTCCCAGCCCAGTTCCCCGCACCAGCCCTGCAGGCGCTCGCGGTCGATGCCCGCGACCTTGTAGTCGTGGAAACCATATTCGATTTTCCGGTCATCGAGCCAGGCGCGTGCCTTCTTGACCGTATCGCAGTTGCGTATGCCGTACAACATAATGGCCAAATTTCAGACTCCTTTACCGGAATTCATTCCCACCCTGTCACCAACGGTTCCGGCAAACCGTCGTTCCATCGAAAGCCCTTTTCCATATACGGACATTTTATCGTCGGCTTTATCGTCGATCGAACTGGTATCGAACGACATAACCTGTTTATTTTAAACGTTTATACGTTGATTTTTACCGCCACGACACTCTCTGTATCGCACTCGACGCCATGCACGATGCTGTCGAGTGCGATGTTCCGCACTGAATCCGGCTCCGTCACCGCATCTCCCAAACTTCGGGCTGCCATTTGATTTGCATCAAATAAGAATACTTCTCATTTATGCAAAATGACGTCATTCAGCAGCCAGCCACCGCCAGCCAGCTCCAACCGTCTTCAGGAGACTGGCATGCACCCTCTCGACAAGCGAACGCTGGCCACAGCCATTCTGGCTTTCTGTGCCGGCACCCCGGTTTTCGCCGAAACCGTTTTAGCCCCCGTCAACGTCACCGCGAAGGGCTATGCGGCAGAAGATCTCGAAACCCCTGTTTCGACGATCGCACTCGAACGCGACGAGCTCCTCAGGCGCAATGCGCAGAATCCCGGAGAGGCCCTTCGCGGCGAACCGGGACTTGCCGTCGCCAGCGACGGCGCGCAGGGACAGAATCCGGTCATCCGCGGACTGAAAAAAGAAAGCGTGGTGCTGCTGGTCGACGGCATGCGCCTCAACTCCGCCCAGCCGGCGGGCGCCGTTGCCTCCTTCATGTCGCTGGGACTCGCCGAGCGCATCGAAGTCGTCAAGGGTCCCGCCTCGGTGCTCTACGGCACCGGTGCGCTCGGCGGCGTCATCAACGTGCTGCTGCCGCAGGCTCGCTTCGAGCCGGGCGTGAAGTTCAGCACGGCGGCAAGCTACGATTCCGCCAGCCGCGGCATGCGCGGCACCGGCGTCTTGAACGTCTCCGGCGGCGAACACGCCCTGATGGTCGGGGCCTCGCTCGCCCGCATCGACGACTACAGGGCGCCGGACGGCCGCGTCGGCCGCACGGGCTACGACTCCGACAGCTTCATCGGCCAGTACCGCTTCCGCATCGACGGCGCCCAGCAGCTGCGCTTCTCGCTGCAGCAGCACACGGATGAAGATGTGTGGTACCCCGGCTCGACGCGGCCGCACCCGAGCCCGCTGGTGGCCAGCACCACGGTGCACTCGCCGAAGCAGACGCGTACGCTGGCCGAGATCGGCTACAACCGCAGGGGCGGCGGCGATTCGCCGCTCAACTTCGACGTCCGCGTCTACCGCCAGGAGATGGAACGCCGCATCTACGCCTGGTCGAATGCGCGCAACCTCGACGTCTCGCAGACCCACGTCTTCTTCACGACCGACGGCCTCGACGCCAAGGCCGACTGGCTGGTGCATCCGCAGCACCTGCTGTCCTTCGGCACGAACCTCTGGAAAATGGGCGCCTCGCCTGAACGATTCCTCTCTTCGCCGCCGGCCTTCGTTGCTGCACGCAGCGACCCCTTCGCCGATGGCCGCATCAACGCCTTTGGCCTGTACCTGCAGGACGACATGCGCTTCGGCAGGCTCAACGTGCTCGCCGCGCTGCGCCACGACATGGTGAAGGGCGAAGCCGCCGCGATGGCCAATCCGGCCAATCCGGCGCTGCGGATCACCAACAACCTCGACCGCCGCGACAGCGCCTTCTCCGGCAGCCTCGGCGCCATCTACGAAGCCGCCCCGCTGCTGCGGCCCTATGCGAACCTTTCGCGCGGATTCCGCGCCGGCGAGATGCGCGAGCGCTACGAATCCTCGCCGCGCGGCGACGGCTACTACTACGCCGGCAACCCGCAGATCAGGCCGGAGATTTCGACCCAGTTCGAGATCGGCCTGAAGGGAAGCAGCGCGCGCGCCGGCTACCAGGTGGCGCTGTGGCGCAACCGCATCACCGATTACATGTCCGGCCTCGACATTTCCGGCACGCCGCGCGCCAACGCCGTCTGCGGCCCGGCCAATGCCGCCGCCTGCAAGGAAACGGTGAACATCGACAAGGTCACCCTGCACGGCTTCGAGGCCCAGGGCAAGTGGCAGGCCTGGCACGGCCACTGGCTGAAGGCCGGCCTCTCCTTCGTGCGCGGCACCAACAACCAGCTCGGCGAGCCGCTGTTCCAGATGCCGGCCGACGAATTGTCCCTGGGCTGGGAGGGCGGCATCGCACCGAACTGGACGATGGACGTCACCGGCCGCTTCGTGCGCGGGCAGGACCGCGTGGCGACGGTTTTCTCGCGCGGCAGCGAAAACAAGACCCCGGGCTTCGCCACCGCCGACGTCGGCGCCACCTGGCGCTACGCGAAAAACCAGTCGCTGCGCATCGCCGCGAAGAACCTCTTCGACCGCGAATACCACGAACACCTGACCGAAGGCATCTCCGGCCAGGAGATCCACATGCCCGGTCGCAGCCTGGTCCTCACCTGGAAGGGCAATTTCTGATGCGCCGGCTGCGCCATGTCCTCGGCGGCTGCCTGCTGGCGGTCGCAGCGTTGCTTTCCCACGGCGCGCATGCCGCCGGCGAGCGCCTGCCGAAGCTCGTTCTTGCCGGACCCTTCGCCGCCGTTTCCTATCCGCTCATCCACATTGCCGAGAGCGGCGCGCTGAAGGATGTCGCCGAGCACGTCGAATTCGTGCCCTGGAAGAACCCCGACCAGCTGCGCGTGCTGGCCGTCAACGACAAGGCGGGCATCGACTTCATCGCCATGCCGACCAACGTCGCCGCCAACCTCTATAACCGGGGCGTGCGCCTGCGGCTGGTCAACGTCTCCACCTGGGGCGTGCTGTGGCTGGTGTCGCGCGACGGCGGCGCGAAGACGCTGGCCGATTTCAAGGGCAAGGAGGTGGTGATGCCCTTCCGTGCCGACATGCCGGACATCGTCTTCCATACGCTGGCCGAAAAGGCCGGTCTCGATCCGAAGCGCGACTTCAGGCTGCGCTACGTCGCCACGCCCCTGGACGCCATGCAGCTCCTGGTCATGCGCCGCGCCGATCACGCTCTGCTCTCCGAGCCGGGCGTGTCGATGGCGCTGCGGAAGACCAAGTCCTTCCCGGCCAGCCTCATCGCGCCCGAGCTGCACCGCAGCGTCGACCTGCAGCGCGAATGGGGTCGGCTGTTCGCCCGTCCGGCGCGCATCCCGCAGGCCGGCATCGCCGCCATGGGCCAGGCGCTCGGAAATCCGGCACTGGTCGAGCGCTTCCAGCAAGCCTACGCCGCCTCGCTGCAGTGGTGCGAAGCGAAGCCGGACGAGTGCGGCGCCATGGTGGCGAAGCACGTCGACATGCTGACGGCGGAAGGCGTCGCCGATTCGGTGCGCGCCGACAACACCGCTTTCGTGCCGGCGCGCGAGGCGCGGCCGGAACTGGAATTCTTCTTCGGCCAGTTGCACGCCCGCCAGCCGGCGCTGGTCGGCGGCAGGCTGCCGCCGGACGATTTCTATTACGGGGGGAAATGAGTTTATTGCGTGCATGGCTGACCGGGCTGCCGGCCTATCTGTGGAGCGGCTGGGGAGCCCTCGCCAGCCTGTTCCTGCTGCTGGCAGCCTGGGAGGGCGCCAGCGCCCACTACGGCGCGCTGATCCTGCCCGATCCGGCGAGCACCTTCACCACGCTCGCCGGCCTCGTCGATTCCGGCGTCGCCTGGCCGGAACTGGCCGTCACCGCGCGCCGCGCATTGGCCGGGCTGGCCCTGGCAGTCGCCGCCGGCAGCCTGCTCGGTCTGGCCGCCGGCGTCTCGATGACGGCCTCGATGATGTCGCGCCCGCTGGTCACCGTGCTGCTCGGCACGCCGCCGATCGCCTGGCTGGTGCTGGCCATGCTGTGGTTCGGCACCGGCGACGGCACACCGGTGTTCACCGTCTTCATCGCCTGCTTCCCCGTGGTGTTCGTTGGCGCCCTGCAGGGCGCGCGCACGCTCGACCATCATCTGAAGGACATGGCGCGCGCGTTCCGCCTGCCGCTCGCCATGAAACTCTTCGACCTCTACCTGCCGCACGTGGTGTCCTACCTTTTCCCAGCCTGGATCACGGCGCTCGGCACCTCGTGGAAAGTGGTCGTCATGGCCGAGTTGCTCTCTTCCAGCGACGGCGTCGGCGCCGCGCTGGCCGTCAGCCGCTCGCATCTCGACACCGCTTCGACGCTGGCCTGGATCGGCGCCGTCGTCGGCCTGCTGCTGGCGGTGGAATACCTGCTGCTGGAACCGGTCAAGCGCGAGGTGGAGCGCTGGCGCGAAGCGGACCATGAACGCGCCTGAACTGCGCTTTTCCGGCGTCGGCCACGCCTATGCCCTGAAAACCGTCCTCGAAGACATCGATCTCGTGCTGCCGGCCGGCCGCGTGCTGGCCCTGATCGGCCCCTCCGGCTGCGGCAAGACGACGCTGCTGCACCTTGCCGCCGGCCTGCTCACCCTGCGCACCGGCACGATCGAGAACGGCTTCCGCAACCCGGCCGTGATGTTCCAGCAGCCGCGCCTGCTGCCGTGGAAGCGTATTTGAGACTGAGGATTTCCGCATAGTCGCGGGCCTGCTGAACAGCATCGGTCGCGGATTTGTAGCTGGCCTTCGCTTCGACCACGGCAAGCGGGAAGTCCCGCGTGTAGCGCAGCAGATAGTCCACCCGCTTAGGCGGCTTGCGGACAAAGCCTTTACCCACGGGAATGACGCGGCCATCCGTAATGGTGCGCTGCTCGGCGATGGAATGGGGTTCGTTATCCCACCCTGCCGATTGCAGCTTGGGCACGACGAATTTTCGGCATGTGTCCGCTTCGTTCATCATGCTCCCCCGTTGCCCCCTGCTGCTCTTCTACCTTGCGCTTTATCCAGTTTGTGATTTTTTGCCGCTCGAAGCGCCACGATCCGCTGACCTTAAAGCCTGGAATCTCGCCCGCGAAAGCAAGTTTGTAGGCGGTCTTCTCATTGAGCTTGAGAAGCTCGGCTATCATATCGAAGAATCGGCCTTGAAAACGGATTTTCAAGAATGAAAATAATCCCTACCAATCAACGGGATCGCACGACTCTTGGTGCAGAGCGAGATGGTCTGAAACGACCTTAGATCACTCCCACTCGATGGTCGCCGGCGGCTTGCCCGAAATGTCGTAGACCACGCGGTTGATGCCGCGCACCTCGTTGATGATGCGGTTCGACACCTTGGCCAGCAGGCTGTACGGCAGTTCGGCCCAGTGCGCGGTCATGAAATCCGTGGTCTGCACTGCGCGCAGCGCGACGACGTATTCGTACGTGCGGCCATCGCCCATCACGCCCACCGACTTGACCGGCAGGAACACCGCAAAAGCCTGCGCGGTCTTGTCATACCAGCCGGATGCACGCAATTCATCGATGAAAATCGCGTCGGCTTCCCGCAGCAGATCGGCGTACTGTGCCTTGACCTCGCCGAGGATGCGAACGCCGAGCCCCGGTCCGGGGAAGGGATGCCGGAATACCATGTCGCGCGGCAGCCCCAGCGCGAGCCCCAGTTCGCGCACCTCATCCTTGAACAGCTCGCGCAGCGGCTCCAGCAGCTTCAGGTGCAGCGTGTCCGGCAGGCCGCCGACGTTGTGGTGCGACTTGATGGTGTGCGCCTTCTTGGTCTTGGCGCCGGCCGACTCGATAACGTCCGGATAGATCGTGCCCTGCGCCAGCCATTTCGCGTTCGGCAGCTTCGCGGATTCGGCTTGGAATACTTCGACGAATTCGCGGCCGATGATCTTGCGCTTCTGCTCGGGATCGGTGACTCCGGCCAGATGGCCCATGAACTGGGCGCGGGCGTCGACGTGCACGACCTTCACGCCGAGGTTGCGCGCGAAAGTGTCCATGACCTGCTCCGCCTCGTTCAGGCGCAGCAGGCCGTTGTCGACGAACACGCAGGTCAGCTGCTTGCCGATCGCCCGGTGGATCAGCGCGGCCGCCACCGAGGAGTCGACGCCGCCGGAAAGGCCCAGCACGACCTCGTCACCGCCGACCTCGCCACGGATGCGCGCAACCGCCTCTTCGACGTAGTCGGGCATGCTCCAGTCGCCGGACAGCCCGCAGATGCCGAGCACGAAGCGTTCGAGCAGCGCCCTGCCCTGCGGCGTGTGCGTGACCTCGGGGTGGAACTGCACGGCATAGAACTTCCGCGCCTCGTCGGCCATGCCGGCGACCGGGCAGGTCGCGTTGCTCGCCATCAACCTGAAGCCCGGCGGCATTTCGATGACCTTGTCGCCGTGGCTCATCCACACGTCGAGCATGCCGTGGCCGTCCGCCGTGACGCGGTCCTGGATGTCCTTCAGCAGCGCCGTGTGGCCGCGGGCGCGGACTTCGGCATAACCGAATTCGCGCACCCGGCCCATCTCGACCTTGCCGCCCAACTGTTCGGCCATGGCCTGCATGCCGTAGCAGATGCCCAGCACCGGCACGCCCAGCTCGAACACCAGCCCCGGCGCGCGCGGCGTGCTGTCCTCCCAGACGGAGTTGGGCCCGCCGGACAGGATGATGCCGCCCGGCCCGAATTCCCGGATGAAATCCTCCGTGACGTCATGCGAATGGAGTTCGCAGTAGACATGGAGCTCGCGCACCCGGCGCGCGATCAGCTGTGTGTATTGCGAGCCGAAGTCGAGGATCAGTATTTTTTCGTGATGCACGGCGTTACCGTTGCGGCTGGTTTTCAGGGGCCTGCGCCGGGAGCGCAGGAATGCAGATCATTCGACGCGGTAATTCGGCGCTTCCTTGACGATCTGCACGTCGTGCACATGCGATTCGCGCACCCCGGCCGTGGTGATCTCCACGAACTCGGCATCGCGCCTGACGGCATCGATGCTGCCGCAGCCCATGTAGCCCATGCTGGCCCGCAGCCCGCCCATCAGCTGATGGATCAGCGGCGCCACGCCGCCCTTGTACGGCACCCGCCCTTCGACGCCCTCGGGCACCAGCTTTTCAGTGTCGAGTTCGTCATGTTCCTGGAAATAGCGATCCGCGGAACCTTGCTGCATCGCGCCCAGCGAACCCATGCCGCGGTAGGATTTGTAGGAGCGCCCCTGGAACAGCTCGATTTCACCGGGCGATTCTTCGGTGCCGGCAAACAGGCTGCCGACCATGACCGAATAGGCGCCGGCGGCGAGCGCCTTGGCGATGTCGCCGGAATAACGGATGCCGCCGTCCGCGATCAGCGGCACATCTGTTTTCTGCAGCGCCTTGGCCACGTTGGCCACGGCGGTAATCTGGGGCACGCCGATGCCGGCGACGATGCGCGTGGTGCAGATCGATCCCGGGCCGATGCCGACCTTGACGCCGTCGGCGCCGTGATCGACCAGCGCCTTGGCCGCCGCCGCCGTCGCGATGTTGCCGCCGATGACCTGGAGCTTCGGATACGTGCGCTTGAGCCAGCGCACGCGCTTGAGCACGCCGTCCGCATGGCCATGCGCGGTATCGACGATGATGACATCGACGCCTGCTTCCACCAGGGCTTCGGCGCGCTCCTCCGTGCCTTCACCGACGCCGACCGCCGCGCCCACGCGCAGGCGTCCCAGCTTGTCCTTGCAGGCGTTTGGATGTTCGGAGGATTTCAGGATGTCCTTGACGGTGACCAGCCCGCGCAGCTCGAAATTCCTGTTGACGACGAGCACGCGTTCCAGCCGGTGCTTGTGCATCAGCGCGCGCGCCTCTTCCCGGCTCGCCCCCTCGCGCACGGTGATCAGCTTCTCGCGGGGGGTCATGATGTTCCTGACCGGCTGGTTGAGTTTGCGCTCGAAACGCAGGTCGCGGTTGGTGACGATGCCGACGACCTTGCCGCCCGCCGCGACGACCGGCAGGCCGGAGATGCGGTACTGCTGGGTCAGCGCGAGAACATCGCGCACCGTCATGTCCTGCGTGATGGTGATCGGATCCTTGACGATGCCGCTTTCGAAGCGCTTGACCTTGGTGACCTCGACGGCCTGCGCCTTGGGCGTCATGTTCTTGTGCACGATCCCGATGCCGCCCTCCTGGGCGATGGCGATCGCCAGGCGGGATTCGGTCACGGTGTCCATCGCGGCGGACACCAGCGGAATGTTCAGGGAAATGCCGCGGGTGATTTTGGTCTTGAGGCTGACTTCACGCGGCAGGATCGAGGAATGTGCCGGAATCAGCAGCACATCGTCGAAAGTCAGGGCTTTCTGCACCACGCGCATGGGATGCGTCCTTCGCAAAGCGCGGATTATAGGCGTTGAGGCGTAAACGGTAAACCGACTGCGGCGTTAATCCATTGACTGGATGGCTCAAACTGGCTATTTTTCCCGGCAACCGTGGCGCAGTCAGCCGGCCGCCGGACGCGTGCCGGGAAATGTCCCGGCAGCATCCCTGATCACCCAAACAAGCAGGTGCCGAAAATGAGAACCACTGTTGTCGCCCTTGCACTGGCAGCCCTCCCCCTCGCGACCCATGCCCAGATCATGAAGTGTGTCGGCGCCGGCGGTCGCGTCGAATTCGCGGCAAGCTGCCCGCCCGGCACGAAAGCGGAAAACACCGGCATCCGCAACGAGCCGGCCGCGGCCCCCGCGGGCTCGCAGAAATCCATGGCCGAACGCGATGCCGAGTTTCGCAAGCGGCAGACCGATCAGCAGGAAGCGGCAAAGAAGGCGGAAGAAAAAAACCAGGAGACGGCCGACCGCAAGAAAAACTGCGAAACGGCCCAGTCCTATCTGCGCAGCCTGCAGTCCGGCATCCGCATCGGCAAAACCGACCCCAAGACAGGTGAAAGGGTATTCCTCGAAGACAACGAACGCGCGGCCGAGATCGCAAGGGCGCAACGCGCGGCCGACACCAACTGCAAGTAATTCCTCAGCCCCTGCTGCCACGCCTGCGCCTGGCTTCCTTGGGATCGGCGCGCAATTCCCTGTAGATTTCCACGCGATCCCCGTGCCGCAGCACCGTTGTGCGGGACACCACGCGGCCGTGAATGCCGATGGGCGCTGCGGTGAAATCAATTTCCGGAAATTCGGCCTGCAGTCCGCAACGCTCGATCGCGACGCCGGCGGTTACTCCCGCGGGCAGCTTCAAGGTTCTGGCCTGCTGGCGATCGGGCAGCACACAGACCACGCTGACCTCCATTTCCGCGTCAGCGTCTTCCATGCAGCTGTTCCGCGCGCTTCAGGAAGGCGTCCATCATGGTGCCCGCAATGTGGCCGAAAACCGGCCCCGCGATCTTCTCGAGCAAGGCGCTCGAGAATTCATAATGCAGATTGAAATCGATCCTGCAGGCGGCCTCTCCCAGTGGGGTGAAACGCCATTCGCCGTCGAGAACGCGGAAAGGACCCTCAACGAGTTTCATGACCATCCGTTCCGGCGGCTCCTTCCGGTTCTCGGTGGCGAAACTCTGCCGGACGCCGCGGTAATTGACGTGAATCGCGGCGCGGGTCGTTTCCGCCGTGCGCAGGGTCACCGCGGTGGCGCTGCACCAGGGCAGGAATTCGGGATAACGTTCGATATCGTCAACGAGGGCGAACATTTCCTCCGCGCTGAATTCGACCAGTGCCGAACGCTGGACCTTCATGCCGCGCACTGCAACGGCGCTTCCCGGCCGGTTAGAATACGGTTGTCCATGCGCAAGTCCATATGAGCATCATTCAGAACAAAAAGGCGTTTCACGACTATTTTATCGAACAGCGTTTCGAGGCGGGTATCGCTCTCGAGGGCTGGGAAGTCAAGGCCGTCCGGGCCGGTCGCGCGCAGATCAAGGAAGCCTATGTGATCATCAGCAACGCCGAGCTTTTCCTGCTCGGTTGCCACATCAGCCCCCTGCCCACCGCATCGGCCCATGTGCAGCCAGACCCGACGCGCACCCGCAAGCTGCTGCTGCATGCCGAGGAAATCACCCGCCTGATCGGCAGCGTCGAACGCGCGGGATATACGCTGGTTCCACTGGACCTGCATTACTCAAAAGGCCGGATCAAGCTGGAAATCGGGCTGGCCAAGGGCAAAAAGCAGCACGACAAACGGGCGACTGAAAAAGACAGGGAATGGCAGCGGGAACAGCAGCGTCTTTTGCGCGCCAGGAACTGAATCACTTCCGGGGCAAGCGGCACCGGAATCTCCGGCGCAGGATGGGGTGGCTGATGGGACTCGAACCCACGACAACCGGAATCACAATCCGGGACTCTACCAACTGAGCTACAGCCACCACTGGAACCGTCATGAACGCGCCGGAATCTGGCGCGCCCGGCGGGACTCGAACCCACAACCCCCGGCTTAGAAGGCCGGTGCTCTATCCGGTTGAGCTACGGGCACAAAATCGGGCGGAAATGCCGGGCGAACACCGCCAAAACCGAAGGCGCGTAATATACTCCGCCCCCCGCCTGAGCGTCAATTGGACAGGCGGTGGAACGGCCGTCCCTTTGCTTGCGACGGGTATCGAATTCTGCTATTAAAGCTCTTTTTTCGAGCGCATAAACACCTCCTCATGGCCACTGAACTGCTGAAAAACTTCCCTGCCTACAAACCCAAGGGGAAAGAGGAATACATGAATGCGCGGCAACTGACGCATTTCCGCAAAATGCTTGAGGAAATGAAGCAGGAGCTGTCCCATGACATCGACCGCACTGTCCACACGATGCAGGACGAAGCCACCATTTTCGCCGACCCCAACGATCGGGCCAGCCAGGAATCCGACATGTCGCTGGAGCTGCGCAACCGCGATCGGGAGCGCAAGCTGATCAAGAAAATCGACGAAACCATAGCCCGCATCACCACCAAGGATTACGGTTATTGCGATTCCTGCGGCGTGGAAATCGGCCTCAAGCGCCTGGAGGCCCGCCCGACGGCAACGCTGTGTATCGATTGCAAAACGCTCGACGAACTGCGGGAACGCCAGGTCGCCAAGTAATCACCGGCAGCGGCCGGAAAAAAACAAAGGGGGCTTCGGCCCCCTTTGTTTTTGTTGCAGCTGGCACCCTCTTTACTGGGCTTGCACCTGTTCCGCCGGCGCGTTAACGGCCTTCATTGACAGGCGCAGACGCCCTTTCTCATCGGCCTCGAGGACCTTGACGCGCACCGCCTGGCCTTCCTTGAGATGGTCGGCGACGCTGTTGACCCGCTCGTTGGCAATCTGCGAGATGTGCAGCAGGCCGTCGCGGCCGGGAAGCACGCTGACGATCGCGCCGAAGTCCAGCAGCTTGAGCACGGTACCCTCGTAAATGCGCCCGACTTCGACGTCGGCCGTCAGGTCTTCGATGCGCTTGCGGGCGTTTTCTCCGCCTTCCGAGGAAACGCAGGCGATGGTCACAGTGCCGTCATCCTGGATGTCGATCGTGGTGCCGGTTTCTTCGGTGATCGCGCGGATGACCGCACCGCCCTTGCCGATGACGTCGCGGATCTTCTCCGGCTTGATTTTCATCGTGATCATTCGCGGTGCCCAAGCGGAGAGCTCGGTGCGCGGCGCGTCGATCGCGGTGCGCATTTTCTCCAGGATGTGCAGCCGGCCTTCGCGGGCCTGAACCAGCGCGGCATGCATGATTTCCTTGGTGATGCCGGTGATCTTGATGTCCATCTGCAGCGCGGTCACGCCGTTTTCGGTTCCCGCAACCTTGAAGTCCATGTCGCCGAGATGATCCTCGTCGCCAAGAATGTCGGAGAGCACGGCGAAGCGGTTGCCTTCCTTGATCAGCCCCATCGCGATGCCGGCCACCTGCGCCTTCAGCGGCACGCCGGCATCCATCAGCGACAGGCAGCCGCCGCAGACCGATGCCATCGAGCTCGAGCCGTTCGACTCGGTGATTTCCGAAACGACGCGGATTGAATAGGCGAACTCCTCCGCGGTGGGCAGCACCGCCACGAGAGCGCGCTTGGCCAGGCGGCCATGACCGATTTCACGGCGCTTCGGCGAGCCGACGCGGCCGGTCTCGCCGGTCGAATATGGCGGGAAGTTGTAATGCAGCATGAAGCGGTCGCGGTATTCTCCCTGCAGCGCGTCGATGATCTGCTCGTCGCGCGAAGTGCCCAGCGTGGCGACCACGATGGCCTGGGTCTCGCCGCGGGTGAACAGCGCCGAGCCATGGGTCCGCGGCAGGATGCCCGTGCGGATGGTGATCGGGCGCACGGTGCGGGTGTCACGGCCGTCGATGCGCGGCTCGCCGTCCAGAATCTGGTTGCGGACGATCCCGGCTTCGAGATTGCCCAGCTCGCTCTTCACCGTGTTGATCAGATCGGCCGAAGCATCGGCCGGCAGCAGTTCGGCGACCACCTTCTGGGTGATCTCCTTGATGCGCACGGTGCGCGCCTGTTTCTGCTTGATCTGGTAGGCGGCACGCAGTTCGGCTTCGGCAATCTGCGCCATCCGCGTGATCAGCGTCTCGTCCTTGGCCGGCGGCGCCCAGTTGTATTCGGGCACGCCGATTTCGTCGACCATTTCATTGATCGCCTTGATCACCACCTGCATCTGCTCGTGGCCGAACACGACCGCGCCGAGCATCACGTCTTCAGGCAGCTGTTGCGCCTCGGATTCGACCATCAGCACGGCCTGCTCGGTGCCGGCGACCACCAGGTCCAGTTGCGAAGCTTTCAGTTCGGTCGCCGTCGGATTGAGGATGTACTGGCCATTGGCATAGGCTACGCGGGCGGCTCCAATCGGACCGCCAAACGGCACGCCGGACAATGCCAGCGCGGCGGATGCGCCGACCATCGCGGGAATGTCCGAGTCGATCTCGCTGTTCGAGGACATCACCGTCGCGACGATCTGGATTTCGTTGTAGAACCCCTCGGGGAACAGCGGGCGGATCGGACGGTCGATCAGGCGGGAAGTCAGGATTTCCTTTTCGGAGGGACGTCCCTCGCGCCGGAAAAAACCGCCGGGAATCTTGCCGGCGGCATAGGTCCGCTCCTGGTAATCCACCGTCAGCGGGAAAAAATCCTGTCCCGGCTTGGCGTTGCGCGCCGCCACGGCGGTCACCAGGACAACCGTGTCTTCCATTGTCACCAACACCGCGCCGGAAGCCTGGCGCGCGATTTCGCCGGTCTCCAGCGTCAGCTGGTGACGTCCCCACATCAAAGTTTTCTTTACCGGGTTCAAAATGATTTTCCTTTTCTTTCTTTGCTCTGCTCAAAAAACAAAAAGACCGCACACGCGGTCTTCCGGAGGATCAATAAAGGCTACTTGCCGGCGCTCCCCAGCGCCGGCTTGCCGACCGGGCACCCGGCGGACTGTACACGGGCGCCGGCATTGCAGACCTGCATGACGTCCTGCTTACTTGCGGAGGCCAAGGCGTTCGATCAGCGCCTTGTACTGCTCGGCCTTGGTTCTTTTCAGATAATCCAGCAGCTTCCGGCGCTTGCTGACCATCCGCAGCAGGCCGCGGCGCGAGTGGTGATCCTTGCTGTGCGCCTTGAAGTGTTCGGTCAAATCCGTGATGCGCGCGGTCAGCAGTGCGACCTGGACTTCGGGCGAACCCGTGTCGCTCTTGGCACGCTGAAAGTCCTGCAAAACCTGTGCCTTCTGGGCAGTGGTTACAGCCATGTTCTGTCTCCGACGAAAAAACGCGTTATTTTACTCTGTAACTGCCGGATTACTCAAGCTGTTTGGGCCTGGCAAGGCTGTCGCGGAACTGACCAGCAGGCGCCGGGCGCGCAGCACCCCTTCGGCAAGCTCGCCAACCCCGAAAAAATTCCCTCCGGCCCCGTAAAGCCGATGCAACCCGGCAAGCCCGGGCTGCCCCGGATCGGCCTGCTGCCCCATCAGCAGGCGGCGTTCGACATCCTCCGCCACATCGAGTCGCGGCAGGTCGGCGGCAAAAGTATCCACCGGCAGCAGTTTTTCCATCCGCTGCGGCATGGACATGGCCTCCAGCTCTGCAATCGAAACCGCACGGTCCAGGCTCAGGCTGCCGGCCTTCTCGCGCGTCAGGGCGGTCAGATGCGCGCCGCAGCCCAGCATTCTGCCGATATCCTCGGCCAGCACCCGGATGTAGGTGCCTTTGCTGCAGGACACCCGGATGGTCAATTTTTCTTCTTTAAAATCAATTACTTGAATTAAATCAATGATGATGGAGCGGGCTTCCCGCTTGATCGTGACACCTGCGCGGGCATAGGCGTAGAGCGGCTTGCCGCCAACCTTGATCGCTGCATGCATCGGCGGCAATTGCTGCTGCGGGCCCATAAACCCCTGCAGCACTTCATCGATCCGGGCCCGGATCACGCTTACCGGCCGCACCTCCGTGACCTCTCCCTCGGCATCGCCGGTGGTGGTGGTGGTTCCAAGCCGCAGGGTTGCCAGATAGCGCTTGTCGGCATCCAGCAGGAATTGTGAAAATTTGGTGGCCTCGCCGAAACCGATCGGCAGCAGCCCGTCGGCCATGGGATCCAGCGTTCCGGTGTGGCCGGCCTTGCGCGCGTTGAACAACCACCTGGAACGCGCCACCGCCTGCTGGGAGGTCAACCCCCGCGGCTTGTCGAGCAACAACACGCCGTCAACCGCATCACGGACGGCAGCAACCGGCGTCACGGCTGTTTTTTATCCGCAGGCTCGCCGACCGCCTCGTCAATCAGCCGGGACAGCCGCATGCCCCTTTCAACCGAGACGTCGTAATGGAAATGAAGCTGGGGAACCGTGCGCAGCTTGATGCGTTTTGCCATGGTGCTGCGCATGAAGCCTGCCGCATGCTCCAGCGCGCGTTCCGCCGCTTCCTGCTGGGCGGGCTCCCCGAGTACCGTGAAGAATATCTTGGCATGCGCGTTGTCCTGCGATACCTCGACATCGGTCACGGTAACCAGCGAAACGCGAGGGTCCTTGATCTCCAGACGGATGATGTCGGACAGCTCGCGCTGGATCTGATCGGCAATCCGCCGTCCGCGGGAAAAATCTTTAGGCATGGAACCCCCGATCTGCAGGCAGCCGCCTGCCGCCGCGCCGGCAGGCGGCACGGAAAAACCTTATAACGTCCTCGCCACTTCAACGACCTCGAAGACTTCCAGCTGATCGCCTTCCTTGATGTCATTGAAGTTCTTCAACGACAGGCCGCACTCGAAGCCGGCCTTGACTTCGCGCACGTCGTCCTTGAAGCGCTTGAGCGAATCGAGTTCGCCATCGTGTATGACGACGTTGTCGCGGAGCACGCGCACCTTTGAACCCCTGCGGATCAGCCCTTCGAGCACGTAACAGCCGGCCACAGCACCGACTTTGGAAATGCGGAAAACCTGGCGTATCTCGACCAGGCCGACGGTATTTTCCTTGCGTTCCGGCGCCAGCATCCCGGTCAGGGCGGCCTTGATTTCGTCCACGGCATCGTAAATGACGTTGTAGTAGCGGATGTCGACGCCGTTGCCTTCGGCCAGCTTGCGCGCCATGCCGTCAGCCCTGGCGTTGAAACCGATGATGACCGCCTTCGAGGCCAGCGCCAGGTTCACGTCGGACTCCGTGATGCCGCCGACGGCGGCATGCACGATGTTGACCTTCACCTCGTCGGTCGAGAGCTTGTCCAGCGCATGGGTGAGGCCTTCGAACGAACCCTGCACGTCCGCCTTGATGATCAGCGACAGCGTCTTGACTTCGCCCTCGCCCATCTGGTCGAACATGTTTTCGAGTTTCGCCGCCTGCTGCTTGGCCAGCTTCACGTCACGGTATTTACCCTGGCGGAACAGGGCGATCTCGCGCGCCTTGCGCTCGTCGCCCAGCACCATGACTTCGGCGCCCGCCGCCGGAACGTCGGACAGGCCCAGCACCTCCACCGGAATCGACGGTCCGGCGGACTCGATGGTTTTCCCGGTCTCGTCAAGCAACGCCCTCACGCGCCCGAATACCGCGCCCGCAAGAACCACGTCGCCGCGCTTCAGCGTCCCCGACTGCACCAGCACGGTGGCCACCGGGCCACGTCCCTTGTCCAGCCTGGATTCGACGACGATGCCTTTTGCCGGCGCATCACGCGGGGTTTTCAGTTCCAGCACTTCCGCCTGGAGCAGAATGCGTTCGAGGAGGCTGTCGATGCCCTGCCCGGTTTTGGCGGAGACTTCGACAAACATCGTGTCGCCGCCCCATTCTTCGGGCACCACTTCGCGGGCGGCAAGATCCTGCTTGACGCGCTCCGCGTTGGCCTCGGGTTTGTCGATCTTGTTGAGCGCCACCACGATCGGCACATTGCCGGCTTTTGCGTGATGTATGGCTTCGGCCGTCTGCGGCATCACGCCGTCGTCCGCCGCGACCACCAGGATCACCAGGTCGGTCACCTTGGCACCGCGCGCGCGCATCGCCGTGAACGCCTCGTGGCCCGGCGTATCCAGGAAGGTGATCATGCCCCGCGGCGTTTCCACATGATAGGCGCCGATGTGCTGGGTGATGCCGCCCGCCTCGCCGCTGGCAACGCGTGTGCGCCGGATGTAGTCGAGCAGCGACGTCTTGCCGTGATCGACGTGCCCCATCACCGTGACCACCGGCGCCCGCGGCTCCGCTTTCACTTCGGCCTGCGCCGCCGACTCGGCAAGGAAGGCATCCGGCTCGTCGAGCTTGGCGCGTTTTGCCGTATGCCCCATTTCCTCGACCAGGATGATCGCGGTGTCCTGATCGAGCACCTGGTTGATGGTTGCCATGGTGCCGAGCTTCATCAGCGTCTTGATGACCTCGGCGGCCTTCACCGACATCTTGTGCGCCAGATCGGCCACGGTGATCGTTTCGGGCACCAGCACGTCGCGCACGACCGGTTCGGTCGGCGCCACGAAGCCGTGTTGCTGATCGCCCTCGTTCTTGTGGGTGGTGCGATGCACCTTGCGTTCGCGCCAGCCCAATCCGCCGGAGGCATCGCCGCGGGTCTTGATGCTGCGCTTGCGCGCCGCCGGATCCTGCCAAACCACCTGCTTGACCGGTTTTTTGACGCCCTTCTTGGCCTTGCTGGCCGCATCCCCGGCGGGCACCGCCGGCTTGTGTATCGTGCCTGCGACCACGGGCTCTGCGGCCGGAGCCGCGGCCTGCTCGGCTGCCGGCTGCGCGGCTTTTGCCACGGCAGCCTCGGCGGCGGCTTCCGCCACGACCTGCGCCTTTTTGCGCTTCTCCTGCTTCTTGGCAACGTCTTCCGCCTGCCTCGCCGCCAGTTCGGCCTGCTGCCTGGCTTCCGCCTCCCGGGCGGCGATTTCCGCGGCATCGATCACCGGTTTTGCGACCTGCGGTTCCTCGGCCTTTTCCGGCTCGACGGCATCGCGCTTGATCAGCACGCGCTTTTTGCGCACTTCGACCTGGATGGTGCGCGCCTTGCCCGTCGTCGCATCCGCCTTCTTGATTTCGGTGGTCTGCCTGCGGGTCAGCGTGATTTTCTGTTTCCCTTCCTTCCCGCCATGCGACTCCCGCAGATGATCGAGAAGCTGTGTCTTGTCCTTCTCCGTCAGCACCGCGTCACCGGTCAGCGCCTTTTTGACGCCGGCCGCGCGCAGCTGCTCAAGCAGCAACTCCGGCTGGACGCCCAGTTCCTGGGCAAACTCTTTTACTTTTATCTGTGCCATCGCTGGTTATTTTCGGCTTTCAGGCATTGGTTTCGGCAAACCACGGCGCACGCGCGGCCATGATCAGGGCTTTTGCGCGCTCGGCATCCATTTCCGTCAACTCGACAAGATCATCGGTCGCATAATCCGCGAGGTCTTCCTGCGTGGCGACGCCCTTGGAGGCCAGCAGCCTCGCGGTGTCGTTGTCCATGCCTTCGACCTTCATCAGATCCTCGATGTCGTGCCCGACTTTCTCCTCGCTGGCGATGGCCTGCGTCAGCAGCGCGTTGCGGGCGCGGCTGCGCAATTCGTTGACCGTGGCTTCGTCGAAAGCCTCGATTTCCAGCATCTCGTTGAGCGGCACATAGGCCACTTCCTCGAGCGTGGAAAAACCTTCCTGCACGAGAATGTCGGCCACTTCCTCGTCGACGTCGAGCTTTTCCATGAATTCCGCCCGCGTGCGCGAAGTTTCCTCCTCGCTTTTCTTCTGCGCATCGACCTCGGTCATCAGGTTGAGCTCCCAGCCGGTCAGCTCGCCCGCAAGACGCACGTTCTGCCCGTTGCGGCCTATGGCCTGCGCCAGATTTTCCTCGTCGACGACGATGTCCATGCTGTGCTTTTCTTCGTCGACAACGATGCTGCTGACCTCCGCGGGCGCCAGCGCATTGATGACGAACTGCGCGGGATCCGGATTCCACAGCACGATGTCGACGCGCTCCTGCGCCAGCTCCGCGGTGACGGCCTGCACGCGCGACCCGCGCATGCCGACACAGGTGCCGATGGGATCGATGCGCGCATCCTTGGAATGCACCGCGATCTTCGCCCGTGAACCCGGGTCGCGCGCGGCCCCCTTGATTTCGAGCAGGCCTTCCTCGATTTCGGGAACTTCCAGCTCGAACAGCCTGGCGATGAATTCCGGCGCGGTACGCGACAGAATCAGATGCGGGCCGCGGGCCTGGCGGTCCACCTTCCAGACGTAGGCGCGGACGCGGTCGCCAAGGCGCAGATTCTCCTTGGGGATCATCTGGTCCCGCGGCAGCATGGCCTCGAGCCTTCCCGACTCGACAATGGCATTGCCGCGCTCCATGCGCTTGATCACGCCGGTGACGAGGTGCTCCTTCCGCGCCAGGAAATCGTTGAGGATCTGCTCGCGCTCGGCATCGCGGATCTTCTGCACGATCACCTGCTTGGCGGTCTGCGCGCCGATGCGCCCGACCTCCATGCCCTCGAGCGGCTCTTCGATGAAATCGCCGATCTCGTATTCCGGATCCTCTTCCTGCGCCTCGTGCAGCTTGTACTGGCGCGACGGGAATTCGATGTCCTCGTTCTTCACCACTTCCCAGCGGCGGAAAAAGGAAAATTCGCCGGTCGTGCGGTCCACCGAGGCGCGGACCTCCACGTCTTCGGTAAATTTTTTCTTGGCCGCGGAAGCCAGGGCGAGCTCAAGCGCGCCGAACACGATTTCCTTGTCGACGTTCTTTTCGCGCGCCAGCGCGTCAACCAGCAACAGAATTTCACGATTCATATCCGTCTCCCGCTCACAGCGCCGGCACCAGCCGCGCCTTGTCCACATTGCCGAGGTCCAGCGACAGCACGCGCCCATCGACTTCCAGACCCACCTTGCCTGCGTCCGCATCACACAGCACGCCGACGAAATTGCGCTGCCCCTCCAGCGGAACCCGCAACTTCAGGCGGGCCTTCTGCCCGGCAAACCGTGCAAAATCCCGCGCCGTGCGCAATGGCCTGTCCAGTCCCGGAGACGAAACCTCCAGGCGGTCATACGCCACGTTCTCCACCGCGAACAGCCGGGTGAGATGATTGCTCACCAGCGCGCAGTCATCGACGCTGATGCCACCCGGCCTGTCGATGAAAACACGCAGCAGAGCCCCTCTCGCGGAGCGTTCGAGCTCCACCAGTTCGTAGCCCAGCCCGACCAGCGTTTTTTCGAGCAAACCCTGCAAATCCATGCAAATCCGGCACCACAAACAAAAAATGGGCGATCCGCCCATCCGTGTGTGCCGCCCAATCCTGTTTCACAGAACTTTGAAGTATAACAAAAATTTGCCTTCCGTCCAATAAAAGGCTGCTCTGTGCCCCCTCAGCCTCTGGAATAATATATTTTTTAAAATCAATAAGTTATTTAAATTATTGGGCATGACGCCCTGATATCCATGATTGTCCGCTTGCCGTTGCAGGATAGCTGTATATAATCACAGGCATGGACAATGAAAATTTCAGCGAATCACAGAAATCCCTGACCCCGCGCCAGCTTGAAATCCTGCGGCTGATCGAGGCGCACGTCGAGGAATCCGGCTTCCCCCCGACCCGCGCGGAAATCTGCAGCGCCATGGGCTTCAGTTCCCCCAATGCCGCGGAAACCCATCTGCGGGCGCTGGAGCGCAAGGGCGTCATCGAGATGACGTCGGGCGCTTCCCGGGGCATCAGGCTGAAGCAGGCGTCCACGCTGCCGGTTATCGGGCGCGTGGCCGCCGGCAGTCCGGTGCTGGCCGAACAGAATGTCGAACAGCGCTGTCGCGTCGATCCCGCGCTTTTCGAACCCGCGGCCGATTACCTGCTCCGCGTGCGCGGCATGAGCATGCGCGATGCCGGAATTCTCGAGGACGACCTGCTGGCGGTGCACCGCACCCGGAACTTTCGCTCGGGGCAGATCGTCGTTGCGCGCCTGCATGACGAAGTCACCGTGAAGCGCATCCGGCGCAACCGCGATATCGTGGAATTGCTGCCGGAAAATCCGGATTTCCAGCCCATCATCGTCGACTTGAAGCGGGAACCGCTGGAAATCGAAGGCATCGCGGTCGGCGTGATCCGCAACGGCAAATGGTGACCGCGCCGTCGTCGCGGGAACGCGGGTCCCCGGCGAAATAGCCCCCGCCGGCAGCATCCCGGATGGCACCATCCATCCCGCTGCAGGATATTTTCTGCAGGCGGAGAACGGCCCGCCTACAGCGAGTAGTCCAGCCCCATCACTTCGCGCACGTCGCGCAGCGTTTCCTGCGCCATCTTGCGCGCCTTCTCGCAGCCGTCGGCAATGATGTTGCGCACCAGCGTCGGATCGTCGAGAAAACGCTCCGCGCGTTCCCGCATCGGCCTTTGCTCCGCGATGATCGCGTCGATCACCGGCTGTTTGCATTCGAGGCAGCCGATGCCCGCACTGCGGCAGCCTTCCTGCACCCATTTTTTCCGGGCTTCGTCCGAATACACCTGGTGCAGCTGCCACACCGGGCATTTTTCGGGATCGCCGGGATCGGTGCGCTTGATGCGCGCCGGATCGGTGGGCATGGTTTTGACCTTCTTGGCCACATCCTCCGGGCTTTCCCGCAGGGCGATGGTGTTGTTGTAGGATTTTGACATCTTCTGCCCGTCGAGCCCCGGCATTTTCGCCGCCTCGGTCAGCAGGGCCTGCGGTTCAGTCAGGATGACCTTGCCTCCGCCCTCGATGTAGCCGAAGAGGCGTTCACGGTCGCCCAGCGGCAGGTTCTGCGTTTCCTCGAGCAATGCCCGCGCGGCGGCCAGCGCGCCGTCGTCGCCCTTTTCCAGATATTCGGTGCGCAGCTTGCGATAGAGTTTGCCGCGCTTCGCTCCCAATTTCTTGATCGCGGCCTCGGCTTTTTCCTCGAATCCGGGCTCACGGCCGAACACGTGATTGAAGCGCCGCGCGATCTCGCGCGTGATCTCGACATGGGGCACCTGATCCTCGCCCACCGGCACCAGATTCGCCCGGTAAATCAGGATATCCGCGCTTTGCAGCAAGGGGTACCCAAGGAAACCGTAAGTCGCCAGATCCTTCTCCGCCAGTTTTTCCTGCTGGTCCTTGTAGGTCGGCACCCGTTCCAGCCAGGACAGGGGGGTGATCATCGACAGCAGCAGATGCAGTTCCGCGTGTTCCGGCACTTTCGACTGGATGAACAGCACGGCCTGCGCCGGATCCACACCCGCGGCCAGCCAGTCCACGACCATGTCCCAGGCGTGGTTCTCGATCGTCGCCGGGTCGTCGTAATGCGTGGTCAGCGCATGCCAGTCGGCCACAAAAAACAGGCATTGGTGCTCATGCTGGAGCTTGATCCAGTTCTTGAGCACGCCGTGGTAATGGCCGAAATGCAAGGCGCCCGTGGGGCGCATGCCGGAAAGAACGCGGTTTTCAAACATGAAGAGATCCGGAAATGGCGAATGGGGGCTAAATGGGCATTACCGCAGATTCACAAAAAATATAAATAAAAACAAATACTTATGAATCTCCAGTATTGGAACCACTTTACCCTTGCTGCACGAATTTTAGCCGATGCCCGTACGCCGGGCGGCAACGACATGATTTTTCTGGCTTTTTACAACCCCAGAGAGGCGAGCGCGCCCTTCCCTGCGCGCAACAGTCGTGGCTCCACCTCGGTCAGATCAATGACCGTCGACGGCTCGGTACCGCAGGAACCGCCGTCCAGCACCAGTTCGACCTGGTGTTCCAGCCGCTCACGGATTTCCGCGGCGTCGGTATACGGCAGCTCATCTCCCGGCAGCAGCAGCGTCGAAGACAGGATCGGCTCACCCAGTTCCGCGAGCAGCGCGTCGACCACCGGATGATCGGGGATGCGCAGCCCGACGGTCCGCCGCTTCGGATGCTGCAGCCGTTTCGGCAGCTCGCGGGTCGCCTTGAGGATGAACACATAGCTGCCGGGGGTAACCGCCTTGAGCAGCCGGAACTGGCTGTTGTCCACCCTGGCATAGTTCGCCAGTTCCGACAGATCGCGGCAGACCAGGGTCAGGTGATGCCGCTCATCGACGCCGCGGATCGCGCGAATGCGCTCCGTCGCCGCCTTGTCACCGATGTGGCAACCCAGCGCATAACAGGAGTCCGTGGGATACACGACGATCCCGCCGGAGCGGATGAGATCCGCCGCGCGCCGGATCAGGCGCGGCTGCGGATTCTCCGGATGAATGGCGAAATACTGCGACATGGCGTATCAACCGTTCCGCATTGCGCCCGGAATCAGAATGCAGACCAGACCGGCGTGCAGCCGGCCGGCAGCACCGGCACGTTGCCGATGTCGCGGTATCCCTCTCCCGGTCCGTGGAAATCCGAACCGGCCGAAGCCTGCAGGCCGAAGCGGCGGGCATAGCGCGCCCAGGTCACGAATTCATCCGGCGCATGCGAGCCGGTGACCACCTCGACGGCCGCACCGCCCAGTCCTGTGAATTCCTCCAGCAGGCGCTCGCACTGCTGCTGGTTCAGCGGATAACGGCCCGGATGCGCCAGCACGGCCACGCCGCCGCTGCCGGAAATCCAGCGTAATGCCTCGGACAATTCCGCCCACTGGTGGGGCACATAGCCGGGTTTTCCCGGTGTCAGGTAATTGCGGAACACCGCATTGGTGTCGCGCGCATGTCTCGTTTCCACCAGGTAGCGCGCAAAATGCGCGCGGCTGACCAGTTCCGGATTTTTCGCGTAACGCCGCGCGCCTTCAAGGCTCCCGGAAATGCCCGCCCCGGCCAGGCTGGCCGCGATACGCTGCGCGCGGGATTCCCGCCCGACACGGATCGCGGAAAGCCCTTCGCGCAGGGGCTCATGCGCAGGATCGATGCACAGGCCGACGATGTGCAGGGTGACCGCCTCCCATTGCACCGAGATCTCGACGCCGTTGATCAGCCGGATTCCCCATTCGGCGGCAGCCTCGCGCGCTCCCGCCAAGCCGCCGGTTTCGTCATGATCCGTCAGCGCGAGCATGTCGACACCCCGCTGCACCGCACGTTCCACCAGAGCCTCCGGCCCGAGCATGCCGTCGGAAAAGGTGGAGTGACTGTGCAAATCAGCTTTCATAAAACTCAATAAAATCAATGTACTAGAATATTCTTCTCATCATACCAAAGTCTCCCGCCGCTGTAAGCCCCATGACATCGGAATGCCACAACCGCTTGCATATGGCATGCACGCCCGGCAGAAGCTGCGCATCGACATTGGCGGCATCGATTCTCCGCACCGCGCGCAGACGGCTATACTCGCGGCAATCAACGAGGTCGCCATTGCCGGAATGAACAGGGGTCAGCGCATCGCATCGATCGTCGCCGCAGCCAACCTGCTGCTGATCGTGCTTTTTCCGCCGATCGACCAGTATTCCATCGCTTCGGCCGCGGTTCCGGTATTCGCCGGATTCCATTTCATCTTCAGCAGGCCGCCGCTGGGACAGATCAATCCGGACCTGCTGGCCATCGAAGTCCTCGTGATACTCGTCAACCTGGCGATCGCCTGGCTGCTGCTGCGCGACCCGGCCGCCACGGCGGCGGCAAAGCCCCGCAGATTCGGACTTCAGAATGCCGCCTTGCTGTTCACCGGCACCAATCTCGTGCTGATGCTGCTGTTTCCGCCGATGGAATCGGTTTTCGCGCTGACCAAGGCTTCGATCCCGACGTTCGAGGGTTTTTATTTCATCTTTTCACTCAAACCGGCGCACGTGATCGTCGGGACACTGCTGTATCTCGAGATCGCTTTCATACTGGCCAACGGCGCGCTGCTGTGGCTGATTTTCCGGGAACGGCAAACGCCGGCGGGAGACGAATTCCGGGCCGCGATGCGGCAGTTCACGCAGCGGTAGCGGTCAGGGGAGACTGGTGAAGGCGGCTCTGGGCAGGCACGTGCTGGGCCAGAAACTCCATCTGGTCGGCAAGGATGCGGCGGTTGGTCAGTATCAGGTATTCCGCGCGGTTGGGCACGTACGGCAGGTAGACCAGTTCCATGCCGGCGCCCTCGGGCGTGCGATCGCTCTTGCGTTCGTTGCAGGCGCGGCAGGCCGTGACCACGTTCATCCAGGTGTCGCGCCCGCCCTTTGAAAACGGCACGATATGGTCGCGCGTCAGGCGCGCGCTGGCAAAACCCTGCGCGCAATAGGCGCAAATCTGGCGGTCGCGGTGGAACAATTCGCGGTTGCTCAGCGGCGGCACCTGATTGAACGATCGCATCGCCATCGCCTTGCCCTTGATCGCGATGATGCTTGCCCCGCTGATGACCGAGCGCTCGCCGGTAATCCGGTTCATGCCCCCATGCACCGTGAACGCGTGGCGGCCCATGCTCCAGGCCACCTGGTTTTTCGAGTAGTAGTAGCAGGCGTGCTGCCAGCTGATCCAGCGGTGGGGAATGCCGTGGGTATCCAGCGTCAGGATCAGGGGAAACAGGCGGATTGCCGCCGGGTCGCTCAATGTCGGGTAGTCGCCATCCATGATCGGGCAGTATTCATCCAGAAACGGGGCATCGCCGGATACTGCCCGAAAATTTACCAGATTTCTGAATATTTGGAAGTTTTCCCCTCCGGCTGGCCGCCGGGCAGCGTCCGGGGTATACTCCGCCGGCGTGATTTTTACTGCATTCCTTCCGTTTTCCCCATTTGCCGCCGGCCCTGTTGCTGCCCCCTGCCCTGCGGCAAGCCGCACGATGATGCGGAAATTTTCCACGTAGCGCCATGTCCTTTGCCGATCTCAAACTGATACCGGAACTGCAGCGCGCAGTTGCCGACGAGGGTTACACCGAACCGACGCCGATCCAGGCCAAGGCCATACCGGCCGTGCTCGAGCGCCGCGACATCATGGGCTGCGCCCAGACCGGCACCGGCAAGACGGCCGGCTTCACGCTGCCCATGCTGCATCTGCTTTCCCCTTATGCCAATTCCAGCCCCTCGCCAGCCCGCCACCCGGTACGGGCCCTGATCCTGACACCAACCCGGGAACTGGCAGCGCAGGTCAGCGACAGTGTCAAAACCTACGGCAAGCACCTGAAACTGCGTTCCACCGTGGTCTATGGCGGCGTCGACATGCCGCCCCAGACCAAGGCGCTGCGCGAAGGCGTGGAAATCCTGGTGGCAACGCCCGGGCGGCTGCTGGACCATGTGCAGCAGAAAAGCGTGGTCCTCGGCCAGGTGGAAATCCTGGTCCTCGACGAAGCGGACCGCATGCTCGACATGGGCTTCCTGCCCGACATCCGGCGCATCCTCGCCCTGCTGCCCACGCAGCGGCAGAGCCTGCTGTTTTCGGCCACCTTCTCGGACGACATCAAGAAACTGGCTAACCAGATGCTGCGCAGCCCGACGCTGATCGAAGTGGCGCGGCGCAACGCGCCGGCCGATCTCGTCGATCACCAGGTCTACGACGTCCCCGCCACCCGCAAACGCGCCCTGCTTGCCCACCTGATCCGCTCGCGCGACATGAAGCAGGTGCTGGTGTTCGTGCGCATGAAGCGCGATTGCAACAAACTCGCGCGCGAACTGGTGCGTGACGGCATCAATGCCACGGCGATCCACAGCGACCGCACGCAGGCCGAGCGCGAGCAGGCCCTGTCGGATTTCAAGGAAGGCCGCGCCACCGCGCTGGTCGCGACCGACATTGCCGCGCGCGGGATCGACATCGCCGAACTGCCTTTCGTCATCAACTACGAGCTGCCGTACACGCCCGAAGACTACGTCCACCGCATAGGGCGCACGGGGCGCGCCGGGATGACCGGCGAGGCGATTTCCCTGGTCAGCGCCGACGAAACCCGGCTGCTGGTCGAAATCGAAAAACTGCTGAAACGCTCGATACCCCGCAAGTCCGCCGGCGACGCCGACCTGGATCGCGGCCGTGAACGGCGGCCACGGCGCGAGTCACGAGACGATGCGCCCCCGGCGGAAACAGCGCCGCGCCACGCGCAGCGTCCGGCGGCAGCGCCGAAGATAGCCAGCGACGGCTTCGATTTCAGCAAGCCCTACCAGCCTTCCGCATCCGCGACCGGCCGTCCGCCCGCCGCTGAAAAACCGGCGTCCATCCGGCCGGGCGCCAACAGGCCGACCGCCGCACTGCTCGGCGGCCTTGCCGCCCCCGGAAAAAAATGACCGTGGCACCCGGGCCGGGCCACCGCTGACTCCGTGGAGTCGCTGTCGGCCGCGGAACTGCTGTACTTCTGCTTCATCATCTTCATTTCCTACGCGGTCCGCGGCGGTTCCGGATTCGGCGGCGTCACGGCGCCGCTGCTGACCTGGATCCTGTCGCTGAAAACCGTCGCGCCGCTGGTGACCTTTCTGGGGCTGCTCTCGTCCGTCGCCATACTCCGCACCGACTGGCGCCATGTCGCCTGGAAAGACCTGCTGCGGATTCTGCCGTCCACCGCCGCCGGCGTCGCCATCGGCGCGTATTTCTTCAAGGTCCTCGACCCGGTCACGCTGGCACGGCTGCTGGGCAGCGTCGTGCTGGTCTATGGCTGCCACGCGTTGCTGGCGACCTGGAGGCCGCAGCGCGGAAACCGCCTGCCGGTGTCGGTCATCACGCCCGTCGCCGGCACCATCGCCGGATTCGTCGGCACGCTGTTCGGATCGATGGCCGGCATGTTCTACGCCATGTACCTCGACATGCTGCGCCACGGCCGCGACATGTTCCGTGCCACCGCGGCGGCCCTCCTGCTCGCTCTCGGCATATTGCGCGGCGGCGCCTACGTCCTTTCCGGCGAATTCACCCGCGAGGTCATGATCGCATGCGCCGCCGCGCTGCCCCTGATGGGCCTGGGCATCTGGGCGGGCGGCCGCATCCACGCCAATCTCAACGACATCGCCTTCAGGCGCTTCGTCGCCGCGATCCTGATCCTCGGCGGCCTGCCGCTGCTGCTGCGCTGAAATGATCCATCACCTCCGCGGTTATAATCGCCGCTTCATTTTTATATAGACACAACCATGAAAATCCGTTTCCTCGCCCCGGCCGAGCTGCAGCAGGCCCTGCATGACGGCCGTGAAATCGCCCTGCTCGACGTCCGTGAAGACGGTGAATTCGGCGAGGACCACCTGCTGTTCGCGACCCCGCTGCCTTACAGCCGCCTGGAACTCGGCATCGGCCCCCTGGTGCCGCGCAAGGCCGCGCGCATCGTGCTCTGCGACGACGGCGCCTCCGGCGTCGCGCAGCGCGCCGCGGCGCGGCTGGCCGGGCTGGGATACACCGACCTCGCCGTGCTCGATGGCGGCACCCGGGGCTGGAAAGCGGCCGGATATGTCCTGTTCAAGGGCGTCAACGTGCCGAGCAAGCTGTTCGGCGAAATGGTCGAACATGCCTACGACACGCCGCGCATCACCGCCGCGGACCTGGTGAAGATGCGCGAATCCGGCGAGGATTTTGCGCTGTTCGACGGCCGGCCCGTGCACGAGCACCACAAGATGACCATCCCCGGAAGCACCTGCTGCCCCAATGCGGAACTGCCTTACCGGGTGGCCAGCATGGTGAAAAATCCCAAAACCAAGATCATCGTCAACTGCGCCGGACGCACCCGTTCCATCCTCGGCGCGCAGACCCTGATCAATTTCGGCGTGCCCAATCCCGTCTATGCGCTGGAAAACGGCACCCAGGGCTGGTACCTGTCGGACCTGCAGCTCGAATACGGATCCGGCCGCCAATACCCCGCGCAGGTCGACGCCGCGGCGCTGCCCGCCCAGCAGCAGGCCGCGCAGGCGCTGATGAAACGTTTCGGCGTGCGGACCGTCGCCGCAGACGAAGTCGCGGGCTGGCTGGGCGACGATGCGCGCACGACCTATCTTTGCGACGTGCGCACGCCGGAAGAATTCGCCGCCGGTTCCATCGCCGGCGCGCAGCACACCCCCGGCGGGCAACTGATCCAGGCCACCGACCAGTGGGTCGGCGTGCGCAACGCGCGCATCGTGCTGATCGACAACGGCGAGATGGTGCGGGCTCCCGTGGTCGCCAGCTGGCTCCTGCAGCTCGGCTGCGAAGCCTGGGTGCTCGAAGGCGGCGTGAAAGCCGGACTCGCCGCCGCGCTGCCCGGAACTCCCCCCCTCCCCGCACTGACGCCGGTCGGCGCCGCCGAACTCAAGTCGATGCTCGAGAACCAGTCCTGCACGGCATTCGATGTCGGCCCGAGCATGGCTTACCGCAAGGCGCACGTCCCGGAAAGCCGCTGGAGCATCCGCACGCGCATCGCGCAGGACGCCGCGGGCACGAAAACGCCGGTCGTGCTGATCGCGGAGGATGCGGAAATCGCGCGGCTGGCCGCGACCGAACTCCTGGACGCCGGCATCCGTGACCTGCGCCTGTTCGAGGGCGGCACTGCCGCCTGGTCCAAGGCCGGGCATGCCACCGCCGCGTCGGCGGATACCCCGGGCGACCGCGAATGCATCGATTACCTGTTCTTCGTGCATGACCGCCATGCCGGCAACCGCGAGGCCATGAAGCAGTACCTGGCCTGGGAAACCGGATTGATGGCGCAGCTCGGCGAGCAGGACAAATCGGTGTTCCGCCTGCCGGCGCACTGAGCGCCCGGCGCGTCGGTGGCGACGATCTGGGTCGATGCCGACGCCTGCCCGGGCGCGATCAAGGACATCCTGTACCGCGCCGCCGAACGCGCGGCGTTGCCGCTGGTGCTGGTCGCGAACCGTGCGCTGCAGGTGCCCCGCTCGCCGTGGATACGCATGATCCAGGTGCCGCGCGGTTTCGATGTTGCCGACAACCACATCGTGGCGATGGCTGCGGCCGGCGACCTGGTGATCACCGCAGACATTCCGCTGGCCGCGGCAGTGGTCGGCAAGGACGCCTGCGCGCTGAATCCGCGCGGCGAACTCTATACCCGCGACAACGTGCAGGGCCTGCTCGACATGCGCAACTTCATGGATACGCTGCGCAGCAGCGGCGTGGAAACCGGCGGACCACGCGCGCTGAGCGGCAACGACCGCCAGTCGTTCGCCGGCCGGCTCGACCGCTGGATATCGGCCCGTCTCGAGCATCGAAATAAAAACGTTTAAAAACAAATACTTACAATATACCTCGTATCAAGGCGCTTTGCGCAAGCCCGGCGTTCCGACCGGCGCATCCACCTCGCCGGCATATTCGGCCACCGCCGCCGAGGTTTTCGCGGCATCGAGAAAATTCCACGCCCGGAGATTCGCCTCGGGATCTTTTTTCCATTCATCCTGTGCGGCCAGCTGCGCGTAAGGCGCCTCCCAGTATTTCACCGCGGCGGGGTCAGTGCCTTTCGGCGCCATCACCGCGTGGAAATTGGTCATCGCGCCCTTGATGCCCTGCTCCGCCCAGATCGGAGCCTGGGCCAGCACGCCGCCAAGGCGCTGCGGCGAAGATACGGAAATGGCTCGCATCTGCCCGTTCCGCACCAGTTGCACCGTGGCAGATACGTTCACCGGCAGGCATGCCGCCAGGAACCAGATCGGGCAAACGCCATGCTTTCCCGGCGTGCTCCTCTCCTTCATTTTTTGTTGCAGAAACCCGCTTGCCCAATAGGCCAAAGCCGGGGATGCCGGCATTGCCGGTGTTAGGATTGCGGCTTTTCCGGAAAGATGATGACCCGCAAAACCCGCATCGATGAATCCGCCGCGCGTGCCGCTTTCGAGCAGGCGCTCGCCACTTACGAACAGGATTTCGGCAAATTCTTTCTCGCCCGCCTGTTCGGACTGGAACTGTCCTACACCGGCGAAACCTGCCGCATCGATTTCGATCTCCATGATTTCATGTTCAACCCGCAGGGCAGCCTGCACGGTGGCATCACCGCCTTCGTTCTCGACATCTCGATGGGCCACCTGCTCCATCGCAGCAGCGGCGCGGGGACAACGCTCGAAATGAAGGTGCAGTACCTGAAGGCCGCACGGGTGGGCCGCCTGAGCTGCACCGCCAGATTCATCCGCCACGGCCGCAGCATCTCCTTCCTCCGCTCCGAACTGGTGGACGAACAGGGCGAACTGATCGCCTACGCGACGTCGACCTGGAAATCGCTGAAAACCGCGGCACCGCATCCCGCCTGAACCGATGGCGCTGCGGCTGGTGCTCGACACCAATGTATGGCTGGACTGGCTGGTGTTCGAGGACCCCGGGGTGCTGCCGCTGAAGCTGGCGGTGAAAACCGGCGCGGCCGTCGTGTGCATCGACTCCGCCTGCCTCGATGAACTCGCGCGGGTGCTGGCCTACCCGCTGCGCAAGCCGCCGCTGGACGAGGCCCGGCGCAGCACATGCATTGCCGCATGCCGTGCCTGCTCGCAGTTCGTCGAAACGCCGGCGACGCGGCCGCTGCCGAAATGCGCGGATCCCGATGACCAGAAATTCATCGAACTCGCCGCGGGCAGCGGCGCCGGCTGCCTGCTCAGTAAGGACCGGGCCCTGCTGGCGATGAGGCGCAGCGGCGCCCTTCCGTTCCATATCATGACTCCCGCCGAATTTTCAGCCCGCGGGGGCGTAAAATCCTTCCGCCAGCACCACTAACCATTTTCCGGAGGAGCGCCATGGAAGTCATACCGCTGGGACCCGGATTCGCAGCCGAAATCCGCGGCGTCGGCATGTCCGAGGTCGCCGCCCGCGACGATGCCTACCGCGCCGTGCGTGCCGCATTCGAGGAACACTCGGTGCTGGTGTTCCGGGACCAGCCGGTCAGCGACGACCTGCAGGTGACGTTTTCCCGCCGTTTCGGTCCCCTGGAAATCGCCAAGGCAGCCTCCCGCGGCGAAGGCACGCCGTTCAGCATTCTCACCAACGTCGAGCCTGACGGTTCGCTGGTGCCGCCGGGCCACAAGGAAGAACTTCGCGCCCGCGCCAACCAGCTATGGCATACCGACAGCTCTTTCAAGATTCCGCCGGCACTGGCTTCCGTGCTGTCGGGCCGGACGGTGGCCACCACCGGCGGCGAAACCGAATTCATCTCGATGCGCCTCGCCTGGGAACGCCTGCCGTCCGAATTGCGCAAGCGCCTCGACAACGCATACGCCTGGCATGACTACGCCCACTCTCGCGGCAAGATCGCCGCGCACCTCGCCTCCGAGCGCGAACGCGCGACGATGCCCGCGGTGTGCTGGCGCATGCGCTGGCGCAATCCCGCGAACGGCCGCGATGCGCTGTACATCGCCTCGCATACCTGCGGCATCGAAGGCATGGATTCAGCGGAGGCGCTGCAGCTGATCGACGAACTGACCGCGCTGGCCACCCGCCCCGAGCACGTCTATCAGCACCGCTGGCGCAACGGCGACGTCATCATGTGGGACAACCGCGCCACGCTGCACCGCGGACGGCCGTGGCTCCTCGACGAACCGCGCTACCTGATCCGCACCACCATATCGGCCACCGATGCCGACGGGCTCGCGGCGATGTGGCCGCAGCGCAGCGCGGCATGAAAAAAGCCGCGCATGGCGCGGCTTTTTTCTTTTTCTGCTGTGCCCGATCCGGAATCAGCTCCCCTTGATGCCCACTTCGCGCACGACCTTGCCCCATTTCGCATATTCGGAATGGATGAATTTGCCGAACTGCTCCGGCGTCGACGGCGCGGCGTCGGTTCCCGCGCGCCGGAACCCGTCCACCAGATCCGCCGATTTCAGCAGCGTGGTGGTTTCCCGGTTCAGCAAATCGATGATCGCCCTGGGCGTGCCTTTGGGCACCGCCATCCCCATCCAGAAGGTCGCCTCGTAACCCGGCACGCCCGCCTCGGCAATGCTCGGCACGTTGGGCATCTGGTCGGAGCGCTGCGCGGTAGTCACTGCCAGCGGCAGCAGCCGGCCCGACTTGTAGTGCTGCAGGGCGATCGCGATGCCGGGAAATCCGATCTTGACCTGCCCGCCGATCAGGTCGGCCGTCGCCGCGCCGCTGCCCTTGTACGAGATGTGCGTGATCTTGACGCCGGCCATCGACATGAAGAGTTCGCCGAACAGATGCTGCCCGCCGCCGGTGCCGGAAGACGCCCAGTCCAGCTTGCCCGGCTGGCTTTTCGCCAGCGCGACCAGTTCCTTCACCGATTTCGCCGGCAATGACGGATGCACCACCAGCACGTTCGGGGCGGAGCCGAACTGCGTCACCGGCACGAAATCCTTCAGCGGGTCGTACGACAGCTTGCTGTAGAGATGGGGGCTGACGACGAATGGTGTCGCGACCTGCAGGATCGTGTACCCGTCGGGCTCGGCCCTCGCGGCAACCGCCGCGCCAAGGGCGCCGCCCTGGCCCGGCCGGTTGTCGATCACGAACTGCTGACCCAGCCGTTCCGCAAGTTTTGCCGATGTCATCCGGGTGGGCACGTCCGTCGCGCCGCCGGCCGCGAAGGGAATCAGCATGCGCACCGGGCGCTGCGGATAATTCTGCGCGGCAGCGGGCACCGCGAGGGCTGTCGCGAGCGCCGCGACGCCCGCGTGAAACAATACTTTCTCCATAAACTCCTCCATGCTTTTGTTTATAACCGGACCGCACGGCATGGTAACAACGGATCGGCCATTCTCCAAAAGAAAACGCCGTAGCGGGCGACATTTTCATGAAACCCGTGCTGCGTCGCAAAATCCATCGATCACGGCACCGCCGGCCTTGACCGCTCGTGTCCAGTCCATTCTCCGCACAGTGCAGCCGGCAACCGGCTGTGAAGGCGGCGGCACGCATGGAATAATCGGTCCGTCATGCTCAGACTCAGCCACCTGCACAAGGCCTACCGGGAACCGGATGTCCGGCATGTCCTGCAGGACGTCAGCCTCGAACTGCATCCGGGGGAATACATCGCCATCGCCGGAGAGTCCGGCTCCGGCAAATCCACACTGCTCAACCTCGTCGCCGGGCTCGAACTGCCCGACTCGGGCGGCATCCTGCTCGATGACCGGGACCTGACGGCGCTGGACGACGGCGCGCGGACACGCTTGCGCCGCGCCCGCATGGGTTTCGTTTTCCAGTCCTTCCTGCTGCTGCCCCATCTCACCGTGCTCGACAATGCCGCGCTGTCGCTGAAACTCAACGGCACCGCGCACCGCGAGGCCCAGCGGCGTGCCCATGCGATGCTGGAAGCGGTCGGCCTGGCTGCCCTGGCGCACCGCTTCCCCGGCACCCTGTCGGGCGGCGAATCGCAGCGGGTCGCCATTGCCCGCGCACTCGCGCATCGGCCGCAAATCGTGCTGGCCGACGAACCGACGGGCAACCTCGATTCCGGCAGCGCGCGCCAGGTGCTGACCCTGCTCCGCGAACAGATCAGGTCATGCCAGAGCATCGGCATCCTGGTCACGCATTCCGCGACCGCCGCCGCATCCGCGGACCGCATTTACCGGCTCGACGGCGGCGTTCTCCACCCGGAATGATCCGCGCCGCCTGGCAGGCACTGGTCAGCGGACCGCTGCGGATTGCCCCGGGGCGTACGCTGCTGGCCGTGCTGGCCATCGCCAGCGGCGTCGCGCTGGGCTTTTCCGTGCACCTGGTCAACGCCAGCGCGGCCGCCGAATTCCGCCGGGCTACATTGCAACTGGCCGGCGAAGCCGATCTCGTCATCCGCGGCCCCCGCCAGGGATTCGACGAAATGCTGTACCCGCGCATCGCCACGCTGCCCGGCATCGCCGCCGCCAGTCCCGCGCTGGAATTCCAGGCCTCGCGCAATGCCGGCGCCCCGGCGCTGAAAATCGTTGGCATCGACGTCTTGCGCGCCCGCGAACTGCAGCCGGCGCTGTTCGCCGGGGAAGCCCCGCCGGCCATCGCTCTCTTCGACCCCGACAACATCCTGCTCTCGGCGGCGGCGGCGCGGGCCTTGAATGCCAGCGTGGATGACCGGCTGGATTTCCAGGCAGGCTCAGAGAACCTGCGGCTGCGCGTCGCCGCGATCCTGCCGGATGGCGCCCACCGGCAGCCGCTGGGCATCATGGACATCGCCGCGGCGCAATGGCGTTTCGGCATGACCGGCACGCTGCATCGCATCGATGTCCGCCTGGAACCCGGGGCCAACCTGCTGTCGGCGCAGCGGTCGCTGCAAAGCCTGCTGCCGGCGGGCGTGCACGCCCTGTCCCCCGACGCGGAAAACCGGCGCAGCGCGGCGCTGACCCGCGCCTACCGGACCAATCTCGACATGCTGGCGCTGATCGCCCTGTTCACCGGCGCCTTCGTCGTCCATTCGACGCAAACCCTGGCGATACTCCGGCGGCGCGCGCAGATTGCCCTGCTGCGCGCGCTGGGCGTTTCGCGGCGCGCGGTGCTGGGCCTGCTGCTGGCCGAGGGCGCCGCGATCGGCGCCGTGGGCGGCGTCATCGGCATCGCTGCCGGCTGGCTGCTTGCCGCGCGCCTGCTGGCCACCCGCGGCATCGACCTGGGCGCCGGATATTTCCGGCAATTGCAGGCGGACCTGCACGTCGAGCCCGTGACGCTGGCGTTGTTCCTGCTGCTGGGCATCGTGTTCGCCGTGACCGGCACGCTGGCGCCGGCCGTGGAAATCTCCGGCCAGCCGCCGGCGCGGGGACTGCGCGCCGGCGATCCTTCCGAACGGGCAGGCACACCGGCGTCGGCCGGATACGGGCTTGCGTTCATCGCCGGCGCGGCGCTCCTGCTGTGGATTCCGGACAATAGCGAACTGCCTCTCCAGGGATATGCCGCCATCGCCCTGCTGCTGACTGGATCGGTGCTCGCGCTTCCGCCGGCCGCCATCCGCCTCCTGCGCGCACTGCCCCTGCGCCTGCCGATGCCGCATGCCCTGGGCCTCGCGCGCCTGATCGCCACGCCCCGCCATGCGGCCATCAGCGTGTCGTCGATCCTGGTCAGTTTCAGCCTGGTCGTGGCGATGCTGCTGATGATCCACTCCTTCCGCAGCTCGCTGGACAGCTGGCTCCACCAGATGCTGCCCGCGGACATTTACGCAAGGACGGCAACCGGCGGAGAAACCGCCTACCTGAATCCCGACGGACAGCGGCGCATCGCGGAACTGCCCGGCCTGCAGCGCGTCGAATTCCTGCGCTCGGTCAATCTGCTGCTGCATCCGCAGCGGCCGCCGGTGACCCTGATCGCGCGCGATCCGGGCATCGGCGGATTCGCGCAGACGCTGCCCCTGGTGGAGGCGCCCGCGACATTGCCGGACGACTCGCCCCCCGCGGCCTGGATCAGCGAACTGGTCGCCGACGTGCTGAAACTGCGCGCCGGCGACCGTCTGCAGCTGCCGCTGGGCGGGCAGGCGCAGGACTGGATCGTCGCCGGAATCTGGCGCGACTACGCGCGGCAGAACGGCGCGGTCGTGATCGACCGCGCGGACTACATCAGGCTGACCGGGGGACGCCAAAGTCAACGACATCGCGGCCTGGCTCGCCCCCGGAGTGCCGGCAGACGCCGCCATCGACCGCATCCGCAATGCCATCGGCAGCGGCAGCACACCGGAAATCTCGACAAACCTGGACATCCGCAGGCGCTCGCTGGACATTTTCGACCGCACCTTCGCCGTCACCTGGGGACTGCAGATCGCCGCGCTGGCCATCGGCCTGCTCGGCGTCGCCCTCGCGTTCAGCGCGCAGGCGCTCGCGCGCCGGCGGGAATTCGGCATGCTACGCCATCTCGGCATGACCCGGCGCGAGATCACCGTCATGCTCGCCGGCGAAGGCGCGCTGGGTTCGGCTGTGGGCGCCCTGTGCGGAATGGCCTGCGGCGGCATCGTCGGCCTGCTGCTGATCCGGGTCATCAACCGGCAGTCCTTTCACTGGAGCATGGATCTTGCCGTGCCCTGGCTGCTGCTGCCCGTCCTGTTCTGCGGCATCGTGCTGTGCGCGGCCCTTGCCGCGGGCTGCGCGGCAAGCCTGGCCACCCGCGGCGACATGATCCGCGCCGTGCGCGAAGACTGGTAGCCCGCCATGTCCGCCTTCGTCCCGAAACGCCGGATGCTGCTTGCCGCCCTGCCCGCGCTCGGCATGCCGCGGATACAGGCCGCCGAAACAGCGGAGGGCGCATTCGCTGCCGTGAACCCCGGCTACCGGATCGCCTTCCCGCGCGATCACGGCAGCCACCCGGAATACCGCATCGAGTGGTGGTACGTCACCGGATGGCTGCGCGGCACGGGGCAGCCCGACTGCGGATTCCAGATCACTTTTTTCCGCGCGCGGCCGCGCCCGCCCGACGGCAATCCCAGCCGCTTCAGCCCCGAACACATGATCATTGCCCATGCCGCGATCGCCGACCGCCGGCACGGCAGCCTGTTGCACGCGCAGCGCGCGGCGCGTCAGGGCTTCGGGCTGGCCGGGAGCGACACGGGAAACACCCGGGTATGGCTCGATCGATGGCGACTGGTCCGTGACGGCCCCCTTTACCGCAGCGTGATCGAGACGCGCGACATGGGCCTGAACCTGGTCATGACGCCGCAGCAGCCCTCCCTGCTGCAGGGCGCGCAGGGCTACAGCCGCAAGGGACCGCGCGCGGAATCCGCGAGCCACTACTACAGCATTCCCCATCTGCGCGTAACGGGCGAAATGCGCGCCCGCAGCGCCGCGCGGCCGGTGACCGGCGAAGCCTGGCTCGATCATGAATGGTCGTCCTCGTACCTTGACCCGGACGCCGCGGGCTGGGACTGGATGGGGATCAATCTCGCCGACGGCGGCGCAATCATGGCCTTCCGCATCCGCGACCGGCGCGGCGGCACGCTGTGGGCAGGCGGTTCCTGGCGCGACGCCGCGGGCAAAACGCGCGACTTCAGCCCCGGGGAAGTGCGGCTGCAGCCCTTGCGCCGCTGGCGCTCGCCCCGCACCGGAGCGGAATATCCGGTGGCCTTTGCCGTCGCCGCCGGCACCCTCGAATTCCGCCTCGAACCCCTGATGGACGACCAGGAAAACGATACCCGGGCCACCACCGGCGCCGTCTACTGGGAAGGCGCCATGCGCGCGCACCACCAGGGGCGGGAGATCGGGCGCGGCTACCTCGAGCTGACCGGCTATCTGCAGCCGCTGGAAATCTGAACGGCACCGCCAGCTGCATGCTGTGCAGATTGCGCGGCGCAGCCGCGCGCGCCAATGGAAAAAGGGAAAAGGAAAAAAGGGGAAAAAGAAAAGCCCCGCATGAGCGGGGCTTTGGTGCAGCCGGTTTCCCGGTTGCGACGCCACCGTAGAGCGGCGTCCCTTGATGAATGGCATTCCACCAGTCCGGATCTACGCCGGCAGCGGCTTGCGGCCGTCGCCTCGGCAGGCGATATCCGGACGATCGCCCGGAATTTCGCGCGCTGCAGCCCCGGTACCAGGCCCGCAGTGCCGCGCATCTCTGGCTTCTTTTTACGCCCCGGGGAAGGCCCCGTCAACGCTGTTTTTCCGAACAGTGCTGCGCTGGCCCGCCATCCGGAAAAACAGGCACTTGCAGGCGAAACCTCCGCCGCCGCTCACTCCACGGCAGCCGCGGCGGCGGCTTTTTCGAACGCCATGCCGCCCTTCTTCCAGTCGACCCTGACCGCATCCTTCGGGCCGAAGCGGCCCTCGAGGATCAGCTTCGCCAGCGGATTCTCGATCTCCGCCTGGATCGCGCGCTTCAGGGGCCGCGCGCCGTAGAGCGGATCGAAGCCGGCCGCGGCGACCTGCTTCAACGCGGCGTCGCTGATCTCGAGCTTCATCTCCATCTGCGCGAGGCGCTTCTCCAGCGACGCGAGCTGGATGCGCGCGATCGACGCGATGTTCTTTTCATCGAGCGCATGGAACACCACGATCTCGTCGATGCGGTTGATGAATTCCGGACGGAACTGGGTCTTGACCTCGCCCAACACCGCGAGCTTGACCACCTGGTAGTCGTCGCCCTGCATGCTCTGGATCATCTGCGAGCCGAGGTTGGAGGTCATCACGATCACGGTATTCTTGAAATCCACCGTGCGGCCCTGGCCGTCGGTCATGCGCCCGTCGTCGAGCACCTGCAGCAGCACGTTGAACACGTCCGGGTGCGCCTTCTCGA
>CAZHJU010000007.1:0-107713 GCA_964533495.1 uncultured Bordetella sp. | reverse complement strand
AAGAACACCAGCTTCGGCTTCTCCGGGTCGCCGACCTCCGGCAGCTGCTCGAACAGTTCCGACAGCATCCACAGCAGGAGGGTCGCATACAGCTTCGGCGAGGTCATCAGCCGGTCGGCGGCGAGGATGTTGATGATCCCGCGCCCCCTGCCGTCGGTCTGCATCAGGTCCTGGATGTTCAGCGCCGGTTCGGCGAAGAATTTGTCACCGCCCTGCTGCTCGATCTCCAGCAGGCCGCGCTGGATCGCACCGATCGAGGCCGCGGAGATGTTGCCGTACTGCGTGGTGAACTGCTTCGCGTTGTCGCCCACGAACTGCAGCATCGCCCGCAGGTCCTTCAGGTCGAGCAGCAGCAGGCCGTTGTCGTCGGCGATCCTGAAGACCAGCGTCAGCACGCCCTGCTGGGTGTCGTTGAGGTTGAGCAGGCGCGCGAGCAGCAGCGGGCCGAGTTCGGACACCGTCGCGCGCACCGGATGGCCCTGGGAACCGTAAACATCCCAGAACACCACCGGGCAGGCCTCATAGGCGAAATCGGCCACGCCCAGCTGTTTGATGCGTTCCTCGATCTTCGGCTTCGGCTCGCCCTTCTGCGACAGCCCGGCGAGGTCGCCCTTGACGTCGGCCATGAACACCGGCACGCCGGCCTTCGAGAACTGCTCGGCGATGCGCTGCAGCGTCACGGTCTTGCCGGTGCCGGTCGCGCCGGCGATCAGGCCGTGGCGGTTGGCCAGCGCCGGCAGCAGGTGAAGTTCATGGTCGGATTTGGCGACGAGCAGCGGAGCAGCCATGGCGGGGTCCCGGGTTCACTATGATAAAATTTCAGCCATTCTAAACGGGTTGTCAGCGGGAATCAGCAAGCGCCATGGCCGGACATTCGAAGTGGGCGAACATCCAGCACCGCAAGGGCCGCCAGGATGCCAAGCGGGGCAAGATTTTCACGCGGCTGATCAAGGAAATCACCGTCGCGGCGCGCCTCGGCGGCGGGGATCCGAACAGCAATCCGCGCCTGCGGCTGGCGATGGATAAGGCCTACGACAACAACATGCCAAAGGACAACGTCGAGCGCGCGATCAAGCGCGGTACCGGCGACCTCGACGGCGTGAACTACGAGGAAATCCGCTACGAGGGCTACGGCATCGGCGGCGCTGCGGTGATGGTCGACTGCATGACCGACAACCGCACGCGCACGGTGGCCGACGTCCGCCACGCCTTCACCAAGCACGGCGGCAACCTCGGCACCGACGGCTCGGTGGCCTTCCTGTTCAAGCACTGCGGCCAGATGCTGTTCGCGCCCGGCACCGACGAAGGCAAGCTGATGGATGCCGCGATCGAGGCCGGCGCCGAGGACGTCGTCACCAGCGAGGACGGCAGCATCGAGGTCATCACCGGCCCGGCCGAGTTTTCCGCCGTGCGCGCGGCGCTGGAAAAGGCCGGTTTCAAGCCGGAACTGGCCGAAGTCACGATGAAACCGACCACCGAAAACGCGCTGACCGGCGACGACGCCCAGCGCATGCAGAAACTCCTGGACGCGCTCGAAGCCGTCGACGACGTGCAGGAGGTCCATACCACCGCGGTCCTCGACGAGCCCGCTTGAGCGCGGCGACGCTCCGCATCCTCGGCATCGATCCCGGCCTGCGCGTCACCGGCTTCGGGATCATCGAACAGAGCGGCCAGAACCTCGCCTACGTCGCCAGCGGCTGCATCCGCAGCGGCGACGGCGAACTGCCGCAGCGTCTGAAGATCCTGCTCGAAGGCCTGCAGGAGGTCATCGCCGGCTACCGGCCGCAGTGCGCGGCGATCGAGCAGGTGTTCGTCAACGTCAACCCGAAATCCACGCTGTTGCTCGGCCAGGCCCGCGGCGCGGCGATCTGCGCCGCGGTCGGCAGCGCGCTGCCGGTTGCCGAATACACCGCGCTGCAGGTCAAGCAGGCGGTGGTCGGCACCGGTCACGCGCGCAAGGAACAGGTGCAGGCGATGGTGCGGCGGCTGCTGAAATTGCCCGGCGATCCCAGTCCGGATGCGGCCGATGCGCTGGCCTGTGCGATCTGCCATGCCCACGGCGGGCAGGGCTACGGTGGCGTCGGTTTCGGACGCCGGCGGCGGGCGGGGCGGTTGCGATGAATCATGTGCTGCTGGCATGGGAGCTCGGCGCGGGCGCCGGGCACCTGGCGTCGCTGCGTGCCGTTGCCGAAGGATTGCTGTTGCGCGGCCACCGGGTCACGCTGGCTGCGTGCGACATCGGCAGCGCGGCGCTGATTTTTGGCGGGCTGGAGCGGCAGATGCACATCGTGCAGTCGCCGGCGTGCCCGAAAAACTACGGCGGCCTCGCCGATCCGCCGCTGAACTACGCCGAAATCCTGATGCGTTTCGGCTATCTCGACGCGCCCATGCTCAAGGCCCTGCTGCAGGGCTGGCGCAGCCTGTTCGAGTTGACTGGTGCGGACCGGCTGGTGGCGGACCATGCGCCGACGGCGCTGCTGGCGGCGCGGGGCGGCGCGATGGCCTGCAGCACGTTCGGCAATCCCTTTGCGGTGCCGCCGCCGGTGTCGCCGACGCCGAACATGCGCGACTGGCTGGAGGTGCCGGCGCAGCGGCTGCAGGACAGCGACGCGAGGGTGGTCGCCGCCATCAATGCGGCGCTGGCGCCCGCCGTGCCGCCCATCGCCAGCCTGCACCAGTTGTTCGACGGGGCGGATCACCTGTTTGTCGGCGTGCCGGAACTCGACCCCTACGGCCCCCGTGCCGCAGGCAGCTATCTCGGCTTGCGCATGGCGCGCAGCGGCAGCGCGCCGGCGCTGTGGCCGCAGGGCGAGGGTCCGCGGGTGTTTGCCTATTTGAAAACGGACTATCCGCATGTCGATGCCTGTCTCGCGGCGCTGTCCGCTTCGCCGGCGCGCTGCCTGGTCAATCTCGTGGGGGGCACGCCGCAGATGGTTGAACGTTACCGCGGCCCGCGCCTGTCGTTCAGTGCCGGCCACGTCGACATCGAACAGGCGCTTGCGCAATGCGACGCGCTGGTCTGCCACAGCGGCCTGGGCACCGTGAACGCGGCCTTGCGCGGGGGCAGGCCGCTGTTGCTGCTGCCTTCGCAACTGGAGCAGTTCCTGCTCGCGCGCAACGTCGAAAAACTCGGCGCGGGGCTGGTGGTGCACCCGGAAACGAAGACGCCAGACATTGCTGGAAGCCTGGCGAGGCTGCTGGCCGATCCGGGGTTCGCGCAACGCGCACACGCGTTGTCGCAGCGCTGCGCCGTTCAGTCGGCCGGGGATATCGTGAATCAGATCGTGGCCCGCATCGAAGCCCGCAGCCCGGAGCCGGCTCCGTGAGCCGCATCCTGCTGGCCTGGGAGCTGGGTACGGGTTTCGGCCACCTCGGACCTTTTCTCGGGCTCGCGCTGCGCCTGCTGGAACGCGGCCACGCGCTGCACGTCGCCGCCCGCGAAATCGCGGGCGCCGCGCAGGCCCTCGGCGATCTGCCGGTGACGCTGCACCAGGCGCCGCTGTGCCTGAACACCTACGGCGGCCTGCAGGAACCCCCGTTAAGCTATTCCGAAATCCTGATGCGCTACGGCTATCTCGAACCGCCGATGCTGGGCGCGATGCTCGCGGCCTGGCGCTCGCTGATCCGCGCGGTCGGGGCCGACGTGGTGATCGCCGACCATGCGCCGACGGCCCTGCTGGCCGCGCGCGGCCTCGGCGTCGCGCGCGCCGTGATCGGCAGCCCCTTCAACGTGCCGCCGGCCGTGGATCCCGCGCCGAACATGCGGCCCTGGGTGAGCGTGCCGCCGGCGCGCCTGATCGACAGCGACCGCCGCGTGCTGGAGACGATCAACGCGCAGTTGCCGCCCGCCGGGAGGCTGGGCGCCCTGCACGGCATTTTCGACGGCGCCGCAAGGTTTTTCTCCGGCGTGCCGGAACTCGATCCGTACGGCGCCCGCGATCCCGGCGATTACCTCGGCCTGCAATCGCTGTCGACGGGCAGCGCCGTCCCGCAGTGGCCCGCGGGAGAGGGGGTGCCGGTATTCGCCTATCTGCATGCCGATTATCCGCATGCCGAGCGCGCGCTGCAGGCGCTGGCGGCCAGCGGCGCCCGCGTGCTGGTGCACGTGCTGGGCGGCACCCCGGCCCTGGCGCAGCGCCATGCCGGCGCGCGGTTGTGGTTCGCGCCCGCGCTGCTGGATTTCCGCCGCGTGGCGGCGGAGTGCGCGCTGTGCGTCTGTCATGGCAACGTCGGCACCACGCTGGGCATGCTGCAGGGCGGCCGCCCGGTGCTGGTGCTGCCTAAACATCTCGAACATTATCTGCTGGGTCGCGCGCTGGAGCGCATCGGCGCCGGCCGCGTCGTCAATCCCGACGATCCGGCGCCGGACATCGCCGGCGCGCTGGCGGCGATGCTCGGCGATCCCGCGTACGGCCGCGGCGCCCGCGCCCTCGCGCAGCGTCATGGCGCGCGGTCTGTTGGTACAATGGCTGACCGGGCCGTCGCCCGCATCGAAGCCTCAGCCGCACAGGGAGCAGGGTCCGCCACATGATCGGCCGCGTATCGGGACGTTTGCTGGCCAAGCAGCCGCCGCAAATCACGGTGGACGTGCAGGGCATCGGCTATGAAATCGACGTACCGATGAGCACGCTCTACCAGTTGCCGGCGACCGGCGCCGACGTCGTCCTCTACACCCAGCTCGTCGTGCGCGAGGACGCGCACCTGCTCTACGGCTTCGCCACCGAGGCCGAGCGCGCGCTGTTCCGCCAGTTGATCCGGATTTCCGGCGTCGGCGCGCGCACCGCGCTGTCCGTGCTGTCGGGGCTGTCGGTGGCCGAATTGCAGGAGGCGGTGCGTGCCCAGGATGTCGGCCGCATGACCCGGATTCCGGGCATCGGCAAAAAAACCGCGGAACGGCTGCTGCTCGAACTGCGCGACCGCCTGCCCAAGGGCGGCGTGCAGGCGGCGGCCGGCGGCGCGGCCGCGGGCGGCGGCGACATCGTCAACGCGCTGGGCGCGCTCGGCTACAACGACAAGGAAGTGACTTGGGCGGTGAACCAGTTGCCCGCCGGCGTGGCGGTGACCGAGGGCATCCGCCAGGCGCTGAAGCTGCTGTCGAAATCGTGACATGTTGAATCCGGAACGTTGCACGATGGTTGAGCCAACTCTCCCTCACCCCCGACCCCTCTGCTGCGCTCCGAGTGTTCCCTCGTCCCAGGGGGAGAGGGGAGATATTTGCTGCAAACCGTTGATAAACCAGGTGCAGGATTTTCGATGATTGAAACCGACCGCCTGATCGCCGCCGCGCCCGCTTCCGCGCAGGAGGAGGTGTTCGAGCGCGCGCTGCGTCCGAAGGCGCTGGATGAATACGTCGGCCAGGAAAAAATCCGCGGCCAGTTGTCGATTTTCATCGAGGCCGCGCGCAAGCGGAAGGAGGCGCTCGACCACGTGCTGCTGTTCGGCCCGCCGGGGCTGGGCAAGACCACGCTGGCGCACATCGTCGCGCGCGAGATGGGCGTCAACCTGCGCCACACTTCCGGCCCGGTGCTGGAACGCGCCGGTGACCTCGCGGCGCTGCTGACCAATCTCGAGCCGAACGACGTGCTGTTCATCGACGAGATCCACCGCCTGTCGCCGGTGGTCGAGGAAATCCTCTACCCGGCGATGGAGGACTTCCAGATCGACATCATGATCGGCGAGGGCCCGGCGGCGCGTTCGGTCAAGCTCGACCTGCCGCCGTTCACGCTGGTCGGCGCCACCACGCGCGCCGGCATGCTGACCAACCCGCTGCGCGACCGCTTCGGCATCGTCGCGCGGCTCGAGTTCTACAACGCCGACGAGCTGACGCGCATCGTCGAGCGCTCGGCGCGGCTGCTCGAGGTCGGCATCGACGTGGAGGGCGCGCGCGAGGTGGCCGGCCGCTCGCGCGGCACACCGCGGATTTCCAACCGCCTGCTGCGCCGGGTGCGCGACTTTGCCGAGGTGCGCGCCGGGGGACGGGTCACGCGCGCGGTTGCCGACGCGGCGCTGAAAATGCTCGACGTCGACCCCGTGGGCCTCGACGTGATGGACCGCAAGCTGCTGCAGGCCGTCATCGACAAGTTCGGCGGCGGCCCGGTCGGCGTCGACAACCTTGCGGCGGCCATTGGCGAGGAGCGCGACACCATCGAGGATGTGCTCGAGCCGTACCTGATCCAGCAGGGTTATCTGCAGCGCACGCCGCGCGGACGCGTCGCCACGGCCGCCGCGTACCGCCATTTCGGCCTAGCCCGGCCGGCGCGGACGGGCACGGGCGATCTGTGGAGTGAGTGATGCTCTTCCAGATCGAAGTCACGACCCATTGCACATTCACCTGTTTTTACTGCGCCGGGCGCAACATGGCGCAGCGGCACATGGCGTGGCCGGTGTTCGAAAGGATACTGGCGCGCATTCCCGCCGGCCCGCATGCCGTGTCATTGCAGGGCGAGGGCGAGCCGACCCTGCACCCGCGGTTCTGGGACATGGCGGCCCGCGTGCGGGCGCGCGGGTTTGCGCCGACGACGATCACCAACGGCTACGAAATCGACGCCGCGCGCATGGCCGCGGAATTGCCGGTCGTCGCCGTCTCCATCGACACGCTGGACGAGACCGAAGCCGCCCGCATCGGGCGCCTGAAGCTGCCCCGCGTGCTGGCCAATCTCGAGTGCCTGCTCGCCGCGATGGGACCGGAGCGGATACGCATCATGACCGTGGATTACGGGCAGGACCTGTCGGCGCTCCGTGATTTCCTGCAGCAAAAAAGGCTGCACCGGCACGTCGTGCAGCCGCTGCAATGCAAGCATGACTATGCCCGCCGTTATCCGGAACGGGTTCCGGCCGCCGGCCGCTATCATCATCGCTGCCGTTTCCTGCATGCGCCGGTCATGCGCTTTTACGACATCACGGGCCTCGAACTGCCCTGCTGCTTCATCAAGGACACCGCGGGATTCACGTCTATCGGCGCGCTGGCCGCCGACTTGGCGCAGGGCGTCGTGCCGTCGCCCTGCGCCGGTTGCCGCGAGATCATGCATTGAGATGACGCACCTGCGCCGGCGGTAATTATATAAGTATTTGATTTATTATATATTTTGAGTAACAGGCTTTCTCCCCGATCATCGCTGGAAACCATGGGCACCGCCCGGCCCGGTGCGCGGCCGTCACCCTTTTCCTGGCCGGTCCGCGTTTATTACGAAGACACCGACGCCGGCGGCGTGGTGTTCTACGCGAACTACCTGGGCTTCATGGAACGGGCGCGCACCGAGTGGCTGCGCGCGCTGGGATTCGAGCAGCCGGAGATGGCGGCGACCCACGGCGTGCTGTTCGTGGTGCGCGCGGTGAACATCGAATACCTCAAACCGTCGCGGTTCAACGACAGCTTGCAGGTGACGGTGGAAGTCGTTAACGTCGGCGGCAGCCGCATCCGCTTCCTGCAGAAGGTGCTGCGCGGGAGCGAGGAAATCGCGCGGGCGGAAGTCGATGTCGTGTGCGTCGGCACCGGCAGCTTCAGGCCCGCCCGCATGCCCCGCGGGGTGCGCGAAAAAATCGAAAAAACGGGAACAGGAAGCGCAAATTGAACGCAACACTCACGCATGACATGTCGGTGCTGAGCCTGATCAGCGGCGCCAGCGTTCCGGTGCAGCTGGTGATGGCGATCCTGCTGCTGGCCTCGCTGTTTTCCTGGTACTACATTTTCCTCAAGGTGTTCACGCTGCGCCGCGCCGAGAGGCAGACCGCGGAGTTCGAGCGCCAGTTCTGGAGCGGCGCCGACCTCAACGACCTGTTCCAGCGTGCGGTCAACGCCCGCGATTCCGCCGGCAGCCTCGAACGCATCTTCGAGTCCGGCTTCCGCGAATTCACCAAGCACCGCCGCGAACCCGGCACCGACGTCGCCGCGCTGATGGACAGCACCCGGCGCGCGATGCGCGCCACCTACCAGCGCGAGATGGACAAGCTCGAATCCTCGCTGTCCTTCCTTGCCTCGGTCGGTTCGGTCAGCCCCTACGTCGGCCTGCTCGGCACAGTGTGGGGCATCATGAATTCCTTCCGCGGACTGGCCAACGTCGGGCAGGCGACGCTGAGCCACGTCGCGCCGGGCATCGCCGAGGCGCTGATCGCCACCGCGATCGGCCTCTTTGCCGCGATTCCCGCGGTGGTGGCGTACAACCGCTTCGCCGGCGACGTGAACCGGCTGGCGATCCGCTTCGACTCCTTCACCGAAGAGTTCTCCAACATCCTGCAGCGGCAGGTGCACTAGAACGATGCTGATCGAAAAGCGCAGCGGCCGCCGGCTGATGAACCAGATCAACGTCGTGCCGTACATCGACGTGATGCTGGTGCTGCTGGTGATTTTCATGGTCACCGCGCCGATGATGAACCCGAGCAAGGTCGATCTGCCGTCGGTGGGCAAGACCTCCGAGGTCAAGGCGCCGCCGCTGCAGATCGTGGTCGACAAAAAGGGCGACCTGACTTTCCGCGATGCCGACGGCAAGGCGGAGCGCCGGGTGAAGCGGGACGAGATCGTGGGGCTTATCCGGGAACGGCAGGCCCGCAATCCGGAGCAGGCGGTGGTGATCGCCGCGGACCGGGAAGTGCTGTACGAGAGGGTGGTCGAAGTGATGGACATGCTGCAGCGGAACAACGTGCAGCGCGTGGGATTGCTGGTGCGCCCCGGAAGCTGAGAGCGCCCAACAGAATGACCGCTGCCGCGATCCATTCCCGCGACGAGGCCCTGGCCGGCGGGCTGGCCTTCGCGATGCACGTGCTGTTCCTGGTGCTGCTGGTGTTCGGCGTCAGCTGGCAGCACAAGCCGGCGGATACCGCGGTGATCGTCGACCTCTGGCGCGACCTGCCTTCGGTGACGCCGCCCAGGATCGGACCGCCCCCGCCACCGCCGGAAGTGAAGCCGGAACCGCCGAAGCCCGCGCCGAAGGTGGAAGCCAAGCCGCCGCCCAAGCCGGAGCCCGCGCCCGTGCCGAAACCGGACATCGCGCTGAAGGAAAAGCAGGAAAAGGAGCGCAAGCTGAAGGCGCAGCAGGAAGCCGAGGCCCGGAAGAAACTGGCCGCGGAAAAGGCGCAAGCCGAGCTCGAGAAGAAAAAACGCGCCGAGGCGGAAGCCAAACGTGTCGCCGCCGAGCAACAACAGAAGGCGCGCGATGCGCTGGCGGCGCAGCAGGCCGCGGCGCAGGCGAAGGTCGTCGATGAATACAAGCGGCAGATCAGCGCGAAAATCCGCCGCTTCATCGTGCTGCCGCCGAACGTGAGCGATGCCGCGCAGGTCGAGTTCGAAATCACCGTGCTGCCCGGTGGCGAGGTGCTGGGCGCGAAGCTCAAGCACGCGGCCAACAGCATCCCGGCCTATGACGCGGCGGTGGAGCGGGCGATCCTGCGCGCGCAGCCGCTGCCGCTGCCGCCGGATCCGGCGCTGATGCGCCAGTTTCGGGAACTTAACCTGGTATTCCGCCCCAAAGATTGAACATGCCCATGTCACAAAAAACGGCCAACATGCCCGTCACCATATTCCTCATGCCTTCGATGATTGCCCTGCTGCGCATTCTTGTGCTCGGCCTGCTGCTGGCAACGGGCGCCGCGCGCGCCGCATTGACCATCGAGATCACCGGCGCCGGCGCCAGCCAGATTCCGGTCGCCATCGTGCCCTTCCGCGCCGAGGAGGGGCTGGCGCAGCGCCTGACGCCGGTGGTCGAGGCCGACCTCGCGCGCAGCGGCCTGTTCCGCACCGTCGATCCCGGCGGCATGAACCCGGTGCCGCACGAGCCGGAACAGGTCGACTACGCGCAGTGGCGCGCCCGCGGCGCGGATGCTGTCGTCATCGGCTCGGTGGCGAAGGCGGCGGACGGCCGCTACGACATCCGCTTCCGGGTGATGGATGTCGCGAAGCAGGCGCAGATCGCGGGCTTCGTCTATTTCGCCTCCGAAAGCCAGCTGCGGCTGACCGCGCACAAGATCGCCGACGTCATCTACGAGAAACTCACCGGCGAGCCCGGCGTGTTCGCCACCCGCATCACCTATGTCGTCAAGCGCGGCACGCGCCACGAACTGCATGTCGCCGACGCCGACGGTTTCGGCGCGCAGAGCGTGCTGAGCTCCAGCGAGCCGATCATTTCCCCGGCGTGGTCGCCGGACGGCACGCGGCTGGCCTATGTCTCGTTCGAGCAGAAGAAGCCGGTGGTCTACGTGCAGTCGCTGCTTTCCGGCGGCCGCCAGGCGGTGGCGGCCTTCCGCGGCAGCAACAGCGCGCCGGCGTGGTCGCCGGACGGCCGCCGGCTGGCGGTGACGCTGACCCGCGACGGCAGTTCGCAGATCTACCTGATCAACGCCGACGGCAGCGGCGCGCCGCAGCGGCTGACCCAGAGCGGTTCCGCCATCGATACCGAGGCGAATTTCTCGCCCGACGGCCAGTCGATCCTGTTCACTTCCGACCGCGGCGGCGGACCGCAGATCTACCGCATGCCGGTCAGCGGCGGCGCGGCGCAGCGGGTGACTTTCGAGGGCAGCTACAACGTGTCGCCGCGTCACAGTCCCGACGGCAAGAGCTTCACCTTCATCCAGCGCAACGGCGGCCGCTTCAGCGTCGCGGTGCAGGATTTCGCGAGCCGCCAGGTGCAGTTGTTGACCGACGGCGGCGTCGACGAGTCGCCCAGTTTTGCGCCCAACAGCCGGATGATCCTCTACGCGAGTCGCGCGGGGGGGCGTGGTATATTGGCCGCCGTTTCCAGCGATGGTCGCGTCAAGCAGCGTTTCACCGCCGATGCCGGCGACGTGCGTGAACCTGCATGGAGTCCCGTGGTCAACAAATAAGCATTATTCCCAGCGAAACCACACAGTCGACAAGGAGCTGATCCATGAAACGATACCTCGCAGCAATGACCGTTGCCGCGCTGCTGGCCGCCTGCAGCAGCACGCCCACCAGCGAGCAGGAAGGCGCGGCGGTCGAAGACCGCAGCGGCGCGACCGCTTCGGCGCCGGCGCAGAAACCGCAGACCGCTACCGGCCCGGCAACCAAGCCGCTGGCGGACAAGTCCCTGAGCGGCGATCCGCTGAAAGACCCGGCCAACATCCTGTCCAAGCGCAGCGTCTACTTCGAGCTCGACAGCAACGTCGTCCGTGACGAATTCAGGCCGCTGGTTTCGGCGCACGCCCGCTACCTGCAACAGAACCGCGCCCGGAAGGTGACGGTGCAGGGCAACACCGACGAGCGCGGCAGCCGCGAATACAACTTGGCGCTGGGCCAGCGCCGCGCCGATGCCGTCAAGCAGATGATGCAGCTGCTCGGCGCCCAGTCGGAGCAGATCGAAACCGTCAGCTTCGGCGAGGAAAAACCGAAGGCGGCGGGCAGCGACGAGCAGAGCTGGGCCGAGAACCGCCGCGCCGACATCGTCTATCCCAACGACTGATCCATGATCTTCCGCAGACTGCGCGCGATTCCGGTTCTTGCATTCTGCGCGGCCGCGCTTGCGGCGGCGCCGGCGTCTGCCGGCCTGTTCGACGACGAGGTTGCGCGCAAGCAGATCGCCGAGCAGCAGAAACGCGTCGACGAATTGCGCAGCCAGACCGAGGGCATGGCCGCGCGTCTTGCCCGGGTCGAGGAGGAGGCGAAGGCCCAGCCGGTGCTTTCCCTGGTTTCCGAGATCGAGAAACTGCGCGAGGAAATCCGCAGCCTGCGCGGCCAGATCGAGGTGCTCGGCAATAACGTCGACGGCGTCGCCAAGCGGCAGCGCGACATGTACGTCGATCTCGACCTGCGCCTGCGCCGCTTCGAACAGCCGGGTGCATCCGTGGCGCCGGTGCTGCCGGGCGCCACAGCTGCGGGCGATGCGGCGAAAACCGCCACGGCCGCGCCGGTGGGCACCGAGGAGAACGAGGCCTACGAGCGCGCCCAGGGGCAGCGCCGCGTCGGCAATTACCAGGGGGCGATTGCCGCCTTCCAGGCCTTCGTCGCGAAGTATCCGAAAAGCACGCTCGCGCCGCGCGCCCAGTACTGGATCGGCGACTCCTATTTCAACCTGCGCGATTTCAGGAATGCCATCGCCAGCCAGCAGAAGCTGGTGGCGGCCTATCCCGACAGTTCCTCGGTGCCCGACGCGCTGCTCAACCTCGCCAGTTCCCAGCTGGAATCCGGCGATGCCGGCGCCGCGAGAAAGACCATGGACGGGCTGATCGCGCGTTACCCGTCCTCCGAGGCCGCTGAAAAGGCCAAACGGCGCGTCGCCAACCTGCGCTGACCGCGTTTTCATCCCATGACCGCCACCGTTGCCGACCGCTCCGCGGAATCCGCAGAAGGACTGGCGACCCTGCGCGTCACTGAAATCTTCCACTCGCTGCAGGGCGAAACCAGCCGCAGCGGCCTGCCCACGGTGTTCGTGCGCCTGACCGGCTGCCCGCTGCGCTGCGGCTACTGCGACACGGCCTACGCTTTCCACGGCGGCGAATCGTTGATGCTGGATGAAATCCTGCGCCGCGTCGCCGGATACGGCGCGAAATACGTCACGCTGACCGGCGGGGAGCCGCTGGCGCAGAAACACGCGCTCCTGCTGCTGCGCCGGCTCGCCGATGCCGGGCATTCGGTATCGCTGGAAACCAGCGGCGCGCTGGACGTTGCGGGCGTCGATCCGCGCGTCTCGAAAATCCTCGACCTGAAAACCCCCGGCTCGGGAGAAAGCGCGCGCAATCTGTGGAGCAATCTCGGGCACCTGACACCGCAGGACGAGATCAAGTTCGTGATCTGCGACGAGGCCGATTACCTCTGGTCCAGGGAACAGTTGCAGTCGCGCCGGCTCGACCGGCTGTGCCCGGTGCTGTTTTCCCCGGTGCACGGCCGGCTCGACCCGCGGCAGCTTGCGGAATGGATCCTGCGCGACCGCCTGCCGGTGCGTTTCCAGCTGCAACTGCACAAGCAGCTGTGGGGGGAGACGCCAGGGCGTTAAAGGCGTGATTAAGAGCGCCGGGCAAAATGACTTTTGCCGCGGCAAAAATCTTCCCTCACCCTTGCTCCCTCTCCCGGAGGGAGAGGGAAACACTCGGGGCGAGGCCGAAGGGTTGGAATGAAAGAGGGATTTCATTTTGTTCGGCGTTCCAAGTGATCAGGTAATGATGCAATCCAGCAATCCAGAGATTAATTGCAGAACAAAATCCGACGCCCAGTGAGCACACCGCAATCACTTGATCACGCTTGCAAATGAAAGCCGTCGTCCTGCTCTCCGGCGGACTCGATTCCGCGACCACGCTGGCGATCGCCCGCGGCGAAGGCCATGACTGCCATTGCCTGTCGATCGACTACGGGCAGCGTCATCGCGCCGAACTCGACGCCGCGTCGCGCGTCGCGCGCGCGCTGGGCGCCGCCTCGCACAAGGTCGTGCGCATCGATCTCGGCAGCATCGGCGGTTCGGCGCTGACCGATCGTTCGATCGCGGTGCCGGTCGGCGGCCTGCAGCCGGGCATTCCCGTGACCTACGTGCCGGCGCGCAACACCATCATGCTGTCGGTGGCGCTGGCCGAGGCGGAGGTGCGCGGCGCGGGGCATATCTGGTTCGGCGCCAATGCGGTGGATTACTCGGGTTATCCGGATTGCCGCCCGGAGTACATGCGCGCCTTCGAGACGCTGGCCAATCTCGCGACCAGGGCCGCGGTCGAGGGCAGCCCGCTGCGGCTGCACACGCCTATCATCGATCTGAGCAAGGCGGAGATCATCCGCCGCGGCATGGCGCTGGGCGTCGATTACGCGCTGACCGTGTCCTGTTACCAGGCCGATGAGGCCGGTGCCGCCTGCGGCATCTGCGATTCCTGCCGCTTGCGCCGCGCGGGTTTTGAGCAGGCGGGGATTACCGATCCGACCCGTTATAAAAATATCAATAAAATCAAATAGTTATAATATGATGCCGGTTGCATATTAGAATTTTCGAATAATCAACCGCGACCGTTCCCGCAACGGTCGAATGCGCAGGAGGAGCCGATGGAATTCACCGTACATCATCAGGTGCTGGGCGCCGTGTTCGTCATTGCCGCGGTGGTCGGCGCGATCGTCAACAAGACCAACTTCTGCACCATGGGCGCGGTGTCGGACTGGGTCAACATGGGCGACAGCGGCCGCATGCGCGCCTGGCTGCTGGCGATGGCGGTCGCCATTGCCGGCGTCGCCGGCCTCGAGGCCGGCGGCCTGCTTCAGCTCTCCGGGGAGACCTTCCCGCCGTACCGCACCGCGAATTTCGGCTGGCTGCGCTACCTCGCCGGCGGCGCGCTGTTTGGCATCGGCATGACGCTCGCCAGCGGCTGCGGCAACAAGACGCTGGTGCGCGTCGGCGGCGGCAACCTCAAGTCGCTGGTGGTGCTCGCGATCGCGGCGATCATGGCCTATCTGATGCTGTGGACGCCGTTCTACGAAAATTTCTTTCACCCCTGGGTGTCGGCGACGACCGTCGACCTGGCCCGCCACGGCATCAACGGCCAGGAGCTCGGCGCGGTCTTTTCCGGCGCGTTCGGCCTGCAGCCTTCGCGCGGCCTCAACGCCGCGATCGGCGGAGCGCTGGCCCTGTGCCTGCTGATCTACGTGTTCAGTTCCGCCGATTTCCGCGGCAGCTTCGACAACCTGCTGGGCGGCGCGGCGGTGGGATTGGCGGTGCTTGCCGGCTGGTACCTCACCGGCGGACCCCTGGGGCAGGCATGGAAGGAATATGCCGAATTCGCGACCCAGGTGCCGAGCCGCGTGCAGGTCCAGTCCTACACCTTCATCAGTCCGATGGGAGATACCGTGCGCTGGCTGCTCAGTCCCGGCAACACCGCGCTGGTCAATTTCGGCGTGATGGCGCTCGCCGGCGTCATCGCCGGATCCTTCATTTATGCCCTGCTGACCCGCAGTTTCCGCGTCGAGTGGTTTGTTTCCGCGAAGGATTTTGCCAGCCATGCGGCCGGCGGCGTGCTGATGGGCGTGGGCGGCGTGCTGTCCATGGGCTGCACCGTGGGGCAGGCGATCACCGGCATGTCCACGCTCGCGATCGGCTCGATGCTGACCTTTCTCGCCATCGTCGCCGGCGCCGCGGGGACCATGAAATACCAGTACTGGCGGATGATGCAGGAGGCTTGAGGCGCGTGGCCCGGAATGCTGCGCCGCCGCAGTTGACCCCCCATGTCCCCCACGGTTAGAATTCGCCCCTTTTTGAGGGCGGTTAGCTCAGCCGGTAGAGCAGCGGACTTTTAATCCGTTGGTCGCGAGTTCGAATCTCGCACCGCCTACCAGATGCGGATCAGGGGGTTGGCTTTCGGGCCAGCCCCTTTTTTCTTTGTGGCGCGGGACATGCGCCCCCGTCGCGGTTTCCCGGTGTAGGATGCCTGCGTGGAATCCGGCCCGATCCGGTTTCCCGGACGGGTACCCGACAACAAGCATTCCAAGAATTCCAAGACCAACCGCCTGTTTCTCCGGAGGAATGACATGAAAACCGCCTGTGCAACCATTATCCTTGCGCTCGCCGCATTTCCGGTCTTTGCCCAGAACGTGAAAATCACGCCGATCGGCTCGCATCCCGGCGAGCTGTGCGCCAACGATCGCGCGATGGTGTTCGAGGATCCGAGCGGCGTGCGTTTCCTTTACGATCCGGCGCACAACGTGACCGGCGGCGATGATCCGCGGCTGGGCACCATTCACATGGTGCTGCTTTCCCACATGCACGGCGACCACGTCGGCGACCAGAAGCTGAAGGCGCCGGGTGCCGGCACCTGCGCGAACTCGGAGCGGGTGCCCGCGCCGAATTCGACGACCGCGGAAGTCGTCGCGGCGAAGAATGCGGCGCTGGTGACCACTCGCGCGATGGCCAGTTTCGTCCACAACAAGGTGAAAGCGATCCGCGCCGGCGACGGCGGCAAGCCGATGGACTTCTGCTCCAGCCTGTCGGTCACCGTGCCGGTCGCGGCGGCCTGCAGCTCGCGCATCGACCTGGGCGGCGTCTTCAATGCGAAGGCCGAGGGCGCCCCGCAGGGCGTGCAGATCACGATCGTCTATTCCGCCCACGTGAACAACGCCCCGCCCGCCCTGCTGACGGAATCGCAGCGCGCGGCGCTGAAGGCGGACGGCGCGCAGCTCGAGTACGGCCCCGCCGTCGGTTTCGTGGTCAGGTTCACCAACGGGCTCGTCGCCTATCTGTCGAGCGACACCGCCATCCATGCCGAGATGCAGACGGTCATCAACGGGTTTCACAAGGCGAACCTCGCCGTGCTGAACCTCGGGCTGAACCCGGGCATCTTCATCTCCGGCGCGCATGCGATGAACGAGTTGGTAAAGCCCGCTTCCGTGATCCTCACCCACGTGAATGAGCCGGTGACCGAGGGCGGCAGGCTGCGCCCGGCTTCGCGCACCGCGGCGCTGATCAAGCAGCTGAAGCCGGCCAGCCATCTCGCGATCAGCGGGCGCACGATGGAATTCGACGGCAAGGGCCTCTGCGTGGCCGGCTGCTGAATGCCCCGGTTCGCGTTTTGCCGCTGTCGTTTTCTGTTATGTTGCGCGGCGCGCTTCCGCGCTTTTTACAGGAGCAATGGGAAACATGGCCGCATTCGAGCCCGTGGGTATCGTGCGCAGCGATCGCAACAGGATGTCGGAGGGACGCTGGGCCGACGTTGAATCGCGGATCGAGATCGATCCGCGTTATGCCGCCGGTCTTGCCGGTCTCGGCGAGTTCTCGCACATCGTCGTCGTGTTCCATCTCGACCGCATTCCGCCCTTCGATCCGGCGAAGCAGCTTGCCCGCAATCCGCGCGGCATGGAGGATCTCGCGCCGGTCGGCGTCTTCGCGCAGCGCACCAAGTTCCGCCCCAATCCGGTCGGGGTGACCGCGGTCGAACTCGTCGGCGTGGATGCCTCGGGCGTCACGGTGCGCGGGCTCGATGCACTCGACGGCACGCCGGTGCTCGACATCAAACCCTACATCCCCGCCTTCGAGCGCAAGGACGACGTGCGCCTGCCGGCCTGGGTCGACAAAATGATGGACGGCTATTTCTGATCCTGCCTGTGCCGGTAGCCGGGCAGGCGGCACCTGGCAAGGATTGTTGAAAAAGGCGCCCGCGGGCGCCTTTTTTGCGCGGCGCGCAACCCGCGTCAGCCGAGCTGTGCCAGCGCCTGTTCCAGGTCCGCAATCAGGTCCGCCGGATCTTCGAGGCCGATGTGCAGGCGGATGGTCGGCCCGCCGGGGTTCCACTGCGTCGCGCTGCGCACTTTCTCCGGCTGCGGCGCGGTGACCAGGCTTTCGTAGCCGCCCCAGCTCGAACCGATGCCGAAGAGTTTCAGCGCATCGACCAGCGCCGCCACCTTCGCGCGTGGCGCCGGTTTCAGAACGACGCCGAACAGCGAGGCCGCGCCGTCGAAATCGCGTTTCCAGATCGCGTGGCCGGGATCGTCCTCCAGCGCCGGATACAGCACGCGCAGCACCTGCGGCCGGTACTGCAGCCAGCGCGCCACCTCGAGGGCATTGGCCATCTGCTGCTTCATGCGCACGCCGATGGTGCGCAGGCCGCGCAGCGCGAGGTAGCAGTCGTCGGGACTGACGCAGAAGCCGTAGTCCGCCACCGTGCGGCGCAGCGGCAGCCAGCATTTCTCGTTGGTGACGACCACGCCCATCAGCACGTCGGAATGGCCGACGATGTACTTGGTCGCGGCGTGGATCGACACGTCGACGCCGCGTTCGAAGGAGCGGAAGAAGTAGGGCGTGCCCCAGGTGTTGTCCGACAGCACCGGGATGCCGCGGGCATGCGCCGCCGCGGCGATGGCCGGGATGTCCTGCATCTCGAAGGTCAGCGAGCCTGGCGGCTCGCAGAACACGGCCTTCGTGTCGGGCCGCAGCAGCCTTGCGATGCCGCCGCCGATCAGCGGATCGTAGTACTCGACCTCGACGCCGTTCGGCCGCAGTTGCCGCTCGCAGAACATGCGTGTCGGCGCGTAGGCGCTGTCGGTCACCAGCAGGTGGTCGCCGTTCTTGCAGAAGGCGGCGAGCGCCACCGTGATCGCCGCCAGTCCCGACGGCAGCGCCACGGCCTGGTGGCCGCCTTCCATCTTCGCCACCGCGTCCTCGAAAGCCCAGGTCGTCGGCGTGCCGTGTACGCCGTAGCGCATGCTTTTGAAGTCGTCGGGATCGCGCGTCTCGTAGGTTTCGAGATCGGGGAAGACGACGGTCGAGGTGCGGTAGACCGGCGTGTTGACGGTGCCGCGGGACTGCGCCGGATCGCGGCCGACGTGGGTCAGCAGGGTGTCTTTTTTCATGTGGGGCGGGAGGTTACGGGCGGCGTGTACGATATGGACTGTTTCCGCCGCATTGTGTGCAAGCGGGCACGGCGGCGCAACGGAAAGGGCGGCCGCGGCGGTTCATTTTTTTCGCGCATTTGCGTTATCCTAACCGCTATTCCAATGGAGGAGCGAGCGCGCCGCTGCTGGCGTCCAGCATGCGGTGCCCGGGACGGTCATGGACACACACCATTCACAACTGTTTGACGTTGGCGGCGCGAAGCTTGCCCGCCTCGAGGATCTGCGCCTGATCAAGGGCGAGGGCTGTTACGCGGCGGACTGGAACCTGCCGAACCAGGCCCACGTGGCCTTCCTGCGAGCCGACCGCGCCCACGCGAAAATCCTGTCGATGAACACCGATGCCGCTCGCAAGGCGAAGGGCGTGCTCGCGGTGCTGACCGGCGAGGACGCGGTCAAGGCGGGCTACGTCAAGCCGCTGAGTTTCCTGACCTTCGCCGGCAAGGACGGCAGGAAGGCGGATATTCCCGAGCGTCCGGTGCTGGCCCACGGCCGCGTGCGTTTCGTCGGCGACCTGGTGGCGCTGGTGGTCGCGGAAACCGCGCTGCAGGCGCAGGATGCCGCCGAACTGATCGAAATTGAATACGAAGACCTGCCGGTGGCGGTGTCGCCGCGGGCCGCGCTGGAGGCCGGCGCGCCGCAGTTGCACGACAACGTGCCCGGCAATCTCGCCTTCGAGCAGGAGGCCGGCGATGCCGCGGCGGTCGAGGTCGCATTCGCCAGGGCCGCCCACGTCACCAAACTCCGGCTCGACGTGACCCGCGTCGCGCCGAACCCGATGGAGCCGCGCGCCTGCACGGTGGCGTATGACGCCGCCAGCGGCAAATTCACGGTGCATTCGCCGGTGCAGGGCATCAACATGATGCGCATCCAGCTCGCCGCCTACGCCGGCGTGGCCGATGACAAGATCGACATCGTCGCCCGCGACGTCGGCGGCGGCTTCGGCCAGCGCAGCATCGCCTACCCCGAATACGTTGCGCTGATGCTCGGCGCGAAAACCCTCGGCCGTCCGCTGAAATGGGTGTCCTCGCGCAGCGAGGGCTTCCTGTCCGATTCCCACGGCCGGGCCAACTACATCGACGGCGAACTCGCGCTGGACAAGGACGGCACCTTCCTCGGCATGCGCATCGACTGGATCGCCGACCTCGGCGCCTACCTGCATCCCGCCGGCCCAGTCAGCCCGATGCGCAACCCGGTGACCTGTCTCAACGGCGTCTACAAGACCCGGGCGCTGTTCGGCCGCTGGCGCGTGGCGTTGACCAACACCGCGCCGGTCTCGGCCTACCGCGGTGCTGCGCGTCCTGAAATCGCCTTCGCGATTGAGCGCCTGGTCGACGAGGCCGCGGCGCAGATGCACATCGATCCCGCGGAGATCCGCCGCCGCAATTTCATCCCGGCCGACGCCTTTCCGTACAAGACGCCGACCGGCTCGGTCTACGACATCGCCGATTTCCACGGCGTGCTCGACAAGGCGATGAAACTCGCCGACGTCGCCGGTTTTCCGAAGCGTCGCGCCGAATCGGAAAAACGCGGCATGATCCGCGGCCTCGGCTTCTCGACCGTGATCGAGAATTCCGGCGCCGGCATGTTCCCCAAGGACGAGGTGCGGCTCGAAGTCGCCGCCGACGGCACGGTCACCGCGTACTCGGTGTCGCATTCCCAGGGCCAGGGCCATGAAACCACCTTCGCCCAGATCATCGGCGCCGGCCTCGGCATTCCGGCCGAGCGCATCCGGCTGCGCCAGGGCATCGGTGAGCAGGGCCTGATCGGCAACCACACCGGCGGCTCGCGCACCATCGTCGGCGCCGGCACGGTCTGCAGCATCGCGGCGAAAAAACTGATCGAGACCGCGACGCCGCTCGCGGCCGAGCAGCTCGGCGTCGAACCCTCGCAGGTCGCCTACGACCACGGCGAATTCAAATCCACCGAGTCGAACCGGAAAATCACCCTCGGCGAACTCGCCGCGAAGAAGTCGCTGACCGTCACCGGCGAAGGCAAGTTCGGTTCGACCTTCCCCAACGGCTGCCATGTCGCCGAAGTCGAGGTCGACCCGCAGACCGGCGTCACCGAGGTCGTTTCCTATGTCACCGTCGACGACTGCGGCGTGGTCATCAACCACACCATCGTCGAAGGCCAGATGCACGGCGCGGTGGCCCAGGGCTGGGGCCAGATCTTCGGCGAGAACATCGTCTACGATCCCGACACCGGCCAGATGCTGACCGGTAGCTTCATGGACTACGCGATGCCGAAGGCCGGCTGGATCAGGGACATCACCGTCGCCGAACACACCACCTTCGGCACCATCAGCCCGCTGGGCGTCAAGGGCATGGGCGAGTCGGGCTGCACCGCCTCGCTGGCCGCGCTGACCAACGCCGTGATGAACGCGCTGCGGCCGCTGGGCGTGCCGCCGCTCGACATGCCGCTGACCGCGCACAGGCTGTGGCAGGCCATCACCGCCGCGAAGAAAGGCCAATGACCATGTATGCATTCCAGTACCGCAGGGCGAAGTCGCTGAACGAGGCGGGCGAAGTCCTGGCGAAGGACGAGGAAGCCCGGCCGCTGTCCGGCGGCATGACGCTGATCCCGACGCTGAAGCAGCGCCTGGCGCAGCCGACGCAACTGGTCGACATCGCCGGCCTCGCCGAGCTGTCCGGCATCGAAATGAAGGGCGGTGTGCTGACCATCGGTGCGGCCACCCGGCATGCCGACGTCGCCGCTTCGAAGACCGTGAAGGACGCGATTCCCGCGCTGGCCGCGCTGGCCGCTGGCATCGGCGACCCGCAGGTGCGCAACCGCGGCACGCTCGGCGGCTCGGTCGCGAACAACGACCCGGCGGCCGATTACCCGTCAGCGGTGCTGGCGCTGAACGCGACCGTCATCACCAGCAAGCGCGAAATCGCCGCCGACGATTTCTTCCAGGGGATGTTCACCACCGCGCTGGAGCCGGGTGAGTTGATCGTGAAAATCGCCTTTCCGCTGCCGAAGGCCGCGGCCTACTGCAAGTTTCCGCACCCGGCCTCGGGCTACGCGATGGCCGGCGTGTTCATCGCGCAGACCGCCGGCGGCGTGCGCGTGGCCGTCACCGGCGCCGGCGCCTCGGGCGTGTTCCGCTGGACCGAGGCCGAGCAGGCGCTGGCCAATGGCATCAGCGCCGCGGCGGTCGAAAAGCTGACGCTCGCCGCCGACGACATCAACGAAGACATCCACGGCACGCGCGAATACCGCGCGCAGCTGGTCAAGGTCATGGCCACCCGCGCCGCGGCCGCACTCTCGGGAAAATAACCATGGCCAAGATCACTCTCAAGGTAAACGGCGAACAGCGCAGCGCGGAAGCCGAAGATCGCACGCTGCTGGCGAACTTCCTGCGCGACGAGCTGAAGCTCACCGGCACCCACGTCGGCTGCGACACCAGCCAGTGCGGCGCCTGCACCGTGCACGTCGACGGCCGTGCGGTGAAATCCTGCACCATGCTCGCCGCCCAGGCCGAAGGCTGCGAAGTCGTCACCATCGAAGGTCTCGCCAAAAACGGCAGGCTGCACCCGGCGCAGGCGGCCTTCACTGAATGCCACGCGCTGCAGTGCGGCTTCTGCACGCCGGGCATGATCATGACCACCGCGGCGCTGATCCGGAGCCATCCCGAACCGAGCGACGACGAGATCGTGCACGGCCTCGAAGGCAACCTCTGCCGCTGCACCGGCTACCTGAACATCGTCAAGGCGGTGAAGCGCGCTGCAGAGTTGCAGAAGGCCAAGTAAAGTCCAACTGATTCCCTCCCTCTCTCCGCGAGCGGGGACAAGGGAACACTTGAGGCGCAGCAGAGGGATCGGGTGAGGGGTACCCGGAAATCTCCCTGTTCCTGGTGTTCTTCCGCAGTATCCTTCAACCTACAGTGAAGGACGCCGCACCATGATGACATCCCCATCCCAGACCACCCCCGGCCCCCTTGCCGGCGTCCGCGTTCTCGAACTCGGCCAGCTCATCGCCGGCCCTTTCTGCGGCAAGACGCTGGCCGATTTCGGCGCCGAAGTGATCAAGATCGAGCCGCCGGGCAAGGGCGACCCGCTGCGCAAGTGGCGGCTGCTGAAAAACGGCAACTCGGTGTGGTGGGAAGTGCAGTCGCGCAACAAGCAGTCGGTCACGCTCGACCTGACGCAGCCGGAAGGGCAGGACGTGCTGCGCCTGCTGGTCAAGGAAGCCGACGTGCTGATCGAGAATTTCCGCCCCGGCAAGATGGAGGAATGGGGCCTCGGCTACGAAGACCTGAAAAAAATCAATCCGCGTCTGGTCATGGCGCGCATTTCCGGCTACGGCCAGGACGGCCCCTACCGCGACCGCCCCGGCTTCGGCATCATCGCCGAATCGATGGGCGGGCTGCGCTATTTGAGCGGCGAGCCGGGTCGCGTGCCGGTGCGCGTCGGCGTGTCCATTGGCGACACGCTGGCCGCGCTGCACGGCGTGATCGGCATCCTGATGGCGCTGTATCACCGGGATGCCTGCAACGGTGAAGGCCAGGTCATCGACATCGCGCTCTACGAGAGCGTGTTCAACTGCATGGAAAGCCTGCTGCCCGAATACAGCGCCTTCGGCGTCGTGCGCGAGGCCGCGGGCAGCGCGCTGCCCGGGATCGTGCCGTCGAACGCGTACCCGTGCACAGACGGCTGGATCCTGATCGGCGGCAACGGCGACGGCATCTTCAGGCGGCTGATGAAGGCCATCGGCCGCGACGACTACGCCGCCGCACCGGACATGGCCTCGAATGAAGGGCGGGTGAAGCGCGTCGCCGACATCGACGGCGCGATCGCCGCGTGGACGAAAGCGCGGGACAAGGCCGCGGCGCTGAAGGTGCTGGCGGAGCACGACGTGCCCTCGGGCGCGATCTACTCGGTGGCCGACATCGCCAACGACGCGCAGTACCGGGCGCGCGACATGATCCTCAACATCAACACCCGCGACGGCTACAAGGTCGACGTGCCCGGCATCGTGCCCAAGCTCTCGGCCACGCCCGGTGGCATCCGCAGCACAGCGCCGCGGCTGGGCGAGGATACCGCGGCCGTGCTGGAAAAGGCGGGCCTCAAGCCCGAAACCCTTGCCGATTTGCGCGCCAAGGGCGTGATATAAAATATCAATAAAATCAAATACTTATTGAATACCGTCATTCCGGACGTGCGGAGCGCGATCCGGAATCCAGCAACGGAACGTGGCAAATCCCTGGATTCCGGCGTACGCCGGAATGACGACTCAGGCACAGGAGTCCCATCCATGATCGACCGCCTCGACCACTTCGTCCTCACCACCGCCCAGCCCGACGAAATCATCCGCTTCTACACTGAAGTGCTGGGCATGACCCTCGAAACCTTCCGCAACGGCCAGCGCCTCGCGCTGAAGTTCGGCCGCTCGAAGATCAACATCCACGTGAAGGGCAAGACATACAAACCGAAGGCGCATGCGCCGGACGCGGGCACGCTGGATTTCTGCTTCATCGCGTCGGTGCCGCTGGCGCAGGTGATCGCCAGCCTGGAAAAACACCAGGTCGGGATCATCGAAGGGCCCTGCGTCAAGACCGGGGCGATGGGGGAAATCCGGTCGGTTTATTTCAGGGATCCGGATCTGAATCTGGTGGAGGTTTCCGAATACCTCTGACCCGGCCCGATCCACGGGCCGTCATTCCGGCGTGTTTCATCCAGCGGCCACCCGCTTGACCGTCGCCGGGCCATGTCCTAGCATCGCTGTATCTCTTTTGTAGTACAGGGGTTGGTCATGGCGGTATCCCTTCGCATTCCCGAGGAAATCAAGCGGCGCATTGAAAAGCTGGCGCAATCGCGCGACACCACGGCCCATGCCTTTATGGTCGGGGCGATTGAGGAGCGCCTGCTGGCCGAGGAGACCCGCGCCGAATACCACGCCGAGGCGACGGCCCGGTTGTCGCGCATGAAAAAAACCGGCAAGGGCATCCCGGCGGGCGAAGTGTTTGATTATCTGCGCGAGCGCATGCGGGGGAAACCCGCGGTCCGGCCCAAGGCCCGCAAGATCGCATGATCGTCTTTTCGGAGGAGGCGCTTGCCGACCTCGAAAAGATTTTCGGGTTCAATGCCGGACACGATCCGGCGACAGCGCTGGATCACATCGACAGGATACAGTCCGCGGTGACGGTGCTTGAGCTGCACCCGGAAATCGGCAGAAGGGTTGTTGCAGGTTCGCCGCTGCGGGAGCTGGTGATTGCGCGCGGGCAGGCGGGCTACGTTGCGCTGTACGAGTATTCCCCCGTCGCGAACCGCATCCGCATTCTCGCCGTGCGTCATCAGCGCGAGGCGGGTTACCTGGGCGATTGAATCGACTCCGGTTCCCTCGGCAACTTCGCCCCGCACCTTCCGCAATACCTGTCCCTGGCCGCTACCGGCTGCCCGCAATCCTGACATCGTCTCAGTTCGCAGATCGCGTACCGCATCACCACCCCGTTGGTATGCGCATGCGTCGCCCTCAGTGCGTGGAGCGTGTCATGAACCGCAATCGAACGCCGCAAGTCCACGATAAAGACGACCTCCGGACCTGTCAATCGCCGAAGGGCGTTCTGCTAAAATCGCCGCTTTCCAGAACAACCGACCGGTGGGGAGAATCATGGCCGCGAAAGCCCGGAAGTCCAAAAGCCGCAAGTACGGCGACATCATCTACGAGGTGAAGGACCAGGTCGCCTGGATCACCATCAACCGCGAGAAGGTGCTCAACGCCTTTCGCGAGCAGACCCTCGACGAGATGATCGACGCGCTGAAATTCACCCGCGAGGATCCGTCGATCGTCTGCGCCGTCATCACCGGCAAGGGCAACCGCTCATTCTCCGCCGGCGGCGATTTCTATGCGATGAAGCGGCTGAACTTCACCAACGCCTACATGTGGAACGACCGCATGCTCGGCCTGGCGATGACGATCCGCGGCCTGCCGATTCCGGTGATCGCGATGGTCAACGGCTGGTGCATGGGCGGCGGCCACGAACTCGCGTTGTGGTGCGACCTGGTGATCGCTTCCGAGAACGCGGTGCTCGGCCAGACCGGCGCGAAAGTGGGCGCCTGCCCCACCGTCGGCGCGACTCAGTACATGCCGCGCATCATCGGCGAGCGCCTGGCCCGCGAGATGATTTTCTGTGCCCGCCGTTTCACCGCCAGGGAGGCGGTCGAAGTGGGTCTGATCAACAAATGCGTGCCGCAGAAGGACCTGCTGAAGGAAACGCTCAAGTGGTGCGAGACCATGAAGGGCCACAGCGCACTGACCATCCGCATGACCAAGAAGTCGCTGAACTTCGAGTCCGACAACCTGTACTCCTCCTGGCAGCACGGCATGGAGCTGCTGGCGCATGTCTGGGGTTCGCCCGAGGCGAACGAGGGCATGGATGCCTTCCTCGCCGGCCGCAAGCCGAACTTCCAGAAATTCCGCATGCAGGCGAAAAAGGAACTGGAGAAATACGTCGACGGCTACGAGCGCGATCTCAACGCGCCGCCGTCGATGCGGCGCAAGCGCAAGTAAGCGGTACCGTTACGGCGGCGGGCTGGTGCCCGCCGCTTTTTCATTTTCAAGCTAATTGCCGAGATGTCCGACAATCCGAAATCCGGCGCCCTCCACGGTGTTCGCGTCCTCGACCTGACGCGCATCCTCGCCGGCCCGCTGTGCACGATGATGCTCGGCGACATGGGCGCCGACGTGATCAAGGTCGAGCCGCCGGGCGTGGGCGACGACACCCGCAGCTGGGGGCCGCCTTTCGCCGAGGGCGAATCGGCCTACTACCTCGGCGTCAACCGCAACAAGCGTTCGATCACGCTGAACATGGCGATGAAGTCCGGGCAGGAGGTGCTGGCCGGGCTGATCCGCAAATCCGACGTACTGGTCGAGAACTTCAAGGTCGGCACGCTGGAGAAGTGGGGCTTCGGCAACGACTGGCTGCAGGCGAACGCGCCGCAGCTCGTGCGCTGCTCGATCACCGGTTACGGCTCGACCGGGCCCAAGGCCGGGCTGCCCGGCTACGACTTCATCCTGCAGGCGGAATCGGGCCTGATGAGCATCACCGGCGAGCCGGACGGCATGCCGATGAAGTACGGCGTCGCCATCGTCGACATCTGCACCGGCATGCTGGCCTGCAACTCGGTGCTCGCGGCGCTCAACGCGCGGCATGCGACCGGCCGCGGCCAGCATGTCGAGGTGTCGCTGTTCGACAGCGGGCTGGCGATGCTCGCCAACGTCGCCTCGAATCACTTGGTCTCCGGGAAAAACGCCGGGCGTTTCGGCAACGGCCATCCGAACATCGTGCCCTACACCGCCTATCCGACGCGCGACGACATGATCGCGGTGGCGGTGGGCAACGACGGCCAGTTCGCCAAGTTCGCCGGGGTGCTCGGCCACGCCGAATGGGCGGCCGATCCGCGCTTCGCGAAGAACCCGGACCGCGTCGGCAACCGCGAGGCGCTCGACGCGCTGGTCGGCGCCGGGCTGAAGCGCGAGGGCGCGGAACAGTGGATCGAAAAACTGACGGCCGCGGGCATTCCCTGCGGCCGCATCAACAGCGTGGCGCAGGCGCTGGCCGCGCCGCATGCGGTCGCGCGCGACATGGTGACCGAGGTCGAGCATCCGACCGCGGGCGCGGTGAAGATGCTCGGCATTCCCTTCCGTTTCAGCGACACGCCGCCCAGCATTCGCCGCGCTCCGCCGCTGCTGGGCCAGCACACCGAAGCGGTGCTGCGTGAGGAGCTGGGTTTCAGCGATGCCCGGATTGCCGAGCTGAGAAAAGAAAAAATCATTTAAAATCAAATACTTATAAAATACATGATTACCGGCCTCAGCCATGTCTCGATCGTTGTACCCGACCTTGCGGCGGCGCTGCGCAGGCTCGAGGCGACGTACGGACTGACTGCCGGCGCGATCGAGGTCAATGAAGAGCAGGGTGTGCGCATGACCTACGTCGATCTCGGCAACGCGAAAATCGAACTGATGGAACCGTCGCGGGCGGATTCGCCGGTGGCCAAATTCCTCGAACGCAATCCGAAGGGCGGCATCCACCATTTCTGCCTCGGCGTCGACGACGTCGGGCGGACCACGGAAGAACTCGCCGCCGCCGGCGTGCAGGTGCTCGGCGCCGGCAAGGTGCAGTTGAACGTACATGGCGGGCGCATCGCCTTCGTGCATCCGAGGGATTTTCTCGGCGCGCTGGTCGAACTCGAAGAAAACAATCCGGACGACAATCATGGCTGATCAAAAGCAGCAGCAACGGGTGTCGGGCGACAACCTGCGCGCCTTCATCGCTTCCGCCTTCGAGGCGGTCGCGGTGCCGCGCGAGGACGCGCGGACCATCGCGCGGCTGATGGCGCAGGCCGACATCAACGGCTCCGAAGGCCACGGCGTGTTCCGCCTGCCGCAGTACATCCGCCGCATCCAGGGCAGGGCGGTCAACGTCCGGCCCGATATCCGCGTCGAGCGCGAGCTGGCGGGCATGGCGGTCGTCAACGGCGACAACGGTATGGGCCACCTGGTGATGAAGTTCGCCGCCGAGAAGGCGATCGAGAAAGCGAAGACCGCGGGCGTGGCCTGGGTCGGCGCGAAGTGGAGCAACCATGCCGGCCCGGCGTCGCTGTACGCGACGATGCCGCTCGCGCACGACATGATCGGCCTCTACATGGCCGTCGGCAGCGCCAACCACCTGCCGCCCTGGGGCGGGCTCGACATGCTGCTGTCGACCAATCCGATCGCGGTCGCGGTGCCGGCGGGCGAGGAGCCGGCGGTGATCCTCGACATGGCGACGACGGTGGCCGCCTACGGCAAGGTCAAGACCAAGGCGCAGCGCGGCGAGATGATGCCCGAGGGCTGGATGATGGACCGCAGTGGCAATCCGCTGACCGACCCGAAGCGCGCGAACGAGGGCTTTCTGCTGCCGATCGGCGGCTACAAGGGCTACGGCCTGGCGCTGGTCCTTGGCATGCTCGCCGGCAACCTCAATGGCGCGGCGATGGGCAGGGACGTCGTCGATTTCAACAACGACGACAGCAGCGTCACCAACACCGGGCACGCCATCGTCGCGATCAACATCGGGGCCTTCCAGGAGCTGAAGGCATTCAAGTCGGGCATGGATGCGCTGATCCGCGACATCCGCGATTCGCAGCGCCTGCCCGGCGTCGACCGCATCCGCCTGCCGGGCGAAGGCACGCATGTCACCCGTGCCGACCGCGAGAAGAACGGCGTGCCGATGCCGGAGGCGCTGCTCGCGGCGCTCGACCAGCTGGCCGGCGGACTGAAGATCGGAAAAATCGCGCGCTGAACGCGCGTAGTCCTCAGGCCGGCAACGGCTCGTCGACCACGCCGTTGGTCAGAATGCCGATGCCCTCGACTTCGGATTCGACGACGTCGCCGGCATTCAGGTACCAGCCGGGATTGGCCAGCGCGCCGCCGCCGGGCGAGCCGGTGGCGATGATGTCGCCCGGCATCAACGTGATCTGCGAGAAATGCGCGACCAGCTGCGGGATGCTGAACAGCATGTCGCGGGTGTTGCCGTCCTGGCGCGTCTCGCCGTTGACCCGGGTCTGGATGCGCAGGTGCATCGGATCGGGAATCGCGTCGCGGGTGATCATCCACGGCCCCAGCGGCGCGAAACGGTCGAAGGTCTTGGCGAGGAACATGTGCCCGCCCTGTTTCTCCAGCGCGCCGAGGTCGCGCGCGGTGACGTCGTTGAGGATGGTGTAGCCGGCAATCACGTCCCAGGCTTTCTCCTCCGGCACGTCCTTGCAGCGCTTGCCGATGATCACCGCCAGCTCGGTTTCGCAGTCGAGCGCCTGCGTGATACGCGGTTTGATGATGTCGCGCCCCGGGCCGGTGATTGCCGAGGCGGTCTTGATGAAGCCGGTCGGAATCTTGCCCGGCGCCTTGCCCGGAAACTGCGTGTAGCCCGGATAGTTGCGGCCGACGGCGATCAGCTTCGACGGCCGCAGCGGCGCGTAGACGCGGCAGTCGGCGAGCGGCAGGAACAGCGGCTCGCCGTTCAGCCCCGCGGCGTCGGGCGCGCTGCCGGCGAGGTCGGCCAGAAAGGTGTAGGCGTCGGCGAGCGCGATCCATCCCTGTTCGCCGAGATGCAGGAACTCGGTGATGTACGGCGGCATCCAGATCGCCGCCAGTTCGCGGCCCTTGGCATTGCCGGCGCGTTGGGTCAGGTGCAGCGCATAACCGGCGCGCAGGTCGGCGACGCGGTCGGGCGCGATCAGCACGCCGAGGCGGGCCAGCGCGCGCGGTTCGTGTTTGAGGCTGTAGCGCAGCAGTTTCACGGCGGGTCTTCCTGTGCATGAATGGCCGTCGATCATAACAAAGGCGGCACTGTCTCCATCCGGCGACGGTTGCGGCGTTTGCGGCGCGGCATGTGCGGCCAGGCGGCTGTTTCGGCGGCGATTTGTGATTTTTCTCCTGATTTCTGCCGGAGAAGGCGGAACATTCACGCCATGGCGCGGCCTAACGCGGGTATCTTCACATCACAACAGAACAGGGATGACAACAACATGAAAAATACGATTGCTGCGGTTCTTGCCCTGATGTTCGTGCTGCTGGCGCCGGCGGCGCGCGCCCAGACCGCGCCCGACGCGCTGGTCAAGAACACGGTCGAGGAAGTCCTGGCCGTGCTGAAGCAGAACAGCGACCGGCGGTCGCTGGAGGACCTGGCCGAGAAAAAGGTGCTGCCCCATTTCGATTTCCGCGCGATGACCCAGCTCGCGATGGGCCGCTCCTGGCGCGACGCAACGCCGGTGCAGCGCACCGCCCTGGAAAACGCCTTCCGCTCGCTGCTGGTGCGCACCTACACCGCCGCGCTGGCCGAGGTGTCTGGCGTCGACCGCAGGATCGAGGTCCGGCCGCTGCAGATGAAGCCCGGCGACGACTACACCACGGTGCGCACGCTGGTGCGGGAGCCGGGGCGTCCGCCGATATCCATCGATTACCGGATGACGCTGACCGGCCAGCAGTGGAAGGTCACCGACATCGTCGCCGAGAACGCGAGCCTGGTGATCAGCTACCGCGGGCAGTTCAATACGGAGATCGGGCGCTCCGGCATCGACGGCCTGATCAAGGTGCTTGAAGACAAGAACCGGCAGGGCACGTAAGGCCGGCATCGGTTTGGACCGGGCCGCGCATTGGCATGCGTTTCCTGCAACCCAATTCATTTCCCCGGCTGCTGGTCATCGGCTTCGCGATGGTCGCGCTGCCGCTGATCCTCGCGCTGATCAACAACGCGGTGTCGATCAACCAGTTCGCCAACCGCAGCCAGCGCGCGGTGCAGCAGGCCGTGCAGTCGACGCAGGCGAGCCGGCGGCTGGCCGAGCGGCTGGGCGCGCTGGAGCGCAACGCGCGGCAGATGGTGATCCTCGGTGACCGCTCGCTGCTCGACGCCTACGAAAGCAACCGCGAGGCCTTCCTGAAGGTCGCCGGCGAATTCGCCGCGCTGCCCTTTGACGCGGAGCAGCGCGTGGCGCTCGACGAGATCATCCGCGGGGAGGCGCTGATCCATGCCGTGCTGCGCGGTCCCGCGGGCGGCGCCGGGCTGCGCAGCGCCGCCGAGTCCTTCGCGCAGCTCGACGCGCACGCGCGCGGCATCATCGAGCGCGGCGACCGCCTGATCGACCACGAGATCGAGGCGATGCGCGAGACCGCGGCGCGGGCGCAGGTCATCACCTTCTGGCAGATGCTTGCGCTGGTGCCGGTGGCGCTGCTGCTGGCGGCGGGCTTCACGGTGCTGATCGCGCGGCCGATCCGCCAGATCGATGCGGCGATCCGGCGCATGGGCGCCGGCGACTTCATGGTGCCGGTCGCCGTCAGCGGCCCGCACGACCTGCAGATGGTGGGGCGCCGCATCGAGTGGCTGCGCCACCGGCTGAACGAACTGGAGCAGCAGAAAAACCGCTTCCTGCGCCAGGTGTCGCACGAGCTGAAGACGCCGCTGACCGCGCTGCGCGAGGGCTCGGAGCTGCTGTCGGAGGAGGCGCTCGGGAAACTCACGCCGGAGCAGCAGGAGGTGGCGGGGATCCTGCGCGCCAACAGTATAGAATTGCAGCGCCTCATCGAGGATCTGCTGTCCTACGGCGCCGCGGAGTACCAGCGCAGCGCGATGCGCTTCGCGCAGATCGAGGTCCGCCGCGTGGTCGCCCGCGTGCTCGACGACCAGAACCTTGCGCTGCGCGCCCGCGCGCTGCGCGTGGCGCCGCACATCGAGGACATCACGCTCGAGGCCGACCAGGAGAAACTGCGCATCATGCTCGACAACCTGCTGTCCAATGCCGTGAAGTTTTCGCCCGAAGGCGGCGTCATCGAGCTCGATGTGCGCGGCGACGGCGCGCACGCGCTGCTCGAGGTCTCGGATTCGGGGCCCGGCATACCGCCGGCGGAGCGGGAGCGCGTGTTCGATCCGTTTTTCCGCGGGCGCAACGTCGCCGGCGGCCCCCTGCGCGGCTCGGGCATCGGGCTGTCGGTGGTGCGCGACTATGCGCAGGCCCATGGCGGCACGGTCGAAGTGGTCGACGAGCCGCGGCAGTCCGGCGCGCGGTTGCGCCTGCGGCTGCCGCTGCGGCAGGTGGCGCCGGCATGAGGCGCCCGGGCATCGGGCCTTTCCTGCTGCTGTTGCCGGCGCTGCTGCTCGCCGGTTGCATGGTGCCGCGCGGCGGCGATGTCGTGCAGGAGATTCCGTCGCCGGTGGAGGACGCGCGCGAAGGCGGTGCGGAGCTCGCGCGCGTGCTGGCGTTTTACGCGCGCGCGCGCCAGCTGGCGGGACCCGAGCTGGCGCGCGAGCAGGAAAACGTCCGCCGCGCGCTGGCCCGTTCGCGCACGGACCCGAACCGGCTGCGTTACGCGATGCTGGCGGCGCTGCCCGGCGCGGCGCCCGGCGACGAGGCGCGCGCGCTGGAAATGCTGGAGCCGGTGACGCGCAGCACGGACGGCGGCTTGCGCGGCCTGGCGCTGCTGATGACGGCGTTCCTGCAGGAGCAGCGCCGGCTCGAGGCCGGCGCCCAGGGGCTGCAGCAGAAACTCGATGCGCTGATGACGCTGGAGCGCAACATGACGGGCCGCGAAGGCGGCGCGCCGCGGAAGAAATAGCCGCGGCATTCAGGAATCAATGCGGGAGGCAGGCATGGACATGATGAACATGAAGACGATGGGCGCGGCGCGGATCCTGGTGGTGGACGACGATCCGGGGCTGCTGCGGCTGATGCAGCTGCGGCTGGAGGCGGCGGGTTACGGCGTGACGGTGGCCGACAGCGGCGAGCGCGCGCTGGCGCAGCTCGCGGTGTCGCGGCCGCGGGTGGTCGTCACCGACCTGCAGATGGGCGGCATGGACGGCATTGCGCTGTTCGAGGCGATCCGCGCCGAGAATCCCGCGCTGCCGGTGATCATCCTCACCGCGCACGGCACGATTCCCGATGCGGTCGCGGCGGTGAAGGGCGGCGTCTTCGGCTACCTGACCAAACCCTTCGACGCGCGGGCGCTGCTGGTCGAGATTGAGCGCGCGCTGGCGGTGTCCGGTGTGCCCAATGCCGCCGGCATCGACGACGGCGCGTGGCGCAAATCCATCATCACCCGCAATCCGGCGATGGAGGAGGTGCTGGCGAAGGCGCGGCTGGTCGCGGCGGGCGATGCCGCGGTGCTGATCCAGGGCGAATCCGGCACCGGCAAGGAGCTGCTGGCGCGCGCGGTGCACGCCGCGAGCCCGCGCCGCGACCGTCCCTTCGTCGCGATCAACTGCGGCGCGATTCCGGAGCCGCTGCTCGAGTCGGAGCTGTTCGGCCACGTCAAGGGCGCCTTCACCGGCGCCGTGCGCGACAACCGCGGCCTGTTCCTCGCCGCCGACGGCGGCACGCTGCTGCTCGACGAGATCGGCGACATGCCGCAGGCGCTGCAGGTCAAGCTGCTGCGCGTGCTGCAGGAGAAGCAGGTGCGCCCGGTCGGCGGGCTGCAGAACACGCCCATCGACGTGCGCGTGATTTCGGCGACCCACCGCAACCTCGAGGGTGAGATGGCGGGGGGCAATTTCCGCGAGGACCTTTTCTACCGGCTGAAGGTGGTGTCGCTGGCGCTGCCGTCGCTGGCTGAGCGGCGCGAGGACATTCCGCTGCTCGCCGGGCATTTCCTCGGCGAACTGGCGGGGCGTTACCGGAAAAACGTCAGCGGCCTGTCGCCGGAGGCCGTCGAGCAGCTGGTGTCGGCCTCGTGGCCGGGCAATGTGCGCCAGCTCTACAACGTCATCGAACAGTCGGTCGCGCTGTCGACGACGCCGCTGATCCCGGCAAACCTGGTGCAGCAGGCGATCCAGCGCGAGCAGACCGAACTCGCGTCCTTCGAGCAGGCGCGGCGCAAGTTCGAGCGCGACTATCTCGCGCAGCTGCTGAAGATCACCGACGGCAACGTGACCCAGGCCTCGCGGCTGGCCAAGCGCAACCGCACCGAGTTCTACAAGCTGCTGCAGCGCCACCAGCTCGATCCCCGCCTGTTCAAGCCGGTGCGGGCCTGAAGGGCCGCGGCGTCTCCACCCGCAGACTGGCAAATGCCGGGCAAAAACAGTCACTTGCCCGGGGTTCCGGCGGAATTGTCGCCGCCCGGCGACGGCAGGCTGGAAAATCCACCTATAAGTATTTGTTTATAAACGATTTTTTTTCTGGCATTCCTCTTGCAGAAGTGATCCGGCGGCAGCGGCCGGCAGTGCCGGCCCGCCCGATTTTTCGACTGGAGACAAGGCCATGAGTACGACCCACGATCCGCATCCGGCGTCGGCAACGCGCAACGTGCCGGCACTGCTTTATCCGACGCTGTTGATTGCCGGGATCGCGGTGATCATCGCCAGCATGCTGGGCATTGCCGCGATGACCGGCATGCTGCCGGGCGCGCAGTCGCGATCCTCGCTGGAGCCGCCGGCCGTGCGCCCGGCAGCCGCGCCGGCGGCGCGGAACGCCGTGCAGCCCGCGGCTGCGGCCTGCACGGCCTGCGGCGTGGTCGAGTCGGTGCGCGCGGTTGAAGCCGCGGGACAGGGCAGCGGCACCGGCGCGGTTGCCGGCGGCGTGGTCGGTGGCATACTCGGCGATCAGGCCGGCGGCGGCGGCGGACGCGCCGCGGTGACCGTGGTCGGCACCGGAGCCGGCCCCCATGCCGGACATGAATTCGGGAAGAACATGAACAGGAACGTGCACTACGAGATCCGCGTGCGCATGGATGACCGCAGCATCCGCACGTTTACGGCCGCAGGCGCCGATGTCGGCGTCGGCCAGCGCGTGAGGATCCGCGACGGCCGCCCGGTGCCGGCGGGATGAGCGGCGCCCTCCCGAAAACCGGCGCGCTGCTGCTCGCGGCATTGCTGCTGGCGGCCTGCGGCAGCCCGCCGCCGCAAAAGCCGCGTTTCAACCTTGCCGGCTACTCGCCCGCCTTCCGCCAGGGGCACGCCGACGGCTGCACTTCAGCCGAAGGCGCGCAGCGCCGCGACGAGCGGCGTTTCCGCGAGGACGCCGACTACATGATGGGCTGGAACGACGGCCACAGCGCCTGCCGCCGGAAGTGACGGCACCGGGATTCCCGGCCGGGAAGGGGGCTTTCAGCCCTTGATGCGGTTGATCCGCACCACTTCCGGAATCCTGCGCAGGTCGCGCACGATGCGCGCGAGATGCATGCGGTTCATCACCTGCACGGTGAAGCGCATGACGGTGTAGGTGCCGCCGTCGTCCGGATCGACGGCGACGTTCTGGATGTTCGATTCGGCGGCGGCGATTTCCGCCGCGACCTTGGCCAGCACGCCGCGCTGGTTGGCGACGACCAGGCGGATGCCGACGTCGAACAGCTTGGTCGGATTGGCATCCCATTGCACGTCGAGCACGCGCTCCGGATCGCGGTGGTTTTTCGCGATGACCGGGCAGTCGTGGGTGTGCACCACCATGCCCTGGCCCTTGCTGATGATGCCGATGATCGGATCGCCGGGAATCGGGCCGCAGCAGCGCGCGAACTGCACCGCGAACCCTTCGGAGCCGCGGACCACCACGGCGCCAGCGGGACGCGCTTCCGGCGGCAGCGGCTCGCCCAGCGCCAGCAGCTGGTGGGCGACGACCACGGCCAGCCGCTTGCCGAGGCCGATGTCGGACAGGATTTCGTCGCGCGAGCGGCCGCTGGAGTCGCGCACCAGCTTGTCCCACTGCGCGTCGCCGACGTCGGCGGGCGCGGCCTTGAAATTGGCGAGCGCCTGCTGCAGCAGGCGGCTGCCCAGCTGCACCGACTCCGAGAAATGCATCGTTTTCAGGAAGTGGCGGATGTGCGCGCGGGCCTTGGCGGTGGCGACGAAATTCAGCCACAGCGGGTTCGGCTTGGCGTGCGACGCGGTGATGATTTCCACGCGGTCGCCGTTGCGCAGCTCGGTGCGCAGCGGCATCAGTTCCTGGTTGATCTTGACGGCGACGCAGCGGTTGCCGATGTCGGTGTGCACGGCGTAGGCGAAGTCCACCGCGCAGGCGCCGCGCGGCAGTGACATGATCCTGCCCTTGGGCGTGAACACGTAGACCTCGTCGGGGAAGAGGTCGACCTTGAGGTGCTCGAGGAATTCCACCGAGTCGCCGGACTCGGACTGCATCTCGAGCAGGCTTTGCAGCCACTGGTGGGTTTTCTGCTGCAGTTCCGACAGCGAGGTGTCGGAGCTCTTGTAGAGCCAGTGCGAGGCGACGCCCGCTTCGGCGATCCTGTGCATGTCCGCGGTGCGGATCTGGATCTCGATCGGGCTGCCGAAGGGGCCGAACAGCGTGGTGTGCAGCGACTGGTAGCCGTTGGCCTTGGGAATCGCGATGTAGTCCTTGAACTTGCCGGGAATCGGCTTGTAGAGGCCGTGCAGCAGGCCGAGCGTCACGTAGCAGGCCGTCGTGTCGCGGACGACGATGCGGAAGCCGAAGACGTCGTGCACCTGCGCGAACGACAGGTGCTTCTCGCGCATTTTGCGGTACACCGAATGCAGGTGCTTTTCGCGGCCCTGGACCTGCGCCTCGACACCGTGCTCCTTCAGGCGCTTTTCGATGCTGTCGAGCACCTTGCCCACCACCTCGCGGCGGTTGCCGCGCGCCGTGCGCACGGCCTTGGCCAGAACCCGGTGGCGGTCGGGGTAGAGGTGGCTGAACGACAGGTCCTCCATCTCCTGGTAGATGCTGTTCAGTCCCAGGCGGTTGGCAATCGGCGCGTAGATTTCGAGCGTTTCCCGCGCGATGCGCTGGCGCTTCTGCGGATGCACGGCATGCAGCGTGCGCATGTTGTGCAAACGGTCGGCGAGCTTGATCAGCATCACGCGCACGTCGCGCGCCATCGCCAGCAGCATCTTGCGGAAATTCTCCGCCTGCGCCTTTTCCTGGGTGTCGAACTCGATGCGGTCGAGCTTGGAGACGCCGTCGACCAGCTCGGCGACGGGACGGCCGAACAGCTCGGCGATCTGGTTCTTGGTGACGTCGGTGTCTTCGACGACGTCGTGCAGCAGCGCGGCGGTCAGCGCCTGCGTGTCCATGTGCCACTGCGCGAGGATGCTGGCGACCGCCAGCGGATGGGCGATGTAGGGCTCGCCGGACTTGCGGAACTGGCCCTGGTGCGCCGACTCGCTGAACTGGTAGGCCGCCCGCAGCTGCGTGATGTCGTCCGGCTTCAGGTAGCCCGACCACTCCTCGAACAGGGCGGGCGCGGCGGGGAGGGGGGCCGTGGCGGCGGTCTGGGCTGAAGCGGTCATGCGTCCGGTGCTGCCGCCCGCAATCAGATCAGGGGTGCGCCCCGGCCCCGGGCATGGCCTGTTACGTCGGGCTCTTGTTGAGGATTTCCGCGCCGAACTTGCTGGCCGCGAGTTCGCGCAGCGCGATCACGGTCGGCTTGTCGCGGGTCGCGTCGATCATCGGTTGCGCGCCGTTGGACAACTGGCGGGCGCGGTAGGTTGCCGCAAGCGACATTTCGAAGCGGTTGGGGATGATTTTCATGCAGTCGTCTACGGTGATGCGGGCCATGATTTCTATTCCTGCCTGAGTCGTTTGAACAATGCGGCGTTCCGGTTCAGCTGGCGCGGGGTGCGCAGGCGTTCGGCGCGGATGATGTCCTGCAATTCGGCCGCCGCCACCCGGAATTCGCCGTTGATAATAACATAGTCGAAGTCCGTAACGTGGGCGATTTCCTCCCGGGCATTGGCCACGCGGCGGGCAATGACGTCGGGCGCGTCCTGGCCGCGGGCATTGAGCCTTTGCAGCAGGGCGTCGAGGGAGGGCGGCAGGATGAAGATGCTGATCGCCGCCGGCATCAGCCGGCGCACCTGCGCGGCACCCTGCCAGTCGATTTCGAGAATGATGTCGGTGTCCGCGGCCAGTTGCTCCGTCACCCATTGGCGCGAGGTGCCATAACGGTTGCCGTGGACCAGGGCCGATTCGAGGAAATCCCCCGCCCGTGCCATGTCCCCGAACTTTTCCGGCGCGACGAAATGGTAATGCCGGCCGTCGCTTTCGCCGGGGCGGGGCGGGCGCGTAGTGTAGGACACCGATTTGCGGATCTGGCCGTCCGCCTCGAGCAATGCCGCGACCAGGCTGGTCTTGCCGGCGCCGGAAGGCGCGCTGACGATGTACAGGTTGCCGCTCATCGGTTCATTCGATGTTCTGGATCTGCTCGCGCATCTGCTCGATCAGCAGCTTGAGGTCCATCGCGACCCGCGTCACCTCGACGTCGGCGGACTTGGAGCCCAGGGTGTTGGCTTCGCGGTTCAGCTCCTGCATCAGGAAATCGAGGCGCTTGCCCGAGGCGCCGCCCTTGCCGACGATGCGCTCCAGCTCGTCGAGGTGGGTGGCGAGGCGCGACAGCTCCTCGTCGACGTCGATCTTGTTGATGAACAGAGTGATTTCCTGGCGCACCCGCTCGTCGTCGGCCGACAGCATCGCCTCCTTCAGCTTGGCGTTCAGCTTTTCCTGGAAGGCGGCGATGATGCCGGGCAGGCGCGGCTTCACCGCCGCGATGCGTTCGCGCATGCCGGCGGCGCGTTCGAGGATGACCGCCGCCAGCTTCGCGCCCTCGCGGGCGCGGGCGGCGGCGAACTCGCGCAGGGCCTCGCCGAGCAGGGCGGTGGCGGTGGCGCGGAACTCGTCGACCGGCATCGCTTCCGCGCCGAGCATGCCGGGCCAGCGCAGGATGTCGGGCACGCCGAGCGGGCGCGCGCCGGGCAGGGCGGCCCGCACCTGCGCGTCGAGCCGCAGCAGCTGCGCGAGCAGCGTGGCGTCGATTTCGTTGCCGCCCTGCGCGCCGGGGCGCAGGGCGTAGGACACGCGGCATTCGATCTTGCCGCGGGTGATCGCCGCGGAGATCGTTTCGCGCATGGCCTGTTCCGTCTGGCGCAGCTCGTCGGGCATGCGGAACGACAGGTCGAGATAGCGGTGGTTGACCGAGCGCAGCTCGACGCTGACGGCGCCCCAGGCGAGTTCGCGCGAGGCGGTGGCGTAACCGGTCATGCTGTGGATCATTGCGGCGGGCTTTATAATGAAAACCCGAGAAACATAGCATACGAAGGAACGCCTTGCGACCCAGCCAGCGACGCCCGGACGAACTGCGCGCCATCCGCATCACCCGCAATTTCACCTGCCATGCCGAAGGCGCGGTGCTGATCGAGGCCGGCGCCACGAAGGTGCTGTGCACGGCAAGCGTGCTCGAGAAACAGCCGCCGCATCTGCGCGGCGGCGAGCGCGGCTGGGTCACCGCCGAATACGGCATGCTGCCGCGCTCGACCAACACCCGCACCGACCGCGAGGCGGCGCGCGGGAAACAGTCGGGGCGCACCCAGGAAATCCAGCGCCTGATCGGCCGCTCGCTGCGCGCGGTGGTCGACCTTGACCGGCTCGGACCGCGCACGATCCAGCTCGACTGCGACGTGATCCAGGCCGACGGCGGCACCCGCACCGCGGGCATTACCGGGGCGTACGTCGCGCTGGCCGATGCCGTGTCGTTCCTGCTGCGCGAAAAACGGCTGGCGGCGTCGCCGCTGCGCGAGGCCGTCGCCGCGGTGTCGGTCGGCGTTTACCGCGGCGCCCCGGTGCTCGACCTCGATTATGCCGAGGACTCGGACTGCGACACCGACATGAACGTGGTGATGACCGAAGGCGGCGGCATCATCGAGGTGCAGGGCACGGCGGAAGGCGCGCCGTTCAGCCGCGCCGAGATGCAGGCGATGCTCGACCTTGCGCAGAACGGCATCGCGCAGCTGGTCGCCGCGCAGCGTGCGGCATTGGATCAAAACTGAAAACCCCTTTAGCCACAGAGGTCACAGAGAGAACACAGAGGACACGGAGAAAATCCCTTGTGGCTCCGTTGTTCTCGCATTTGGCCTGGTTTTGCTTTTCTCTGTGAACTCTGTGGCTAGAGGTTTTTGACCTTGAACAAACTCGTTATCGCCTCCAACAACCCCGGCAAGCTGCGCGAGATCGCGGCGATTCTCGCGCCGCTGCGGATCGAGGTCCTGCCGCAGGGCGCCCTTGGCGTGGCCGAGGCGGAGGAGCCGCACTGCACGTTCGTCGAGAACGCGTTGGCCAAGGCGCGCCATGCCAGCCGCGTCACCGGCCTGCCGGCGCTGGCCGACGATTCCGGCGTTTGCGCGCATGCGCTGGGCGGCGAGCCCGGCGTGCACTCGGCGCGTTACGCGGCGACCGCGGGCGCGGCGGATCGCGAAGGCCAGGACCGCCGCAACAACGAAAAGCTGCTGCAGGCGCTGGCCGGCGCGAGCGACCGCAGTGCCCATTACTGCTGCGTCATCGTGCTGGTGCGCCGCGCCGACGATCCGCAGCCGCTGATCGCCGAAGCCGAATGGCATGGCGAAATCCTCGCCGCGCCGCGCGGCGACGGCGGTTTCGGCTACGACCCGCTGTTCCTGCTGCCGCAGCTCGGCAGGACCGCCGCCGAACTCACGCCCGGGGAAAAAAACGCGCTCAGTCACCGCGGCCGGGCCCTCGCCATGTTGGCGCAGCGCCTGCGCGACTTGCGGCCGGACTGACATCCCGGGCAGTTGCCGTGTCCTCCCGCTCATCGCTCATCACTCCGCGTTCATCGCCGCAGTTTTCCGCCCTGCCGCCGCTGTCGCTGTACGTCCACGTGCCGTGGTGCGTGCGCAAATGCCCGTACTGCGACTTCAATTCCCATGAGGCGCGCGGCGCGCTGCCCGAAGACGAATACGTGGCCGCATTGCTTGCCGACCTCGAGTCCACGCTGCCGCAGGTCTGGGGCCGCCCGGTGCTGACGGTGTTCATCGGCGGCGGCACGCCGAGCCTGCTGTCGGCGCCGGCGCTGGAGGCCCTGCTTTCCGGGGTGCGCGCGCGCCTGCCGCTGGCGGCGGATGCCGAGATCACGCTGGAGGCGAATCCGGGCACGGTCGAAGCCGGGAAATTCACGGGTTTCCGCGCCGCCGGCGTGAACCGCCTGTCGCTGGGCATCCAGAGCCTGAACGACCGCCATCTGCGGGCGCTCGGACGCATCCACGATGCCGGCGAAGCGCGCCGCGCCGCGGAACTCGCGCTGGCGACCTTCGACAACGTCAACCTCGACCTGATGTACGGCCTGCCCGGACAAACGCAGCAGGAGGCCGAAGCGGATATCGCAGCGGTGATCGCGCTGGCGCCGCAGCACGTCAGCGCCTATCACCTGACCATCGAGCCCAATACCTGGTTTCACCGTTATCCGCCGGCGGTGCCCGACGATGATGCCGCGGCCGCGATGCAGGCCGCGGTGGAAGCGCGGCTCGCCGATGCCGGTTATGGGCATTACGAAACTTCCGCGTTCGCCCGCCCGGGCCGGCAGAGCCGGCACAACCTCAACTACTGGAACTTCGGCGATTACCTCGGCATCGGCGCCGGAGCGCATGGAAAAATATCGTTTAAAAACAATATATTACGTGAATCCCGTACGAGGCAACCAAAGGCTTATCTGGCCCGGGCGGCGACCGGCGCCGCCGTCAGCGAGCGGCGCGATCTGACGGCCGCGGAATTGCCGGGGGAATTCATGATGAACGCCCTGCGGCTGAACGACGGTTTCGAACTGGCCCTGTTCGCCGACCGCACGGGCCTCGATCCGACCGGCGTGCTGCCCGTCCTCGACCGGGCCGAAGTCCGCGGCCTGCTGCAACGCGATCACCGGCATGTCCGGCCGACTCCGCTCGGACGCCGTTTCCTGAACGATCTGCTGGAACTGTTCCTGCCCTGAGCGCCGCGGGGCGGCGGCCGGATCGTGCCGCACGGGGGGCGTTGCGTTTCCATCGTCACCGGCTAGAATGCAAGCGTTTGCGGTCTGCGGCGCCGGTGCCTCCGGGGCGGTGGGCCGGGAGCCACGATCAAATTATAAGTTACTGTATCCAAAGGAGGTTTTTATGGTGTGCATCAAGCAGATTTTGATCGCCTCGGCAGCGGCGGTCGCCGCCCTGGCGGGCGCGACGGCGCAGGCCCAGGCGTATCCGTCGAAGCCGGTGCGTTTTGTGGTGACTTATCCCGCCGGCGGCAGTTCCGACGTCATGGCGCGGATCATCGGCAAGAAACTGACCGAGCTCTGGGGCCAGAACGTGCTGCTCGAATCGCGTCCGGGCGCCGCCGGCGCGGTGGGCATGGAGTACGCCGCCAAGCAGGCGCCGGACGGCTACACCTTCCTGCTCGGCAATTTCGGGCCGGTGCTGGCCAATCCGCTGCTGAACAAGGTCAAGTACGACGCGGACAAGGATTTTGTCCCGGTGGGCCAGATCACCCGCGCGGCGAACATCCTGGTCACGCCGAACACGCTGCCGGTCAAAAGCGTCAAGGACATCATCGCGCTGGCGAAAAGACAGCCGGGCGTGCTGACCTATGCCACCAGCGGCCCCGGCAGCATGTCGCATCTGGTCGGCGAACTGTTCAAGCGCAACGCCCAGGTCGACATCGTCACGGTTCCGTTCCAGGGCGGCGTCTATTCGATCGCTGCGGTGCAGGGCGGGCACATCATGCTGATGTTCTCCGACGCGCCGCCGGTGATGGGCAACATCAAGGCCGGCAAGCTGAAGGCGCTGGCGGTGACCAGCGGCCAGCGCACCCCGTTCACCCCGGAACTGCCGACGATGGCCGAGCAGGGCATGAAGGGCTTCGACGCCGCCAACTGGTGGGGGATCATGTTCCCGGCCGGCGTGCAGCGCCCGATCATCGACAAGGTCTCGGCCGATCTCAAGCGCGCCCTGGCCGACGAGGAAGTCAAAAGGAACCTCGGCACGATGGCGATCGAAGCGGTGTACAGCACGCCCGAGGAGTTCGCGGCGTTCATCAAGTCCGAGCGCAAGCTCTGGGGCGACGTGATCCGCGAGGCGAAGATCAGCGGCAACCAGTAGCGGCGGCGCGGCCGATCCCGGAAACGGCGGCCCGCGGGCCGCCGTTTTTCATGACTGCGGTTTGCGGCGGAACACCAGATCCCAGACGCCGTGGCCCAGTTTCAGGCCGCGGGTTTCGAACTTGGTCTGCGGCCGGTGGGCGGGCCGTTCGGCATAGGCCGCGGCGGTGTTGGCGAGCATCTGTTCGGCGCCGAACACGGCGAGCATCTGCTCGGCGTATTCGTGCCAGTCGGTTGCCGCGTGCAGGTAAGCGCCGGGACGCAGCCGCGACGCCGCGAGGGCGACGAACGGCGGCTGGATCAGCCGGCGCTTGTGGTGGCGCTTCTTCGGCCAGGGATCGGGGAAAAAAATGTGGATGCCGTCGAGGCTCATCGGCGCAATCATGTTCCGCAGCACCGCGACTGCGTCATGCTGGATCACGCGGATATTCTCCAGGCCCGCCGCGTCGATCTGCTTGAGCAGGCTGCCCACGCCGGGGGTGTGCACTTCGATGCCGATGTAGTCGGTGCCGGGATGGGCCGCGGCGATCGCCGTCGTGGTTTCCCCCATGCCGCAGCCGATTTCAAGTATGCGCGGCGCGTCGCGGCCGAACACCTCGTCGAGATCGACCGGAGCGTCCCGGTATTCCAGGCCGTAACGGGGCATCAGGGTGTCGTGGGCGCGCTTTTGCGCGTTCGACACGCGGCCCTGGCGCAGCACGTAGCTGCGGATCGATCGTTGTTCCGGCGGATTCATGGCCGCCGAGTGTAACGGAAACGGTCGCCGGCAAATGCCCGCCCGGGTCCCGATGAAGGGTGCATTGGCGGGGGTATCGGGTTCCCGCGCCGCCGCCGCGGCCGGGTGTGGATCAGGGCTTGCCGATCAGCCCGGCGGCCGGTGAACTGGGCGCTGCGGAATACAGCTTCTTCGGCATCCGTCCCGCGCGCCAGGCGTCGCGTCCCGCGGCGACCGCCTGTTTCATCGCGCCGGCCATCAGCACGGGATCGCGCGCCGCCGCGATCGCGGTATTCATCAGCACGGCGTCGCAGCCCAGTTCCATCGCGATCGCGGCGTCGGAAGCCGTGCCCACGCCGGCATCGACGACGACCGGCACCTTCGCGTTTTCGATGATGATCTGCAGGTTCCACGGATTGAGGATGCCCATGCCGGAACCGATCAGCGAAGCCAGCGGCATCACCGCCACGCAGCCGATGTCCTCCAGCTGCTTCGCGACGATCGGATCGTCCGAGGTGTAGACCATGACCCGGAAGCCCTCCTTGACCAGCGTTTTTGCCGCGGCGAGGGTTTCGACCACGTTCGGGTAGAGGGTCTTCGGATCGCCCAGCACTTCCAGCTTGACCAGGTCGTGGCCGTCGAGCAGCTCGCGCGCGAGGCGCAGCGTGCGCACCGCGTCGTCGGCGGTGTAGCAGCCCGCGGTGTTGGGCAGCATCGTGAACTGCGATGCGGGCACCGCGTCGAGCAGGTTCGGCTCGCCGGCATTCTGCCCGATGTTGGTGCGGCGGATCGCCACGGTGACGATCTCGGCGCCGCTGGCGTCGATCGCGGCGCGGGTTTCGACGAAATCCCGGTACTTGCCGGTACCGATCAGCAGCCGGGAGCGGAAGGTCTGTCCGCCGATGACCAGCGGGTCTGGATTCTCAGGAGTGTTCATGGGGCGATCGTGGTGTGGGGTGCCGAAAACGGGCATTGTGGCGGCCCCTGCGGCGGGCGGCAATGACCGGCGTCAAGAAGGCTCATCCGCCGCCGACGGCGGCGACGATTTCCAGCCGGTCCCCGTCGCGCAGGGCGCAAAGGCCGTACTGGCTGCGCGGCACGATTTCGCCGTTGCGCTCCATGGCGATGCGTTTGCCGGCGAGGCCCAGCTCGCCGACCAGCTCGGCGCAGGTCAGCGCCCGGTCGAGGGTGCGTGGTTCGCCGTTGATGGTCACGGAAATCATGTCGATGCGGATGGCGGTGATGATCGGATCGTCAATGGTGACGGAATCCGTCGACCGGTATTCTATACTGCGCGCAACCTTCCGCCGTTCCCGCCGAGGAAAACCGACGATGACACCCGTGCCGCTGACCGACCGCCATTACCTGACATCGCTGTTCGAGCCCGCCTCGGTGGCGATCATCGGTGCCAGCGAACGCGCCGGCGCGATCGGCACGGTGCTGGTGGAGAACATGCGCGCGGCGCGTTACCGCGGCGAGCTGTTCGCCGTCAACCCGAAGCACCGCAGCGTGCAGGGCGTGCCCTGTTTTCCGGACATCGGGGCGGTGCCGCGGCAGGTCGATCTCGCGGTCGTCGCGACGCCGCCGCAGACCGTGCCGCAGCTGATGGCCGAGTGCGGCCTGGCCGGCGTGCGCGCCGCGGTCGTCATCACCGCCGGTTTTTCCGAGACCGGCGAGACCGGCGCGCGGCTGGAACGTGCGGCGCTCGACAATGCGCGCCGCCACGGCGTGCGGATCATCGGTCCCAACTGCTTGGGCATCATGCGGCCCGGCATCGGGCTCAATGCGACGTTCGCGCACGGCAACGGCCTGCCCGGCGGGCTCGGGCTGGTGTCGCAGTCGGGCGCGGTGTGCACCGCGATGCTCGACTGGGCGCTGCCCAACCGCATCGGCTTCTCCAGCGTGGTGTCGATGGGCGGTTCGCGCGACATCGATTTCGGCGAGATCATCGATTACCTCGTCCATGACCCGGAGACCGAGCACATCCTGCTCTACATCGAGGGCGTGCGCGACGCGCGGCGCTTCTATTCGAGCCTGCGCGCCGCGGCCCGCGTCAAGCCGGTGATCCTGATGAAGGTGGGGCGGCACCCGGTGGGTTCCCGCGCCGCGGTGTCGCACACCGGCGCGATCGTCGGCGCCGACGACGTGTTCGACGCGGCGGTGCGCCGCGCCGGCGCCGTCCGCGTGACCACGATCGGCCAGCTGGTGGCCGCCGCGCAGGCGCTGACCGCGCGCGTGCGGCCGCGCGGCGAGCGGCTGGCGGTCATCACCAACGGCGGCGGGCCCGGCGTGATGGCCGCGGACCGCGCCGCCGATCTGGGCATTCCGCTGGCCGAACTCGCGCCGGCCACCATCGAGACGCTGCAGGGCGCACTGCCGGCGAACTGGTCGCACGGCAATCCGGTCGACCTGATCGGCGACGCCGACGCCGCGCGCTACCGCGCGGCGGTCACCGCCTGCCTCGACGACGACCAGGTGGATGGCGCGCTGGTGATCCTGACGCCGCAGGCGATGACCGAGCCGGCGAAGGCCGCGGATGCGGTGATCGAGGCCGCGCGCGGGCGCAGCAAGCCCGTGCTGGCCTGCTGGATGGGCGAGGCCAGCGTGGCCGCGGCGCGCAAGCGCCTGGCCGGTGCGGGCCTCCCGGTGTTCCGCACGCCGGATCCCGCGGTCGAGATGTTCGGCCATCTGTCGTCGTTCTACCGCAACCAGCGGACGCTGCTGCAGGCGCCCGGCCCGCTGACGCAGCAGTCGCCGCCGGACGTCGCCGCGGCGCGGCGGATCATCGAGGCCGCGCTGGCGGCGCGGCGCGCGGTGCTGACCGAAATCGAATCGAAATCGCTGCTGGCGGCCTTCGGCATTCCCGTGGCGGAAACCGTCACCGCCCGCGATGCCGCGGCGGCGGTGGCCGCCGCGGACCGCATCGGCTATCCGGTCGTGCTGAAAATCGATTCGCCCGACATCACCCACAAGACCGACGTCGGCGGCGTGCTGCTGAACCTGCGCGACGCCGCGGCGGTGCGCGCCGGCTTCGCGCAGATCGTCGGGCAGGCGGCGCGGATGAAGCCGCAGGCCAGGATCGACGGCGTGGCGGTGCAGCCCATGATCAGGCGCGCCAACGGCCGCGAACTGATGGTCGGCGTGATCCGCGACCCGGTGTTCGGTCCCGCGATCGCCTTCGGCACCGGCGGCGTGGCGATCGAGGTGCACAAGGACCGCGCGGTGGCGCTGCCGCCGCTGAACGGCTACCTCGCCGCCGAGCTGATCCGCGGCACGCGGGTCTCGAAGCTGCTCGGCGCCTTCCGGCGCATGCCGCCGGTGGACATGGCGGCGCTGGAATCGGTGCTGCTGCGGGTGTCGGAAATGGTCTGCGAGCTGCCGTGGATCGTCGAGCTCGACATCAATCCGCTGGTGGCCGACGAGCAGGGCGCCATCGCGGTCGACGCGCGCGTGATCGTCGCCGAACACGTGCCGGTGCGCGGGCGCTACGGGCACATGGCGATCCATCCCTATCCCTCGGATCTGGTCACGACGTGGGAACCGGAGGACGGCCCCCCGGTCACGCTGCGGCCGATTCGCCCGGAGGACGCGGAGATCGAGCAGGATTTCGTGCGCGCGCTGTCCCCGGCCAGCAAGCGCTCGCGTTTCATGGACACGCTGCGCGAGCTGACGCCGCAGATGCTGGCGCGCTTTACGCAGATCGACTACGACCGCGAAATGGCGTTCATCGCGGTCGTCGCGCAGGACGGGCGCGAGCGGGAAATCGGCGTCGGCCGCTATGTCACCAATCCCGACGGCGCCAGCTGCGAATACGCGGTCGCGGTGGCCGACGACTGGCAGCGCCGCGGGCTCGGGCGGCGCCTGATGACGGAACTGATCGGCGTGGCGCGCGCGCGCGGCCTGCAGACCATGATCGGGCATGTGCTGGCCGGCAACCGCGGCATGCTCGATCTGTGCAGGGATCTGGGCTTTGCAATCGCCGAGACCGGCGATCCGCAGGTCAGGCGCGCGACGCTGGCGCTGAACTGAACGCCGGCGATCCGCGCCTTCCGGTGCCTACGATATGGATTCGGCGGAAGCATAAGCACATGCTGATGCTAGAATCGACCCGCGTTTCCGCCAGCGTTTCGATTCCGGTCATCACTCCGCAACCAGCCCATTTCGTTCCGTGCCACGACGCGATCTTGCCGATTCCCGCCTGCTGCAGCTGACCGCCGCCGCCGCTGTCCTGATTGTCGCGTGGTTCGCGCTGCGCGGTTTCCTGCCCGAAGCCTGGCGCACGCCGGGCAGCCCCGAGCTGTATCTGGCCGGCGTCGCCGGCGTGATCCTGCTGCTGGTGCCGGTGGCCTTCGTCGTCGCCAAGCGCGGCGGCAGCGGCGCCAATCCGGTGAACTGGTTCAACGCGCACGTCGTCTGCTCGCTGGCCGGCATGGTGCTGATCGCGATCCACTCCGGCGGCTTCCTGCGCCGGCCGCCGGCGCTGCTGCTGCTGGCGCTGCTGGCGCTGGCGGCGCTGGGGGTCTGGGCGCGCGTGCGCGGCTCGCGGCGCATCGCCGCGACCTTCGCCTCGAAGGCGCCGGCTTTCCGGGTGCCGGATGCCGCGACCCGCGACCGGTTGCGCGCGCTGATCTCCGAAAAACGCCAGTTGCTGGCGAAGCTCGACCCGCAGGCCGGCGAAGGCACGTTCTCGGTCAATCTGCCGCATTTCATCCGCAGCCCGCGCCTCGCGCTGGCCTACCGCAGGCTGGCATCGGAGGAAACGCGGCTGCTCGGCACGCGCGCGGCGGTGCCGGCGCGGCAGGCCTGGTGGCGGCCGCTGCACATGGCGCTGGCCTGGCTGTTCGTGCTGGGTATCGTCATCCACGTGATCACCGTGACCTTCTTCGCCGGCTACGTCGCCGACGGCGGGCCGATCACCTGGTGGCATCTGCGGGCCTGGGGAGGCTGAAATGGACACGATGAACGCCGGACCTTCCGAACGGCTCGCGCTGCTGATCGACATCGAGCGCTGCACCGGCTGCAAGAGCTGCGAGGCGGCCTGCAAGACCGAACACCGGCTCGGTCCCGGCGAGTACCGCAACAAGGTGGTGTGGGCCAGCGAACTGGAGCAGGCGGGGCTGGCCTTCCTGACGCTGAGCTGCCAGCACTGCGAACGTCCGGCCTGCCTGCGCGCCTGCCCCGTCAATCCGAAAGCGATTGCCAAGGATCCGGCGACCGGCATCGTGCGCGTCGACGAGTCGCGCTGCACCGGCTGCGGCGAGTGCGTGATGGCCTGCCCGTACAGCGCGATGGGCTACGACGCCAAGGGCCATCATGCGGTGAAGTGCGATCTCTGCGTCGACCGCCGCGCGGCGGGCGAGAACACCACCGCCTGCGCCAGCGTCTGCCCGACGCAGGCGATCCGCTTCGGCAAGCGTGAAGAACTGCTGGCCGAGGCGCGCGCCGCCGGCCGCGCGCCGCGCGACCACGACCATTTCCTGCTCGGGCCGGCGACGATCTATCTCGAGCGCACGACGCCGCAGAAGGTCGGCGAAGTGGCCGCGGTGACGCCGGCGCGCGCGCATCCCGCGACCTCGCGCCGTCCCGCGTTCATGGACGGCGTGCAGGCGCAGACGGCGGTGCAGGCGCGGCTGCCGGCGTTTCCGTACCGCGAAACGCGGGACGACACCGCGCCGGATCGTGTCGTGCCCGGCGGCTGCAACATCTGCTTCAACTGCTGCACAGTTAAATTTCACTTTAAAAACAACAAGTTAGTGAAAATCACTGGCAACGACGACGATCCGCTGCTGAAAGGGCGCGTCTGTCCGAAGTCGCAATTGACGCTGCAGATGTATCACAGCGAACACCGGTTGCGGTACCCGCAGAAGCGCGTCGGCGCGCGCGGCGAGGGCCGTTTCGAGCGTATTTCATGGGACCAGGCGCTGGATGAAATCACGGAGAAACTGAAAAAAATCCGCGACCAGTACGGCGCCGAGGCGCTGGCGATGTTCGTCGGCACGCGCACCGGCATCCTCGATTACCGCACGACGACCAAGATGTTCGCGCAGATGTTCGGCACGCCGAACAAGGACGGCACCGATCCCTTCTGCGCCAGCGGCAAGAACGTCGCCTTCGAGATCACGCTGGGCAGCATCGGCAGCGGCAACAGCTACACCGAGAACGACCTCGGCTCGGCGCAGCTCTACGTCTACATCGGCGACAACCAGGCCGAAACGCGGCCGGTGTACTTCGGCATGATCAACGACTGGCGCCTGAAACACGGCGCGAAGATGGTGGCCGTCGATCCGCGCCTGACCGCCACCGCGTCGAAGGCCGACCGCTGGCTGCCGATCCGCCCCGGCACCGACATGGCGCTGGGCCTTTCCCTGTGCCAGCACATCCTGGCCAACGACCTGCACGACGCGCAGTTCTGCGCCGACTGGCTGCTGGGTTTCGCCGAATGGCGCGACTTCATCCTGAAAAAGAACTACACGCCGGAATGGGCAGCGCCGATCACCGGCCTTGCGGCGAACGACATCCGCCAGCTCTCGGAGGAGATCGCCGCGGCCGACGGCTGCGTGATCTTCGCCAGCCGAGGCATCAACCAGCACACCAACAGCACGCAGACCAACCGCGTGCTGATGTTCCTGTCGGCGATTACCGGCAACTGGGGCCGGCGCGGCGGCGCCTATTTCAACATGAGCGCCGGCACGCCGCTGGCGGCGAAGGTGCCGGAGCACCGCGCGCCGAAGATCAACAAGCCGCGCGTGCGCCGCAGCCCCGCCGGCTGGACCGACGCGATGCTGCACGGCAAGCCGTATCCGATCCGCGCGCTGATCAGCTGCAACAATCCGATGGCACAGTGGCCCGGGCAGGCAAAGGCGCGCGCCGCGTTCGCGTCGCTGGACCTGATGGTGCACATCGAGCTGTTCGCCAACGAGACTTCGGCCTATGCCGATTATCTGCTGCCCGCGGCGAGCGGCATCGAGAAGGGCGAGATCGGCCGCTCCAACGACGACCGCCGCGTGGTGTGGATCGACAAGATGATCGATCCGCCGGGCGAGGCGAAATCCGACACCTGGATCTGGGTCGAGCTCGGCAAGCGCCTGGGTTTCGGCGACGTGCTGAAGGAGGAGTACAAGGATCCAGCCGTGCTGTGGGACCAGGTTTGCATCGACAGTCCGGGTCTGAAGGGTTGCACGCAGAAGCGCCTGCATTCGGTGCCGCATCGCTGGGTGCGCATCCCCGTGCCGACCGAGGACTCACCGGAAATCGAGACGCTGTACCTTGAAGGCACGACCATCGCCACCGGCGCGCCGGGCCGGCGTTTCCCGACGAAATCGGGCAAGCTCGAATTCTGGACGCCGGAGCTGGAAGCGAAATTCAACACGCTGGGCCTGTCGGCGCTGCCGGAGTTCTATTCCGAGCGCGAGCAGCTCGTCGACCTGCCGTACATGGAACTGCTGGAGACCGATGCCGAGGAGGGCGTGATTTCGCCGTTCTGCTCGCCGGCCACCGGCAGCGCGCGCGGGCGCATCGTCGCGCCCGGCCCGGATCATCCCGGCGCGAAGCTGCGCGCGCAGGGCTTCGACACCGAACTCGTCACCGGCCGCCCGCCGGCCGCGCATTTCCACAGCTGGACGCATTATTTCTGGCAGTCGCAGGAGATGTGGCCCGATCTCTATTGCCAGATCCATCCGGAGAAGGCGGCGCAGCTCGGCATCCGCGACGGCGAACGCGTCAAGGTGGAATCGGCGCACGGCAGCATCGAGGCGATGGCCTGGGTGCATGCCGGCATCCGGCCGACCGCGGTGTTCATTCCCATCGGTTGGGGCGAGCGCCAGCCCTACAACCCCTGGCGCCCGGTGAATTTCCTGACCGACAAGACGCAGCGCGATCCGGTGTCGGACCAGACCAACCTGAAAGTGCTGCTGTGCCGGGTGTCGCGCGCGGCGGCTTAGGCCGCTGGCAGCAGCTCGGGAAGATTCCGGAAGACGGTTGCCCGGAAGGTGGCTGGCGATCTGCCAGCGCCGACCAGGCGTCCCTGAAGGGCAGGGCGGTGAGGCTGGGCGTTTGTCCCTGTAGAAACCCGGTCAGGTGCGCGAGCAGCGCGGCGTAGAGACCGGAAGGGTCGGCGCGCAGGTCGAGCAACTGGCGCGTCAGGCTGGAATCCATCCAGCGCGCCGCGGATTCAAAATGATCTTGTTCCAGGCGCTCGTATCCTTCGGCCAAGTATGCGGCGCCCATCCGGTTGCGGCGTTCCGGCAGCTGGCGGGTTGCGCGCCGATAGGCGTTTTCGTCGGTGAAAAACAGCGCCTCGCATTTTCCGGGGGCGGCGCCGTTCAGGAACACCCATTTGATGGGCACGCTGAATCTGTCGCCCGCGGCCACGAAGACGGGTTTGATGCTGAGATCGATGGCGCCGAGATTTTTGGCGATCAGCCAGCTGTGCGGCACCTGGGTGTAGCTGACGGCTTCCTGTTTCGCGGTGGGGCCCGATGCGAAAAAAGCCTGGCCATGCGCCACGGCGGAGTCGATGCCGAAGAACTGCAGCAGGAACGCGAGCGTCCAGGCATGATCGCGGCAGTTCCAGCCGACGTCGATCCGGTCGCCGGCCATGCAGGGTTCCGTCCACAGGAAATGATGCAATTCCCGCAGGAACGGCGGCGAAACCAGTTGTCGCAACTGGAAGCGCGAAGTCATCGATGTTTTTATGGCGTCGTTCCCGCAGGCGCATGCGGCCGGACTTTCCGGCAACGGGCCAGAGGTTATGGCGCAACGCTTGCGGCACGCTTACGCAGTCTTACCGCGGACTTACGCACGCGAGGCGCGTGTAATCGATGAGGGGCGAACGTAAACGGAACGCGACACGCGGGGAGTTTCCGTTCGCACCGGATTGCGCTTTGTCGCTGTAATGAGACGGTGCGGCGGACTGCTTCGGGTTTTTGTGGTGTCCGGCAGAACGGTCGCCGTGCCGCGGGCACAGGTTCGCGCCGGGGCGTCGCTTATGTCGTACAATGTGCCGCTCCATGCGGGTGTAGTTCAATGGCAGAACGGCAGCTTCCCAAGCTGCATACGAGGGTTCGATTCCCTTCACCCGCTCCAGCCCAGCAACAGCCGCGGGTCGATCGATGAAAATCCTCAAAATTGCCGCTCTTGTTTTTGGTGGACTGGTGGTCGTGGCCGGCGGCGTGCTGGCCTATGTCGCCGCAACCTTCGATCCCAACGATTACAAGCCGCAGCTCGTCGAGCTGGTGCGGCAGCATACGCAGCGCACGCTGAAGCCGGAGGGCGACATCAGGCTCGCGTTCTGGCCCGGCATCGGCGCCGAACTCGGCAAGCTGTCGCTGTCCGAGCGTAACAGCGGGAAGCCTTTCGTCGCCGTCGAGGGCGCCCGGTTTTCGCTGAAGCTGCTGCCGCTGCTGTCGAAGCGGCTGGTGGTCGACGAGGTGACGGTGCGCGGCGCGCACATCAGCCTGGTGCGCGGCAGGGACGGCCGCATGAACTTTGACGATCTGCTGGGGGACGATGCGGCGGGTACTCCGAGCGGACCGGAATCGCGGCAGCCGCCGGCCGGCGGCGAAGCGCGGCAGTTTGCGTTCGACATCGACCGGATCGTGATCGCCGATTCGATGCTGGAATTCCGCGATGAGGCCGCGGGCGCGCGATATGCGGTTTCAAAGCTGAACCTGCAGACCGGGCGCATCGCGGGCGGCGTGCCGACCGATGTCAGGCTGACGCTGGCCGCGCAGGGCAGCCAGCCGAAGCTCGATCTGGCGGTCGATCTCAAGACGCTGCTCACCTTCGGCGCGGGGCAGGGCACGCTGGAAGGGCTGGCGCTGGAGGTCCGCGGGCAGGTTGCGGACGTGACCGGACTGGTCTTCAAGGCGGGCGGCACCCTCCGGGCGAAAACGGACGGCAGCGAATTCGCGGGCGAGAAGCTCAGCGTGACAGCCACCGGCATGCAGGGCAAGGATGCCTTCGATGTCAAGCTGGACGTGCCGGCAGTGGCCGGCTCCACACAGGCGTTCAAGGCCGCGGCGGTGGCGCTGGCGGCCGATCTGAAGCAGGGCGGCCGGGAGATCAAGGTGCGGCTGGCCTCGCCGCTGAACGGCGATCTGCGGGCGCAGCGGTTCAGCCTGCCGCAATGGAAGGCGGATGTCAGCGCGACCGGTCCCGATCTGCCGGGAAAAAGCATCGGCGGCGACCTGGCCGGCGCGGCAAGCCTCGACCTCGGGAAACAGCATGTGCAGTTGAACGCCTCGGGCAGGCTCGCGGACAGCACGATCAAGGCGCGCGTCGGCGTCGCGGGTTTCTCGCGGCCGGCATTCAATTTCGACGTGGATATCGACCGCCTGGATGTCGATCGCCTGCTGCCGGTGCAAAACACGGCGGCGGGCGGAACCGCACCCGCCGCCGCAAAAGCGCCGGCCGCCGCGGGCACCGAGCAGCCGTTCGACCTTGCAGCGCTGAAAACCCTGCGCATGGACGGCAGCATTCGCATCGGCGCGCTGACGGTGAACAACATCAGGATGCAGAATGTGCGCGCCGGACTCAGGGCGGCGGGCGGACGCCTCGACGTGAATCCGCTGACGGCCGACCTTTATCAGGGATCGCTGAGCGGAACGGCGTCCGTCAATGCCGCCACCCCGGTTCCGGCGTTTTCGCTGAAGCAGAATCTTGCGGCGGTCGATGTCGCGCCGCTGCTGAAGGATCTGGCGAACAACGAGACGCTGGAAGGCCGGGGCACCGTGTCGGTCGACGTGACCACCCGGGGCAATACGGGCGGCGCTCTGAAGCGCGCGCTCGACGGCACCGCGGCGCTGCGCCTGGCGGACGGCGCGCTCAAGGGCATCGACATCGGCGGCGCGATCCGTTCCGCGCAGGCCCGCCTGGGCGCGCTGAAGGGCGAGCAGACCCAGCAGTCGGATGCCCGGCAGAAGACGGATTTTTCCGAGCTGACGGCAACGTTCAGGATCGCCGGCGGCGTGGCGCGCAACAACGATCTGTCGATGAAGTCCCCGCTGTTGCGGGTCGGCGGCGAAGGAGAGGTCAACATCGGCGCCGATACCGTCAATTACCTGGTGAAGGCCAGCATCGTCGGCAGCAGCAAGGGGCAGGGCGGGCGCGAGACCGAGGAACTGCGCGGCGTCACGGTGCCGGTGCGGATCAGCGGTCCGCTGGCCGCGCCCTCGTACAAGCTGGATTTCGGCGCGATGATCACCGACAGCGCAAAGCAGAAAGTCGGGGATGCCGTGAAAAAACAGCTGCAGAAGCATCTGCCGGGCGGCGCCGCGGCCGGGGGCGAAAAGAAAGGCGGCAGCGCGCGCGACGCGCTGAAAGGCCTGCTTGGCCGTTGATGCCGCGGCAGCAGGCGCGCCCGCGGCCGACCGTGCCGTCGCGGCATTCGCGCCGGCGCTGATCGCCTGGCAGGAGCGCCACGGCCGGCACGACCTGCCGTGGCAGAACACCCGCGATCCCTATGCCGTGTGGCTGTCGGAAATCATGCTGCAGCAGACGCAGGTGACGGCGGTGATTCCCTATTACCGGCGTTTCCTGGAACGTTTTCCGACGGTCGCGGCGCTGGCCGCCGCCGCGGAGGATGATGTGCTCGCGCTGTGGAGCGGCCTGGGATATTACTCGCGGGCGCGGAACCTGCATCGCGCCGCGCGGATCGTCGTCGAGCGGCACGGCGGCCGTTTTCCCGGAACGCAGGCCCTGCTGGAGGACCTGCCGGGCGTCGGCCGCTCGACCGCGGCGGCGATTCTGGTGTTTGCCTTTGGCGGCCGCGCGGCCATTCTCGACGGCAACGTCAAGCGCGTGCTCGCGCGCCTGCGCGGCATCGAAGGTTACCCGGGGGAGACGGCGGTGGCCGCGCGGCTGTGGCGGGATGCCGAAGCCCTGCTGCCGCAGAGCGGCCTGGCGGCCTATACCCAGGGGCTGATGGATCTGGGGGCCACGGTCTGCACGCGCCGGAATGCGCGGTGCGACGAATGCCCGGTGCGGCCGCTTTGCGCGGCATTCGAAACCGGCCGCGTTGCCGCATTGCCGACGCCGAAACCGCGCAAGGCGCTGCCGCAGCGGCGCACGATGATGCTGGTGCTGCAGCGCACTGGCGAAATCCTTCTCGAAAAACGCCCGCCGGCGGGGATCTGGGGCGGCCTGTGGTGTTTTCCCGAGGAGGATCCCGACGCCGATCCGGTGGCTGCGTGCGCGCGGCGTTTCGGCGCGAAGGTCGTGCCGGGGGCGATGCTGCCGGTGATCGCGCACGGCTTCACCCATTTCAAGCTCGACATCCTGCCGCAACCGGCGGCGGTGAAATCATGGCCGCCGCGGGCGGAGGAGGCGGGCCGCCTGTGGATTTCACCGGAGGATGCGCTGCGCGCCGCGCTGCCGACGCCGGTTCGCGACATCATCGTGCAATTGATCGGGTGCCGGGACGGTTCGTAATCCGCGGGCGCACGGTCTGCCGGCGGATCGGGTGGTGCCGGGGCGGGCATACCTGTCGCCGCGGGCGGTATCTGCAGAAACAGCATAACAGTAACTATTTGTTTTTATTGATATTTTCTATGACGCCGTGCTTGAGCAGCAGTTCGTGCAGTTGCGCCAGCCTTGCGCCGGTGTCGTCCAGTTCCAGCAGGGCCTGTTTTTCCAGGGGCGAGATCGGCAGGATTTCGGCGAGGCGGTAACTGACCCAGACCGGGTCATCCAGCCGTACCGGTCCGGGGACGCTGTCACTGCCGGCGCGCTCGATGGCGAGCCGCAGCACTTCCTGGCAGGCGCGATCGACGGTTGCGGGGCGCGAGGGTTCGGGGAGGATTTCAACGCGGCCGGTGATCAGGCCGCCGGCCGACACTGCGGCGTCGAGGATGCGGAAGCGTTCGCCGCCGCGCGCGAGGATGGTGAACAGGTTGGGGTGCGGCACGTCCCATTGCTCGATCTGCGCGAGGCAGCCGACTGCATGCGGTGCCGCGGGCTCGCCGACCTCGCGCCCTTCCCGGATCAGGCACACGCCGAAGGGCGTCGAGTCGCGCAGGCAGGCCTTGGTCATGTCGACGTAGCGCTGCTCGAAGATCTTCAGCGGCAACTGTCCGCCGGGATACAGCACGGTGCCCAGCGGGAACAGCGGCAATTCGCGGATGTCGCCGCTCATGCGCCGAGTTCGCGGTGGCGGGCGAGCGTGCGCGTGCGTTCGCGGAACCGCCCGGCCAGCGCCTCGACGAAAAACACCGAACGGTGGCGCCCCCCGGTGCAGCCGATGGCGACGGTCAGGTAGCTGCGGTTGTCGCGCTCGAAGGCCGGCAGCCAGTCCCCGATGAAGCGGCGGATGTCGTCGAGCATGCGCATCGCATCGGGCGTGGCGCGAATGAATTTCGCCACCGCGGCATCGCAGCCGGTCAGCGGCCGCAGGACGGGGTCGTAATGCGGATTGGGAAGGCAGCGCACGTCGAACACGAAATCCGCATCCAGCGGAATGCCGTGCTTGAAGCCGAAGGATTCGAACAGCAGCGTCAGCCCGGCCGCCGGCAGCACCGCGAAATCCCTGACCCAGTTGCGCAGGGTGTTCGGGGCGAGGTCGCTGGTGTCGATGCGGTGGGCGATTCCGGAGATGCCCTCGACCATGCCGCGTTCGCGGGCGATGCATTCCGGCAGCGTCAGCCCGCCGGACGACAGCGGATGGCGGCGCCGCGTTTCGGAGAAGCGCTTGATCAGCGTGTCGGACTTGGCCTCGAGAAACAGCACCCTGGCGTCGACGCCGCCGGCGCGCAGGCGTTCGACGGCCCCGGGCAGGCCGGCGACGGCGTCGCCGGTGCGGGCATCGACGGTCAGCGCCACGCGTTCATGGCCCGCGGCCTGAAGGCTGGCGACCAGCTCGCCGATCATCGCCACCGGCAGGTTGTCGACGCAATAGAAGCCGGCGTCTTCGAGCACGGCCAGCGCCACGCTTTTGCCCGATCCGGACAGGCCGGTGATCAGGATCAACTGCATGCCGGGCGTGTTTCAGGCATCGGGGTCGTTCATCGCGCGCTCCTGGCGTTCGATGAATTCGCGGGTGCTGTCCATGCCGCGCATCTGCAGCACGTAGCTGCGCACCGCGGCCTCCGTCAGCACCGCGAGGTTGCGGCCCGCGGCGACCGGGATGGTGACCTTGCGGATTTCCACGCCCATCACCGACTCGGTGCCCGGTTTCAGCGGCAGCCGCTCGATGTGGGTCGGGTCGGTGCTCCTGGGACGCTCGAGATGCACGATCAGCTTGACGTTCTTGCGCGGGCGCAGCGCGGCTTCGCCGAAGATCGTGCGGATGTTGAGCACGCCGAGGCCGCGCACTTCCAGGAAGTCGCGCAGCATCAGCGGGCAGCGGCCCTCGATGCTTTCCGGCCCCAGCCGGTAGAGTTCGACGATATCGTCGGCGATCAGGCCGCTGCCGCGGCTGATCAGTTCCAGGCCGAGCTCACTTTTCCCCACGCCGGAGTCCCCGGTGAGCAGCACGCCGACGCCGAGCACGTCGAGGAACACGCCGTGCGTGGTGGACGACTCGGCGAGCTCGCGCGCGAGGTGGGGGCGCATGATCCACATCAGCTCCACGCTGGGGATGGGCGACGAGAACAGGGGGGTCTGGGTGAATTCCGCGACCTCCGCCAGCGCCGGGGGCACCGGATTGCCGCCGGCGACGATGAAGCAGGCGAGTTCCCGTATCGCCGCCTTTTCGAGCATGGCCCGGCATTCGGTGGCGGGGAGGCTGCCCAGATAATCCACCTCGGAATCGCCGAGCACCTGGATCAGGTTCGGGTGGATGAAGTTGAGATGGCCGACCAGTCCCTTGGACGAATCCTTGGTGAGCTCGCTGTCGATGCCCTTGCCGGCGCCGGCCTGCCCGGCGACCCAGGTCAGCTGGAGCTTTTCCCGGGTGCCTTCAAACAGCCTGGTTATGCTGACCTTGGGCATCGGGTTTCCATGCGGTGATCAGTTGCATCAGTTCCGCCGGCGTCGCGGCGCCGAGCAGCCGTTCGCGGAACGGCTTGTCGCAGAACATCTGCGCGAGCTCGGACAGGATCTGCAGGTGTTCGTCGGTGGCGCGCTCGGGCACCAGCAGCACGAACACCAGGCCCACGTTCTGGCCGTCCGGCGCGTCGAAGGGAATCGCGTTGCGCAGGCGGATCAGCGCGCCGCTGGCCGCTTTCAGGCCCTTGATGCGGCCGTGGGGAATCGCCACGCCCTGGCCGAGGCCGGTCGAGCCGAGTTTCTCCCTTGCGAACAGGCTGTCGAAAACGACGTTGCGGCCGATGCTGTCGGTGTTCTCGAACAGCAGGCCCGCCTGTTCGAACACGCGCTTTTTGCTGGTGAGGTCGGCATCCAGCAGGATGTGGCTTTCGGGCAGCAGTTTGGCGATCAGGTTCATGGTGGAAGTGGCGCCGGTGAGGTTTATTCCGCGACCCGGTGTTTCAGCGGGTCGCCGTCGTGGCGCTGTCCCAGGTGCTTTTCCTTGTGCTTGATGACCGCCCGGTCGAGCTTGCCGACCAGGTGGTCGATCGCCACGTACATGTCCTCCTCGCGGGTCTCGCAGAAAATGTCCTTGCCGCTGAGGCGCACAGTGGCCTCCACCCTGTGCTGCAGCTTCTCGACCGTCATGATGACGTTGATGTCGATCACGTGGTCGAAATGCGCGGTGATCTTTTCGAGCTTGTGCGCCACGTGGTCGCGGATGGCCGGGGTGATCTGGATGTGGTGGCCGGTGAGGTGCAGGTTCATGACGTTCTTTCTCCTCTGTCAAAGGGTCTTTCTGAGGTTCACGGGAAGGATCTGCAGCGATTCCCGGTATTTCGCGATGGTGCGCCTTGCCACGACTATACCCTGCTGGCCGAGCAATTCCGAGATCTGGCCGTCGCTCAGCGGGGATCGGGTGTTTTCCGCGCCGACCAGTTGCTTGATCAGCGCGCGGATCGCCGTGCTCGACGCCGAGCCGCCGGCCTCGGTGGCGACATGGCTGCCGAAGAAGTACTTGAGCTCGAAAATGCCGCGCGGCGTGTGCATGAACTTCTGCGTGGTGACCCGCGACACGGTGGATTCGTGGAGACCGAGCGTATCCGCGATTTCGCGCAGCACCAGCGGCCGCATCGCCACTTCGCCGTGTTCGAGAAAGTTGCGCTGGCGGTCGACGATGGCCTGGGATACGCGCAGTATGGTGTCGAAGCGCTGCTGCACGTTCTTGATCAGCCATTTCGCCTCCTGCAGCTGCGCGGTGATCTGCTGCGAGTTGCTGCCCCGGTTGCGCTGCAGAATGTCCGCGTACAGGCGGTTTACCTTGAGCTTCGGCATGGCATCGGGATTGAGCGCGGCGACCCAGACGCCCTTGACCTTGCGCACGATGACATCCGCGACGACGAAACGCGTTTCCTCCACGGCAAACTCGCGGCCGGGGCGCGGATTCAGGCGGAGAATCAGCTTCTGCACCTCGCGCAGGCAGGCGTCGTCGCATTTCAGGGTTCGCTTGAGGCGGGTGAAGTCGCGCGCGGCGAGGGTGTCCAGGTGCTCGCGGACGATCTCCCGGGCCTGTTCCCGGTAAGGCGTTTCCGCCGGCAGCGCGTCGAGCTGCAGCATCAGGCATTCGGCGAGGCTGCGTGCGCCCACGCCGGTCGGCTCGAGGTGCTGCAGGTGCCGCAGCGCGATCGACAGTTCCTCGGGTTCGACTTCGAGTTCCGCGGGCAGCATGGCGGCGATCTCTTCCAGCGGCTGCGGCAGGTAGCCGCCGTCGTCGAGGGAGTCGATCAGCAGGCCGGCCAGCTGCCGGTCGCGGTCGGAGAGGTGCAGCAGCGCGAGCTGTCCGGTGAGGTGCGCCCGGAGGTTGGCCGGCTGTTCGGCGATCGGCGAGAAATCCTCGTCGTCGCCGTCGCTGCCGTTGCCGAAGGAGGCGCCTTCCATCACGTCGAAGGTGCCGCCGTCCTCTGCCGTCGTCGCCGGTTCGGATTCCGCTGCCGCCGGAGGAGCCTCGGCAGCCGCCGGCTCCGGGGGCGCGGCGTCATGCGGCAGCGGCGGCTCGGCGCCGCCGTCCTCCCGTTCGAGCAGCGGGTTGTCCTGGAGCAGCCGCTCGATCTCCTGGTTGAGTTCGAGCGTGGACAACTGCAGCAGCCGGATCGACTGCTGCAGTTGCGGCGTCAACGTGAGGTGCTGCGATAGCCTGAGTTGTAACGAATGTTTCATCGGAATCCGGACAGGGGGGAGTGCCTCCCGGGATCGCACGCAGACGGTTGCGTGCGGCTTGCCATCTCAAAGGCGGAAATGCTCGCCGAGGTAGACTTTTCTTACGTTCTCATTATAGACGATCTCGTCGGGCTTGCCGTATGCAAGCACGGTGCCGTCGTTGATGATGTAGGCGCGGTCGCAGATGCCCAGGGTTTCCCGGACGTTGTGGTCCGTGATCAGAACCCCGATTCCCCTGGCCCTGAGGAAGCCGATGATTTTCTGGATTTCGATGACGGCGATCGGGTCGACGCCGGCGAAGGGTTCGTCCAGCAGGATGAAGCGCGGCTCGGTGGCCAGCGCGCGCGCGATTTCCACGCGCCGGCGCTCGCCGCCGGAAAGGCTGATCGCCGGATTGTTGCGCAGATGGCCCACATGCAGGTCCTGCAGCAGCGCGTCGAGGCGGGATTCGATGGCGTCCGCGCTGTCATGGTACAGCTCGAGGATCGCGCGCACGTTGTCGGCGACCGACAGCCGGCGGAATATCGAGGCCTCCTGCGGCAGATAGCTCAGGCCGAGGCGCGCGCGCCGGTGCATCGGCATGTGCGTCAGCCGCGTGTCGTCGAGGTACAGCTCGCCGCCGTCCATCGCGACCAGCCCCACCATCATGTAGAAGCAGGTGGTTTTGCCGGCGCCGTTGGGTCCCAGCAAACCGATGACTTCGCCGCTGCGCACTTCCATGGACACGTCCTTGACCACGGTGCGCGTGCGGTAGCGTTTTTTCAGGCCTTCCGCCTTCAGCAGGAACGAGCCCTGCGCGGGCGCGTCCTGCGTTGCTGCGGCGGGCGTGTGCTGCACGGAGTCCAATGCGCGTTCAGCGGAGCGAGGGCAGCTCGTCGCGGGGCGAGGCGATCGTTGCCTCGGGCTTCAGCGATACCGGCGGCTGCGGCGCCGGCTTGGCCTTGGGTTTGGGCTGCAGGACCGCGCGTACGCGGCGGTCGGGCGATTCCGCCGCCGCTTTTGATCCGCCGCCGATGACCTGGAAGAATTCGGTGTTGGCGTCGTACGAGATGTAGTTGCCACGCACTTCGTCGCCGCCGGTTTTTTTCATCGATGCCCGGTTGAACATCTGCAGTTTGTCGGCCCGGCCGTCGTACTCGATGCGCTCGGCCCAGCCCTCGATGTATTCGTCGTAACCTTCGCGTTTCTGCCGGAAGTAGGCCAGGTTGCCCCAGGTGGTCCCGCTGTTGAATCCCTGGTTGTCCTGGCGGACCTCCATGCGGTCGCCGCGGATCACCAGCGTGCCCTGGGTGAGCACGACGCGCCCCTCGAAATTCGAGATCTGCTTCGCATCGTCGACAGTGACGCGGTCGGCCTCGATGTTGATCGGTTTCTCGCGATCGGCCTTTTCGGCGGAAGCCGGCCAGGTTGCCGCCAGCAGCAGTGCGGCGACCAGGGCACGCATCATCCCGCCGGGCGGATTACCGGGACGATGCGCGTTCGGGATCATGGTAGGTGCCGCGGAACCGCGACAGGAATTTGACGATGCGGGTTTCACTGTTCAATTCTAAGCCAATCGCGTGCGCAACGGTATTGGCGTCGGTGATGGTGACCGGCCGGTCGGTGCGGGCGATGTTTTCGTCCGGCGTGACATGGAGGAAGCTGGTCTCCATGACCATCTCGCTGTGCTTCCCGTATGCCGCGCGCGTCGCGCGCACGTCGGTCTCGAAATAGATGTGCTCGCCGCCGCTGGACATTCTTGCGGTGCGCGAGGTGATGGTCATCGGCGTGCGGGATGCGTTGCTGGTGAAATGGGGCACGACGAGATGCGTGCTGTCGTCGTCCGGGTAGTGGATCAGCTGCTGCGCGCGCAGCGTGTGTTTGACCTTTCCCGCGGCATCCATCCGGTGCGCGGTCACGTTGTCGACGATGTAATCCGGGTCATGGCGCCTGGTTTCCGGCGCGGCCGTGTCCTGCAGGATCGCCTGGTCGAGCCAGAACGTCAGCCCGGCGAGCACGGTCATCAGCGCCACCGGAAACACCTGCGAGAGACGGGGCATGGCGGTCAGCCGGCCGTCGCGCCGAGGAAACGGCGGGTGCGCGCGGTGAGCATGCCCCGGCGATGGAGCAGCAGTTCGCAGAACTCGCGCACCGCGCCGTGGCCGCCCTTTGCGCGCGTGACATGGTGGGCATGGCGTTTGAGCAGCGCCGGCGCGGCGGCGACGGTGGCCGTGAAGCCGCACAGCCGGAACGCCGGCAGATCGACCAGGTCGTCGCCCATGAAGGCTGCGGCCGCCGGCGGGATGGCGAGTACCGCGAGCAGCGCCCTGAGCGCGCCAGCCTTGTCGTGGATGCCCTGCCGCAGGTGGCGGATGCCGAGATCGGCCGCGCGCAATTCGACCATCGGCGCCTCGCGGCTGGTGATGATCGCGACCTCGATGCCGGAATCCTGCAGCATCCTGATGCCCATGCCGTCGCGCACGTCGAAGGTTTTCATGAAGTCGCCGTCGCCGGAATAATGCAGGCCGCCGTCGGTGAGCACGCCGTCGACGTCAAACGCGGCGAGCCTGATTTCCGGAAATGCCTGGATGCTGGGCACGGAGTCGGTGGCGGGCCGGCCGGTCAGACCACTTTGCCGCGGAACAGGTCGTGGATGTTCAGCGCGCCCAGCAGCCTGCTCCCGTCATCGACGACCAGCAACTGGTTGACCTTGCCGCGCTCCATGATTTCGACCGCTTCGGCGGCCAGCCGGTCGGGGGTGATGGTCCGCGGATTCGCCGACATGATGTCGCGGATCGCCGTGCCGCGCAGATCCTGGCCTTTTTCGATGGCCCGCCGCAGGTCACCATCGGTGAATATGCCCCGGACGACCTGCGCCTCGTCGACGACCGCGGTCATGCCCATCCGGCCACGGGACATTTCCAGCAGCGCGTCGGTGAGCGTGGCCGCGGTGGTCACCCTGGGCGCCTCCGTGCCGGAGCGCATGACGTCGCGGACCAGCGTCAGCAGCCTGCGGCCCAGCGATCCGCCGGGATGCGAGCGCGCGAATTCGTCCTGGGTGAATCCCCGGGCGCGCATCAGCGCCACCGCGATGGCATCGCCCAGCGCCAGCGCGGCGGTCGTGCTGGCCGTGGGCGCAAGATTCAGCGGGCAGGCTTCCTGCGCGGCGCCGGCGTACAGATGCACGTCGGCCTCGCGGCCGAGCGTCGAGCCTGCATTGCCGGTCAGCGCGACCAGCTTCGCGCCCTGGCGCTTGAGCACCGGAATGATGGTCAGCAATTCCGCGCTTTCACCGGAATTGGACAGCGCGAGGAACACGTCGTCCCGCGTGACCATGCCGAGATCGCCGTGGCTGGCCTCGGCCGGATGGACAAAAAAGGCCGGGGTGCCGGTGCTGGCCAGCGTCGAGGCGATCTTGCGCGCGACATGTCCCGACTTGCCGATGCCGCTGACGACGACACGGCCGCGGCATTGCAGGATGATGCGGATGGCTTGCTCGAAGCCGGCGTCGACCTGGGGAATCAGGTCGGTGATCGCCCGGGCTTCGATGGAGAGCACTTCGCGGGCTGTTGCGATTGCAGTACCAGAGCCGGGATCGTCGGGCGGAATGTTCATTGCAGAAATTATAACAAAGCCCCCGTCAGGCTCGTTTCGAAATCCAGCTGCAATTCGTTGAAAAAAGGGACAAAATTCGGATAAGGCATTTATCGCTAGACACATGTAAATCTGCTTGTAACTGGTCCCGCGCTGCAGCTGTTCCCGGATTGGATGGTTACCGCCGACGAAATGCATAATCTTGTGGAAACTGCTGTGATGTTTCCGGATATCAGCATCAATTTGAATTCGGCGGCTGGCGGTGTTGCCTGTTACAGCAGATGCCAACAAAAAAGCCCGCGGTTGCGGGCTTTTTAGCGTGGCAGGGCAGGTTGTGCTTAAAACAGGGTGGTTGCTCCACAATTGGCAAATGGTGTTTGGGACTTCCATCCATTAGCATCAGCGCAATCTGCAAATGATCCAGATGTTGCTGGGGCAACGGCAAATGTGGAATGACGCATTTGTCCGGTGTTGGCGCGACCATCGTCTACTTTGCGATCTACTTCTGCAAGAATGTCGGAAGGAATGCCCGCTCCTGTCTTCAAATTGTGTCTTGAGTTGCCGCTATCCGCTGTGCCTTCGCGATAGACACCATCGAAAATTATCTGAACTAACGAACCATAAGGATTCGAAGGAGTGTTGCCAGTATCTGCAGTTGGTGTGGCGCTTCCGGAAGTGTAGCTACCGGTAATAAAGCCAGCTTTAGACAAATGTTCCCATGCATGGATTGCTTCGGCGCCGACGATTTGACCGTCATTGTTGCCACCAAAACATATGGCTGGACCACAACCAGGGATATTTGCTTGAGCCGATGCGGTCAGGTAGTCACCGGGTAGTGCACGATAACGGTCGAGGAAACCAAAATAAGCTGCCTTGGTCCCGTCCTGTGTCGCAATGATGTTGCGCACACGGGCACTGGTAATCAGCTCCTGGCCTTTCAGCACGCCGCCGAGCAGCAGGCCGATGATGACCAGCACGATCGCGATCTCGATCAGCGTAAAGCCTTGTTCTCGTTTCATTTTTTTCTCCTCGCCACTCATGGGCGAAAACTGTGTGCGAATCAACGCAAATATCATGCCATTGGATTGCGGTTGCGGTGTCGACGAATGAGCTGGCGGAAAGCGTTGCACCATGCCGAAGCACTTTTAAGTATTTGTTTTTATTGTATTTTTATAAAATTCACAAGCTGGTGATGTACGATGCGCCACTCATTGTAAAAAGACGGTGACGGGAAGCCGACGACTACTGTCGGAATTTCGACGATCCCGACGGTTTTTCGGCGCTTTCCAGTGCTTTGAGCCGCTCCGTCAGAAAGTGCAGTTCGGCGGGGTCCGTGATCTCGTCATTGGCGAGCAGCCCGCCAAGCAGTATCCGGGCGCTGTCGGTTTCACCGAGGTCTTCGAGGATGAACACCTGCATCTGGCGCGCCCAGCCGGAGGCGCCGCCGGCGTGCCGGGTGATGTCGGCCGCATAACGCAGCGCCAGCGCTGGATCGCGCAGCCGGTGCTTGGCCATGATCGCGCAGTGCGCGAGCCAGCGCCATCGCAGATCCGGCGCTTCGAGGAAACGCGCACGGACGAAATCGCACATGGCGCGCTGTTTGCCGGCGTCCGGCACCTGGCCGTACAGCTGGGAGGCCATCATCAGCGGGTAACCGGTGCGCGCATCCAGGCGCAAGGCGGCATCGAGCCATGCCATGACCCGGCGGTAATCGAGTTCGGCGAAGGGGATGCTGACACCGGGCTGGTTGTCGAAGGCCTGCAGGTACAGCAGCAGCAGCTGTGCCGCAGCGACCGGTTCGCCAAGGCTGGCGGCCCGCAGCGTGCCGGCCTGGGGCGGCGCAGGCAGGGCTTTCGCGCGCGCGTCCGGCGGCGGGCGCAGGGCGTGCCAGCAGAGCTGCATCGCCAGCGCCGCGGCGAGCAGCCACCATGTGCCGCGGGGCACCACGGCCAGCGCGCGTTCCTCGGCGGCAAGGAGGGAGGCCAACTACAGGCTCCGGCGGTGAAAATCGAACAGGGCCGCCGCGGTCAGCAGCGCGATGTAGATGGCCCCCTGTGCCAGTATCGCGGACAGCATCTCCGCGGAAGGCGGCAGGTCCGTCAGCCAGGCGGTCTGCGTCCAGCCGTCCAGCGCCGGCAGCAGGAAGGCGAGCCCCTCGACCAGCGCGCCGGTGAACTGGTGCGAGAGCGTGTCCTGTCCGGCGACCGGGTTCTCGCCCATCAGCCGCATGGCCGTGATGCTGCGGGCAAGCAGGTAGAACGCGGCGACGAATCCCGCGGCCGGCAGGAGCTGGCTGAAAGTGATGATGCAGAACAGCGAGAGGGCGACCACGACCGTGAGTTCGACCGCCAGCGACACCGTCCACGGCAACGCCGCCGGCGCCGGCGCGAGCAGCCACAACGGCAGGGACAGCAGCACGGCGATGCCGGAGGCCGTCAGCGTGAATCCGACCAGTTTGCCGCAGATATAATGGGAGCGCGGCAGGTCGAGCGCGAGCAGCACTTCCAGGCCCTTGTCGTTGAATTCCCGGGTTATGCTGACGAGCACATACAGGCTGGTGATGAACACCGCGCACAGCCGCGCGGCTGCAGCGTAGAAACCGGTCTGGAAACGCGCGCTTTCGGTCACCGCCAGCTCCCGGATGAACAGGCTGGCGCCGAGCAGCACGCACAGGGTCAGCAGCGTGGTCGCCGGGACGCGGGTGCGCAGCGCTTCCAGCGCGGTATAACGGCCGATGGTGGTGATATGCACTTGTGTTCAGCTTTCTCGTCGATGGACAGTATAGCCAATCAGGATGCCTGAAGAATCGCCGAATCCTCCGCCGTCGCCGGCGAAATCGCCGCCGGTCCTGGGCTCTCCGGACGTGCCCAACCGGCACCTGAATTTCCTGCTGGCGGTCATGCTGCTGACCCTGCACGGCGCCATTGCCTGGGGCGGCGGCGAGTGGTGGCAGAGCGGCCTCCTGCTCGCGCATTTCGGGCTGTTCCTGATCTGGCAGCCGGTGTGGCGCGGCGAACGGCAGGTGCCGCTGACGCTGGCGCTGCTGGTGCTCTGCCTCGGCGCCTTTTTTGCGGTGGCCGGCAACTGGTGGCTGATCGCCACCTGGATCGCGATCCTGTTCGGACTGATCGGCGGCGGTGTGCCCGGCACGGTCGGCAGGAGCGACCGGCTGGTGGCGATCCTCGGCGCCGTCTACCTGGTGGCGATGCTGCTAATGTGGGTGGTGCCGCAATTGTTCACCCGTTATGCGGTGCCTCCGGAAGTGGCGGACATGGTGCGTTACGGACTGCCGCTGCTGCCGCTGGCGATATTCGCCGTTCCCCGCGACGGGAGCCGCCGCAGGGATCCGGTCATCGTCGACCTGTTCTACAGCCTGATGCTGTTCCTGCTGGTGGTGGCGCTGGCGCTCGGCAGTTTCGTCATTCAGGAAGTCGCGCACGGGCAGTACCTGCTCGGACTGGCGCAGGCGCTGATGGTGATCGCGCTGCTGCTCGCGGGCCTGTCCTGGCTGTGGAATCCGCGCGCCGGTTTCAGCGGCATCGGCACGCTGCTGTCGCGCTACCTGCTCGGATTGGGGCTGCCCTTCGAACTGCGCATGCGCCGGCTGGCCGAACTGGCGCAGACGGAGCCGCGCCCGGAACGGTTCCTACACGATGCGCTGACTTACCTGCTCGAACTGCCCTGGGTTACCGGCCTCGGCTGGCAGTCCGCCCATTCCGGAGGCGAAGTCGGCCGGACGGCGGCGCACGCGGAGCACTATGAAACCGGCGGCCTGCGCTTCACGCTGCATGCGGCGCGGCCCTTTTCACCGGCGGTGCTGCTGCACCTGAAACTGCTGATGCAGATGGTCGGCCATTTCCACGAGGCGCTGCGCCGCGAACAGATCCGCCGGCAGTCGGCCTATGCCCAGGCGATTTACGAGACCGGCGCCCGGCTGACCCACGACGTCAAGAACCTGCTGCAGTCGCTGCGCTCGATCTGCGCCGCCGCGGAAATGCGCGGGGCCGATGACAATCAGGCGTTCCGCGCGCTGGTGCAGCGGCAGTTGCCGCAGATCACCCAGCGTCTCGGAACGACGCTGGAAAAACTCAAGTCCCCCGGCGCCATCGAGATGGACGATGTCGACGCCGGCATCTGGTGGCAGGGGCTGCAGGCGCGTTACGCGGGCCGCGGCATCGTGTTCCTGTCGGAGGCGGTGCCCGCCGGCGAGCACCTTCCTGCCGAACTGTTCGACAGCACCGCGGACACCCTGATCGAAAACGCCCTCTACAAGGCTTCCCGGGGCGGAGCGCTGCGCATCAGCGTCGCGCTGTCGGCGGGGCCGCGGCTGACGGTCTGCGACGACGGGGCGCCGGTGCCGCCGGCCGTCGAGAGCGACTTGCTGTCGGCACCCGTGTCCTCGGAGAGCGGGCTCGGCGTCGGCCTGTTCCAGGCGGCGAAGTTTGCCGCGCAGTCGGGTTATGCGCTGGTGCTGGCGGAGAACCGCCGGGGGCGGGTGTGTTTCGAACTGAGACGGACCGGCTGACCGCTTGTTACGGGAGCCGGCCTGCTGTCACCATGCGGTTGAACAGGGTGTACTGGGGAAGCCAGATGACAATATCATCGAATTCAACTGTGTTGGCTGAAGCAACTGCAATAGTACGACTGACAATATCCCTATCATTATTGGTATTTTGTAGTTCATCCAGACTGGTTGGGGCTGGATTGTTTACCCCAGATAAACTGTTGACTGCACCCAGTCCATTTTTCCCATGAGATATTACTGCGGCTACTGCGGTTGATGTCAGTGCATTTGAGGCTGGGCTACATGCTGCAACGGTACACACGCGCACATTGGCTGTGGTTGATAGTGTAAAGGTTGTGCTTAACGGTGGCCGCCGTGCGTATTCTTCCCTGACGATGTATCGGAAACGATTGCCCCAAACATCAGAATTTCCCAGTCCCAGAGTTTGCCATGGCAGATTACCGGCCGAGATTGATGTTGCGATTACGCTGCATCGATCATTGGCTGCGTTGATATCCTCCAGACCATCGTTGTTGGTATCAGGGCAAGGCAAATGGCCATTCGCGACGGCAAAGCCAAGTAACGCATCATGGATGTCGGAAAGAGTTTTCTCCGTTTCGCGTATCTGTCGCTGCTCCACTTGCGTGCCTAGCGGAACAAGAAGGCTGCCTATGAGGAGTATGACGATGAACAAGACAACAGCAACTTCTATAAGGGAAAACCCGCGCTGTCTGTCGTTCATGGGCTGGGTCTCACTATAACTAAGGTGTCGTTGTTATTGGTTGAGCGCTGTGGTTTTACGTATATGAAATTTTCGGAACCATCGACGTTGGTGTTTGCAGGGTAGCTAGCAGGCCCGTCACTGTTTTCTTGATCTTCGAGGCAGGCAGCTATTGTTGAACAGGGTCGAGTTTGTCCGGTAAGTCCTCGGCCGGCTGTTAACAGTATTGCCTCGGCAAACGAGCCATTTACTGTCAGCATAGGGCCCGCCGAATTATTTTGACAGGCGGTGCTCGTGCTATCAATCTCTTGTGTATAGGGATAGCATCTAAGCAGTGGAATTCCTAAAATCGTGATGGCTTGGCAAAACAATTCTGCAGGAGGATTGGACAAGTAATAAAGTGGTGTTGCGGCAAGGTTGGGGACGGTGTTAAGCCTTGGGGTGCACCTAGGAGAAACCGAGTAGATCATGATTTCATTCCATCTATTCCCTGTGCCGGTTGGCCCGAACCATGGAGGTAAAGTTGCAGCCAATGAGTTTAAAGGCGAGCATGGTGATGTGGGAATGCGACCGCGATATACGCCCTCTACGCAGGCGGTAGTCCCAGTTAATGGCGCTGCAAATGGATAATAGTTTCTATAGCTGGGTGCGATATTTGATGGTAGATCATAATAATTCTGAAGCAACTTCTTAATGTCTTGGGCAACTCTTGTCTCCACTTTGGGAAGGAGAGCCTCATGCGTTATCGGCATGAATAGATCGTTGATGCCGTTGCCGGCTGTAAGCGTGAATGAGGTTCCAGAGGTCTGATTACCACCTTCGAGAAAATTGTCGGGATTATTCAGCTTTGCGTTGTCAAGAGTGTCTCGGTCTTGCGATGCAAGGGCTGCTCCTGCCGCGATAATTACAGCGATGATCTGGTTGGAATGCCCGGTGATGGTAATTTGCCCTGCAGTGTCAGAATTGAGTGTAGGGCCAGCAGGGGGATTTGCATTCCTAAAATTGGGTGAAAGGAGATACCACAACCTTTCACCAGAGCTATCGCGTAAGTCTGGTAATCCTAAGCTTTTCCATGGCAGGCGTCCGATATAGCTAGGGCAACTATTGCCGCCTGGGGATGCAGTAGGTGCTTCTCCCGTGCCATCGTTTGTGGTGTCCGGGCAAGGTAAGGCGCCGGGGCGACTTGAGTGGCTTACCGCGTGACCAATCAACGCATCTCTTGCCTGAGCAAGGGCCTCTGCAGTTTTTTTGTCAGCTTCGATGCTTGGTCTGCTTGAAGAAATAAGGCTGTAAATCGCAGCCACGCTTCCAATGACGAGGATGACAACTACAATTAGAAACGCTTGCCCACGCTGAGTACTTGTTTCTCGAAGTAGTGGCTTATTGCGTGCGCCCATAAAAATTGGAGACAGCGATTTTACTTCTGAGAGGTGTTCGGAAATTTCTCAGGGGCGTTATTTCCGCGTGAGGCCTCTCGTTTTAACGCTTCCAAAACTTCAGGCGGTAAATCCTTAGAAGATTTGGGGTTTAGGGTTGTTTCAGGTGCTCCGGATCCGGGTTTTGTTCCCCCGAGTTTTGGGGTTTTGGTGACAAAGGACTCGTCCACCTTGCCCGACAGCAGCGTCGCGCTCTGTCCCACCTTCAGTTCCAGCCTCGCGCTGCTACCGGACTGCGGGTTCTGCAGCACGATCCGTCCGTCGCGGTTGACGGTGCCGACGACCGGCTGGCCGCCGCGCAGGTCGGCATCCGACATCGGCCGGTTGTTCATCCAGATCGTTGTTTTGCCGTCGCTGCGGCGGATGATGCCGTTGTAGGATACCGTTTCCGGAAGCGGCTGTTCGCTGACCTGTGATGCCACCATCTTCTGCTTGCGCAACTGGTCGAGCTGGTCGCGCTGGTCGGGCGTGAAAAACAGGCGGCCCGCGAGCTCCGCGGCCTGGGCGGCGGGCAGCATGGCCACCAGCAGGATCGCGAGCAGGGTTTTCATGGTTTTCCCCCAGGCGCGGCATCCGGCGTCGCGGTGATCCAGGCGAGCTCGCAGTTCGCGGCGATGTTCGGCTGGTAACGGAGGGCATTGCCCGGATTCGTGCGCCGCAGCGTGCACTGGTCGAGGTGGAACAGACCTGCATTTTGTTCGCGCAGCGCGTCGAAGAAGCGCAGCAGGTCGGCTTCGTGCAGCAGCCTGAAGTCCAGCTTCATGCGCGACTGATGCAGTGCGATGGCGCCCGGCGCCAGTTCGGCGGCATGGGCATAGGGCTGCTGGGCGCCGATGTCGTAGCTGACGCCGAAGAGGTCGACGCTGGCGTTTGCGCTGCGCAGGGCGTCGATCCAGTTGATGCGCTGTTCCTCGCCGATGAAGCCGGTTGCCTGGAGCCGGTGGTACCTGTCGACGTACTGGACGATGATCCCTTTTTCGTCGCCGGAGCGCTGCATCCGGGTCTGTGCCTCGCGCCACTGGGCTTCCTGCCGGACCAGCGCGTTCTGCGTCTGCTTGCGCTGCAGGTCGGTGTAGTAGATCGCGCCGGCCGCCGCCGCGATGATCACGGCCAGCAGGATCAGCGGCCCGCGCAGGGCCTTGAGTTCTTCGCCGTTCATGAGGATTGCTTCAGCGTCACGACGATGCGGAAATCGGCGCTGCCGCCCTGCGCCGGCGCATCCGAGGTGTTGCCCGACAGCGCCAGTCCGGGACTGACGTTGAGCGGCAACTGCAGGACGCGCACGCTCTCGACCGCGGGGTCGCTGCGCAGGCGCTCGGCGAGCGTGTTGATCGACAGGATGGCCTGGCGGAAATCGCCCCTGAAATCGCGCACCTGCCCCGCCAGCAGTCCGCTGTGCCGCCGCAGGGCCGGCGCCGGCCCGCCCGGCGGCGGGGCCTGGCGCGGTGCCGCGCCGGCCGTTCCGCCGGCTTCGAATTCGCCGGGCCGGTACTGCCAGCCGAGTTCGGTCAGCGCGATTTCCGGGCTGGGCGCCAGCGCGCGGCCGACGACCTGCAGCAGCGGCTCCGGGGAAACCGCCGAGTCGCGCAGTTTTTCGGCGAGTTCGGTGGCGCGCTTGAGGTTGTCGGCCGATGTCGGGGCCGCGGGGAATTGCAGGGTGGCCGTCCGGTATTCGCTGTTGACCCGCGCGGTCTTGCGCGCGATGTCGTCGATGTTTTCCCGGATCGAATACTGTTGCCACAGGTTGGCCCCGGACCAGGCCAGCCCGATGCAGGCTGCCGCCGCGCTGGCGGCGAACAGCCGGCGGCGTCCCTGGTAGCGGCGATAACCCGCGGTGACCGCGGGCGAGGCCAGGTTGTTCGCCGGCGTGCTGTTGCCGAGGAGCTGCAGGTAGATGACCGCCGGCGAAATGCCGATCAGCGCGGGATCGAGCTTGAGCCGCTTCGCGATTTCGGCGCGCCCCAGCGCGCTGCAGTGCAGGCTGGGGTTTTCCCCGCCGATCTGCTGCGGGATGCCGCCGAGCTGGTCGCCGTGGTCGAGGAACACGACGTTGACCGGTTCGTCCAGGGTGGCCGCGCGCAGCGCGTGCAGGTAGAGCCGGGTGTTGGAGATTTCGTCGACGATGGCGCGGCTTTGCGCGACTGTCGCGGCGTCGCCCCGGCTCAGGCGGCTCAGGCGGAACGCGCCTTCCCGGAAAAACGTCAGCCGGATGCCGGCGGGGTGCGCGGCCACCAGCAGCAGGTTGTCGGCCTTGCCGTCGAGCACGCCGAGGATGCCGGAGGTCACCATCGGCAGCAGGAAAATGCCGCCGACCGGCAGCTGGCATTCGACCAGCACGCCGAGCCAGGGGGCGACGATTTCCGGATTGGTCAGCGCGGCGAACAGGAAGCGGTCGTCGCGGCGCTTGCCGCCGTCCCTGCCGATCAGCGAAGCCGCGCAGTAGGGGGAGGCGCGGTAATACTGCCGCAGCTTGCGCTCGACCATCTGCGCGCGGTCCGAGCCCGAGGCATGGGGCAGGGTTTCGAAGCGGTAATCCTCTTCCACCGCATCGACGATCATGAAGGCCGGGATGTTGCCGCAGGCGGCGGCGTAGCTCCTGAATTCCGCGATGCCGGCATCGTCGGCCGCAAACACCTCGCAATCGCCGAGGCGGCCGCCGCGCCAGCGCGCCACTGTCGCGCGGTTCGCCGAAATGCAGATCAGGAGTTTGCTGGCCATGATGGGGAAGGACGCCCCGCGGCTAAAATTTCAGTTTGCCGAGAATATCATAGACGGGTCCGAGCACCGCCCAGATCACGAAGGCGATCATGCCGCCGAGGATCAGGGTCAGCGCCGGGCCGAGCATCTTCATGCCCTTGTCCACCGAATCCTTGACGTCGCGATTGTAGAAGTAGGTGATGTTCGCCAGTGCCACGTCGAGCGCGCCGGTGCTTTCGCCCACCCGCAGCATGCGGATGACCAGCGGCGGGAACAGGCCGAGGTTGTTGAACGACTCCGTCATGCCGTCGCCGGCGGCGATCTGCTGCACCGCCCGGTTCAGGCCGTCGGCGACCACGCGGTTGCCGACGACTTCCTCGCTGATGCGGATGCCGTCGAGCACGGTGATGCCCGAGCGGTACATCAGGCCGAACACGTTGGCGAAGCGGGACAGGATGATTTTCTGCAGGATCGGGCCGATCACCGGCAGGCGCAGCTTGGTGTAATCCCACAGGTAGGCGGCCTTGCCGGAGCGGCGCACGGTGATGATCAGCGTGACGATGGCGATCACCGGCGCGAGCAGGATCGGCAGCCAGAAATCCCTGGCGAAGCCGGACACGGCGAGCAGGGCGCGGGTCTGCGCCGGCAGGTCCATGCCCATCGACTTGAACAGCTGGGCGATCTGCGGCACCAGGAAAATCAGCAGCGCCGCCATCACGCCCAGCACCACCACCAGCGTCAGCGCCGGGTACATCAGCAGCCGCCGCGTCTGCGAGATCAGTTCGTCCTGCCAGCGGATGGTGTCGGCGAGGTTCTTGAACACCTCGGGCAACTGGCCGGACTGCTCGCCGGCGCGGATCAGGCTGACGAAGACCTTGTCGAACACGTCGGAGTGCGAGGCCATGCACTGCGACAGCACGCTGCCCGCCTCCATCTCCTCGGTCATCGCCGTCAGCACCTCGCGGAAGCGCGGGGTGTCGATGGTGTCGCGCATGTCGCGCAGGCCGTCGATGATCGGGATGCCGGAACGCACCATCTGCTCCATGTCGAAGCAGAAGTTGACGAGATCCTGGCGGGTGATGCTGCCGCCGGAGGCGATGGAGGTCTGGCGGTCGACCTGCTTGCAGGTGATCAGGTCCAGGCCCATGCGCCGCAGGCGCAGCTCGAGGTCGACTTCGTTGACGGCATCCAGCCCGCCCCGGGCCGGCTGGCCGGTCTTGTCGATCGCCTTGTACTGGAATGAGGGCACGTCGCGCTCGGCGGATCAGGCGCGCGTCACTGGCGCAGCCTGCCGGTGAGGTCCACCGCCCGCGCGACTTCCGCGAGGCTGGTGCTGCCGTCGACGACGCGGGCGATGCCCTCTTCGGCGAGCGAGCGGAAACCCTTCAGCACCGCCTCGGCCCGCAGCTCCTTCGCGGTGGCGCGGCGCGCGACCAGCTCGTCCATGTCGCTGTCCATCACCAGCAGTTCCATGATCGGCGTGCGGCCGCGGTAGCCCTTGTTCGCGCAATGCTTGCAGCCGACGGGGCGGTAGAGGAAGGACGCCGAGTCGGCCGCGTTGCCGAGCAGCGCGCGTTCTTCCTGCGACGGCGCGTAGGCTTCCTTGCAATGGGTGCACAGCAGGCGCACCAGGCGCTGGGCGATGACGCCGATGATGTTGCCGGCCATGATGTCGGGCTGGATGCCGATGTCGAGCAGGCGCGGGAAGGCGCCCAGCGCCGAGTTGGTGTGCAGCGTGGTGAACACCTGGTGGCCGGTCATCGCCGCGCGGAAGGCCATTTCCGCGGTTTCCTTGTCCCGCACCTCGCCGACCAGGATGATGTCCGGATCCTGGCGCATGATGGAGCGGATGCCGTTGGCGAAATCCATGCGCGCCACCTCGTTGACCGAGGTCTGGCGCATCAGCGTCAGCGGGTATTCCACCGGGTCTTCCAGCGTCATGATGTTGACGGTTTCGTCGTTGACCTGGGCCAGCAGCGAGTACAGCGTCGTCGTCTTGCCGCTGCCGGTGGGGCCGGTGACGACGAGGATGCCTTCCGGGCGCGCCAGCATGAGTTCCAGCTTGGTCATGGTCTCGGCCGGCAGGTTCATGCGGTCGAGGTTGACGATGGATTTTTCGCGGTCGAGCACGCGCAGCACGATGTTCTCGCCGTAGATGGTCGGCTGGGTCGACACGCGGAAGTCGACCGGCCGGCCGTTCAGCATCAGCGACAGCCGGCCGTCCTGCGGCGCGCGGGTCTCGGCGATGTTCATGTCGCTGACCACCTTCACGCGCACCGTGATGCCGGGCATGTAGGTCTTGTGCAGGCTGCGCACCGTTTCGAGCACGCCGTCGATGCGGTAGCGGATGCGCATGAAGGCGTATTCGGGCTCGAAATGGATGTCGGAGGCGCCGCGCTTGACGGCATCGACCAGGATGGCGTTGACCAGGCGCACCATCGGCTGGGTGTACTCGTCGTCGCCGGCCTGCAGGCTCTCGTAATCGATCTCCCCGGTCTCGATCTCGGTGAGGATGCCGTCGACCGAAAGCTCGTGGCCGTAGAACTGGTCGATGAAGTCGCCGAGCTGGGCCTCGGCGGCCAGCTGGGTCTTGAGCTCGACCTGCGGGCCGAGTATCGCGCGCAACTGGTCGAGCGCGACGACGTTGAAGATTTCGGTGGTCGCGATGGTCAGCACCTGCTCCGCCGGATCGAAGGCGATCGGCAGCACGCGGTTGCGGCGCGCGAAATCCTCCGGCACCAGGCTCAGCGCTTCCGGGTCGGCGACCACCTGCGCCAGGTCGATGGACTCCTGGCCGACCGTCCGCGCCATGATGTCGCGGATCGCCGTTTCGGTGACGAAGCCCAGCCGCACCAGCAGGCGGCCGATGGGGATGTTGCTGTTGCGCTGCTCGGCGAGCACGATCGCGAGCTGATCCTTGGTGATCAGCCCCTGCTGCACCAGCAGTTCGCCCAGCCGCAGTTTTTTCCGTTGTTCGGCCATCGTGGCAGCCCCGAAGCCGTTTATTGCTGCGCGGCGAGCTGGCGGACGCGATCCTGGGCCTGGGCCAGGTTGAATCCGGCGCGTCCCCGGGCCTGCGCCTGGTCGACGGCCTGCCGGTAGAAATTGGCGGCCAGTTTCGGCTGCCCGATGTGTTCGAGGCTCACCGCCAGATTGTAGGTGTAATCCGGGTTCGACGGTTCGAGCTGGTGGGCCTGGAAATAGGCCTGCTGTGCCTCCGGCCAGCGGGACTGGTCGCCGTAGAGGTTGCCCAGCGTGAAATGCAGCGCCGCCGAGGGGCCGCGGGCGATCAGCTGCTTGAGCCGCGTCTCCGAGGCCAGCGGATCGGCCCGGCCCATCATGCCGATCAGCCCGGTCTGGGCGTAGGCGTTGCGCGGTTCCAGTTCCAGCACGTTCATGTAGAGGCGGCCGGCTTCGTCGGTGTTGCCTTCCTGCAGCGCGACCGCGGCGAGGCCCAGCAGGGCGTTGATGCTGCGCGGGTCACTGCGCACGGCGTCGCCGTAGAGCTGGCGCGCCTCGTCGGTGTTGCCGGACTGCAGCGCCGCATAGGCCTGCATCAGGCGGTTGTCGACCCGCGGTTCGGCCGAACCGGCGCTGATCTGGATGTGGTTGGCCGGCTGTGCCGGCGTTTCCGGCCGCGGCGCGGCGGCCACTGGCGCGGGCTGGCGTGGCGGGGTTTCGGGCTGCACGCGCGGGGCCGCGGCCGTGACTTCGGCCGGGGAGGCGGGCGCGACGACCCTGCCGGTGGCGATCGGCGCCTGTGCCGGCGGCGCCGGTTGCGCCAGGGGGGCGGGCGGCTGCGCGGGTGCCGGCGGCCTGCGCATGAACAGGCCGGGATTGGTGATCTGGAGGTAGACGTAAATCGCGAAACCGAGGGCGGCGATTCCGCCGGCGATTCCGAGGGCCATCACCGGGCTGACGCGGAAACGGCCCGCGGGCGCGGCCGCCGCCGGGCGGGCGGTGGCCTGCATGACTGTGGCGGCGCGCGCCTGGTTGCGTTCGGCGCGGGTCTGCGCGGCGCTTCGCGGTGGCGGCGCGGCCGGCGGTTCCTCGGGCGGTGGCGCCGGGGCGTCGGCCTGCAGCGGTTCCAGCGTCAGTTCCAGCTTCGGCGATGCCGCCGCGGCGGCGGCACCGGCGGAGGTCCCGGCGCTTGCCGGGCTTTCCGCGACCGGCGGCTGCGGCTGCGCTTCGCCACGGTCCTTGGCGGCCTTTTCCAAGGCCTTCATCAGCAGGCTCATGGCACGGGTTTGGCGGCGGGCGCGGCGGGCTCGATTTGCGGGAGGAAACGCTGGAAGAATTTCAGCTCGTCGCTGTCCAGCGAAGGATTCGGTACGACGGTGGGGCGCAGGAAAATGACCAGTTCGCTTTTGCTGACGCGTTCGTCGCGGAAGCGGAACAGTTCGCCAAGGTCGCCGACCTTGTCCGCGCCCGGCAACTGCTCGCGGTTGCGCTGCACGTTGTCCTGCATCAGTCCGCCGAGGATGACGGTCTGGCCGTTGCCGATCTGCAGCACGGATTCCATTTCACGCACCTGGATTTCCGGGACCGGGTTGGCGACGCAGTTTGCCCGGTTGGCGTCGCACAGGCTCGGATTCGGGTCGTTGCGGAAGCGCAGGAAGCGGGAGATCGTGGGACGCACGGTCAGCAGCACGCGCCCGTCGTCGTTGACTTGGGGCGTGACGCCCATCACGACGCCCAGCGCCACGGTCTTGGCGGTGGAGTTGAAGGTGGTCGAGGCCACGCCCTGGGTGGTGTTGGATTGCGCCTGGATTTCGAAATACACCAGATTGTCCACGGCCTTGAGCAGCGCCGTCTGGTTGTTCAGCACCATCATCTTCGGGCTGGACAACACGCGGGTGTTGCCGAATTCCTGCAGCAGCTTGACGGTGGCGTTGAAATTGCCGACGTCGGAAGTCGGGTTGGTGTAGCCGAGCTGGAAGAAATTGGCGCCGAGCTGTTGCAGGCCGGTGCCGAATCCGCGCAGCAACTGCTGGCTGAAGGAGAGTCCGCCACTGACCGGCAGGCGGCTCCAGTCGATGCCGCCCTGGTAGTTGTCGGACAGGTTGACCTCGACGATGGTGGCCTCGATCAGCACCTGGCGCTGGGCGCCGCGTTCGACCTTGGTGAGGTAGTCGGTGACCAGCTGGTGCTGTTTTTCGTTGCCGTTGACGGTGATGGTGCCGGCGACGGGGTTGACGATGACGTCGTCCGGCAACAGTGAGGCGGTTATGGCCTGGGGGCTGCCGAGAGAGCCCATGGAACTCGCCAGGGCGGGCGCGGACTGTCCGGCCTTGCTCGCGGCTTCGAGCTGCTTGGTGCGCAGTTCCTGTTCCTGCTTGATCAGTTCCAGGCGATCCTGTCTCGCCTGGGCCGACTGGCTCTGCTTCATCGACGAATTCAGGATCGAGCGCACCGACTGCTCGAGCAGTTTCCAGAAATCCGAATTCGACGTCGTGGTCACGGTCGTGCTCGAGGTGTTGCCGGCGGTCTGGGAACCGCCGCCCTGGCCGCCCTGCTGGCCGGTGGTCGCCAGTTGTCCCGATGCGCCGGTGGTCGAATTGGTCGTGCGCTGGATGTTGACGTAGTTGACGACGTAGGTCTTGATGAACGGCGTGTCCGGCGAAACGACGATGGTGTTGCCCTTCGTTTCGTAACGCAGGTCTACTTGCCGCGAAATGCGTTCGAGAATCGCCGGCAGCGTCTCGTTGATCGCGTTCAGGCTGACCACGCCCGACAGCAGCGGGTGGATGTCGATGTTCTGCTTCGTGTCCCGGGCCAGCGCGATCAGCAGTTCCTTGACCGGCACCTCATGGACCACCACGCTGTAGGTCTGCGGCCTGGCCTGCGCGACCGGGGGAGGGACCAGTGTCGAGACGCGGGCCGGGGGTGGAATGGGTTGTGCCGCCTGGGGTTTGGCCGCGGGGGTGGCGATATGGCCCTCCGATTGCGGCACATGGGGACGGATGTTTGCGCATCCGCCCGCCGCCAGCAGGCTCGCGGCGGCAAGCGCCAAGGTTGCGGACCTGCAGTCGGGCCACCGCTCGGACATGTTGATCATTTTCCCCTTGCTTCCGGGTGTTTTTTGGTTGGGTCTGTCCCGCGGCTCCCGGAGTTCGCCAGTGTTCACGGTGTATTCCGGCCCCGGACTTCAGCCTTGATTCCCTGCACGGTACGCAGCAGCGGCTGGTAAGCCTTCAGGGATGGCGGCAATTTTGCCATCGCCTCGCGGGCTTCGCCTTGGCTGTCGAAACTGCCCCAGACCACGTTCAGGGCCGGGGCACCTTTTGCGGTCGTACGATACACAAAAAGACTATTAATTTCAATGAGGTTAGAGAGAAATTTGAGGTGATTGTTAAGCTGTTGTTCGTCGCCCGAACTCATCAGTTGGATGGTGTGGGTCCGGGGTTTGGCGCTGTCGAGCCAGGCGCTGGTTGCGGCCAGCCGGGTATCGAGCAGGGAGCCTGCCGCTGGCGGCGTTTCGATCGCGGCTGCCGGCTCGACGGTGGGTGTTGCCGCCGTGATTGGTACCACTGTAGTCGAATTATTATAAGTATTTGACTTTAAAGTATTTTTTTTATTTTTGCCATTGTCCGTGGGGGTCGTGGCCGGGCTCTGCGTCGATGCCGGCGCGGCGTGGCCCGCATCGACGGCGGCTGGCGCCGGCGCATCGCGCCTGTCGGCCAGCGCAAAAATGGCGGCGCCGGCGACCATGCCGGCGATTACCAGCAGGGCACCCCGGCCCCAGCGCGGCGCCGCGCCGGCCGGCCGCGGGCTGCGGGCGAATTCGCTGTCGCGGACGGCGGCGTCGAGGTGTTTCTGGCGGACGCTGTGGGTGTTCTCGGAAAACGCGGCCAGCAGCGCCTTGTCGGTGATCAGGTTGATGCGGCGGGTCAGGCCGCCGGAGACGCGGGCGATTTCGCGGACGATGCCGTCGGTGAACAGGTCGGGGCCGCGGTAGCCGGCGGCGCGCAGGCGGAACATCAGGTATTCGCGGGTCTCCGCCGCGGTCAGCGGCTCCAGCCGGAAGCTGTGGGTGATGCGCTCCTTCAGCTGGCGGATGCTGTTCTCGCGCAGGTTGTCGTCGAGCTCGGGCTGGCCGAAGAGCACGATCTGCAGCAGCTTGTCGGACTTGGTTTCGAGGTTCGACAGCAGGCGGATTTCCTCCAGCGTCGCGATCGGCATGCCCTGGGACTCCTCGACGAACAGCACCACGCGTTTGCCTTCGGCATGACGCTTCAGCAGGTGATCCTGGATGGCGTGCATCACGGTGAGCCGGCCGGCGTCGCGCGGGATGTCGAGCTGCAGCTCGAAGGCGATGGCGTGCAGGATTTCCTCGGGGGAGACGCTGGGATTGGCGAGGTAGACCGTTTCGACATGGGCCGGCAGCCGCGTCTGCAGCATGCTGCAGAGCATCGTCTTGCCGCTGCCGACCTCGCCGGTGACCTTGACGATGCCCTCGCCTTGGGTGATGGCGTAGATCAGGGCCTCGAGGATCGGGCCGCGGTTGCCGCCGCCGAAGAAGAAATCGGTGTTCGGCGTGATCCTGAACGGCGGCTGGGTGAGGCCGAAGTGCTCGTAATACACGGCTATTTGTCCTCGCCCTTGTTGTTGACCGCATCGTCGCGGGTCTGCATCCGGCTGTAGAGCGTCGTGCGGTGCACGCCGAGCCGCTTCGCGGCCTGGGACAGGTTGCCGTTGGTCAGCGCCAGCGCGGCCTCGATGAAGCCGCGCTCCCAGCGCTTGAGCACCTCATCCAGGCGGAAATCGGGATCGGCCTCGATCTGCCGGCGCGCCGAGTCGAGCAGCACGCCGTCGTCCGCCGGCGTCGGCATGCCGCTGACGTCCGGCGCCAGGCTTTCGCGGTCGAGCTCGGTCTGCAGCAGCGCCGGGGTGATGCGCGTGTCCGAGTACTTCGTGCACAGCCGGATCACGATGTTGCGCAGTTCGCGCACATTGCCGGGGAAGGCGTAGTCGCTCCACAGCCGCCGCGCGTCCGCGTCCAGCTCGAAGGGGCGGGCGCCGATCTGCGTCGCATAGAACTGCCGGTAGTGGTCGAGCAGCAGGATCTTGTCGCCGCCGAGATCGCGCAGGGAGGGCATGCCGATGGTGAACACCGACAGCCGGTGGTAGAGGTCGGCGCGGAAGCGGCCGTGGCGGATCTCGCTGCGCATGTCGCGGTTGGTCGCGGCGACCACGCGGGCGTTGGAGACGCGGCTCTGGGTTTCGCCGACGCGCTGGAATTCGCCGTTCTCGAGCACCCGCAGCAGCTTGGCCTGCAGTTCCAGCGGCAATTCGCCGATCTCGTCGAGGAACAGCGTCGAATCGACGGCGTCCTCGAAATAGCCGGCGCGCGCGGTGACGGCGCCGGTGAAGGCGCCCTTGGCGTAGCCGAACAGCGTGGGCTCGACCAGCGTCGGCGAGATCGCCGCGCAGTTCAGCGCGAGGAAGGGTTTGCCGGAGCGGCGGCTCTGCTTGTGCAGGGCCTGGGCCACCAGTTCCTTGCCGCTGCCGGATTCGCCTTCGATCAGCACCGGGAACGGGGCGTCGGAGAACTGCGCGATCTGCTCGCGCAGCTTCTGCATCGGCGGGCTGTTGCCGAGCAGGCCGGAGACGGGGACGCCGGTTTCCGCGGCGGTGACGCTGAGCGCCTGCAGCAGCAGCGCCTTCAGCCGCGCCGGGTCGGCGGGCTTGGCGACGAAGTCGATGGCGCCCAGCGTGCGCGCGTGGCGCGCGTTGGCTTCGTCGTTCTGGCCGGAGAGTACGATGATTTTCATCGCCGGCGCGGCCGCGATCAGCTCGGCGATCAGCTGGAACCCTTCGTCGGGCCGGTGCGGCCGCGGTGGCAGGCCGAGATCGATCAGCGCGAGTTGCGGCGGGGCATCCATCTGCCGTAGCAGCGCCTTGGCGTGGGACCGCGATTCCGCGGTGTGCACGTCGAAATCGCCGCCCAGCACGTAGCCCAGCGTGTCGGTAATCGCGGGGTCGTCGTCGACGATCAGCAGTTCGGGTTTTGCCGGGTTTGCCATGAAATGTTCCGGGAAATTGCCGGGAGAAGCATCGGGAAATTTGCCGGTTTGCTGACTCCCTTGCTTACTAACCCGCTGAAATTGTTCGGCATTGCGGCCCATTGTGCCAGATTGACGATGCCCGGGGGAAACGTCCTCCGCGGCGCGCCCGCTCACGGCCCCGCAACGCAGGCGAGATAAGCCTGTTCGAGATCGGCCGCGTCATGGCGGCGGATGAATTCGGCGGGCGCGCCCGCGAACAGCAGCCGGCCGCGGTCGACGACGGCCATGCGGCCGCACATTTCGCCGACATCGTGCAGGGCGTGCGTGGTCATCAGCACGGTTTTTCCGGATTCGTGCTGGCGGCGCAGCTCCCGCTTGAGCAGCGCCCGCGCCTTGGGGTCGAGTCCGCTGGTGGGTTCGTCGAGGATCAGCAGGTCCTTGTCCGCGAGCAGGCAGGCGGCGAGGCCGAGTTTCTGGGTCATGCCCTTGGAGTAGGCGCGCGCCGGTTTGTCGAGCACCGCGGCATCGAGTTCCAGCGCTTCCAGCATGGACCTTGCCCGTTTTTCATCGTACGTCCGCCGGTGCAGTCCGGCGAGATAACGCAGGAAGTCGCGGCCGCTCAGGTAATGGGGCGGCGTGAAGCGTTCGGGCAGGAAGGCGAGCCGGCCGCGCGCCGCGGTTTCGCGGTGCGGGGTGCCGAAGATCTCGATGCGGCCGGACTGGATGTCGCAGAAATCCAGCGCGCATTTGACCAGCGTGGTCTTGCCCGCGCCGTTGGCGCCGACCAGCCCGAAAAACTCGCCGTCCGCGATGTCGAGCGACACTTCGGCCAGCGCGACGGTCTTGCCATAGGATTTGCACAGCTGGTTGATGCGCAATGCGGGCGCTGACATGCGGCGTAACTTAGCCGAAACTCACCCGGGGGTAAACAGCGCCGGCGGCGCGTACCGCGGCCGTTGCACCGGTCTTGCCGGTCTTGTAATCTCGTTTCATGCAAAACGCCGACCACGCGCTGCTGCAGCAGTTGTCCGAGAACAGCCGGCAGTATCGGGATCCGCTGGCGGCCATCGACTGGGCGCGGCTCGACGCGGATTCGTTCTGGCTGCCCGAATCCGCGCTGTCCCTCTATGGCCTCGCCGCCTACGAGGATCTGGCGCCGGATGTGCGGCGGCGGCTGTCGCAGTACGAATTCATCAACGTGATGTGCGCCGGGCTGTGGCTGGAACGGGTGTTCATGCAGCGCCTGTCGCAACGCCTGTCGGCGCGGCTGCCGCGGGCGGAATACCGGTATTTCCTGCACGAGATGCGCGAGGAGGCGGGGCACAGCCTGATGTTCCTGCGCGCCATCGAGGCGGCCGGACTGGAGGTGCCCGCGACGGCCTGGCGGCCGCCGCGCGTGGCCGACTGGCTGGCGCGCCGCGCGCCGGCCGGCGGCGCGCTGTTCTGGGCGGCGACGGTGGTCGCCGAGGACGTGCCGGACAAGTTCAACCGCCATCTGCGCGCGACCGACGGCGTCCATCCGGCGGTCCGCGACATCTGCACCGTGCACTGCATCGACGAGGCGCGCCACATCGCGGCGGCGCGCGCGCAGCTGGAGGCGGCGCTGTCCGCGCTGCCGCGTCCGGTGCCGGCGCTGCTCAGCCCGCTGCTGCGGCTGCTGGTCCGCCAGTACGCGCAGGTGTTCTATCTGCCGCCGCCGCAGTTCTACGCGCTGTCGGGGCTGACCCACGGCGAACGCTGGCGGCGGATGGCCCTGCGCAATCCGGCGCGGCAGGCTTTCGTCCGCGAACGCCTCGCGCCGACGCTGCATCTGCTGGAAGGCTGCGGCTTCAGGCTGCGCTAGCGGTTTTTCCGCCCGTCGCCGCCAGCGCCGCCGCCGCGCTGCGCGCGGGCCGCCAGCCGAGCTCGCGTTCCGCCCGCCGGCAATCCAGCGTCAGCGTGTGGCGCAATCCCTCCAGCCATCCCGGTTCGCCGCCCCAGCCGCTGAGGCCGTGGGCCAGCACGAGTCCGGCGCGGGCGATGCCCGGCGGCAGCGGCAGGCAGCGCGTGTGCCGCGCGCGCATCACGTCGCGCAGCGTCCAGCGGTCGCTGGCGGCGAGGTTGCAGGGGCCGTGGACATCCCGCAGCAGTCCGGCGACGATGGCGCCGGCCACGTCGTCCTCGTGCACGCACTGCAGATCGGGTTGGGGATCGTCGAGCCGCAGGAAGACCGGGAAATCCAGGATCTGCCGCAGCACCGGCTGGGCGTGCGGGCCGAGGATGACGTGCGGCCGCAGGCGCAGGCATTCCGGCACCGACCGTTCGATCCGCCGTTCGAGCTCCGCCTTGTGCATGCCGTAGCAGAAGCCGCGCAGCGGCGCCAGCGGAGCATGCTCGTCGAGATCGCGGCCGCTGCCGTACACCGCGGCGCTCGACAGGTGGATGATGCGCTTCAATCCCGCCGTCCGCGCGGCCTGCAGCAGGCGCAGGCTGGCGTCGACGTTGATTTCGCGCATGGCTTCCTCGCGCAGGCGTCCGCGCAGCACGACGTAGGCCATGTGCACCAGCGCGTCGTGTCCGGACAGCAGCGCGTCGACCCGGCCGTCGCGGAAATCCGCACGCAGCGCGCGGAATTTCGGGTGCGTGAAACATGGCGCGCGGAGGTCGACGCCGGTGACCTGCGTGATGGCCGGGTCGGCGCAGAGCCGCGGCAGCAGCGCATGGGCGAGGCTCGCGCTGGAGCCGGTGACCAGGACTTTCAAGTTCAAGCGCCGGCCGCGAATGCCGGCATCACTTCGCGCGCGAACAGGGTCATCGACTCGCGCACGGTCGCGGTATCGAGCGCGCCGGCGCCGAAGGCGCACAGGATGTGCGTGATGCCGGCCGCCTGGTACTTGCGCAGCTTGCCGATGCATTCTTCCGGCGTGCCGACGACGGTGAGGCCGGCGAAGTCGGTGAGGCCGAGGTCGACGCCGAGTTTCATCAGGCTGCGGAAGCGGCCCAGCTCGTGCAGGTGTTCGTAACCCGGGTACAGTTTCTCCAGCACCGGCAGCGTGGTCCTGTAGAGCTCGCCGTAGAACCAGCGGAAGGCGTCGCGCGCCAGCGCCTGCGCGCGCGCGCCGTCGGCGAGGCACAGCACGCCCAGCGTCATGCCGGCGCGCGGCGCTTCGGCGTGGGTCCACGCGCCGCGGTAGCGCCGCAGGTCCTGCTCGACCATGAACCAGGGCTTGAACGGTCCGGCGAGCACGCCGAGCCGCTGCGCCACCGCCCAGTCCCAGGTTTCGGGGCTGACCGCGGCGGTCCACAGCGGCGGATGCGGCTGCTGCACGACGCGCGGCACGATGTCGAGATCGTCGAAGCCGTAACGGCGGCCATGATGGTGCAAGGGGCCCGGCCGGAACGAGGCGCGCAGCACGGCCAGGCTTTCCTCGGCCAGCGCGCGGCTGTCCGCCATGTCGCCGCCGAAGACGGCGTACTCGAGTGGCGAAAAGCCGCGGCCGATGCCGATCTCCAGCCGGCCGGCCGACAGCACGTCGAGCGTGGCCACGCGTTCGGCGACGTGCACCGGATGATGCAGCGGCAGCGGGATGATGGCGTGACCGAGACGGATGCGCGCGCTGCGCGCGGCGGCGGCGCCGAGCAGGATTTCCGGCTTCGAGGCATGCGAATAGGCGCGCATGAAATGGTGCTCGACCAGCCAGGCGCAGCCGTAGCCGAGCTCGTCGGCGAGCGCGATCTCGGCGAGGGTGTCGGCGTAGAGCGCGGTTTCGCTGCGCGCGCTGTGCGCGGGCAGGGCGAATTCGTAAAACAGGTCGAAGCGCATGGAACGGGTTGAATGGTGTGGAATGGGTTGCGGGTGCGATGGCGCATGATGCCAGCCGCGGCCGCTGCCGGCCAAATCGGCGGCGCCTTGGGCCGCGCCGCCGTTCTCGTTTAGAATCCGCACTTTACTTGCAGCGACGACGGCCCGTCCGTGGCATCCGACACCCTGATCGAAATCAAGGACGTGAACTTCGCCTACGGGCGGCGTCCGATCCTGACCGGCATCAACATGACCATTCCGCGCGGCAAGGTCGTCGCGCTGATGGGCATCAGCGGCTCGGGCAAGACCACGCTGCTGCGGCTGATCGGCGGCGTCATGAAGCCGACTTCCGGCGAGGTGTGGGTGGACGGGCAGTGCACCGGCGCGCTCGACCAGCAGGGCATCTACCGGATGCGCCGGCGCATGGGCATGCTGTTCCAGTTCGGCGCGCTGTTCACCGACCTGTCCGTCTACGACAACGTGGCCTTCCAGATGCGCGAGCACACCGGGCTGCCGGAGAGCATGATCCGCGACCTGGTGATGATGAAGCTGCACGCGGTGGGCCTGCGCGGGGCGGCGCAGTTGATGCCGGCGGAACTGTCCGGCGGCATGGCGCGGCGGGTGGCGCTGGCGCGGGCGATCGCGCTCGACCCGATGATCATGATGTACGACGAACCCTTCACCGGGCTGGATCCGATTTCGCTGGGCGTGATCGCCAACCTGGTTCGCGAACTGAACGACACGCTGGGCACGACCTCGCTGGTGGTGACCCATGACGTGCAGGAGGCGCTCAATGTGGTGGATTACGTGTATTACCTGTCCGACGGCAGGATGAAGGCGCAGGGCACGCCGGAGGAACTGCGCGCCGACGCCGATCCGCTGGTGCGGCAGTTCGTGCACGGCGAGGCGGAGGGCCCGGTGGCCTACCAGTATCCCAGCGGCGACTACGCGGCCGAGCTGAAGATGGGGGCGCGCCGTGCCGCATAAATCGCTGCCGACGGTGCGCGGCATCGGCGCCAACGCCATCGACAACGTGCTGCGCCTCGGCTACGCGACGCGCTTCATCGGGCTGACCATTGCCCATTCCGGCACCTGCCTCGCGCGGCCGCGGCTGATCGTGCGCGAGCTGTACTACACCGGCGTGCTGTCGCTGATCATCATCCTGGTGTCGGGGCTGTTCGTCGGCATGGTGCTCGGGCTGCAGGGCTACCAGACGCTGACCACCTACGGCTCGGAATCGGCGCTGGGCGTGCTGGTGGCGCTGTCGCTGGTGCGCGAGCTCGGGCCGGTGGTGTCGGCGCTGCTGTTCGCGAGCCGCGCCGGCTCGGCGATGACCGCGGAAATCGGCCTGATGAAGGCGACCGAGCAGTTGTCGGCGATGGAAATGATGGCGGTCGACCCGGTCGCCCGCGTGGTCGCGCCGCGGTTCTGGGCGGGCGTGATCTCGATGCCGCTGCTGGCGGCGATGTTCAGCGCGATGGGCGTGTTCGGCGGCTATGTCGTCGGCGTGGTGCTGATCGGCGTCGACGAGGGCTCGTTCTGGTCGCAGATGCAGAGCGCGGTCGACGTCCGCGAGGACATCGTCAACGGCGTCATCAAGAGCTTCGTGTTCGGCGTCGCGGTGACCTGGATCGCGCTGTTCGAGGGCTACGATGCGCCGCCGACGGCGGAGGGCGTCTCGGGCGCAACCACGCGCACCGTGGTAACGTCGTCGCTGGCGATACTCAGTCTGGATTTCATCCTGACCTCTTTCATGTTCAGTGGTGTTTAAGGTGGGTGCCTAATGGAACGATCGATGCTGGATTTGTGGGTGGGGCTGTTCGTCGTCGCGGGGGTCGCCGCGCTGGTGGTCCTGGCGTTCAAGGTCGGCAACATGTCGAACATGGGCGGCGGCGAGAGCTACACGGTCACCGCGAACTTCGACAACATCGGCGGGCTGAAGCCGCGGGCGCCGGTCAAGAGCGCCGGCGTCGTGGTCGGGCGCGTGACGGCGATCAGCTTCAACAACGACCGCTTCACCGCGAAGGTGACGATGGCGATCGAAAAGACCTACCAGTTTCCGAAGGACACCACGGCCTCGATCCTGACCTCGGGCCTGCTCGGCGAGCAGTACGTCGGGCTCGAGGGCGGTGGCGACGACCAGATGCTGAAGGCCGGCGACAACATCCGGCTGACGCAATCGGCGGTGGTGCTGGAAAAATTGATCAGCCAGTTCCTGTTCGACAAGGCGGCCGAAGGCGGGCAGGCGAGCAAGTAAGCGGCGGACGCTGGATGAAATGACTGCGACTCGATGTCAGGGAGCGATGGTGGTATATGTATAAGTACTTGATTTTATTGACTTTTTTTTCATTCCTCGGTGTGACTCCCGCGACCGCGGCAACGCCGCCCGACGTGCTCGCGCGCACGGTCACCGACGAGGTGATCGCGGTGCTGCGCGCCGACAAGGACATCCAGTCCGGCAACCAGAAGAAGGCGCGCGAACTGATCGAAACCAGGATCGCGCCGCATTTCAACTTCACCGGCATGACCCAGCTCGCGCTGGGCAAGAACTGGAGCGCGGCGAACGCCGAGCAGCGCAAGGCGCTGATCGCAGAATTCCGCGCGCTGCTGGTGCAGACCTACACCGCGTCGCTGACGCTGTTCAAGGACCAGAAGATCGAATACCGGCCGCTGAAGCTGGCCGCCGACGACAACGACGTCACCGTGCGTTCGGTGGTGCGCCAGTCCGGCGGCGGCGAGCCGGTGCAGGTCGACTACGGCATGGAAAAGACCGATGCCGGCTGGAAGGTCTACAACGTCAAGATCGGCGGCATCAGCCTGGTCGAGAACTATCGCGGCACCTTCAACACCGAGATCCGCAGGGGCGGCATCGACGGGCTGATCGCGTCGCTGCGCGACAAGAACCGCGCGCTGGTGGCGCAGGCGAAATGATCGAATGTAGCGACGGGCGCTGCACGCTGAAGGGCGCGGTCAACCTCGAAACCGCGCTTGCGCTGCGCGAGGACGGCCTGCGGCTGTTCACGGCGCAGGAGGTGACGCTCGACCTTTCCGGCGTCACCGAGGTCGATTCGGCCGCGGTCAGCCTGCTGTTCGAGTGGCGCCGCGCCGCGCTCGCCGCCGGGCGCAGCATCCGTTACGTCAACCTGCCCGGCAACCTGAAAAGCCTGGCGCAGCTCTACGGCGTCACCGAACTGGTCGGCGCGGAATAGCCCGCCCGTTCCGTGCCTCGCGCCGCGTTGCGGCGCACCGTCGGATGCACATGACCCCCGCGATCGAAATCAGCGACGTCACCAAGCGCTATGGCGGCCTGCAGGCGCTGGCCGGTGTCAGCCTCCGCGTCGAGCCGGGGGAGTTTTTCGGCCTGCTCGGCCCCAACGGTGCCGGCAAGACCACGCTGATCAGCATCCTCGCCGGGCTGGTGCGCCCGGACGGCGGCATGGCGCGGATCATGGGGCATGACGTCGGCGGCGACTACCGCGCCGCGCGGCGCGCGCTGGGCGTGGTGCCGCAGGAGCTGGTGTTCGATCCGTTTTTCACGGTGCGCGAGACGCTGACCATACAGTCGGGTTATTTCGGCCTGCGCGACAACCGGGCGTGGATCGACGAGGTGATCGGGAACCTCGATCTCGCCGACAAGGCGGACACCAACATGCGCGCGCTGTCCGGCGGCATGAAGCGCCGCGTGCTGGTGGCGCAGGCGCTGGTGCACAAGCCGCCGGTGATCGTGCTCGACGAGCCGACCGCCGGCGTCGACGTCGAGCTGCGCCAGGGGCTGTGGCGCTTCATCCGGCGCCTGAACCGCGACGGCCACACCATCGTGCTGACCACGCATTACCTCGAGGAGGCCGAGACGCTGTGCGGGCGGGTGGCCATGCTCAAGCAGGGGCGCATCGTCGCCCTCGACAGCACCGAGGGCCTGCTGCGGCGGCATTCCGGGCGTCATGTCGAGCTGCGTCTGGACGGTGCGCTGCCGGCGCGGCTGGAGCCGCTGGTGGCGCAGCGCCAGGAAGGCGGCGCGATCCGCCTCGCGCTGCCCGATTACGCGGACCTGGAGCGGGTGATGGCGGCGCTGCGCGAGGCCGGCGTCGCGGTGCAGGAAATGGAGCTCATGCAGCCCGATCTCGAGGAAGTGTTCGTGCAGATCATGCGCGGGGCCTGACGGGACATGACGCCGTGAACGGTTTTTACACGCTGTTCTGCAAGGAGTGGCTGCGCTTCTGGAAGGTCGGCCTGCAGACCGTGCTGGCGCCGGTGCTCACCGCGCTGCTCTACCTGCTGGTGTTCGGCCACGCGCTGCGCGACCGGGTCGAGGTGTTTCCCGGCGTGAATTACATCGCCTTCCTGGTGCCGGGCCTGGCGATGATGTCGGTGCTGCAGAACGCCTTCGCCAACACCTCGTCGAGCCTGATGCAGTCGAAGATGACCGGCAACATCGTGTTCGTGCTGCTGCCGCCGCTGTCGCACCGCGAGTTTTTCCTGGCCTACCTGCTCGCGGCCATGGCCCGCGGCATGATGGTCGGCGCCGGCGTGCTGCTGGTGACGCTGTGGTTCACCGACCTGACCATCGCCCATCCGTGGTGGGCGCTGCTGTTTGGCCTCTGCGGCAGCGCGGTGATGGGGACGCTGGGCATCGTCGCCGGCATCCATTCCGACAAGATCGACCAGCTGGCGGCGTTCACCAACTTCATCATCCTGCCGCTGACCTTCCTGTCCGGCGTGTTCTATTCGATCCAGTCGCTGCCCGCGTTCTGGCAGGCGGCGTCGCACCTGAATCCGGTGTTCTACATGATCGACGGCTTCCGCTACGGCTTCTTCGGCGCGTCGGACACCTCGCCGTGGCTGAGCCTGGCGATTGTCGGCGGCAGTTTCATCGCCTTATCATGGCTGACGCTGGCGCTGCTCAAATCGGGTTACAAACTGCGGCACTGAACAAGGCACTGAAAAAGGGACTGAACATGGTTACTCCGGACAGCATCAGGCAATCCATCGAGGCGGGACTCGACTGCGCGCATGTCGAGGTCGCCGGCGACGGCCATCACTGGGAAGCGGTGATCGTCAGCGCGGCGTTCCAGGGCAAGAGCATGGTCCAGCGGCACCAGCTGGTGTACCGGGCGCTGGGCGACCGCATGCGCGAGGAAATCCACGCGCTGTCGATGAAAACGCTGACCCCCGACCAATGGCAGGGATGAAATGGCAGGGATGAGCGCCGTCCATGGATAAGCTGGTCATCGAGGGCGGCGTGCCGCTGTCCGGCAGCGTCGCCGTTTCCGGCGCCAAGAACGCCGCGCTGCCGATATTGACCGCAGCGCTGCTGACCGGGGAGCCGCTGATCGTCGGCAACGTGCCGCATCTGCGCGACGTGTCGACCATGCTCAATCTGCTGATGCAGATGGGCGTCACCACGTCGCTGGATGAAAAAGGCAGCGTCGAACTGCGCGCGGCAAAAATCACCGATCCGGTCGCGCCGTACGAGCTGGTGAAAACGATGCGCGCCTCGGTGCTGGTGCTGGGGCCGCTGGTGGCGCGGCTGGGCGAGGCGCGGGTGTCGCTGCCCGGCGGCTGCGCGATCGGCCTGCGCCCGGTCGACCAGCATCTGAAGGGCCTGCAGGCGCTGGGCGCGACCATCGAGATGGCGGAGGGCTACATGATCGCCCGCGCGCCGCGGCTGAAGGGCGCGCGCATCTGCATGGACCTCGTCACCGTCACCGGCACCGAGAACCTGATGATGGCGGCGGCGCTGGCCGACGGCGTCACGGTCATCGAAAACGCCGCGCGCGAGCCGGAGATTCCCGACCTCGCGGCCTGCCTGACCGCGATGGGCGCGAAGATCAGCGGCGCCGGCACCGACGTCATCACCGTCGAGGGCGTCGAGCGCCTGCACGGCGCCCGCCACAGCGTGATGCCGGACCGCATCGAGACCGGCACTTTCCTGGTGGCCGCGGCGGCGACCGGCGGCGACGTGAAAGTCACCGGCGCGCGGCCCGACACCCTGGATGCCGTGCTCGACAAGCTGCGCGAGACCGGCGTGCGGATCGAGACCGGCAGCGACTGGATCCACGTGCGGGCCAACGGCGCGCTGAAGGCGGTCAACGTGCGCACCGCGCCGTACCCGGCCTTTCCCACCGACATGCAGGCGCAGTTCATGGCGCTGAACACGGTGGCGCAGGGCGCCTCGCGCATCGTCGAGACCATTTTCGAGAACCGCTTCATGCACGTGCAGGAAATGCAGCGTCTCGGTGCCGACATCGCCGTGGAGGGCAATACCGCGCTGATCCAGGGTGTGCCCGCGCTGAACGGCGCGACGGTGATGGCGACCGACCTGCGGGCGTCGGCCAGCCTCGTGATTGCGGGGCTTGTCGCGCGCGGTTCGACCACCGTCGAGCGCATCTACCACCTCGACCGCGGCTACGAGCGGATCGAGGAGAAGCTGTCGAAACTCGGCGCGCGCATCCACCGCGTGCGCTGAATTTTATAAGTAATTGATTTTATTGATATTTTATGTCGTCAGATCGAGGTCTGCGGCATAGGTCTTCTGCGGGTAGTGGAAGGGCACCGGGCCGTCAGGCAGGCCCTGGATGAACTGTTTGACGAAGGGATCGCCGGAGTTTTTCACGTCTTCGGTCGTGCCCTGCGCCGCCACCACGCCGTCGGCGAGGAAGTAGACGTAGTCGATGCAGCGCAGCGCTTCCTGCGCGTCGTAGGACACCACGATCGAGGTCACGCCCAGCGCGTCGTTCAGGCGCCGGATCAGCTTGCCGACCACGTTGCAGGAAATCGGATCGAGGCCGGCGAAGGGCTCGTCGTACATGATCAGGTCGGGGTCGAGCGCGATCGCGCGCGCGAGACCCACCCGCCGCACCATGCCGCCGGAACACTCCGAGGGCATCAGCTTCGCCGCGCCGCGCAGGCCGACGGCGTTGAGCTTCATCAGCACGAGGTCGTTGATCATGTCTTCCGGCAGCGCGGTCTTCTCGCGCATCTGGAAGGCGATGTTCTCGAACACCGACAGGTCGGTGAACAGGCCGCCCTGCTGGAACTGCATGCCCATTTTCCGGCGCAGCCGGTACAGCGCGTCGCGCTCGAGGCTGTGAATGTCCTGTCCGAGCACCGTGACCGTGCCGCGGGCGGGCCGCAGCTGGGCGCCGATCAGCCGCAGCAGCGTCGACTTGCCGCAGCCGCTGGCGCCCATGATGCCGACGACCTTGCCGCGGGGAATGGACAGGCTGACGGACTTGAAGATTTTGCGGCGGCCGTAGGAGAACGCGAGGTCGCGGATGTCTACGATGTTTTCGGCGGTCATGGCTGGAAAAACCGGTTTCGTCACGGCTTCGTCGGTGCAGGCTGGAGTGTAACCGCTGCGGCCGTTCCGGGAAACCGCGGCGCGGCTGGATTGCGGGGGAAATGCGTTACAATTCATCGCTTTCCGCGCGCCTGCGCGCCGGCGTTCCCGACGCAGGATCGAACGCAAAATCAACGCAAGATTGCCGCCCGTTCCGCCATGATCACCATCGCCCTGTCCAAGGGCCGCATTTTCGACGAAACCGTGCCGCTGCTGAAGGCGGCAGGCATCGTCTCGCGCGAGAATCCCGAGGCCTCGCGCAAGCTGATCCTCGCCACCAACCGCCGCGATGTGCGCCTGATCATCGTCCGCGCCAGCGACGTGCCCACTTACGTGCAGTACGGCGGCGCCGACCTCGGCGTGGCCGGCAGGGACGTGCTCGAAGAACACGGCAGCGGCGGCCTTTACCAGCCGCTGGACCTGAACATCGCCCGCTGCCGGATGATGGTCGCGGTGCGCAGGGATTTCGATTACGCCGGCGCGGTGCGCCAGGGCGCGCGGCTGAAGGTCGCCACCAAGTACGTGCAGACCGCGCGCGAGCACTTCGCGGCGAAGGGCATGCACGTCGACCTGATCAAGCTCTACGGCTCGATGGAACTCGCGCCGCTGGTCGGACTGGCCGATGCCATCGTCGATCTCGTCAGCACCGGTGGCACGCTGAAGGCGAACAATCTGGTGGCGGTGGAGGAAATCGCGCCGGTCAGTTCGCGTCTGGTGGTCAACCAGGCGGCGCTGAAGGTCAAGCGCGCCCGGATCCAGCCGCTGATCGACGCTTTCGCCCGCGCCGTTTCCGCCCAGGCGGGCTGACCATGCGCCGGTTGTCCACCACCGAGGCCGATTTCGACGCGCGGCTCGCCGAACTGCTGGCCTTCGAGTCCGCGCAGGATCCGCGGGTCGACGCTGTGGTCGCCGCGATACTGGCCGACGTCCAGGCGCGCGGGGATGCCGCGGTGCTGGAGTACACCGCGCGTTTCGACGGCGTCAGCGCGAAGTCGCTGGGTGAACTGGAAATTCCGCAGGCCGAATTGCAGGCGGCGCTCGCGCGCATACCCGCCGCGCGCCGCGCCGCGCTCGAAGCGGCGGCGGCGCGGGTGCGCGAATATCACGAAAAGCAGCGCGCCGCGTCCTGGCGCTATACCGACGCCGACGGCAACGAACTCGGCCAGCAGATCACCGCGCTCGACCGCGCCGGGCTTTACGTGCCCGGCGGCAAGGCGGCCTATCCGTCCTCGGTGATCATGAACGCGGTGCCGGCGAAGGTGGCCGGCGTCGGCGAGGTGATCATGACAGTGCCGACGCCGCGCGGCGAAAAAAACGACCTCGTGCTCGCCGCGGCCGCGATCTGCGGCGTCGACCGCGTGTTCACGATCGGCGGCGCGCAGGCGGTGGCGGCGCTGGCCTACGGCACGGCGACGATTCCGCAGGTCGACAAGATCACCGGCCCCGGCAACGCCTACGTCGCGGCGGCGAAGCGCCGCGTGTTCGGCGTGGTCGGCATCGACATGGTGGCGGGCCCTTCGGAAATCCTCGTTGTCTGCGACGGCAGCACCGATCCCGACTGGGTGGCGATGGATCTTTTTTCACAGGCCGAGCACGACGAACTGGCGCAGTCGATCCTGCTGGCGCCGGATGCGCAGTATCTCGACGCGGTGCGGGCGAGTATCGCGAAGCTGCTGCCGGAGATGCCGCGGCGCGCGGTGATCGAGGCCTCGCTTAACGGCCGCGGCGCGCTGATCCTCGTGCGCGACCTCGACGAGGCCTGCGCGCTGGTCAACCGCATCGCGCCCGAGCACCTGGAGCTGTCGGTCGAGGACGCGCAATCGCTGCTGCCGAAAATCCGCCACGCCGGCGCGATCTTCCTTGGCCGCTACACCTCGGAGGCGCTGGGCGATTACTGCGCCGGGCCCAACCACGTGCTGCCGACTTCCCGCACGGCGCGTTTTTCCTCCCCGCTGGGCGTCTACGATTTCCAGAAACGCTCGAGCGTGATCCGCGTCTCGCCGGAGGGCGCCGAAAAGCTGGGCGGCATCGCGGTCGAGCTGGCGACCGGCGAGGGACTGCCGGCGCATGCGCGTTCGGCGGCGCTGCGCCTGCGCGGCAGGGGCTGATGATGAGCCGCTACTGGAGCGCAGTGGCGCGCGGGCTGACGCCCTATGTGCCTGGCGAGCAGCCGAAGCTGCCCAACATGGTCAAGCTCAACACCAACGAAAGCCCGTACGGCCCGAGCCGGCGCGTGCTGGAGGCGCTGCGCGCCGAGATCGGCGACACGCTGCGCCTGTATCCGGACCCGGCCAGCGACCGCCTGCGCGCGGCGATTGCCGCGCGCCACGGCGTGACGCCGGCGCAGGTGTTCGTCGGCAACGGCTCCGACGAGGTGCTGGCGCATGTGTTCCTCGGCCTGCTCAAGCACGAGCGGCCGGTGCTGTTCCCGGACATCACCTACAGCTTCTACCCGGTGTACTGCGGGCTCTACGGCATCGCCTTCGAGCAGCTGCCGCTCGACGCGCGCTTCCGGATTGCCGTGGATGACTACCTGAAGCCCAACGGCGGCATCATTTTTCCGAATCCGAACGCGCCGACCGGCTGTTTCGTGGAAATGGCGGAGGTCGAGCGCCTGCTGCAGGCGAACGGCGATTCGGTGGTGGTCATCGACGAGGCCTATGTCGATTTCGGCGGCGAGTCGGCGATGCCGCTGGTGCAGCGTTATCCGCAGTTGCTGGTCACGCACACCCTGTCGAAGTCGCGGGCGCTGGCCGGATTGCGCGTCGGCTACGCCATCGGGCACGCGGATCTGATCGAGGCGCTGACCCGGGTCAAGGACAGCTTCAATTCCTACCCGCTGGACCGGTTCGCGCAGGCCGGCGCCGCAGCCGCGATGGAAGACGAGGAATATTTCAGGGCGATGTGCCTGAAGGTCGTCACGACCAGGGAAAAGCTGGCGGGCGATCTGCGGAGCCTCGGTTTCGAGGTGCTGCCTTCGGCGGCGAACTTCGTGTTCGCGCGCGTGCCGGGCCGCGACGGCGGCGGCATTGCGGCCGGACTGCGCGAACGCGGCATCATCGTCCGCCATTTCAGCGAGCCGGCGCGCATCGCCGAATTCATGCGCATCACGGTCGGCACCGACGAGCAGTGCGCCGGCCTGGTCGAGGCGTTGCGCGAGATCGTCAAAGCCGGCTGAGGCCGTCGCCGATTTGGTTTATACTCTGCAATCAACAACTTACTGATGCGGAATCGATTCCCATGTCCCGCAAGGCACAGGTCACGCGCAATACCCAGGAGACGCAGATCAGCGTCAGGCTCGATCTCGACGGCAGCGGCCAGGCGAAGCTCGCCAGCGGCGTGCCCTTTCTCGACCACATGCTCGACCAGATCGCGCGCCACGGGCTGGTCGACCTCGAAGTGAAGGCGAAGGGCGACCTGCACATCGACGCCCACCACACCGTGGAAGACATCGGCATCACGCTGGGGCAGGTTTTCGCGAAGGCGGTCGGCGACAAGAAGGGCGTGCGCCGTTACGGCCACGCCTACGTGCCGCTCGATGAGGCGTTGTCGCGCGTGGTCATCGATCTCTCGGGGCGCCCCGGGCTGGAGATGAGCGGCAAGTTCACACGCGCCCGCGTCGGCGATTTCGACGTCGATCTCGTGCGCGAGTTTTTCCAGGGCTTCGTCAACCACGCGTCGGTCACGCTGCACCTCGACAACCTGAAGGGCGTCAACGCCCACCACCAGGTGGAGACGCTGTTCAAGGCCTTCGGCCGCGCGCTGCGCATGGCCGTGGAACTCGATCCGCGCGTCAAGGGCGTGCCGTCGACCAAGGGAAAGCTATAAGGTTTTCCGCGGCGGCGGCGCGTTTCCCGCTTCGTCCCCTTCATGATCCGCTGACCGTTTCACGATGACCATCGACATCGCAGTGATCGATTACGGCATGGGCAACCTGCGTTCGGTGTCCAAGGCCATCGAGCACGTCGCCCCCGGCTGCAGCGTCGCCGTCACCGGCGATCCCGCGCAGGTGGCCGCGGCGCGGCGCGTGGTGTTTCCGGGGCAGGGCGCGATGCCCGACTGCATGCGCGAGATGGAGGCGCGCGGATTGCGGCAGGCGCTGCTCGATGCCGCGCGCGACAAGCCCTTCCTCGGCATCTGCATCGGCCTGCAGATGTTGTTCGAACACAGCGAGGAGGGCGATACGCCGGGCCTCGGCCTGCTGCCGGGCCGGGTGCGGCGTTTTCCCGCGGAACGCATGGTCGGCCCCGATGGCGGGAAGCTGAAGGTGCCGCACATGGGCTGGAACGAGGTTGGGCAGGTGCCGCATGCACTGTGGGCGGGCATACCGGACCGCAGCCGCTTTTATTTCGTGCACAGTTATTACCCGGAACCCGCCGATGCGGCGCTGGTCGCCGGCTGGAGCGCCTATCCCTTCCGTTTCGCCTGCGCTGCGGCGCGTGGCAACGTGTTCGCGGTGCAGTTCCATCCCGAAAAAAGCCATGTCGCAGGATTGCGCCTGCTGGCGAATTTCGTGGCTTGGCAGCCGGTTTGCCTGAAAGCGGCCTGAATGCGCCGCGGCTGGTGTATCATCGGTTCACGTCAACGTTTCCGCCCATGACTGCCTGATCCGGTTTACCCGTCGCCCCTTTCGACCGAACCGTTTCACAATCCGCTCCGCAATACGCTTATCCCCATGCTGATCATTCCCGCCATTGATTTGAAGGACGGCCAGTGCGTGCGCCTGAAGCAGGGCGACATGACCGACTCCACGATATTTTCGGAAGACCCGGGCGCGATGGCCCGGCAGTGGCTGGACCGGGGCGCGCGCCGCCTGCACGTGGTCGACCTCAACGGCGCGGCTGCCGGCAAGCCGAAGAACGAGGCGGCAATCCGGGCCATCGTCAAGTCGGTGGGCAGCGACCTGCCGATCCAGCTCGGCGGCGGCATCCGCGACCTCGACACCATCGAGGCCTACATCGATGCCGGCATCAGCTACATCATCATCGGCACCGCCGCGGTGAAGACCCCGGGCTTCCTGCAGGAGGCCTGCACCGCGTTCCAGGGGCATGTCATCGTCGCCCTCGATGCCAAGGACGGCAAGGTGGCGGTCGACGGCTGGTCGAAAATGACCGGCCACGACGTGGCGGATCTCGCGAAAAAATTCCAGGACTACGGCGTCGAGGCGGTGATCTACACCGACATCGGCCGCGACGGCATGCTGACCGGCGTCAACATCGAGGCCACCGTCGCGCTGGCGCGCCAGCTCACGGTGCCGGTGATCGCCAGCGGCGGCATCACCGACCTCAAGGACGTCGAAAAGCTGTGTGCGGTCGAGTCCGAGGGCATCACGGGCGCCATCACCGGGCGCGCGGTGTACCAGGGCACGCTGGATTTTGCCGAAGCGCAGAAACTCGCCGACCGATTGACAAAGAAAAGCTGAGCCACAGACACAGAGGACACAGAGAATGGGGTGATGCCCGGAATCTCTGTATCCTCTGTGGCTGATGTTTTTATGGGCCTTGCCAAACGCATCATTCCCTGCCTCGACGTCACTGCCGGCCGCGTGGTCAAGGGCGTCAATTTCGTCGAGCTGAAGGACGCCGGCGATCCGGTCGAGATCGCGCGGCGTTACGACGAGCAGGGCGCCGACGAGCTGACCTTTCTCGACATCACCGCCAGCAGTGACGACCGCGGGCTGATCCTCAACATCATCGAGGCGGTGGCGGCGCAGGTGTTCATTCCGCTGACGGTCGGCGGCGGCGTGCGCGCGGTCGAGGACGTGCGGCGGCTGCTCAACGCCGGCGCCGACAAGGTCAGCATCAACACATCCGCCGTGCAGAACCCGCAACTGGTGGCCGACGCCAGCGGCCGTTACGGTTCGCAGTGCATCGTCGTTGCCGTGGACGCCAAGCGCGTGCCCGGCGACGGGCCGCTGCGCTGGGAGGTCTACACCCACGGCGGGCGCAAGGCGACCGGGCTCGACGCGGTGGCGTGGGGCAAAAAAATGCAGGCGCTGGGCGCCGGCGAAATCCTGCTCACCAGCATGGACCGCGACGGCACGCGCATCGGTTTCGATCTCGAGCTGACCGGCGCGTTTTCCTCGGCGCTGGACATCCCGATCATCGCCAGCGGCGGGGTCGGCAACCTCGATCACCTGGCCGACGGCGTCATCATCGGCCATGCCGATGCGGTGCTTGCCGCGAGCATTTTCCACTACGGTGAATTCACGGTGCGCCAGGCCAAGGAGTACATGGCGCAGCGGGGCATCGAGGTGCGCTTGTAGTATCTTGAAAAAATTATTAAAATCAAATAGTTATAAATATATGCTCCAGGACGCCCGGTAAGATATGGATTGGCTCGACCGCATACGCTGGAACGCCGACGGGCTGGTCCCGGTGGTGACGCAGGAGCAGGCTTCGGGCCGGGTGCTGACGCTGGCCTGGGCCAACCGCGAGGCGCTGCAGCGGACCGTAACGACTGGCGAAGCGCATTACTGGTCGCGGTCGCGCGGGAAACTGTGGCACAAGGGCGAGGAGTCGGGCCATGTGCAGAAGGTCAGGTCGTTGCGCCTGGACTGCGATGCGGACGTGGTGCTGTTCGAAGTCGAGCAGGTCGGCGGCATCGCCTGCCACACCGGGCGGCACAGCTGCTTTTTCCTGGAATTGCGCGACGGCCGCTGGGTCGAGACCGATCCGGTGTTGAAGGATCCGGAGTCGATCTACAAAAAGTGATCATCATGGCGGAAAAGGACATATTGCTGAGGCTGGGAGAGACCATCGCGGCGCGCAAGGCGGCGGAGGCCGGTGGCTCGTACGTGGCCGGCCTGCTGGCGAAGGGCGAGGACGCCATCCTGCGCAAGGTGCTGGAGGAGGCGGCGGAGACCCTGCTGGCCTCGAAGGAGGGTGATAAACTGCATGTGGTCCGCGAGACGGCGGATCTGTGGTTTCACACGCTGGTGCTGCTGGCCTGGCATGGCGCGGGTCCCGAAGACGTGCTGGCGGAGCTGCAGCGGCGTGAAGGCGTTTCCGGCATCGCTGAAAAGGCGTCGCGCGGGAAATGACGTCACGCCGGCGGCCCGGCGCATGAATTCTTACGCCGTGCCCGCGCACGGATCATGAGGAGCTCGTTATGGGTGCAATCAGTATTTGGCATTGGTTGATCGTGCTGCTGGTGGTGGTTCTGGTGTTTGGCACCAAGAAGCTGCGCAACATCGGCTCCGACCTCGGCGGCGCGGTGAAGGGTTTCAAGGAAGGCATGAAATCGGAGGACGGCAAGTCCGAGCAGGCCAAGACTGAAATCCCGTCCTCCACCGGCCAGACCATCGACGGCGAGGCACGCAAGGAAACCACCCGCTCCTGACCGGGCACGCCGAGGAACATGCCCGGGCCGGATGTCCTGTCCGGGTTCCGCGCTTTTTTCCACCGAGATCACCCGCACCCCGCCATGTTCGACATCAGCTTTTCCGAACTGATGGTCATCGCCGTGGTGGCGCTGGTCGTCATCGGCCCGGAAAAGCTGCCCCGGGTCGCGCGCACCGTCGGCCACCTGTTCGGCCGCATGCAGCGCTACGTCAACGACGTGAAGGCCGACATCAGCCGCGAGATGGCGCTGGACGACCTGCGCAAGCTGCAGGCGAGCATGCAGGAGACCGCGCAGTCGCTGGAGCAGTCGGTCAACGACACCGTGCGCTCGGCGGAAACCGAAATGAACCGGATTGCCGGGGACGCGCCGCCCGCCGACCCGGATGCCGGCGCATCCGCCGTCCCCGAAACGCCCGCGGCCGCAGAAACGCCCGCCGCGACGGATCCCGCGAAGCCGGCCTAGCCGTACAGTGAGCGAAGACACCTTCATCTCCCATTTGGTCGAGCTGCGCGACCGCCTGCTGCGCGCGCTGATCGCCTTCGGCGTGGTGCTGCTGGCGCTGGTCCCCTTCGCTTCCGGGCTCTACGACCTGCTGGCGACGCCGATGATGCGGGCCCTGCCCGAGGGTTCCAGAATGATCGCCACCGGCGTGGTGACGCCTTTCCTGGTGCCGGTGAAGGTGGCGATGATGGTGGCCTTCGTGCTGACGCTGCCGTACACGCTGTACCAGGCATGGTCCTTCGTGGCGCCCGGGCTCTACAGCCACGAAAAGCGCCTGGTGCTGCCGCTGGTGGTGGCGAGCACGCTGCTGTTCGTGGTCGGCATCGCCTTCTGCTATTTCTTCGTGTTCAACACGGTGTTCCATTTCATCAACCAGATCGCGCCGAAAAGCATCTCGGTGGCGCCGGACATCGAGAACTACCTCAATTTCGTCCTCACCATGTTCCTCGCCTTCGGCGTGGCCTTCGAGACGCCGATCGTGGTGGTGATGCTGACGCGCATGGGCGTCGTCACGCTGCAGCAGCTGCGCGATATCCGGCCCTATTTCATCGTCATCGCCTTCGTGATCGCGGCGATCGTGACGCCCCCGGACGTGGTGTCGCAGCTGCTGCTGGCGATTCCGATGTGCCTGCTGTTCGAGGTGGGCCTGTTTGCCGCCCGTTTTGCCGGCGGCAGGCCGCGCGCGCCGGACGGCGACGGTGACGACGGCTACCGTACCGCGGACGATGCCGCGCAGGAAGCCGAGCTTGACCGCATCGAGGCGGAGGAGCGCGGCCGCCGGTGACGCCGGTCGCGCGGGATCATTCGGCGGCGTCGCGACGCGGCTGTTTCGGCCGTTTGCCGACGGTCACCTTGAGTTCCAGCGATTTGGCTTCGCGCATCACGCGCAGTGTCGCCTCGCTGCCGGGAACCAGGGCGGCGATCAGGTTAAGCATGGTCGCCGAATCGGTCACCGGCCTGCCGTCGACGGCCACCAGCACGTCGCCGACCCTGATGCCGCCGCGGTCCGCCGGCGTGCCGCGGAACACTTCGGTGATCAATGCGCCGCGCGTTCCGGGAATGCGGAACGATTCGGCGATTTCCTTGTTCAGGTCCTGCACGCCGACGCCGATCCAGCCGCGTTGCACCGAGCCGTTCTGGATGATCTGCTCCATCACGGCTTTCGCGGTGCTTGCCGGAATGGCAAAACCGATGCCCAGCGAGGCGCCGCCGGGGGTCTTCGAGTAGATCGCGGTGTTGATCCCGATCAGGTGGCCGTTGACGTCGACCAGCGCGCCGCCGGAGTTGCCGGGATTGATCGCGGCGTCGGTCTGGATGAAATTCTCGAAGGTGTTGATGCCGAGGTGGCTGCGTCCCAGCGCGCTGACGATGCCCAGCGTCACCGTCTGGCCGACGCCGAAGGGATTGCCGATCGCGAGCACGACGTCGCCGACGCGCGCGCTGTCGGGCTGGCCGAAGGTGATCGCCGGCAGTTTCGGCAGGTCGATTTTCAGCACCGCGAGGTCCGACTCGGGATCGGTGCCGATCACCTTGGCATTGATGCGCCGCCCGTCGGCCAGCGCGACCTCGATGCCGTCGGCGGCATCGACGACGTGGCTGTTGGTGAGGATGTAGCCGGATTCGCTGACGATGACGCCGGAGCCCAGGTTGGTGCTGGGCTGCGCCTGCGCGTCGGGCTGGTCGCCGAAGAAAAAGCGGAACAGCGGATCGTCGCGCAGCGGGTGCTGCGGCCGCTTGACGGCCTGGGAGGTGAAAATGTTGACCACCGCGGGCATCGCCTTTTTTGCGGCATCGCTGTAAGACGCCGCCCGCGGCACGCCGCCGTCGCCGGTCATCTGCTTGACGGTGGTGATGACCGCGCCCTGCGGCGAATTGCCGTTGAGCAGGTCCGGCCGCAGCGTGCTGACGACGAACAGCGCGGCGAGGCAGATGGTGGCCGTCTGACAGAAGATCAACCAGAGTTTTCGCATGAAGGATGCCGCGGCGACGCGGTTACAATGTTCGCTGACCGGTGAACAGATGGATGCCCATGGAACGCGCTGCGCTGGAAAGCTATCTTGCGGATTTTCTGCAAGTCCCTGATTACCGGGATTATTGCCCAAACGGCCTGCAGGTGGAAGGGCGCGCGGATGTCGGCTGCATCGTCACCGGCGTCACCGCGTCGTCGGCGCTGATCGAGGCGGCCGTGGCCGAAGGCGCCGATGCGCTGCTGGTGCACCACGGCTATTTCTGGCGCGGCGAGGACGGTCGCATCACCGGCATGCGCCGCCGCCGCATCGGCGCGCTGCTCGCGCACGACCTGAACCTGTTCGCCTATCACCTGCCGCTGGATGTCCATCCGGAAGTGGGCAACAACGCGCAGCTGGCGCTGCGTTTCGGGCTGACGTCCTCGGGCCGTTTCGGAGAGCAGGGCATCGGCATGCACGGCAGTCTGCGGGACGAAACCACGCTTGCCCGTTTCGGGGAGCGGATCGGGCAGGAGACCGCGCGCCGGCCGCTGCTGATCGGCGATCCCGCGCGCCCGCTGCGCCGCATCGCGTGGTGCACGGGCGGAGCACAGGGGTTGTTCGAGCAGGCCATCGCCTTGGGGGTCGATGCCTACATCAGCGGCGAGATTTCCGAGCAGACCGTGCATGCCGCGCGCGAGTCCGGTGTGGCCTACATCGCCGCCGGCCACCACGCGACCGAGCGTTACGGCGTGCAGGCGCTGGGCGAACACCTCGCGCGGCGTTTCGGGCTGCGCCACCGTTTCATCGACATCGACAACCCGGTCTGAGCGTGGTCCGGCGGCCCGCCCGCAGCGCGGACGGTTACATTCTGAAACAAATTGACCGCCACCCGGAGGCGCCCGCGGGGCTATCATGGCGCCATCCTGGATGCAGGAGGAAGCCTCCATGCGCAAGATTCAGTTGTCCCTGTTGCTGACCCTGGCCGCCGTGACCCTGGCGGCAAGCCTGCCGGCCGACGCTCATGGCGGCCGCAGCCATTCCAGGCTGCGGGTCGGCGTGATGATCGGCGCCCCGGTGGTGTTCGCGCCGTGGTGGTCCGCGCATTCCCATCCGTACTACCACCCGGCCCCGCCGGTGGTGTTGCGCGAGCGGGTGATCGTGCGCGAGCCGCTGGTGTTCTACGACGAGCACGGCAATCCGGTGCCGCCGGCGCGGGCCCAGGGAGCGCCGCAGTCCGGCGCGGCGCCGACCTGGCATTACTGTCCGGATTCGCAGTCCTACTATCCCTACGTGCAGACCTGCGCTTCCGCCTGGCAGCGCGTGATGCCCCATCCGCCGCCGCAGTAGGCGGCCCCGGTGCTTCCGGCGCCCGCCGCATCCGGGCGCTGCGTCCGCCGCGCGGCCGCCCGCCCCGGGCCGAAGCTTGCGCGAAGCTGAACGGATTGTTGCGCCGTTGCGGCAGCGGACAGGCCGCCGCCGCACATGCTTTTGCGGCAATCCTCGGCGATGAATTAGAGTGCGTTCATGCGGGATCGTGGTGATGCCGCCGGAAGGCTTGCCGCTTTCCGCCAAACGCTGGCAGGAGTTTTTCCGGGATGCACGTGCTGATCGTGGAGGATGACAAGGCTCTCGGTGACGGACTGGTCCGTTACCTGCAGCAGGCCGGCTATCGCGTCGATCTGGCGACCGGCGGGCGCGAGGCGGACCTGCTGATGGCGCATGAGGAATACGACCTGGTCATTCTCGATGTCGGCCTGCCGGGGATCGACGGGTTCGAGGTCCTGCGCAGGGCGAGGCAGAGGGAGCGTTACGTGCCGGCGCTGCTGCTGACCGCGCGCGATTCCGTGGCCGACCGCGTGCACGGCCTCGACCTCGGCGCCGACGATTACCTGATCAAGCCGTTTTCGCTGATGGAACTCGAGGCGAGGATGCGCGCCGTGATCCGGCGCGGCCAGCAGACGGCGGAAACGCAGATCGTCTGCGGCCAGCTGGCCGTCGATATCGCCGCGAAGCGCGTCTGGGTCGCGGGCAATCCCGTCAGGCTGACCGCGCGGGAATGGAGCGTGCTCGAATTCCTGGTGCTTCGCGCCGGCAAAATCGTCAGCAAGGAGCAGATCGTGTCGGCCATCAGCAGCGCCGACGAGGACCTGAATCTCAACGTGGTCGAAGTCTACATTTCCCGGCTGCGCAACAAGCTCGGGCCGGCGGGCGTGAAGATCCATTCCATCCGCGGCTTCGGCTACTACCTCGACAAAACGCCGGATGATGCAGCTTAGCATCCGCCGGCTGCTGTTCCGGTGGCTGGCCGTGCTGCTGCTGCTGGCGCTGGTGGTGGCCACGCTGTTTGGCCACGCCGTCGCACTGCGGCCGGTGACCGCCGCCTACGACTGGGTGCTCGTCGACACCGCGCAGTCGCTGACGCGGCTGATCAATTCGCGCCCCGACGTCAATCCGGAGGCGCTGTCGAATTCCGCGGACATGCTGCTGCGCACCGACCAGTTTGACCGCATCTACTATTCGGTCCATGACCGGAACGGCCGGCTGATCGCCGGGGACGCGCAACTGCAGCCGCTCCGCAGCGATGCCCTCGAGGCCGGGGAACTGCTCTACGATGCCAGGATCGACGGTGAATACGTGCGGGTGGCCGCGATGCGGGTCAGCCTGCGCGGCGTGGACGCCATCGTCCAGGTCGCCGAAACCGGGGTCAAACGCAGCGAACTGACGAAGCAGATACTGACGGGCATGATCATGATCGAGGTGATGCTCGTCGCGTCCGTGATCGTGCTGGTGATGTTCGGCGTCGGCAAGGGCCTCGAGCCGCTGGAGCACCTGCGCGAGGAAATCGAAACCCGTTCGCACCGCGACCTGCGTCCGATCCCGCCGGGGCGCGCTCCGGTGGAGGTGCGCCCGCTGGTGGCGGCATTGAACGAATTGCTGGCCCGTCTCGACCGCACCCTCCAGTCGCAGCAGGAGTTCGTGGCCAATGCCGCGCACCAGCTGCGCACGCCGCTGGCCGGCCTGCGGATGCAGGTCGAATACGGCCTGAGCCAGACCGATCCCGCGGAGCACGTGCGGGTGCTCAAGGAGCTCGGACTGTCGACCGAGCGCGCGGTGCGCCTCGCCAACCAGCTGCTGACGCTGGCGCGGGCGGAGGCCGGGTTCGCGCAGGCGGACTCGATGCGGCCGATCGACCTGCGTGACGTCGCCGGGGAGGTCGTGGAGGACTGGATGCCCGCCGCGATACGCAAGAGGATCGATCTCGGGCTCGAACTGAAAGCGGCGCCGCTGCGCGGGGATTTTTTCCTGCTGAAGGAGCTGTTGTCGAACCTGATCGGCAATGCCATCGCCTATACCCCCTCCGGCGGGCGCATCACGGTGTCGACCGGGAGCGGGGACGGCACCGCGATGCTGCGGGTGGAGGACGACGGTATCGGCATACCGGAAACGCTGCGCTCGCTGGTCTTCGAACGTTTCTATCGCGTCGACGGCGCGGGCGGCGAAGGCTGCGGGCTGGGTCTTGCCATCGTCCGCGAGATTGCCCATCTGCATGGCGGCAAGGTCGACATCCGGTCGCCTGCGCGGGGTAGCGGAACCATCGTGTGCCTGGCGTTCCCCGCGGTTGGTTGAGGCCAATGCGGCCGCCGCCGGGGCCGGTCGATGGCGGCATCGGGCGGGTATTCATAAGCTCATGAATTAATTGGATATTTCCAGTTTCCGCTTAACTTTCTGCGGTGTCCGCGTGTAGAATATGGCCTTTTTCGCAGACGCAAGAGTCAAAGGGGACTACGGGCATGTCCGAGAAAGATACCGATCAGGGTAAACGGCAGTTTCTGGTCGCCGCCACGACGGTGGCTGGCGGCGTGGCTGCCGGCGCCGCCGCGGTGCCGTTCGTGGCGAGCATGATGCCGTCGGAACGCGCGAAAGCCGCCGGCGCGCCGGTGGAGGTCGATGTCGGCGCGCTGGCGCCCGGCGAGCGCATCACCGTCGAGTGGCGCGGCAAGCCGGTGTGGGTCGTCCGCCGCACCAAGGAAATGCTCGACACCATCCGCGGCAATGACGGCAACGTCGCCGATCCCGGCTCGAAGAAGCCGATGCAGCCGGCCTATGCCGCCAACGAGTTCCGCTCGATCAAGGACGAATACCTGATCGTCGTCGGCATCTGCACCCACCTCGGCTGCTCGCCGGTCGACAAGTTCGCCAAGCAGGCCGAGGCTTTCGATTCCAACTGGCAGGGCGGCTTCTACTGTCCCTGCCACGGCTCGCTGTTCGACCTCGCCGGCCGCGTCTACAAGAACCGTCCCGCGCCCGACAACCTGGTGGTGCCGCC
>CAZHJU010000006.1:0-113581 GCA_964533495.1 uncultured Bordetella sp. | reverse complement strand
CGCTGGGCCTGGAATTCAATCCGTACACGATCCAGATCGAGCCGCACGACGCGATGGCCGAGCTGTTCGACGCGGTGGCCCGCGCCAACACCATCCTGCTCGACCTCGACCGCGACGTCTGGGGCTACATCTCGGTCGGTTATTTCAGGCAGAAAACGAAGGCGGGCGAGATCGGCTCCTCGACCATGCCGCACAAGGTCAACCCGATCGACTTCGAGAATTCGGAGGGCAACCTCGGCCTGTCGAACGCGCTGCTGCGCCACCTCTCGGACAAGCTGCCGGTGTCGCGCTGGCAGCGCGACCTGACGGACTCGACGGTGTTGCGCAACATGGGCGTCGCGCTGGGTTACGCGCTGCTCGCCTGGGATTCCTGCCTGAAGGGCCTGAACAAGCTGGAGGCCAGCCGCGACAGGCTCGCGGCCGACCTCGACGCCAACTGGGAAGTGCTGGCCGAGCCGATCCAGACGGTGATGCGCCGCTACAACGTGCCCGGCGCCTACGAACAGTTGAAGGACCTCACCCGCGGCAAAGGCATCAACCGCGACACGCTGCAGGCCTTCATCAAGGGATTGCAGGGCATTCCCGAAGCCGAGAAGCAGCGCCTGCTGGCGATGACGCCGGCGAATTACATCGGCAAGGCCGTCGAACTGGCCAGGCGCATCTGATTCCCGCCGGGGGATAATTCGCAAGCATTTGTTTTTATTGATTATTTTTCTCGGCGCGCTTGCTCGCCGTGAAATCGGCCCAGCGCCGCAGCGATTCGGGCATCGGCGGCGGCAACCCCTCGTAACCGGCAAGCTTCACCAGCTCCGCATTGGGCACCCGCCCGCCCCGGTCCAGAAACAGTCCCTTCGCATAGGCATGCGCGCACAGTTCGCCGTCGCGCTCGAAACACTGTTCGAGGTAGACGTACTTGTCGTCCCAGGTCAGCAATCGTGTCACCAGCTCGAAACGGTCGAAGGGTTCCAGCGAGCGGATGAAGGCGATTTCGGCGGCGGCGAGCACCGGCATCCAGCGCCGGCGCCAGACCTCGCCCAGCAGGCCGGTCTGCGCGATCAGGTGCACGCGGCCGAGATCCATGAACGACAGGTAACGCCCGTTGTTCATGTGCAGGTTGATGTCGCAGTCGTTCGGCAACACCCGGAACGGCAGGCGCGACTCGTCGAACAGCCCGCGCCGCCGCACGCCGCGCAACCGCCACAGCAGCCACAGCAGGCGCAGGTAGAGATTCATGCCTCAGGCCGGGCGCTTGCGATGGCGCAGGTATTCGACGACGCCGGGCAGGATGGACAGGATGATGATGGCGACGATCACCAGCGTCAGGTTGTCCTTGACCAGCGGAATGTTGCCGAAGAAGTAGCCAGCGTAACCCAGCGACACCACCCACAGGATCGCGCCGCTGACGTTGTACAGCGCGAACCGCGGGTACGGCATGCTGGCCGCGCCGGCGACGAAGGGCGCATAGGTGCGGACGATGGGCACGAAGCGCGCGATGACGATGGTCTTGCCGCCGTGGCGCTCGTAGAAGGCATGTGCGCGCTCGAGGTGTTTCGGATTGAGCCAGCGCGAATCCCGGTCCTTCAGCACCCGCGGCCCGAGGTAGTGGCCGATGCCGTAATTGACCGCGTCGCCGAGGATGGCCGCGACGATCAGCAGCAGCACCAGCAGGTGGATGTTCATGCCGCCGGCGGCGGCGATCGCGCCGGCCACGAACAGCAGCGAATCGCCGGGCAGGAACGGCGTCACCACCAGCCCGGTCTCGCAGAACACGATCAGGAACAGGATCAGGTAGACCCAGGCGCCGTAGGCGGCGACCAGCGCCTGCAGGTGGTCGTCGAGGTGGAGGACGACGTCGACGAACAGCGCGAGCAGTTCCACCGCCGCCCGCCTAGACTACGGCGCCGTCCTCGCCGGGCTTGTGCGCCGTTTCCGGCTTGGCCAGGTCGCCGCGCCGGAGCCCCAGCCAGATCAGCAGCGAGCTGCCCACCATGATCGAGGAATAGATGCCGAACCAGATGCCGATGGTCAGCGCCAGCGCGAAATAGAACAGCGCCTCGCCGCCGAAGATCAGCATCGAGCACACCATCAGCTGCGTCGATCCGTGGGTGATGACGGTGCGCGAAATCGTCGCGGTGATCGCGGTGTCGATGATCTCGGGCACCGACAGCCTGCGCAGGTTCCGGTTGCGGAAGCACTCGCGCACCCGGTCCATGATGACCACGGATTCGTTCACGGAATACCCGAGCACCGCCAGCACGGCCGCCAGCACGGGCAGCGTGAACTCCCACTGGAACAGCGAAAAGAAACCGAGGATGATCACCACGTCGTGCAGGTTGGCGATGATCGCCGACACGCCGAACTTCCACTCGAAGCGGAACCACAGGTAGAGGATGGTTCCGACCGACACGAACAACAGCGCCAGCGCCCCGTTCTCCAGCAGTTCCTTGCCCACCTGCGGGCCGACGAACTCGACCCGGTGAAGCTCGACCTCGCCGTCCAGCTGCCTCAGCTCCTTCATGACCGTCTCGGAAATGCCCGCGCTGCTCAGGCCTTCCTTCAGCGGCAGGCGGATCAGCACGTCGCGGGAACTGCCGAAATTCTGCACGCTGGGCTCGGTGAAGCCGATCTTCATCATCTGGGCGCGGATCCTGTCGAGATCCGGCGGCTGCTGGTAGGTCACTTCCATGACCGTGCCACCGGTGAAATCGACGCCCAGATGCAGGCCACGGGTCGCCAGCGATCCGACCGCGATCAGGAACACCGCCACGGATATCAGGTTGAAGATCCATGCGTGGCGCATGAAGGGGATCACGCGCCTGATTCTGAAAAATTCCATGATGTCTAGATCCGCAAGTTATGGGGGCGTATGGGGAACGTGATGGGGACGGGCCGGCAATCAGGCCTTCTCCGCGTCCGGCCTCCAGATTTGCCCCACTGAAATCGTTACCAGGCGCCGCCGGCTGCCGTACATCAGGTTGACGATGCAGCGGGACACCATGACCGCGCTGAATATCGAGGTCATGATCCCGAGACAGTGCACCACCGCGAAACCCCTGACCGGTCCGGAACCGAAGGCAAACAGCGCAACGCCGACCACCAGGTTGGTCAGGTTCGAATCCAGAATCGTGCCCCAGGCCCGGTCGTACCCCGCATGAATCGCGGCATGCGGGGTGTTGCCGTTGCGCAGCTCCTCGCGCACGCGCTCGTTGATCAGCACGTTGGCGTCGATCGCCATGCCCAGCGTCAGCGCGATGGCCGCGATCCCGGGCAGGGTCAGCGTGGCCTGCAGCATCGACAGCAGCGCGATCAGGAACAGCAGGTTCGCCGACAGCGCGATGACCGAGATGACCCCGAAGATCCGGTAATAGACGATCATGAACACGGCGATCGCGGCGAATCCCATCCACATCGACTGGAAGCCGACCTTGATGTTTTCGGCGCCCAGCGAGGGCCCCACGGTGCGCTCCTCGACGATCTCCATCGGCGCCGCCAGCGCGCCGGCGCGCAGCAGCAGCGACACGTCCCTCGCCTCCTGCGTGGTCATGCGGCCGCTGATCTGCACCCGGCCGCCGCCGATTTCGCTGCGGATCACCGGCGCGGTGACCACCTCGCCCTTGCCTCGCTCGAACAGCAGGATCGCCATGCGCTTGCCGACGTTCTCGCGGGTGACCTGCTGGAAAATCCGCGCGCCGGTGCCGTCGAGGTTGATGTGCACCGCGGGCTCGCCCGTGGTGCCGTCGAAACCGGGCTGCGCGTCGTTGATGCGCTCGCCGGTCAGCACCACCTGCTTCTTCACCAGCACCGCCTCGCCGTTGCGCTCGTAGTAGAGATCCGTGCCGAAGGGCAGCTGTCCGGCCTTGGCCTGCTGCACGGCGGCGAGATCGAGCATCTTTTCGTCGTCGACCATGCGCACTTCCAGCGTCGCGGTGCGGCCGAGGATGTCCTTGGCCTTGGCGGTGTCCTGCACGCCCGGCAGCTGCACGACGACCCGGTCGACGCCCTGCTGCTGGATGATCGGCTCGGCGACGCCCAGCTCGTTGACGCGGTTGCGCAGCGTGTTGACGTTCTGCTGCAGCGCCGATTCCTGGATGCGGCGCTGCTCCTCGATCTTCAGCACGCCGCTGATGCGGTACTCGCCGGCGTCGTTGGCGGTTTTCAGCTCGAGCGCCGGCAGGTCCTTGGCGATGCGCGTCAGCGCGCGGTCGCGCAGCGCGGCCTCGCGGAAACGCACCGTCAGCGACTGGCCGTCGCGCGAGACCCCGGAATACTGGATGCGCTGCTCGCGCAGCAGGCTGCGGATGTCGTTGGTGTAGGCCTCCAGCTGCTTGGTCAGCGCCGCCTTCATTTCGACCTGCATCAGGAAATGCACGCCGCCGCGCAGGTCGAGGCCGAGGTACATCGGCAGGGCGCCGATCGAGGCCAGCCAATGCGGGCTGCGCGACAGCAGGTTCAGCGCCACCACGTAGTCCTCGCCCAGCGCGGCCTGCACCGCGTCCTTCGCCCTGATCTGGTCGTCGGTCGACGCGAACCGCGCCTTGACGCTGGTCGCATCGAGCTCGATGCCCTCCGGCGTCAATTCCGCCTTTTTCAGCGCGTCCCCGATGCGCTCCATCAGGGCGGCATCGACTTTCAGGTTGCTGCGCAGCGGAGAAACCTGCACTGCGGGCTCTTCCCCGTAGAAATTGGGCAGCGTGTAAAGCAGCCCGATCACGATGGTGGCGAGAACCAGCAGGTTTTTCCAGAGGGGATAACGGTTCATGGCGGAGCCGTGCGGGAATGGATGCGGGTGGGATGAGAACGGTGGCGGCCGTGGAGGCGGCAGGGCGGAAAACCGCCCTCCGCCCCGTCAAAATTTCACGGACTCAGCGATTCATTGGATGGTCTTGATCGTGCCCTTGGGCAGCACGGTCTGCACGGCATGGCGCTGCAGCTGCACTTCGACGCCCCCGGCGATGCCGACGGTGACGTACTGGTCGTCGACCCTGGTGATGCGGCCGAGAATGCCGCCGGCGGTGATCACCTCGTCGCCCTTCTGCAGGCCGTCGACCATGGCCTTGTGCTCCTTGGCGCGCTTCATCTGCGGACGGATCATCAGGAAATAGAGCACGGCGAACATCGCGAAGATGAGCAGCATGCTTTCGATGCCGCCGCCCTGCGCGGCGGCCGGGGCCTGTGCCCAGGCGGGACTGATCAACACGGTAAACCTCCGTTGCGGAAATGGGGCGCCTCAAACCGGTGGATTCCGGACGCCGGGCGCTTCGTCAAAGCATTGTATTTTAACATCATTCCTCTCCGTTCTGACCGCTCATTTCAGCCGTTTCGGCGGCGAAGGCCGCAAGCCGACCGGCGGCAACCGCCTCCCGCAACCCGCGCATCAACTCCTGGTAATAATGCAGGTTGTGGAGGGTATTGAGCCGCGCGCCGAGCATTTCGTTCACCCGCTGCAGGTGATGCAGGTAGGCCCGGGTGAAATGGCGGCAGGTGTAACAGGCGCAGTCCGGATCGAGCGGCCCCGGATCGTCGCGGTACCGCGCATTGCGCAGCTTGATCACGCCGCGGCGGGTGTAGAGCCAGCCGTTGCGGGCATTGCGCGTCGGCAGCACGCAGTCGAACATGTCGATGCCGGCACTGACCGCGGCCACGATGTCCGAGGGCGTGCCGACCCCCATCAGGTAACGCGGCCGGTCCGCGGGCAGGCGCGGCGCGGTGTGGCGCAGGATGCGCAGCATGTCGGGCTTGGGCTCGCCCACCGACAGCCCGCCGATGGCATAGCCGTCGAAGCCGATCGCGGTCAGCGCCGCCAGCGACTCGTCGCGCAGGTCCTCGAACATGCCGCCCTGCACGATGCCGAACAGCGCATTGGGATTGTCCGCGTGCGCCGCCCTGCTGCGCGCCGCCCAGCGCATCGACAGCGCCATCGACGCCCGCGCCTGCGCATGATCGGCCGGGTACGGCGTGCATTCGTCGAAGGCCATCACGATGTCGGCGTTCAGCACGCGCTGGATGCGCATCGATTCCTCCGGCGTCAGGAAGCAGGCGTCGCCGTTGACCGGCGACTGGAATTTCACGCCCTCCTCGCTGATTTTCCGCAGGTCGCCGAGACTGAACACCTGGAAGCCGCCGGAATCGGTCAGGATCGGCCCGTCCCAGCCCATGAAACGGTGCAGGCCGCCGTGGGCCGCAATGACGTCCAGTCCCGGCCGCAGCCACAGGTGGAAGGTGTTGCCGAGCACGATGCGCGCGCCCAGCCCCTGCAGCTCGTCGGGCGCCATGCCCTTGACTGCGCCATAGGTGCCCACCGGCATGAACACCGGGGTCTCGACGACGCCGTGCGCGGTTTCGAGCGTGCCGCGGCGCGCGGCGCCGTCGGTGGCGGTGACCTGGAATCGCATCTGTTTCACTTCCCCGGCGCGCGATCGATCAGCATCGCGTCACCATAACTGAAAAAACGGTAGCGCCGCGCGATGGCGTGGCGATAGGCCGCGCGGATGTGTTCGGTGCCGCCGAAGGCCGACACCAGCATCAGCAGCGTCGAGCGCGACAGGTGGAAATTGGTGATCAGCCGATCGACGACGCGGAAGCGGTAGCCGGGCAGCACGAACAGCGCGGTCTCGGCGGCCCCCGCCACCGGGTCCCCGGCCGCCGCGGCGCTCTCCAGCGCGCGCAGACTGGTGGTGCCGACGGCGACGACGCGGCCGCCGGCTGCGCGCGCGGCCGCCAGCGCATCGACGGTCGCCTGCGGCAGGCTGTACCACTCGCTGTGCATGCGGTGTTCGGCCAGATCCTGCACCCGCACCGGCTGGAAGGTGCCGGCGCCGACGTGCAGCGTCAGCGTCGCGATGCCGACGCCTTTCGCACGCAGCGCGCCGAGGATCGCGTCGTCGAAATGCAGGCCCGCGGTGGGCGCGGCGACGGCGCCGGGATTCTTCGCGTAGACGGTCTGGTAACGCGCCTCGTCGCCGGCATCCGGCGCATGGCCGATGTACGGCGGCAGCGGCACCGCGCCGTGGCGCTCGAGCAGCGTCCAGACGTCGTCGTCGCCCGCGAAACGCAGGCGATACAGGTCCCCGCTGCGGCCGAGGACTTCGGCATCGACGCCATCGCCGAGCAGCAGCAGACTGCCGGCCTTCGGCGCATGGCTCGCGCGCAACTGGACGTCGGCTTCATGCGGGCCGGTCACGCGCTCGACCAGCGCCTCGATCCGCCCCCCCGAGGCCTTGCGCCCGGACAGGCGCGCCTTGATCACGCGGGTGTCGTTGACCACCAGCAGGTCGCCCGGATCGAGCAGTTCGACGATGTCCGGAAACAGGCCGTCGCGCAGCGCGCCGGTGGCGCCGTCGAGGTGCAGCAGGCGGCTGGCGCTGCGCGTCCCGGCAGGCGCCTGCGCGATCAGTTCCGGCGGCAGGTCGTAATGGAAGTCGTCCAGGCGCATCGCGCGGATTATAAGGCGCTGTTGCCGGGCTCCGGACGTTTAAGGGATAATCGCGCCCCGTGCCGGGATGGCGGAATTGGTAGACGCACGGGACTCAAAATCCCGCGCTGGCGACAGCGTGCCGGTTCGATTCCGGCTCCCGGCACCATCTGAAAAACGAAAAACTTCCGCCCGCGCTGCGGCGCCCTTCATCACGCCGCGGGCCGCGTCACCTCGACATTGTCGATCAGCCGCGTCTTGCCCAGCCGCGCCGCCGCCAGGATCACCAGCTCGGTTTCACCGTTGGCCGGCGGCTGCAGGTCGGTGCGCCGGCGCACGGCGACATAGTCCGGCTTCCAGCCGTGTCGGGCCAGCTCCGCCATCGCCGCCAGTTCGATCCGCTGGTAATCCCGCGCGCCCAGCGCGATCTCGCCGCGCGCGTTGCGCAGCACGCGGTACAGCCGCGGCGCTTCCTGGCGTTCGGCCGGACTCAGGTAGGTATTGCGCGAGGACAGCGCCAAGCCGTCCTCCGCGCGCACGGTTTCCGCTAGGATGATCTCGATCGGCAGCGCGAACTGATGCACCATGTTGGTCAGCACCAGGCATTGCTGGTAATCCTTCTTGCCGAAAATCGCCGCGTGCGGCGCCACCATGTTGAACAGCTTCAGCACCACGGTGGCCACGCCGCGGAAATGCCCCGGCCGCGCGCCGCCGTCGAGGATGTGCTGCAGATCCGAGGGCTCGACCACGTAGGTCTGCGGCTCCGGGTAGATTTCCTTCTCGTCGGGTGCGAACACGACGTCGACGCCGGCCTTGCGCAGGCGCTCGCAGTCGGCCTCGAAGGTGCGCGGATAACGGTCGAAATCCTCGCGCGGGCCGAACTGCAGGCGGTTGACGAAGATGCTGACCACCGTGCAGGCCGCGCGCGGCTTGGCAATGCGCATCAGCTCGATGTGCCCCTCGTGGAGATTGCCCATGGTGGGCACGAACACGTTGTTCGGCTCGCGGCGCAGGCGGTCGCGCAGTTCGGCTACGGAGTGGATAACGTCCATGGGCAGCGATGAGCTAGGAGTGATGAGCGATGAGCAAAAACCGCCGCATCATACTCGATAAAGGAATCGGACTGTGCTCATCACTCATCGCTCATCATTCATAACTGCTTCAAAACGCGTGTTCCCTGCCCGGGAATTTCCCGGAGCGCACTTCCTCCACGTAGAGCGCCACGGCATCATGGATCGAGCCGGCCGCCGCCTTCATGTAGTTCTTGACGAACTTGGCCTTCGTGCCCGGATAGACGTCGAGCATGTCGTGCAGCACCAGCACCTGGCCGTGGCAGTCCGCGCCGGCGCCGATGCCGATGATCGGCACCTGCGCCGCGGCGGTGATCTGGCTGGCAAGCGCCGCCGGAATCGCCTCGAGCACGATCATGCCGGCCCCCGCCTGTTCGAGGATGCGCGCGTCGTCGAGCATGCGCTGCGCCTCGTCCTCGGCCCTGCCCTGCACGCGGTAGCCGCCGAGCTGGTGCACCGACTGTGGCGTCAGCCCGAGGTGTCCGCAAACCGGAATGCCGCGCTCGGTCAGGAACGAGATGGTTTCGAGCATCGGCCGGCCGCCCTCGATCTTCACCATCTGCGCGCCGGCCGCCATGATCTCGGCGGCATTGCGGAAGGCATCCTGCGGGCTCACCTGGAAGGTGCCGAAGGGCATGTCGCCGATGATGAAGGCGCGCTTCGCGCCGCGCGCCACGCAAGCGGTGTGATAGACCATGTCGCGCAGCGACACCGGCAGCGTCGATTCATGCCCCTGCAGCACGTTGCCCAGCGAATCGCCGATCAGCAGCGTGTCGAGTCCGGCGCCGTCGAGCAGCGCCCCGAAACTCGCGTCGTAGCAGGTCAGCATGGTGATCTTCTCGCCGTCCCGCATCATTTTGTGCAGATTGCTGAGCGTGATACGCATGGGATTCTCCTGGCTAGCCGCCCAGGCTGAAGAATTCGCGCGGGCCGCGCATGGCATTGATACGGTGCAACAATAAATCAAAATCCGCAGCCGAATCAACGAAATTCAGATTTTCGGAATTGACGATCAACACGGGCGCCGCGCTGTAATGATGGAAAAACCGCGCATAGGCGTCGGCAAGCCGCAACAGATACTCGTCCGGAATGCTTTTTTCGTACGCCGTCGCGCGCCGCCGCACCCGCTCCACCAGCGTTCCGGCGCCGGCCTGCAGGTAAACCACGAGATCGGGCTGCGGCGCCTGCGGCTTCAGATGGTCGTAGATCTGGCGGTACAGCGCGAGCTCGTCGTCGTTGAGATTCAGGCGCGCGAACAGCGGATCCTTCTCCAGCATGAAATCGGCGACGGTGACGCCGGAAAACAGGTCGGACTGCACGAGGTCGCGCACCTGGTTCATCCGCTGGAACAGAAAAAACAGCTGCACCGGCAGCGCATGGCGCGCCGGGTCCTGGTAGAAACCGGGCAGGAAGGGATTGGCATCGGGATCCTCGAACAGCGTTGCCGCGCCGAGGTGTCCCGCAAGACGGCGCGCCAGCGTGGTCTTGCCCGAGCCGATCGGCCCCTCGACCACGATGTAGCGGTATTTTGCGTTCAGCGTCATGCCGGCATCCGCTGCAGTTGCGCGACGCTGCCGGCGTCCAGCCGCGCGGCGAGGTCGCCCACGCTGCCGTGCCCGGGCACCGCCATGCCGGGCGCGATTTCCGCGAGCGGCAGCATCACGAAGGCGCGTTCGAGCATGCGCGCATGCGGAATGGTCAGCCCCGGCTCGCGCAGCACCAGATCGCCGTAGAGCACGATGTCGAGGTCCAGCGTGCGCGGCGCGTTGGGAAAGTCGCGGACCCGGCCCTGCGCGCGCTCGATGGCCAGCAATGCGTCGAGCAGCGCATGCGGGTCCAGCGCGGTTTCGATCATCGCCACCGCGTTGATGAAATCCGGCTGGTCGGCATAACCGACCGGCGCGCTGCGGTAGAGCGAGGATCGGGCCGTGAGCCGGGTCCCGGGCAGCGCGGCCAGCGCGGCGAATCCGGCTTCGATCCGGCGCAGCGGCTCGCCGATGTTGGCCCCGAGCGCCACGCAGGCGGTGCGGGTCTGTGCCGTCACCCGTTTCAGTCCGCGGCCGGCGCGGGCGGAGCGCCGGTCTTGCGGCGGCGCTTGCGGCGCTTCTTTGCGGGTCCGGCGTCGGTCACCAGCATCGCCTTGCGCGCGTCGGCATCGGCATCCTGGAAACGCGTCCACCACTTGCCGAGTTCCGCATCGGCTTCGCCGCTTTCGCAGCGCAGCAGCAGGAAGTCGTAGCCGGCGCGGAAACGCGGGTGCTCGAGCAGGCGGAACGGCCGCTGGCCGGCACGCTGCCCGAAACGCGGCTGCAGCGCCCACAGATCCTTCATGTCCGACGTGAAACGCCGCGGGATGGCCAGTTGCTCGGTCTGCTTGTCGAGCATTTCGTCCATCGCCTGGTACAGCGCCGGGATCGGCGGCACGCCGCGGGCCTCGGTCTTTTTCCACGCCGCCAGCACTTCGTGCCACATCAGCGCGGCGAACAGGAAGGCCGGCGACACCGGCTTGCCTTCGCGGATGCGCGCGTCGGTGTTCTGCAGGGCAAGCATCACGAAGCGCTCGCCCTGCGGCTGCTCGAGAATCACGTCGAGCAGCGGCAGCAGGCCGTGGTGCAGGCCTTCCCGGCGCAGGCGCTTCACGCATTCGGCGGCGTGGCCCGACAGCAGCAGCTTGAGCATCTCGTCGAACAGCCGCGCCGCCGGCACGTGGGCCAGCAGCTTCGCCAGCGACTTCACCGGCTTGCGCGTCGGCGCGTCGATCTCCAGCCCGCAGGCCGCGGCGAAGCGCACCGCGCGCAGCATGCGCACCGGATCCTCGCGGTAACGCTGCGCCGGGTCGCCGATCATGCGCAGGCGCCTGCGCTTCAGGTCGGCGACGCCGCCGTGGTAATCCCACACTTCCTGCTTCGCGGGATCGTAGAACAGCGCGTTGATCGTGAAGTCACGCCGCGCCGCGTCCTGGGACTGGTCGCCCCAGACGTTGTCACGCAGCAGGCGGCCGTGTTCGTCCTCGACCTGGTGGTCCGCGTCGGCCTCGGCCGCCGGGCCGCGGAAGGTGGTGACCTCGACCAGGTCGCGGCCGCACATCACGTGGACGATCCGGAAGCGCCGGCCGATGACACGGGAGCGCCGGAAAATCCCGCGCACCTCCTCCGGCGTCGCGTCGGTGGCGACGTCGAAATCCTTGGGATCGCGGCCGAGGATCAGGTCGCGCACCGCGCCGCCGACGACGAAGGCGGCGTACCCGGCCTCCTGCAGCGCGTCGCAGGTGCGCAGCGCGCAACCGCCGATGCGGTCGCGGGTGATGCCGTGCTCGCGCACGGCGATGATGCGCGGCTTCGCGGGCCGGAACATGCGGCCTGAAAACACGCGGCCGAACAGCTTCTTGATCATGCGGAATTCATGCGGAAATGGCAGGCGGCGCGCTCTGGGTGGACGGTGTCGCCCGTCCGGCCGCCGCAGCAGGGAAAACCGGCGCGATTATACATGCCCCCATCATGACGCCGGCAGCGCGGCACCGCCGCCGCTCAGCCGAGGCTGATCACCGGCCAGCCGCGCGCGCCGGCATGGGCGCGCAGCGCGTCGTCGGGATCCACCGCCACCGGATGGGTGACCTGCTCGAGCAATGGAAGATCGTTGTGCGAATCACTGTAAAATGTTGATTTTAAAGTATTTTTTATGTTTTCTCCGCGGGAGGCCAGCCACGCCTCGAGACGCTCGACCTTGCCTTCGCGGAAACTCGGCGTGCCGCTGACGCCGCCGGTGAACTCGCCGTCGCGCACTTCGGGCTCGGTGGCGATCAGGTGTTCGATGCCGAATTCGCGCGCGATCGGCGCGGTCACGAAACTGTTGGTCGCGGTGATGATCACGCAGACTTCGCCGCGGTGGCGCTCGACCAGGGCGCGCGCCGAATCGCGGATCATCGGCGCGATGCGCTCGCGCATGTACTCGGCATGCCAGGCGTCGAGCACGCGGCGCGGATGGCGCGACAGCGGCTTCAGCTGGAAATCGAGAAATTCGCGGATGTCCAGCGTGCCGGCCTTGTACTGGTCGTAGAACGCCTGGTTGCGCGCCTCGTAGACCTCGCGGTCGAGCACGCCGCGGTCGATCAGGAACTGCGCCCACTCGAAATCGCTGTCGCCGGCGAGCAGCGTGTTGTCGAGGTCGAACAATGCCAGTTTCATGCCTTTTCCCGTGATTCGTGTTTATCGTTTATTCATGGCCGCCCGGTTTCGGCGATGTCTGCTGCAGCAGTTCCCGCGCCAGCGGCACCGTGATCGCGCGCTTCCGCTCCAGCGACAGCCGGTCCAGCGTGTCCACCAGCGCGCGCAGCGAGCTGAGGTCGCGCGGCGCGCGGGCCAGCAGATATTCCGCCACCTCCTGCGGCAGGTCGAACCCGCGCGCCGCGGCGTAATCCCGCAGCGCCGCGCGGCGGTCCTCCTCGCGCAGCGCCCGCACTTCGTAGACCAGCCCCCAGGCCAGCCGGGTCTGCAGGTCGGGCCGCAGCGGTAGCCGCGCCGGCGGCAGGTCACCGGCGGCGATCAGCACGCCGCCGCCTTCGCGCAGGATGTTGCAGACATTGAACAGCGCGACCTGCGCCGGACCGTCGAGCCGCTGCACGTCGTCGGCGGCGCAGGCATCGTCGGCCCCCACGCCGTCCGCGCTGCCGTCGAACAGGCGCGCGGTCCTGCCGGCCCCGCGCAGCGCCTGCAGCGCCGCCCGCAGCAGGTGGCTGCGGCCGCTGCCGCTGCCGCCCCAGAGGTAAATGAAACGCTCGGACGGCCCGCCGCGCGCCAGCGCGCGCAACACCGCCACCACTTCCGCGTTTTCACCGGTGACGAAATTGTCCAGCGTCGGCGCGGGCGCCGCCGCCAGCTCCAGCGCAAGCTGCTTCATTCCCTGCATTTCATGTCCGGAATTTCATTCCCGGTACATGGCGCTCGCCAGGTAATCGCGGCGCAGGTGGCGCGCCCAGACCAGCAGGGCGGCGCTGACCGGCAGCGCCAGCAGCACGCCAAAAAATCCAAACAGGCTGCCGAAGGCCAGCAGCGCGAAGATCACCGCCACCGGATGCAGGCCGATGCGGTCGCCGACCAGCCAGGGCACCAGCAGGTAACCCTCCACCATGTTCGCCAGGATGAACACCGCCCAGATCCACAGCAACGGCGTCAGTTCCTGGAACTGCAGCAGGCCGGTCAGCGTCGCCAGCACCACGCCGACGATGACCCCCAAGTACGGCACGAAGGTGACCAGTCCCGCGAACATGCCCACGGACAGCGCGTAATCGAGCCCGACCAGCCACAGCCCGACCGTGTAGAACAGCGCCATGCCCAGCATCACCAGCAGTTGCCCGCGCAGGAACTGGCCGAGCACCTCGTCGATTTCGCGGGCGATCAGGGCGATGCGGTCATGATGGCGCCGCGGAATCATGCGGTCGATGCCGGCGATGATGGCGTCCCAGTCGCGCAGGAAGTAGAACAGCACCAGCGGCACCAGCACCAGGTTGATGATGAATCCGACGACGGCCAGGCCGCCGCTGGTCAGCTTGGGCAGCAGCTTCAGCGCGAAATCGCGGATTTCCGTGAAATGCGAGATCACCCAGTCGCGCACCATGCCCGTCTCCAGTTGCACGCCGAGCAGCAGTTCCAGCCGCGGCGCCGCCGCGGTGCGCAGCCAGTCGACGAACACCGGCGCCTGGTCGGCGATCGCGCGCACCTGGCGGATCAGCAGCGGCAGCAGCACCACCAGCAACACCAGCACCGCGAGCAGCAGCAGAACCAGCACCAGCGCCGTGGCCAGCGCGCGCGGCACGCGGCGGCGGGTCATGCGCGCCACCAGCGGATTGCAGATGTAGGCGAGGATCGCCGCGAGCAGGAAAGGCGTCAGGATCGGGGTCAGCAGATAGATCGCGGCGACGGCGATCGCCGCCGCGGCCAGCCATTGCCAGGGATGCTGCGGATGCGGAGTGCGGCCCGGAATATCCATTTAAGATAAAATTCGCGTCGTCAGGCGTGATGCCGGCGCTTATCTTATCAGGGCGACGGAAGACAGCCCCGGCACCAGCCATCGCACACCCTCCGAGGACCGCCTTGAAACGCAAAAACCCGGCCCGCAAGCCGCTGACCTACCGCGATGCCGGCGTCGACATCGACGCCGGCGACGCGCTCGTCGACCGCATCAAGCCCCACGCGAAGCGCACGCTGCGTCCCGGCGTGATGGCGGGCATCGGCGGCTTCGGCGCACTGTTCGCCATGCCGCGCGGCTACCGCGAGCCGGTGCTGGTGTCCGGCACCGACGGCGTGGGCACGAAACTGAAACTCGCCTTCGAGTGGCAACGCCACGACACCATCGGCATCGATCTGGTCGCGATGAGCGTCAACGACATCCTGACGCTGGGCGCCGAGCCGCTGTTTTTCCTCGACTACTACGCCTGCGGCAAGCTCGACGTCGACGCGGCAACCGACGTGGTGAAAGGCATCGCCGCCGGCTGCGAAATGGCCGGCTGCGCGCTGATCGGCGGCGAAACCGCCGAGATGCCGGGCATGTACCCGGCGGGGGAATACGACCTCGCCGGCTTCGCCGTCGGCGTGGTCGAGAAAAAACGCATCATCGACGGCCGCGGCATCCGTCCCGGCGACGCGATCCTCGGCCTCGGCAGCAACGGCGCGCATTCCAACGGTTATTCGCTGATCCGCAAGATCATCGCGCAGCGCGGCGTCAGGCTGTCGGCCAGAGTCGGCGGCCGCGCGCTGAAGGACCTGATCCTGGCACCGACGCGCATTTATGTGAAGCCGCTGCTGAAACTGATGAAGCAATTGCCGGTCAAAGGATTGGCGCACATCACCGGCGGCGGACTGCTGGACAACGTGCCGCGCGTGCTCGGACCGGCGCTGACCGCAGAAATCCGCCGGGACGCGTGGTCGCTGCCGCCGCTGTTCCGCTGGCTGCAGGAACAGGGCAACATCGCCGACGACGAAATGCACCGCGTGTTCAACTGCGGCATCGGCATGGTGGTGGTGGTCGCCGAGAAGGACGCGGCGCGCGCGCGGAAGCTGCTCGAAAAATCCGGCGAACGGGTCTGGCGCATCGGCAACGTGCGCCGCCGGCGCCGCGGCGAAGCACAGACGGTCGTCGTCTAGAAGGAGCCATCCTGAAGCGCATCGCGATACTGATTTCGGGGCGCGGCAGCAACATGGAAGCCCTGCTCGGGGCTGGGCTGCCGGCACGGATCTGCGCGGTGATCAGCAACGATCCCGCGGCGAAGGGGCTCGCTACCGCGGCGGCCCGCGGTGTGCCCGCCGTAACGGTGGATCATCGTGGCTACGCGGACCGCGCCGGATTCGACGCCGCGCTGGCGCAGGCCATCGACGGCCACGGCGCCGACCTCGTCGTGCTTGCCGGCTTCATGCGCATCCTGACCGCGGATTTCGTCGGCCGCTACCAGGGCCGCATGATCAACATCCATCCTTCGCTGCTGCCCTCGTTTCCCGGGCTGCACACCCATCGCCAGGCGCTCGATGCCGGAGTGCGCATCCACGGCTGCACCGTCCATTTCGTGACGCCGCAACTCGATCACGGGCCGATCATCACCCAGGCCGCGGTGCCAGTGCTGCCCGGCGACACCGAAGATGTCCTCGCCGCCCGGGTGCTGGCCGAGGAGCACCGCATCTATCCGCAGGCCCTGCGCTGGCTGTGCGAAGACCGTGTCACCGTCGACGCCGGCGGCCGTGTCGTCATCCGCGGCGCGGGGCAGGCCTCCGGTGCCCTGCGGTCCCCCGCAGCCGATGCATAAGCTGCTGGCCACCACGCTGCTGCTGGCCGCGGCGCTGCTGCAGCCGGCGGCGGCAAAAGCCGGCCCGCCGGAGACCGTGCAAGCCGAATACGGCCTGTCGCTGAACGGGGTCCAGATCGCGGTGATGCGGGAAAACTTCGAAATCCGCGACGGCAGCTACCGCGCGGTCAGCGAAACGCACGCGGTGGGCCTGTTCGCGCTGGCGCAGCGCCGGCCGGGGCGCGTGACCAGCAGCGGCGCCGTGGACGGCTCGGGCCTGCGCCCGCAGACTTTCGACGGCACGCGCGCCGGCCGCGACGAGCGGCGCGTGCATGCGGATTTCGACTGGGCCGCGCGCACGCTGACGCTGCAGCACGACGGCCGCAACGAGACCGTGGCCCTGCCGCCGGGCACGCAGGACCGGCTGTCGGCGATGTACCAGTTCCTGTTCCTCGACGCGGAGGCACTGCGGGATCTCGGGTTCGCGATGACCAACGGCCGCAAGCTCGACCGGTATCGTTATGCCGTCGGGCCCGACACCGCCATCGACACGCCGCTGGGACGCCTCGAAGTCATACACCTCGTCAGGCGGCACCAGCCCGGCGAAACCGCCAACGAAATCTGGCTGGCCCGCGCGCACCGCCTGATGCCGGTGAAAATGCGCATCGTCGAGGACGACGGCAGCCGCTACGAGCAGGTCATCTCGCGGCTGGAAGTCCGCTGACCGGCACGGGCCATGTTTCCCTCCTCCCAACGCCTGCTCGCCGCCGCAACCCTGTCGCTGGCCGCGCATGCCGCGCTGCTCGGCGGCCTCCATATCCCCGCGCGCGAACCGGCGGCAGATCTGCAGCCTTTGAGCGCGCGGCTCGAACCCCTGCCGCCTCCGCCGCCGCAGGTGAAACCAGCGCCGCGCAGCACGGCGGCGCGCAAGCCGCAGCCGCCGCGACACCTGGCCGCGCTGCCGCGCGTGAGCCCCACGGAGCCGGTAATCTCCATTCCGGCAGCGGAGCCCACAGCCGAGCCGGCCCCGGAAGCCGAAACCGCCGCGCCGGCCGAACCGGTCGTGGTCGCCAGCGCGGCGCCGACGCTGTTCCGCGAACCCGAAGCGCCGCCCCTGCCCGGCTTCCCGCGCAAGGGCCGCATCACCTACCTGCTGACCATGGGCGCCGACCAGACGCCGGTGGGCCGCACGGTGCAAAACTGGGAATTCGAGGGCAACCGCTACACGGCCGGCAACCTGTCGGAGAGCACCGGCCTGATCGAGCTGTTCCGGCCGCACCGTTATCACTATCTCAGCCAGGGTTCGATCGTCGCCGACCGGTTGCGGCCGGAGCGCTTCCTCGCGAGCGTCAAGCGCGGCAGCCGCAGCGAGGAAGCGCAGGCGGTATTCCATTGGGACGAAAACCTGCTGCGCCTCGGCCGCCTGCCGCAGCAGGCCACGGTCGCGCTGCCCGCCGGCAGCCAGGACTGGATCAGTTTCATGTACAACCTGGCGCTGGCCCCGCCCGCTCCCGGTCGCATCACCGTGCCCTTCACCCGCGGCAGCCGCCTCGACACCGTCAGTTTCGACGTGCTGCCGGCGGAATCCATCGACACGCCGCTCGGGCGGCTGCTCGCCGTGCCGGTGGTGCAGGTGCGCGCGGCCGGACAGGAAAGCCTGGCCGTGTGGCTGGCCTCCGAGTACCGCAACCTGCCGGTGCGCATCCGTTTCTTCAACCGCGAAGGCGAGCTGTCGGGCGAACAGATGGTCAGCGAAATACAGGTCGGCAATCCATGAAATCCGCAGCATCCGAATCCGCCGCGCGCATGCCGAATGCGTCGCGCCTCGCCGACGCCGCCCATGCGCTGTCGCGCGTGCTGGCCTTCACCCACCCGGCCGATGCCGTGCTGAGCCGCTATTTCCGCGAGCGCCATGCGCTCGGCCCGCAGGACCGCGCCTTCGTCGCGGAAACCGTGTTCGGCGTGCTGCGCCGGAAAATGCTGCTCGACCACATCGCGCCGCAGGCGGACGCGCGCCGGCTGGTGCTGCTGTGGCTGACCCGCATCGGCGGCTTCAGCGGCCGGGACATCGGCGCGCTGTGCACGGCAGAGGAAAAGGCCTGGCTCGATGCGACGCGCGCGCAGCCCGCCGCGGAGCATACGCTGGGCGTGGAAGCCGACCTGCCGCAATGGATCGTGGAGCGCCTGCTCGCGGCGCACGATGCCGATTTCATCCGCGCGCTGGGCCGCGCGCTGCAGGAGCCGGCGCCGCTCGACCTGCGCGTCAACACCCTGCACGGCAACCGCGACGCGGTGCTCGCCACCCTCAACAAGGGCGGCTTCCCGGCCGCGGCCGCGCCGTGGTCGCCGGTCGGCATCCGCCTGAAGGGCAAGCCGTCGATCAACCGCCACCCGCTGTTCGCCGACGGCACGGTCGAAGTGCAGGACGAAGGCAGCCAGCTGCTGGGCTACCTGCTGGCGCCGCGGCGCAGCGATCTCGTCGTCGACTTCTGTGCCGGCGCCGGCGGCAAGACGCTAATGCTCGGCGCGATGATGAATTCGCAGGGCCGGCTCTACGCCTTCGACGTGTCGCAGAAGCGCCTCGACCGCCTCAAGCCGCGGCTGAAACGCTCCGGCCTGTCCAACGTGCATCCGCTGGTGATCGCCCACGAGAACGACACCAAGATCAAGCGCCTCGCCGGCAAGATCGACCGCGTGCTGGTCGATGCGCCCTGCAGCGGCCTCGGCACGCTGCGCCGCAACCCGGACCTGAAATTCCGCCAGTCGCCGGAGACCGTGGCCGAACTGGCCGTCAAGCAGGCGGCCATCCTCAAATCGGCGGCGCGCCTGGTCAAACCCGGCGGCCGGCTGGTCTATGCCACCTGCAGCCTGCTGGCGGAGGAGAACCGCGACATCGTCGCGGCCTTCCTCGCCGCGCACCCGCAATTCAGAACCCTCGATTGCGGCGAACTGCTGCGCCGACAGGAAATCCGGATCGAATGCGGCGAACACCTGCAGCTATGGCCGCAGCAGCACGGCACCGACGGATTCTTCGCCGCGGCAATGGAACGCATCCCCGGCTGAAATTCCCGGCTGAATCGCACACGGGGGGCCGTGCTAAGATCATTCGCGGCACATCCCCGCCGCCGCGGTGAATCCTTCGAAGCGCATCGATGTCCGCATCCTCCGAATTCCAGGCCCTGCTGCTCGACCTGTGGGCGGACCTGCAGAGCGTCAGCGTGCTCTGGCAGGTCGGCGCGCTCGGCATCTGCGTCGCCGCAGGCTGGCTGCTGTCCCGCGCCTACGGCCGCCGGCTGGCCGGCCACGCGCCGGCCGATGCCGCCCAGGCGCGGGGCATCGGCAGCCTGAAACGCCTGATGTTTCCGGTCTCGTCGCTGGTGCTGGTGCTGATCGCCAGGGCCGTGCTGCGCCACTGGCAGAGCACCCACCTGCTCAATGTCGCGGCAGCCCTGCTGCTGGCCATGGCGCTGATCCGGATATCGATCTACGTGATGCGCCACACTTTCGCGCCGAGCGCCTGGCTTCGCGCATCCGAACGCTGGATCAGCTGGATCGCGTGGACCGGCGTCGCAGTTTACCTGACCGGGCTCTGGCCGTACCTGCGGGAAATCCTGCTCGACATCGGCTTCACGGCGGGCCAGCAGAAATTTTCGCTGCTGCTCGTGCTGCAGGGAACGCTGTCGATCGTCGTCACGCTGCTCGTCGCGCTGTGGCTGGGCCAACTGGCCGAATCGCGCCTGATGCGCGCGACCAGCCTGCAGGTCAACCTGCGGGTGATGTTCGCCAAGCTGACGCAGATCCTGCTGCTGCTCGTGGCCTTCCTGATCGCGCTGCCGGCCCTGGGCATCGACCTGACCGTGCTCTCGGTCTTCGGCGGCATGCTCGGCGTCGGCATCGGCTTCGGCCTGCAGAAAATCGCCGCCAACTACATCAGCGGCTTCATCATCCTGATGGACCGTTCGGTCAGCCTCGGCGACGTGGTCACCATCGGCGAGCATTCCGGCACGCTGACCAGGATGACCGCCCGCTACGTCGTCGTGCGCAAGGCCGGCGGACTCGAGGCGATCATTCCCAACGAAACCATCATCACCTCAGCGGTGGTGAACCATTCCTTCTCCAACCGCAGGGTCCAGGCGAGCCTGCAGCTCCAGGTCGCCTACGCGACGGACATCGACGAGGCGCGGCGGATCATGATCGAGTGCGCGGCGGCGCACCCGCGGGTGCTGAAGGATCCGGCGCCGGGCACGCTGATCACCGCCTTCGCCGACAGCGGCATCAATCTCGAACTGGGGGTCTGGGTCGACGATCCCGACAAGGGACTGGGCGGCCTGCGGTCCGACCTGTATGGCGCCATCTGGCGCGAATTCCGGAAACGCGGCATCGAAATTCCGTTCCCGCAACGCGAAATCCGGGTTCTCGGCGCAGCCGGAACGGGCTCGTCTATCCGGAATTAATCAATAAAAACAATATCTTATTATTTCGTTCCCGCTTTATTTCATGCTCTGGACTATCCCCGGTCGGGGTTCTTCAGTACACTGCCCTCGGCTTGGTTTCAAGTTTGTTCCAACGCGCTGAATAGCGAGGAGTTCAATGTTTACAGGGGTTCTGGATTTACCGTGGTGGGGTTACGTGGCGTACGCGCTGGTGCTCACCCACATCACGATTGCCGCCGTCACGATTTACCTGCATCGCCATTCGGCGCACCGCGCGCTGGACCTGCACCCGATCCCGGCGCACTTCTTCCGTTTCTGGCTGTGGCTGACCACCGGCATGCTGACCAAGCACTGGACGGCCATCCACCGCAAGCACCACGCCAAGTGCGAGACCGTCGAGGATCCGCACAGCCCGCAGATCTACGGCATCCGCAAGGTGCTGCTGGAAGGCGCCGAGCTCTACCGCAAGGAAGGCCGTAACCAAGAAACCCTGGAGCGCTACGGCTACGGCACGCCCGACGACTGGCTCGAGCGCAATCTCTACAGCCACGACCGCTGGGGCATCGGCTCGATGCTGGTGATCAACCTCGTCCTGTTCGGGCCGATCGGCCTGACGATCTGGGCGGTGCAGATGGCGTGGATCCCGTTCACGGCCGCCGGCATCATCAACGGCGTCGGCCACTACTGGGGCTATCGCAACTTCCAGCCCGAGGACACCAGCACCAACGTCTTTCCCTGGGGCATCCTGATCGGCGGCGAGGAACTGCACAACAACCACCATGCCTATGCCACGTCGGCGAAACTGTCGAGCCGCTGGTACGAGTTCGACATCGGCTGGCTCTACATCCGCGTCCTCGAAACGCTGGGCCTGGCCAAGGTGAAGAAAGTCGCGCCGAAGCTGATGCTCGACAACTCGAAAACCCGCTGCGATCTCGCCACGCTGCAGGCGGTCGCCACCCACCGCTACGAAGTGCTGGCGAAATACACGGCCTCGCTGCGCGCGACCTGCGCCGCCGAACTGCAGACCCTCAAGGGCCAGGCCGCCGGCGTCGACATCGGCAAGCTCAAGCGCTGGCTGCACATCGACAAGGCCGCGCTGCCCGCCGTCGAACGGGAACAGCGTGACGCCGTGATCCGCCACAGCAGCGTGCTGGCCACGATCTACACCATGCGCGACGAGCTCGCGCAGCTGTGGCAACGCTCGACCGCCTCCAAGGAACAGCTGGTCAGGCAACTGGAAGACTGGTGCCACCGCGCCGAAGCCAGCGGCATCGAAGCGCTGCAGCAGTTCTCCCGGCAGCTGCGCTGCTACGCATAACGTATTCCTCGACAATAAAAAACCCGCCTTCCGGCGGGTTTTTTATTGTCGTTCGCGCAGCGCTTACTTGATCTTCGCTTCCTTGTAGGCCACGTGCTTGCGCGCGACGGGATCGAATTTCTTGATCTCCATCTTCTCGGTCATCGTGCGCTTGTTCTTGGTGGTGGTGTAGAAATGGCCGGTGCCGGCGGTGGATTCGAGCTTGATTTTTTCGCGCATGGTCCTGTCCTCAGATGTTCATGCCCTGCCCGCGCAGATCGGCGAGCACGACGTCGATGCCCTTGCGGTCAATGGTGCGCAGCCCGGCGGTCGACACCCGCAGGCTGATCCAGCGGTTTTCGCTCTCGACCCAAAACCGGCGCTTCTGCAGGTTGGGCAGGAAACGCCGCTTCGTCTTGTTATTGGCATGGGAAACGTTGTTCCCGATCATCGGCTTCTTGCCGGTGACGTCGCAGACCCGAGGCATGGCTGTGCTCCGCAAATTCAGAAAGGGGCGGATCATACACCGGAACGGCCCTCCGCCTCAACCCGTAAAATCGGCCGGAGCCGGCCCGGGAAAAACAAAATATTCAATAAAAACAAATACTTATAATATTCCACGCTCGGCGAACGACAGGGCCTCGTCGCCGGCGACGACAAAATGGTCCAGTACGCGCACGTCGACCAGCGCCAGCGCCTGCTTCAGTGCGGCGGTCAGCGCCTCGTCGGCGCGGCTCGGTTCGGCGACGCCGGACGGATGGTTGTGCGCGAAAATCACCGCGGCGGCGTTGTGCTGCAGCGCGCGCTTGACCACCTCCCGCGGATAGACGCTGGTCTGGGTCAGCGTGCCGCGGAACAGTTCCTCCGAGGCCACCACGCGGTGCTGGGCGTCGAGGAACACCACGACGAACACCTCGTGCGGCCGCGCATGCAGCGTCAGGCGCAGGTAATCGCGCACCGCGCCCGGACCGGACAGGGCGGCGCCCGCATCGAGCTTCTCGCGCAGCGTGCGCCGCGCGATCTCCAGCGCCGCCTGCAGCTGCGCATATTTCGCCGGGCCGAGGCCGGGACTGGCGCAGAAGGACTCGTTGGCCGACCCGGCCAGCGCCGACAGCGAGCCGAAACGCTGCAGTTGCTCGCGCGCCACTTCGACCGCGGTTTTGCCGCGGACGCCGGTGCGCAGGAAAATCGCGACCAGTTCGGCGTCGGACAGGCTTTGCGGCCCCTTGGCCAGCAGCTTCTCGCGCGGACGGTCGTCCAGCGGCCAATCGGTGATTGCCATGCGGGATACTCCGTTGTGGGTTATTCCAGAACGCACCGCGGCAGGTCCGGTTTACCCGTCTCCGAATTTGCAGTTAAACTTGCCATCCCTCCGCCGCGGAAAGCGCTACGTGACTGATATTCAAGGAAAAACCGGCCGCAGGAAAATCCTGCTCGGGATCACCGGCGGCATCGCCGCGTACAAGGCGGCGGAGCTGGTGCGCCGGCTGGGCGACCGCGGCATCGAAGTGCAGGTGGTGATGACCGAGGCCGCCTGCGGCTTCATCACGCCGGCCACGCTGCAGGCGCTGTCCGGACACCCGGTCCACACCGACATGTGGGACAGCCGCATCGCCAACGGCATGCCGCACATCGAGCTGTCGCGCGACAAGGACGCGATCGTCATTGCGCCGGCGACCGCCGACTTCATCGCCAAATGCGTGCACGGCCTCGCCGATGATCTGCTGTCGACACTGTGCCTCGCCCGCGACTGCCCGCTGCTCGTCGCGCCGGCGATGAACCGCCAGATGTGGGAACACCCGGCGACGCAGCGCAACGTCGCGCAGTTGCGGCAGGACGGCGTCGCCATCCTCGGTCCGGACAGCGGCGACCAGGCCTGCGGCGAAACCGGCATGGGGCGCATGCTTGAAGCCGACGAACTGGCCGAAGCCGTCGCCGCTTTCCTCGAGCCGAAGATCCTCAAAGGCAAACGCCTGCTGATGACCGCCGGCCCGACCTTCGAGCCGATCGACACGGTGCGCGGCATCACCAACCGCAGTTCCGGCAAGATGGGTTACGCGCTGGCGCGCGCGGCGATCGCCGCCGGCGCCCAAGTCACGCTGGTCTCCGGCCCGGTCAGCCTCGCCGCCCCGGTCGGCGCCCGCGTCGAACGCGTGCAGACCGCGGCGGAAATGTTCGATGCCGTGAAAAAACATGCGGCGAAGGCCGATATCTTCATCGGCGTCGCCGCCGTCGCCGACTACCGCGTCAGCGCGCCGCGCAAACACAAGATCAAGAAAACGGACGCGGCGGGGCTGACGCTGGATTTCGTGCCCAATCCCGACATCCTCGGCTGGATCGCCTCGCGTCCGAAACCGCCGTTCTGCGTCGGCTTCGCCGCCGAAAGCCGCAACCTCGACGCCTATGCCGACGAAAAGCGTCGGCGCAAGAAAGTGAAGCTGATGATCGCCAACCTCGCGCAGGACGCGATCGGCGCCGACGACAACGAAGTCTCGCTGCTCGACGATGCCGGCACCCACCGGCTGCCACGCGCGCCGAAGGAAGCCGTGGCGCGGCAGATCGTCGCGCACATCGCCGGGCTCCTCGCCGGCAAAACCCGGAAATCCGGGTAATCCATTCCGCATCGCGGGTCGCGCCCGCTCACTGCCTACCGCTCACCGCACCCCTTACCTGTCACGCATTTCCATGAAATCCATCGACGTCAAAATCCTCGACGCGCGCCTGCGCGACCAGTTGCCGCAGTACGCCACGCCCGGCTCCGCCGGCCTCGACCTGCGCGCCTGCCTCGACGCGCCGCTGACGCTGCAGCCCGGCCAGACCGAGTTGATCCCCGCCGGCATGGCGATCCACATCGCCGACCCCGGCCTCGCCGCGATCATCCTGCCGCGCTCGGGTCTCGGCCACAAGCACGGCATCGTGCTCGGCAATCTCGTCGGCCTGATCGATTCCGATTACCAGGGCCAGCTCTTCGTCTCGACCTGGAACCGCGGCAATACCGCATTCACGATCAACCCGCTGGAACGCCTGGCGCAGCTGGTGGTCGTGCCGGTCGTGCAGGTCGCCTTCAACATCGTCGACGAGTTCAACGCGTCCAGCCGCGGCGCCGGCGGGTTTGGAAGCAGTGGCAGAACATGACGATGAGCGCGGAGCGATGAATGATGAACGCAAACCTGCCAGTGGCGCCCGCTTGAGCTCATCGCTCATTACTCATCGTTCAGCGCTGATTCTCTTCGCCCACGGCGCGCGCGATCCGGAATGGGCGGAACCGTTCCGCGACATCGCGCGGCAGGTCGCGCAGCGGCGCCCGGACCTGGCGGTGACGCTGGCCTTTCTCGAGCTGCAGCAGCCCTCGCTGCCCGACGCGATCGCCGCGCTGGCGGCACAGGGGCTCCGCGAGATTCGCGTCGCCCCGCTGTTCATGGCGCAGGGCGGCCACCTGAAAAACGACCTGCCGAAGCTGCTCGACGACATCCGCGGCCGCCACCCCGGTCTGCGCCTCGCGCTGCTGCCGGCCATCGGCGACGCGCCCGAACTGCGCGAAGCCATCGCCGCCTGGCTGGTCCGATCCTCGCCGGAGAATCCCGCATGAAACGCTGGCTGAGCCTGCTGTTGTTCGCCTTCGCCGCCACCACCGTCCAGGCCCAGGGGCCCGCGCAGGGCGGCATGCCGCTGATTGAGCTGAAGCTCGGCAAACACGCGCTGACCGCCGAAGTCGCGAGCAACGATCCCGACCGCATGCAGGGCCTGATGCACCGGCGCATGCTGCCGGAGAACCGCGGCATGCTGTTCGTGTTCCGCGACGTCGCCTACCACGGCATGTGGATGATGAACACGTACATCCCGCTGTCGGTCGCCTTCATCGACGAGGCCGGCACGATCGTCAACATCGAGGACATGCAGCCGCATACCCGCGACTCGCACACCGCGAAGAAGCCGGTGCGCTACGCGCTGGAAATGAACCTCGGCTGGTTCCGCAAGCGCGGCATCGGGCCCGGCATGAAAATCGAGGGCCTCGAGCGCGCGCCGACGCCGCGCTGACAGCGGACGAAAAACGGACAAAAAAAGCCCGGCAATGCCGGGCTTTCTTGTTCAGCCGGCGCCGCTCAGCCGAAATTTTTCGCGGCGAAATCCCAGTTGGCGAGGCTGTTGAGGAAGGTCTCGACGAACTTCGGCCGCGCATTGCGGAAATCGATGTAGTAGGCATGCTCCCACACGTCGATGGTCAGCAGGGCCTTGTCGGCCGTGGTCAGCACGGTGCCGGCGTTCGACGTGTTGACGATGTCCACGCTGCCGTCGGCCTTTTTCACCAGCCAGGTCCAGCCGGAACCGAAGTTGCCGACCGCGCTCTTGGTGAAGGCTTCCTTGAAGGCGTCGAAGCTGCCCCACTTCTTGTCGATGGCCGCGGCCAGCGCGCCCGAGGGCTTGCCGCCGCCGTTCGGCTTCATGCTGTTCCAGAAAAAGGTGTGGTTCCAGACCTGGGCCGCGTTGTTGAACACGCCGCCGGAGGATTTTTTGATGATGTCCTCGAGCGAGGCGTTCTCGAACTCGGTGCCCTTGATCAGGCCGTTGAGATTGGTGACATAGGCCTGATGGTGCTTGCCATAATGGAATTCGAAGGTTTCCTTCGAGATGTGCGGCGCCAGCGCGTCCATGGCATACGGCAGTTGCGGCAGTTCGTGTTGCATGCGGTTTCCTCTCGGGTTGTCGCTGGAAACCCGTGATGATAAGGGAGCCGGCGCGGATGCGCCAAGCGCGGCGGCAATACCCTGCATTGCAGTGCGGACTTTTGCCCGCGCCGCCGCCCTCTCCGCCGCAGCCGCTACACCGGGATGTTCTGCTGGGCGACCATGCAGAACAGCATCGGAATCGACAGCATGGTGTTGAGGCGCGAAGTGAGCATCGCGACCCGCGCCGCCTTCGCCCTGGCGTCGGCATCGGCCTGGACGATGCCCAGCACCTTCTTCTGGTTCGGCCAGATGATGAACCAGACGTTGAAGGCCATGACCAGCGCGAGCCACATGCCGATGCCGATGTAGACATGGCCCTCGCCGAAGGTCAGCGCGCTGCCCAGGTAGCGGTATTTGCCGGCGAGGATCAGGCCGGTCACCACCGTGGCCAGTGCCGACCAGCGGAACCAGAACAGCGCCGCCGGCGCGATCACCTTGCCGATGGCCGGCTTCTGCTCGTCCGGAATCTTCGGCATCGACGGGATCTGCACGAAGTTGAAGTAGTACAGGATGCCCACCCACATCACGCCGCAGAGCACGTGCAGCCAGCGGAACACGAACGCCCACCACGAGGCGTCGCCCATGCGCGTTCCGGCGCCGGTGGCAAAGGCCAGCAGGACAAGAATGACAAAGCCGGCAAACACCGTGCGGCCCAGCGACTGGAATATGGCACCCATGCGTAGCTCCCCCCTCGTTGGTGTTGGAATGGCTGCGGCGGACTGCTGAAACCCGGAACCAGTCTAGCACGGGGATGGCGCGCCGCCGCCGCGCCGGCAGGGCAGCGGAACAGCGGGAGCGGGGAAAGGGAGGAAGGGGAAAGGGGAAAGGGGAAAAACAGGAACGGCCGCGTTCAGGCCGCCGCGAGGCTGCCGGTCTCAACCGCGGCGATGGCCTTGGCCTGGTTGATGTCCTGCGCGTAGCCGGTACCGTAGAGACAGCAGGCGAACTGGTTGGCGATGGGCACCGGCATCGGGATGCGCCCCTCGAGCACGCCGCCGATCCAGCGCGCCGTGCCCTTCAGATCGTGCGCCGCGGGCAGCGGATGCGCGCAGCGCGGCGTCACCCCGGCATCGAACAGCAGGCGCGCCGATCCGTCGCGCACCAGCTCGATGCCCGGCCGGCATTGCGCATCCACGACGGGATCGCCGTCGCGGGTCTCGAACAGCAGTGCATTCTTTTCGACGTCGCAGAGCAGCGACTGCAGCACCACGCGTTCATGCGCGTGTTCCGCGGGCACCAGTTGCAGCGCGGCGCCGGCGAAGGGATCGGCCAGGCGCGCCAGCACGCGCGCGAAGGCACCGCCGCCGAGGCGCGCGCGCAGCGCCAGCAGGTCCGCCAGCGCCGGCGCCAGCGCGCCGGTGGGCACGAAGGCGAGATGCCCGGCCCGCAGTTCCTGCTGCGCCTGCGCGAGGCTCGCGCAGGGCATGATGCCCATCTCGCGCAGGATATAGGCCGCGGCCACGCCGCGTTCGCCGCTCAGCATGCCGTGCACCAGCACCGGAATGCCCATGCGCTGCAGGCTCAGCGCCAGCAGCGGCAGCAGGTTCGGCTGCTCGCGCAGGCCGCCGTACCCCGGCATCAGCACCGGCCGCCACTGCGTGTCCGGCGCCGTGACCTGGAACACCCGCGTCGACAGCGCGACCAGCACGCCGGCCAGTTCCTGCTGCGACAGTGGGCGCTGTTCGATCAGCGCCAGCAGGCCGCCCAGTTCGAGATCGGGCACGCCGCCGTCGAACACCGCCGCGAACAGAATCTCGGCTTCGCTTTCGGACAGCGGCTGTCCCGCTGCCAGTTCATCGATCACATGCGCCCATGTCATGCGGCTCTCCTGCGGTTGAACACCGATGGTTCCTGTGCTCGACATGAGCAACCCCCGTGCCATGCGCCGCCAGTCCGCCGCGCCCGCGGGCAAAACCGGAAAAACAGGGCCGGAAAACCGTCACGCAACGCCATCTATCGGTGCGGCTGCCTGCGGCATCGCTTTATTTTGGTGCCGCAGCCCCGGAATGCTGCGGTGCAGAACACGGCACTGCCTCCGGCGAGACCGTCAGCGGCTTGGCGCGCGGGTGAGCGGCACGAAACGCACGTCGAGCACACGCCGCTGCGACACCTTGCCGCGGGGGTCCTTCTCGACGAGAGTCAGCACCTGCGCGCCGCCGCGTTCGCCGAGCGGAATCACCAGCCGCCCGCCGGGTTTCAGCTGGTCGACCAGCGGCTGCGGCAGGTATGGCGCCGCGGCGGTCACCATGATCGCGTCGAACGGCGCCTGTTCGGGCCAGCCGGCATAACCGTCACCGATGCGCGGATGCACGTTCCAGTATCCCGCCGCGAGCAGCGCCCGCGCCGCGGCGCGGCCCAGCGGCTCGACGATCTCGACGGTGTAGACCGCGCGCGCCAGTTCCGCAAGCACCGCGGCCTGATAACCCGAGCCGGTGCCGACTTCGAGCACCCGGTGATCCGGCCGCAGATCCAGCAGGTCCGTCATCAGCGCGACGATGAAGGGCTGCGAGATCGTCTGTCCGTGACCGATCGGCTGTGCATGGTTCTCGTAGGCCTGCGCGGCGCCCGCGGGCGGCATGTAACGGTGGCGCTCGACCTTGCGCAGCGCCGCGAGCACCCGCGCATCGAGCACCGGGCGGCCGGTGGCCTGCGCGGTGTCGCGCGTCATCCGCTCGACGTCGGCGATCATGCGCGCGCGGCGCGCATCCGGATTGTCTGCGGCTTCGGCGGCCATGCTCGCTCCCGACAGCAGGCAGGCCGCGCACAGCGCCCGGACGCAAGCCGCAGCGGAAACTGCGCGCCGCACTGCCGGCATGAAAAGAAAAAGGGGCATACCGTTTCCAGTATGCCCCTGCGGCGCCCGCCGCCGCAATGCGGCGGCGGAATCGCGGACGTTCAGCCTCTCATCGGCTTCTCATCAGCCTCTCATTAGCCTTTCAGGCAGCTGCTCATGAACTTCTTGCGCTCATCGCCCGATTTGCCCTCGGCCTTCACGTTGCAGTCTTTCATGCGCTCCTGCTGCCTTTTCTGGGCGGCAGTGGGCGCCTTGCCGGAGGACGCTTCGCCCTTCAGGCAGCTGCTCATGAATTTCTTGCGCTCGTCGCCGGATTTGTCTTCGGCCTTGTCGTTGCAGTCCTTCATCCGCGCCTGCTGCCTCTTCTGCGCTTCGCTGGGCGCCTTCTTCGCCTGCGGCGCCGCCTTCTTTTCGGCGGCCAGAGCCGCCTTCTTCGCCTCGTCCTGCTGGGCATGGGCGGCGGACACCGCGAACAGCGCGCAAGCCACGGCCACGATCAGTTGTTTCATGTCATTCCCCCCTCGGAAATAAAAAATTAATAAAAACAAATACTTATCGTGAATCTCCCGGCAACGGACGCGCCGCGGCAACCCGATGCCTCCAGTAACGCCGCTGCCGGGGCTAGGGATGACAGAGCCCGAAAACATCGGCCAGCAGTTCGTACGAGCGCAGCCGCGTGTCGTAGTCGCCGGTGATGGTGATCACCATCAGCTCGTCGGCCTCGAAGGCCGCCTGAATCTCCAGCAATCGCTGCCTGACGGCATCGGGCGTGCCGAGCACGACGCGGCGGCGGTGATGCGCGATGCGCTCGCGGTCGGCGTCGGTGTACGGATGGCGTTCGGCCTCTTCCAGCGTCGGCACCGGCGCATTGACGCCGTAATCCATGTTGAGCCGGCGCAGGTCGACGCTCTGCGCCAGCCGCTCGGCCTGCGCCTGCGTCTCCGCGCAGATCGCGAACACGCAGACCAGCGCCTGCGGCCGCGGCTCGCGCGCCGAAGGCTGGTAACGCCGCCTGAAATCGCGCGTCACCGCGTCGCCGCCGCGCGCGCTGATGAAATGGGCAAAGGCGAAACGCAGGCCGAACTGCGCCGCCAGCGTGCCGCTGTAATCCGAGGAACCGAGCAGCCAGATCTGCGGGCTGCCGTCGCCGGCGGGCTGCGCCTTCACCTGCGCGAAGGGATGCCCCTTGGGCAATTCGTCGTCGAGGTAGGCCGCGAGGTACTGCACCTGCTCCGGAAAATCGTCGGCCGCGGGATAGCGGCCCTGCCCCATCGCCATCGCGGTGGCCTGGTCGCCGCCCGGCGCGCGGCCGATGCCGAGGTCGATGCGCCCCGGGAACAGCGCCTCGAGCATGCGGAACTGCTCGGCGATTTTCAGCGGACTGTAATAAGGCAGCAGCACGCCGCCGGTGCCGACGCGGATCGTCGACGTCGCCGCCGCCAGCCGCGTCACCAGGATTTCCGGACAGGGATCGGCCAGCGCCATGATCGAGTGGTGTTCGGCGCACCAGTAACGGTGATACCCCAGCCGCTCCGCCGCCTGCGCGAGGCGCAGGGTCTGTTCTATCGCCTGCCGCGGCGTGTGGCCGCTGATGATCGGGGACTGGTCGAGTACGCTGAGTCTGATCGGGTTCATCCGGGTTCCGCTGCAAGATGCGGCCCGGGCAACCCTGCTGGTCAGGCTGCGCTGCCGGTGGCCGGCCGCCGGTCCGGCGACTGCGGCATTCTAGCCGCATCGCCCAGCCCGCGGATGTCGGCGCCGCTGGGCTCCTGGAAAATGCGCAGTCCGAATTCCGGAATGATCGCCAGCAGGTGGTCGAAGATGTCCGACTGGATCGCCTCGTACTGGGCCCAGGCCGTGGTGTTGGTGAAGCACCAGATCTCCAGCGGCAGGCCGGTGGGCCCCGGATTGCGCTGGCGCACCATCGTCGTCATGCCCTGGTGGATGCCGGGATGGCTGCGCAGGTAGCTGTCGACATAGACGCGGAAGGTGCCGAGGTTGGTCAGCCGCCGCGCGTTGACCGGATCGCGGCCCTGCGCCTCGAGTTTCGCGTTCCAGGCGCCGATCTCCTCCTCCTTCGCCGCGAGGTAATCGCGCAGCAGCGCGAAGCGGTGCAGGCGCTCGCGCTCGGCGGCGCTGAAGAAACGCACGCTGTTCTGGTCGATCAGCAGCGCGCGCTGGATGCGGCGCCCGCCGGATTCGCTCATGCCGCGCCAGTTCTTGAAGGACTCGGTGATCATGCGCTTGGTCGGGATCGTGGTGATGGTCTTGTCCCAGTTCTGCACCTTCACCGTGTGCAGCGCGATGTCGATCACGCTGCCGTCGGCGTTGAGCTGCGGCATCTCGATCCAGTCGCCGACGCGCACCATGTCGTTCGACGAGATCTGCACGCTCGCCACCAGCGACAGCAGCGTGTCCTGAAACACCAGCATCAGCACCGCGGCCATCGCGCCGAGGCCCGAGAGCAGGATCAGCGGCGAGCGGTCGATCAGCGTCGCGATCATCAGGATCGCGGCGACCGCGAAAATCACGATCTTCACCACCTGCAGGTAACCCTTGATCGGCTTGCTGGCGGCATCGGGCCGGCGGCGGTAGAGGTCGTTGGCGACATCCAGCGCGGCGGCGACTGCCAGGGCCAGCGTCAGTACCACGAAGGCGCCGCAGACGTTGCGCACCACGACGACCAGCGCATCCGGCAGGTCAGGCACCACGGCGACCCCGGCGGACAACACCACCGCCGGCACCACGTTGGAGAGCCTGCGGATCACGCCGTGCTGCGAAAGATCCGTGTTCCGCCCGAGCGGCGTCGCGCGCAGCAGCCGGTACGCGCCGCGCACGAGAATGCGCTTGGTGATCCAGTTCGACAGCCAGGCCGCCATCAACAGCAGCAGCAGCGCAAGCAGGGTGTAGGCCCAGGGATATGCGCTCAGCATTTCGGAAAGTCGTTCAAAGCCGTCGATCACGGTCTGTTCTCCTCGGAGTTTTCGGACCCGTCGCCGCAGGCCGTTGCGGAACGGGAGCAGGCGGCGCGCGGACACGCCGCGCCGCGGTGCGCCCTCATGACAGACAAGCCGGCACCGCGGGAGGTTCCCGCGGATTGCGGCAGGCCGCCCCCTACTTTTCCGACCCGCGGATGAAGGCGTCCAGCACGCCGCACCAGCCGAGCGCGAGGTTCCTGCGATTGTAACCGCCGCCGCCGAAACCCATGATGCGGCCTCCGCACATTTCATTGGCCAGCACGCACAGGCGCTGCGCGGCGTGGGCGTGCGCCTGCGGCGTGTACTGCAGATGCGCCAGCGGATCGCCGGCGATGCTGTCGGCGCCGGCCTGGAACACGATGAATTCCGGCCGGTGCGCGCGCAGGTGCTCCTCCACGCGCTCCCAGGCCTTCATGAACTGCGCATCGGTCGAACCCGGCTGCATCGGAATGTTCAGCTTCAGCCCCGCGCCGGCGCCCTTGCCGCGCTCGGTTTCCGCCCCGGTGCCCGGATAGAGAAAGCGTCCGTCCTCGTGGAGGTCGGCGTAGATGAAATCGGGATCGGACTCGTACGGATAGTAGAGCCCGTCGCCGTGGTGCACATCGATGTCGACGTAGGCGACGCGCCGCACGCCGTATTGGGAACGCAGCGTGTCGACGACCACGCCGCAGTCGTTGAACACGCAAAAACCGGCGGCACGGTCGCGCGCCGCGTGGTGCAGGCCGCCGATCGGCTGAAAAGTGCGCAGGGCCTCGCCCGCCATGATGCGCTGCAGCCCGTCGAGGGCCGCGCCGACGACATGGGCCGAAGCCTCGTAGACGCCCGCAAAGGCCGGCGTGTCGCCGTGATCGATCAGGCCGTAGCCCTGCTCCGACAGCTCGTGCACGCGGGCGACGTGCGCCTCGTCGTGGAAACGGCTGATCTCCCCGACCGAGGCCGCGCGCGAGCCGCAGACCTCCGCCGACTGGTCGAGCTTCCGTCCGGTCGCCTCGTGCCAGAACGCGTCCTGCCGGTCAGGCCCCCAGGGATGGCCGTCGGGAAAACCGTAACTGCCCAGGGCCTCGTCGACGTACAGCGCCACTTCGTGTTTCATGCCACCTCCTGCGAAAAAAAATAACGTCAAAAGCTTTTAGCCACAGAGGGCACAGAGCTCACAGAGAAAACCCGTAATGGAGACCCATATCGCAAATATTTTCAGTTTTTGCTTTTGAAGTTCTCTGTGTCCTCTGTGGCTGCTTTTGAATTTTCTTTCAAGCTTAAAACAAATCCCCCTGCCTCATCACACCCGGCACGCGGAACAACGCCGTGTTGCCGCGCACGCCCTCGCCGCGCCGTGCCTGGTTCAGGCCCGCCTTCCTGCAGGCCACGCCGAAGCGTTGCGCCAGCAGCTTTGCGAACTCGCCCGTGCCGCGCATGCGGCTGCCGAATGCCGGATCGTTGTCGCGGCCACCGCGCAGCGCGTGCACGCGGCTCATCACGTGTGCCGCCTTCAGCGGATAGTGCCGTTCCAGCCATTCGCGGAACAGCGTCTTCACCTCGTACGGCAGGCGCATCAGGATGTAGCCACAGCGCCGCGCGCCGTGTTCCGCCGCCGCGGCGACGATGGCCTCGATCTCGTGGTCGTTCAGGAAAGGCACCACCGGCGCCACCATGACGCCGGCCGGGATGCCGGCCGCCGCCAGCGCGCGCACCGCCTGCAGGCGCCGCGAAGGCGCCGTGCAGCGCGGCTCCATGTGCCGCGCCAGCCCGTGGTCCAGCGTAGTCACCGAAACGAATACTTCCGCCAGCCCCTTCGCCGCCATCGGCGCGAGGATGTCGATGTCGCGCTCGACCAGCGCGTTCTTGGTGACGATGCCCACCGGCTGGTTGAACTCGGCGCAGACCTCGAGGATGCCGCGGGTGATGCGCCGTCCGCGCTCCGCCGGCTGGTAGGGATCGGTGTTGGCGCCGAGCGCGATCAGTTCGCAGCGGTAGCCCGGCTTCGACAATTCCTTCCTGAGCAGTTCCGCCGCGTTGACCTTGGCAAAAACACGCGTCTCGAAATCGATGCCCGGCGACAGGTTACGGTAGGCGTGGCTGGGTCGCGCGTAGCAGTAGATGCAGCCGTGCTCGCAGCCCTGGTAGGGATTGACCGACTGCGTGAACGGGATGTCCGGCGAATCGTTGCGGGCGATGATCGATTTCGCGCGCTCGTCGGTCACCACCGTCTTCAGCGCGCGTTCTTCCTCCCGCGCCGCCGATGCCCAGCCGTCGTCGAAGGCCTCGCGCTGCGCGGGCTCGAACCGCCCCTCGGGATTGATCCCCGCGCCGCGGCCCTTGCGCGGATCGGCGTGCCTGCCCGACAGCGTGCGCAGCGCCATTCTATGTTTCAAACACCGGGAGCGGGGTAGAGGGGCCGGGGGCGGGGAATGCGGCGCATGCTATTCCGCACGGTACGCATGCGTGGTCATCAGCTCGAAGACCTTGCGCCGCCCACCATCCGCCCCCTTGCCGATGACCTCCGTGCGCACCACCGCGACCAGCCGGCCGTGGTGCACGACCTTCGAGCGGATCTTCAGCGCGCGGCCCTCGCCGGGGCTGATGTACCAGGCGGAAATCGCCGTGAGCCGCCAGTGCGACGTCAGCGCCGCGATCGCGGTCTCCGCGGCCAGCCCGAGCAGGATGCCGCCCTGCACGTGGCCGACGCGGTTGCCGATGTGCGGGCCGTTTTTCACGGTGGCCTGCGCCGCGCCCGGCGCATGCTTCGCCTCCACGCCCCAGAAATGCTGCACAAAGGCGCCGCCGCGGGCGCGCACATGCGCCAGCGAAAGGTCCGCCGCCGCCAGCACTTTTTTCTCGTCGGGCCGCAGCCTGCCGCCGGGAATTTCCGGCGTGGGATTCTCGTCGCGGCGGCGGTGCGGCACCGGATGCAGTTCCACGCCCTTGGGCGGCTTCAGCACCATGAAGGTCGCCGAACCGTTGCAGACCAGCCCGGCGTCGTTGCGGACCGCCACCGCGCTGACGCCCTGCCTGCCGGCCGCGCCTTCGATGAAGCCGTGCATGCCGCCGCGCGCGTGCAGCCGTCCGGTGGCCGGCACGCCGGTGAATTGCAGATTCATCGTGACCGTCGCCAGCCGCGTCTTCGCATCGAGCCCCGCGCGCACCGCGCCGGCCATCGCGAGATCGACGAGGATCGCGAAGCCCGACAGGCTCAGTTGCCCGTCCGCGGCGCGGCAATGCGGCGCGACATCCACCGACAGCGCGGTGTAATCGGTGCCGACGTGGTCATAGGAAAGATCGAGAAAATTGCCGGCGAAGTGGTAACCGGGCTCGCGGTTCAGCGCGATGCCGCGCAGGATCTGGTTGCGGATGGCGGCGAGCGTGTTTTCGTCGTGACCGGCATGCTGCGCCGCAGCGGGACGGGCGGAGTCGTGGTGTGTATTCATACAGCGATTGTAACAAGAGCCCGCGATGCTCCCCGACGATGGCCATCCTCCGAGGGAATGATTATAACTACTTGATTTTATTATATATTTTGTAATTCCCCGAAATCATTGCCAACCCGATGCAGCCGGCGCCCGGCCGACGCTCAGAAATGGCGCTGCGAAGGCGGCGGCGGCGTCCACTGGTACAGCCAGGTCTCGCTGAGCACGCGGCCGCCCGAACGCAGATACAGCCGCAGGTTGACGGGCTCGACGCTGTCGTCGACCGGCTTCAGATCGAACATCGCGCGGTAACCCTTGAGGGCGTCCAGCGGCCGCGCCGACGTGATTTCGATGTCGCCGCGCGACGCGACGATCACCGGTTCGACCTTGGCCTTTTTGCCCAGCGCCGCCAGGCCGCCGCCGGCGAAATCGACCGCGAAGCGCACCGAATAATATTCGCGCTTGCGGCCGATGACGCCGCCGATGCCGGTGCGCGTCGCCGCGACATGGGCCAGCGGCGACGCATGCGGCATCGTCGCGCCCCAGTGCAGCCGGTACGCGAACAGCAGTTCCTGCCCCGGCTGCGGCTTTTCGGCCGGGTTCCAGAACGCCACGATGTTGTCGAAGGTTTCATCGACGGTGGGAATTTCCACGAGCTGCACCGACCCCTTGCCCCATCCGGATTTGGGTTCGACCCACAGGCTGGGCCGGCGGTCGTAGAACACGCCATCGTCCTGGTAATGGTCGAAATTGCGGTCGCGCTGCAGCAGCCCGAAGCCGCGCGGGTTTTCGTCGGCATAGGCATTGAAGCGCAGCGTCTCCGGATTCACCAGCGGGCGCCAGATGCGCTCGCCGGCGCCGGTCCACAGCGCGAGCCCGTCGGAATCGTGGATCTCCGGCCGCCAGTCGTTCGCCATGCGGCGGTCGTTCTCGCCGTGCTGGTACATGCTGGTCAGCGGCGCGATGCCCAGGCGCTCGATGGCCTTGCGCGGATACAGCGCGGCGTCGACGTCCATGACCATGTTCTTTCCGGGCTGGATCAGGAAACGGTAGGCGCCGCTGACGCTGGGCGAGTCCAGCAGCGCGTACACGATCAGCGTCGACGAATTCCGGGGCGGCCGCTCGATCCAGAACGCCCTGAACACCGGAAACTCCTCGGCGCGCGCCAGGCCGGTGTCGATCGCCAGGCCGCGCGCGGACAGGCCGTACTGCTTCTCCTCGCCCACGGCGCGGAAATAGCTGGCGCCGAGGAACACCGCGAGGTCACGCGCCGGATCGGTGTGGTAATGGACGCGGAAGCCGGCAAAGCCGAGATCGACGGGCAGGTGCCCGTGCTGCAGCCCGCTTTTGCCGTAATCGAACATGGCCGGGTCATAGGCGATCTCGCGCGCCCTGCCGCCCTCCACGACGTGAATGTGCACCGGCGTCCTGAAAAACAGGCCGAGGTGGAAAAACCTGATCTGGAAGCGCAGGCCCTCCTGCGCCCACAGCGCGTGGTCGTCGCGGTAACGTATGGCCTGGTACTGGTCCCAGTCCAGGCGTGCCACGGACTCCGGAATCGTTTCGTCCGGCGCCCCGTGAGACGCCTGCGACAACGCGCGCGCGCGGCCCTTGAGACGGGCGTAGTCGAAAGGTTCCGATTTTCCCGGCACCACGGGCAGCGCGGCCGCCGCCAGCACCGCATCCAGCGGCAGGCCCGCCGCCGGCAACGCGGCCATCATTTTCAACATCTCGCGTCGTTGCATTTTTTATCAGCGCTCCTTTTTCATTCATCCTCTTTCATTCAATCTCCGCCCGGCATCCTGCCATCGACATCGCGCAGCCGCGACGATCCCGGAGCCGCGGCACACGATGTCGCACATGCGACACGCATGCGGCAATTCTTTTTCCCGGCACGGCACGAATCTGTTGCCATACGGCGACATCTGTCGTCGCGTGATTCATATTTCCGCGACAACGCATTAACATTTGCCGCGACGAAAATCGCGCGCGATGATTTTCAGCACGGCACGACGCCGAACTGAACTCGACTGCCCGGCAAACGTCCAACCGACGCCCCTTTTCGTTTTTGCAGATGCCCTGTCCGGGCGCAGCGGAAAACAGGCGCCATTCAGAATCCGGAATGAAAATACACCGACTTCTTTCGCGACTCGCGGCAACCCTGCTGGCCTGCACCCTGCCGTTCGGCGCGCTGGCTTTCGACTTCAACGAAGCCGCCAGACTGGCGCGCGATCTGGCCAACGCCCCTTATAAAAAACCCGAAAACAGGCTGCCGAAGGAACTGCGGGAACTGTCGTATGACCAGTACCGCCAGATCAGGTTCAAACCGGAGCGGGCATTGTGGCGCCCCGCCAGGGCACTGTTCGAACTGACCTTCCATCACCAGGGCCAGCAGTTCGGCGGGCCGGTGAAGATCAACGAAATCACCGCCGACGGCATCGCCGAGATCCGGTTCAACCCGGACGATTTCGATTTCGGCCAGACCCGGATCGATCCGCGGACACTCCAGGGCACGGGCTTCGCCGGCTTCCGCGTGCATTACCCGGTCAACGCAGCCAACGTCAAGGACGAGGTGATTTCATTTCTCGGCGCCAGCTATTTCCGCGGCGTGGGCAGGGGCCAGGTGTACGGGCTCGCGGCGCGCGGTCTCGCCGTCGACACCGCATTGATGTCGGGCGAGGAATTTCCGCGCTTCACCGAATTCTGGATCGAGCGCCCCAGCCCGGCCGCGAAGGAACTGGTCGTCTACGCCCTGCTGGATTCCAGAAGCGTGACCGGCGCCTACCGTTTCATCCTGCGCCCCGGCACCGACAGCATCACCGACGTGAAGGTCCGCCTGTACCCGCGCGAACATGTCGCGAAGCTCGGACTGGCACCGCTGACCAGCATGTACAGCTTCGGCGAAAACCAGCGCTCGCCCACTGAGGACATCCGCCCCGAAGTGCACAATTCGGACGGCCTCTCCGTGCAATCCGGCACCGGCGAATGGATCTGGCGTCCGCTGGTCAATCCGAGACGCCTGCTGGTGACTTCCTTCGCGATGACCAATCCGCAGGGATTCGGCCTGATGCAGCGCGACCGTGCCTTCAGCAGCTACGAGGATCCCGACCAGCGATACGAACTCCGCCCCAGCGCCTGGGTGGAGCCGCGCGGCAGATGGGGCCCGGGCCGCATCGAGCTGGTGCAGATCCCGACGCCCGACGAAACCAACGACAACATCGTCGCGTTCTGGGTGCCCGACGATCCGCTGCGGCCGAAGCAGCCCTACGATTTCGAATACCGCCTGACCTGGCAGCGCGCGAACGAAGCGCGCCCGCCGCTGTCCTGGGTCACGCAGACCCGGCGCAGCCAGAATCCCGCGCGCAAGCCCGAAAACAGCACCACGCTGGCCATCGACTTCGCCGGACCGGCGCTGGACAGGCTGCCCGCGGACGCGCAGCTCCAGGCCATCGCGTCCATCGACGACAACGGCGAAATCCTCGAAAACACCACCCGGCGCAATACCGCCACCGGCGGCTGGCGCATGACGCTGCGCGTGCGCCAGATCGATCCCAGAAAACCCGTCGAGCTGCGCGCTTTCCTGCGCCACGACAACAACACACTGTCGGAGACATGGAGCTACATCATTCCCACCGCCGCCTGAGCGAAGAAGGCAACGCGCCGGAACGCTACGCCCGGCGCCTGCCGCTGGCCCCCGCGCGCCGCCAGGCCCTGCTGCAACAGGCCGGCGGATGCGATCCGCAGGAATCGATGGCCAGGCTGCACCGGGCGCTGGCCGAACACGACGTCGACCCGGGCAACCCGTCGTACGCCTCGGTCGCGCACCGGCTGAAACTGGCCTGCGGCACGCCGGCCAGTGATGCTCCGGACGACGAACGCGTGCGGCACGGCGCCCGCCTGCCCACCATGCCGCCGCTGAACCGCGCCTCGATGGCACCCCGCACATGGCCGGGCTCGCCGGTGCGGCGGCGCCCGCGCGCCGCGCAGGACCTGCCGGACGAATCGCCGCCGGATCCGCGCGGCCACTGGCACGGCACGGCGAACCGGCGCCGCATCGTGCTGCTGGCGCTGGTGCTGATACAGACCTGGTTCGCCACCGGCTACATGGCCGATGTGCTGCCGTACGACGGCAGGCAACCGCTGGAAATCGCGATCCTGATCCTGTTCATGGTGCTGTTCGGCTGGATTTCGGCGGGGTTCTGGACCGCGCTGGCCGGCTTCGCACTGCTGTGCCGCCGCCGCGATCCGCATGCCATCTCGGCGACGGCGGCCGGCGACGCGCCCATCGATCCCGCGGCGCGCACCGCGATCATCATGCCGATCTACAACGAGGACGTACCGCGCGTGTTCGCCGGGCTGCGCGCGACCTACGAATCGCTGCAACGCGCGAACGGCCTGCGGCATTTCGATTTCTACGTGCTCAGCGACAGCAACGATCCCGACACCCGCGTCGCCGAAACCGCGGCATGGACGGAGCTGTGCCGCTCGCTGCAGGCCTTCGGCCGCGTGTTCTACCGCTGGCGCCGGCACCGCATCAAGTGCAAGAGCGGCAACGTCGCCGACTTCTGCCGGCGCTGGGGCAACAACTACCGCTACATGGTGGTCATGGACGCCGACAGCGTGATGACCGGCGAATGCCTGATGCGGCTGGTGCGGCTGATGGAGGCCAACGCCGGCGCCGGCATCATCCAGACCGTGCCCTGCGCCGTCGGCCGCGACACGCTGCACGCCCGCGCGCAGCAGTTCGCCAGCCGCGTCTACGGGCCGCTGTTCACGGCGGGCCTGCATTTCTGGCAGCTCGGCGAATCGCATTACTGGGGGCACAACGCGATCATCCGCGTCGCCCCCTTCATCCGCCACTGCGCGCTGGGCCGCCTCGCCGGCAGAGGCTCCCTGTCCGGGGAAATCCTGTCGCACGACTTCGTCGAGGCCGCGCTGATGCGCCGCGCCGGCTGGGGCGTGTGGATCGCCTACGACCTGCCGGGCAGCTACGAGGAAATGCCGCCCAACCTGATCGACGAGCTGACGCGCGACCGCCGCTGGTGCCAGGGCAACCTGATGAACTCCCGCCTGCTCCTGATGAAGGGCCTGCACCCCGCGCACCGCGCCGTGTTCGTGACCGGCGTCATGGCCTACCTGTCCGCCCCGCTGTGGCTGCTGTTGCTGATCCTGTCCACCGCGCTGCTCGCGGTGCACGTGCTGGTGGCGCCGGAATACTTCACGATGCCGCACCAGTTGTTCCCGCTGTGGCCGGCATGGCGGCCGGAGCGCGCGGTCGCGCTGTTCAGCGCGACCGCGACGCTGCTGTTCCTGCCGAAAATCCTGTCCGTGCTGCTGATCTCGATCAAGGGCACGAGGCAATACGGCGGCGTGACGCGCCTGGTCGCGGGCATGCTGGGCGAAATGGCGGTGTCGATGCTGCTGGCGCCGATCCGCATGCTGTTCCACGCCCGGTTCGTCGCCGCGGCGCTGTCGGGCTGGAGCGTCAAGTGGAAATCCCCCTCGCGCGAGGACGCCGAAACCACCTGGGGCGAGGCGCTGCGCCGTCACGGCTGGCACACCCTGCTCGGCATCGTCTGGGCCGCCGGCATCTACTGGCTGCATCCGGCATCGCTGTGGTGGCTGATGCCCGTCGCCGGCGCGATGATGATCTCGATCCCGCTGTCGGTGTACGGCAGCCGCGTGTCGCTGGGCCGCGGCCTGCGCCGGGCCGGCGTGTTCCTGACGCCGGAGGAGCACGAAACGCCGTGCGAAATCGCCGGCCTGCAGCAGGCCGTCGAACGCGCCGCCGGAACGCCGGGCTTCGCGGACGCCATCGTCGATCCGGTGATCAACGCGATCGCCTGCGCTTCCGGCGTCGCGCGCCCCAGGCAGCCCGGGCACGTGCGCGCCGAACGCCGGCGGCTGGTGGACACCGTCGTGTCGAAAGGCCCGGACGCGCTGACGAGGCCGCAGAAAATGATCCTGCTGGGCGACCCGTTGGCGCTGTCGCGGCTGCACTTCCAGACCTGGGTCGAAAACGCCGTGCCGGCCGGGTTGCAGGGCGACACGCGGCAGAGTCCCGGGGCCGCCGCGGCAACGCCGGCGATGCTGCGAACCGCACCGGCCATGGGCTGACCGCAGCCGGTCGTAGAGGGAAAATTATAAGTACTTGATTTTATTGATTATTTTTTGATGACCTTGGCCGTGCCATCGAGCGCCGCCGGCGGCGCTCCGCCCTGCCGCCGCGCCAGATCCAGCGCAACCGCGGCCAGCGCACGGTAAACCGCTTCGACTTCCGGATCCGCGTCCGCCAGCGCCTTCAGTTGCCGCGCGACCACATCCGCGTCGCCGCGCGCCACCGGCCCGGTCAGCGCGCGCACGGTGCCCAGCGCGAACACGTTGTCCAGGGTCTCGCGCACCAGCGGCTCCATCATCCCCTGCGCAGTCGCGCGTCCGATCCCGGCCTTTTCATAAAGCCGCAGCCCCGCCTCCATCAGCGCGACGAGGTCGTTGCAGACCAGCACGCTCGCCGCGTGGTACAGCGTCTTGCCCGCGGCATCCAGGGGGACGACGCGCGCACCGAGGCCCTCGAACAGCGGCCGCAGGATTTCCAGCGCCGCGGCATCGCCCTCGACCGTGCACCAGGTGCCGGCGAAGGACTGCAGCGCCGCCGCCGGATCGGCGAAACTCTTCAGCGGATGCACGCCGGCGATGCGCGCGCCCGCATCCGCCAGCGGCGCGAGCAGCGACGACGGCTGCGAGCCGCTGCAATGAAAAACGACATCTCCGGAACGGATCGCGCCGCTCGCGGCCAGCGCCGAAGCCACCGGCGCGATCGCCACGTCCGGCGGCGTCAGCAGCCACAGCGCGGCAGGCCGCATCTCCGGCAGCCCGCGCACCGCGCGGCCGCCGCCGATGAAGGCCGTCGCCGCTTCCGTGTTCGCGAAACTCGTGCCCAGCACGTCCTGCAGAACACAGGCGCCGCCGCGCGCGAGCAGCGCGGCCAGCGTGCGCCCGGCGCGTCCCGGCCCGATCAGGTTCAGTGTCAGCGGCGTCGCGGTCATGGCGGCATGGTAACGCAGCCGCCCGGCGCGGGATTCGCGGAACCGGCCGGTCGCGCCGCACGATCCACCGGAAGAAGAACAGCCGCCTTCAGCCCGGATCGTCCGCCGCCTGCGCACGCCGCGGCGACAGCCGGGCGGCGATCAGCCCCGCAATGAACTGCGGCACCGACACCACGGTCATCGCGATGATCGCCAGCGGCCACAGCGACAGCGAGCCGCCGCCGAGTGCCAGCGCCGCGGCCTGACCCGCCGCCATCGTCAATGTCCAGCGCCAGGCGCGACGCGGCCAGTGCCAGCCCAGTGCGAACACGATCACGCACATCAGCGGAATGCCGATGCTGAAATACTCGCCGGCATCCCAGGCCTCGCGGCGCCCGGTCGCCTGCGCGATCGCGAAACACACCGCGAAGCCGCCGCCCCCGGCCAGCGCGTACGGCAACCGGCCCTCGCCGCGCGGCCCGCTCATTTCCAGCGCAGCCCCCCGACCATCAGCCGCGCCGCGCGGACGGCCTCGTCGAGATCGGTGCGGATGCCCTTCAGCGTGATCGTGAACAGGGCGATATGCTCCGGCCCGAGCACGTTGTACGTGAACGAGGTCAGCAGGTTGGCATTGTCGTAATACACCGCCTCGTACACCGCGCCGTGCCGCGGCAGCTCGGCATTGCCATTACGCGCCAGCAGCCAGCCCTTGCGCGACTGTCCCTGCTCCGCCTTGCGCAGCCGCTCCCGCGCGCCGGCATACTGCTCCGGCGTCAGCTTCCCCGATACGCTCAGCTGGATCATCTCGTTTTGGGCATTGAAGAAATTCGCCATTGCAAACGAACTGCGCATCTCGTTGTTGAACACCGCCCAGCCGGCGGGCGCCTCGTAGGTGAAGGATTCGCGCTCGATGCGGTTTGCAGCGGAGACCTGCGCAGCGGACTTCGCCGGAGATTGCGTTTCCACACCGCCTTCGGCAGCCATGCCGCCAACCGGCAGCAGCAACAGTGCCGTCAGAAAGACTTTACAAACACATCCCCGCGTGCGGGGCCCCCGGTGCCGCCTGACGGCAAAGGATGGGGGTGAGGGGCTGCGACAATTCATCCCGTTACCCCTGTTGTCATTGATCACCACGGTCCAGACGCCTCCTCCGATTCGCCCACAACAACAAACTCCCCAGCAAGGCCCCCGCCACTGCAGCCGTCCCGCCCACCAGCACCGCGATGACCAGCTCGAAAGGCCACAGATTGTGCGAAGCGGGACGCTGCGCCACCTCCACGATCACCCGCACCATCACCGCGGCCGGCACCGCCGAACCCATCACCAGCACCGAGCGCAGGAAGGATTTCCCCGAGTAGCCCCGCGCCAGCACCGCCGCCGCCAATACCACCACCAGCCCCGGCCCGAGCAGCGCATCGGGCAGGTTGACCTTGCTGTAGGGAATCATCCAGAACGGCACGCCGACCGTGAAGAAGGCCAGCGTGAAACCGGGTTTCCACCAGTGTTTGCGCCAGTCGATGGTCAGAAAAACCTCTCACAGATGCACAGGTCTTGAAGGTTTTCCAAGTGATGTTCTGCGGATTCGGGCTTCATGGTCCTGTCAGCCCCCGGTCTCCCACAGATACATGCCCGATTCCTTGTTGAGAATCTGCAATTCATATGATCTGGAACACGCCGACGCCGCAAATCCATAACAGACGTGCAGGGGCAGCAAGTGCTCTTCCCTTGGATGGCAATAGCGCGCGGAAGGCGCGGACTCCCACTCCACGAGCCTCTGACTTCTTTCTTCCTCCGTCAGCCCGCGGTCGGAACACGTTTCCCGCAGCCAGTGCTGGAACGACCTGTTCATCGCCTTTGCATCATCCGTCTCCGGCGTGAAAAAGGCCCTCATGTTATGGAAGGAAAACCCCGAGCCGATCAGCAGCAGCGATTGATCGCCCAGGCCCTGCAGGGCGCGACCCAGCCTTATGTGTCCGGCAGGATCAAGACTGTTCATCAACGACAGCTGAACGCACGGTATATCCGCTTCCGGATACATGATTTTCAATGGCACAAAATGGCCGTGATCGAACCCTCTGGCGCCATCAAGGCTTGCGTCAATACCGGCCCTGCCCAGCTGCCCGGCAATCGACCGCGACAGATCCGGCTCCCCCGGACAGGGATATTCAATCTCGTAGGATTCCTTCGGAAAACCGCTGTAGTCGTATATCAGCGCCGGATTCCCGCCCGAAGTGATCGTCGGACGGCTTTCCTCCCAGTGGGCGCTTGCAACAATGATTGCCGATGGCCGTTTTATCGTTGCCGCGATGTCTTTCAAACAGGCAACCATCTCGGAATGCGATTGGTCCCCAAGAAGCGGCAACGGACCGCCTCCGTGGGACAGGTACAGGGCACGGCGTTGATTGCTCATGGATGTTTCCTCGTTGAAAATTAACGTTTTGCTCAATAATGCAGGGCTTGCAATGCGTCCCCCGCAACGAATGGCCGGGCCACCGGGGAAACGCCTCCTTCCATCAGTATCGGACCAAAAACGCCTGAGAAATCCTCCAGATGCTTTTCCATATTCCTCAAGAACTCGTCCGTACGCATCTCAGGCAATGCAAACCGCCACACAAGTGAACCCCGGTCGGAGTTGACTTCGATCGCGTCGATCGGAAGGCTGACAGCCGCAGACCACTCGTCACGTGACTTCCCATCCAGAAATCCGCGCAGCCGCGTGCGGTGCTTGCCTGCCACATCGAAAGAAATCTCTCCGACAGCGCGAATCGTATGCTCCGAAGGAAACAAGCTGCCGTCGCACGAAACGTACAAGCCCACATATGCCGATCGTTGCGGGCCAGTGGCGAAGAGTTGCTCCTTGGATCGGTCGGACCACCGGCAAAAAGCGAGGTTCACAAACGCCTCATTCCCCTGAAGTTTCCCCTTCAACTCATTCATCAGAACCTGGAGGCGCTGGCGACGTTCGTCCTCGGGCAGTTTGCCGCGCTTCGCCGCCTCCAGGACCTCCCGGATGCATTCCACGCCAGCGTCGAAAAAGCCTGCCGCGTGATCGTCGCCTCTGCCGACCAAAGGCATGAAATGCTCGAGCAATTCATTCCAGCCGACATGCATTTTCTTGTCGGAGCGTTCCACGGCCAGGGCAAGATCCTCGAACTCCACCGCTCCGGTAACCGGAGTGGGCGTCAAGTAGACGAAGCAAAGCGGGTACTCGCAAACCGCCTCGCCCGCATGCTTGAGAAATCCGCGGCGTTCAATCTGCCTGAGAGACCCGGAATAATAACCGCTCAACTGCCCGCGCGTGACCGATGCGGACGCGACCTTGTTCTCAACGAGAATCGTCCATCCGGACCACACTGCCACAATGTCAATGTTCGAATACTCAAGTTCCACGTGCACGGGCGCCGGCGATGAAAGCTCAAGGCCATGTTTTCTCAAGACAAGCGCAATTGCCGCCCGGGCCTCCACAAAAACGGGATGGTCATGGCGCATGTCCAGCAGGGTCGCCAGGAACGCGCTCGTACCGACTTCATTCGAAATCAGGTGATTGAGGAGGTTAGCCATTCATCATTCCTGCCGGAAATGCGGTTGTTTGAAATAATCAATTCAAGTGCAGCATACCGCCGGCCACCGCACCCGTCACGGCGCGCGAAACGGCGGCGGCGCTATTCCGCGGGCAGCATCTGCGGATTCCAGGCCACTTCCCACAGATGCCCGTCCGGATCCTGGAAATAGCCGGCATAACCGCCCCAGAAAGTATCCTGCGCCGGCTTGACGATGCGCGCGCCGGCGGCAACCGCCTGCGCCATCACCGCGTCGGCTTCGGCTTTCGAGAGGACGTTGTGCGCAAGGCAAAAATCCGTAGGACTCGCAGGACTGACCGGCAACCCCGAGTCGCGCGCGAGACTCGCCCGCGGCCACAGTGCCAGCCGCAATCCCGATTGCAGATCGAAGAAGGCTACGGCGCCATGTTCGAATTCCTTCCCGACGATACCAGGCGTTTTCAGGCCGAGGCCGTCGCGGTAGAAACGCACGGCCCGGTCCAAATCGTCGACGCCGAGGGTGATGAGGGTGATTCTGGATTGCATGACAAATCACCCAATGGGCATCCGAAGCAGGGATGACGCCGCTGATTCCAGAACCTGCGCCGGCTTCATCAATCGAATGGTCAACCGCCGGCCGCCGCGTACCTGACGGCCCACAGCATCGCCCACGGCGCGAACAACAGGGCCAGCCACCGGCCCCACGGAGAAGTCGGCGCAGAGGAATCCCCGTCCGTTTCGTTCTTCACGGTCAGGTAAATGACCAGGATCCCAATCGCGGGCCCCGCAGCGCAGGTCAGGAGAGTGGCGATCGCCGTCGTCCAGGGCGACAGCCCGACCTGCGAAGCCCGGATGGCGGAAAAGAGCGCCAGCAACAGAATGCCCCCGGCAAGCAGAACGATCGCCGGCCACAGCAACAGGCCGACATGACTCCCGGCCGCCGCGCCGAAGGCCACCAGGAACATGCCGAGGATGTTCAGGATGCAGATGGCCGATGAACCCAGATATTGAAAACGCCGGGAAATTCCGAAGCCGCTCATGATGAGCTGACGTCCGATTCAGGATTGCAGCACGGCAGTACCGCCTGCCGCGCATCCGCTCATGACATCCAATGCAGGGCAAGCAGTGGCGCCAGATTGAACAGGAATATGCCGATCTTGTAGACGGCCATGCCGAAATAATGCAGGGCATCGAAGGTCCCGGCCGGCAACGCGAACCAGCGGCCGTGCAGGCCGTACAGCCAGCCGCGGGCAAACATGAAAACCCCCGCCCATACCAGCAGAAGCGCGTAGTTGATGCACAGAGACCACAGCAGAAAGTCCTTCAGTTCGCTCACGTTCATGACATCCTCCGTTGACATCCGGCGCGAAGTGCGGCGGCCGGTCTGTTGCGGCACCAAGCGCCGGCGGAACCGGCAATGCGGGAAAAGCATAACACCTGCGGTCAGGCCCTGAGTCAGGATACAGACATCCTCCGTCGACTGCCTGCCGGAAACGGCGGAAGCCGGCGTCCCGATCGCAATGGGGCCGATGCAGGGTTTTGCCGCGCAGACGGATCGTCAGATCACACCGAACAGCAACCCACCCCTGAACGACACACCCGCGACCACGAAGAGCACGGAAAGCAGTGTCACGAACACGATCCGGACCGCGAGGTTCGGCAGCGTCTGCGGGGTCAGCTTCGGAATGATCCTGAGCCTGACATCGACAGCCGTCAGGACGGTCAGGAACAGCAAGGCGAGCTTGAGCAGGATCAGCCCGGATTGCGGCGTCGTCAGGGCGAACCAGCCGGCCATCTCCGGCTGCCACCGCAACGCCAGCCAGAACCCCGTCACGACCTGGACGACGAGAGCGGACATGCCGATGCGTTCATAGGTGGACTCGAACGCCAGAACCCGGCCGGGATCGCGGGCCCTGAGGGCCTGCGGCAGCACCGAAATCGCCAGAAACAGATGGCCGCCGGTCCAGATCGTCGCGCCGAGTATGTGCAGGAGCAGGATGGTGGGGTACATGACTTGTCTGGCCCGGCGCGTCAGCCCGGGCTCGATATCCTTGTCGGGCTTCCAGTCATATTCATTCCCTTTGGATTCCTTTATTGATTTCGCGCCCTACAACATCGATCGATAAAAACGAAATCGACTCCGGCACTGAGGTTTGCCGATCCCGAGGTCTCAGTCATTGAGCCGGGCAAAGCGAATCTTCCTGACGATCGTAACAACTACGCCGATCAGAACAAGCAATACCGAAGGCCAGAAAGTAAGGAAGGCGAGAATGCCGGGCCCCACCGGATTCGGATTCCTGTCCCCCATCAGGTAACTGATGGCCACGGCCAGCAGGAGCGGCCCCGTGCCAAGCACCAGCCCCGCCATACCGACGCGGATCCAGCGGGACTGCAGAAATCTGGGTTCGTCCGTATTCATGTCAACCATCTCCTGCTACTTAACGGAATTAAAGGTACTGAGCAACAATGACCCCAATTACAAATACGGTGCTGATAACACCCCTAAATACCGCTTTAGAACGGTGAATCTGCCCGGCAGAATCCAAAGAACCCGGTAGAGCTAGTGCGATGAACGGTATGAGATTTACCCACCAATTGGCGGCGCTTCGTATTCCACGAATCATGCCAAATGTGTGCCGGATCATCATTCCCACAGAGACAATTGCTCCGATAGTACCTACGAGCTCCATACCCAGAATGAATAGGCTCATTGCATCGTTCAACGTGTTAGCTAACCAACGAACCGCTTACGGTGCGTCCGGTTGAGTGATGGGTTACGGCAACGATCCCACACGACCCAAATTGCCACCGCAATGGACCAGATCAACAGAAAGAGATTAGAAACCGCAGCGTTGTATCCGGATTCACCATCAATATGGATGAAACGCTGCAAAATCTCCGGGGCACGTGGATACCACACGCCGAACTCCCAAGCCCCAATCCAATACCAAAGCCAGAGAGTGGAGAAAACAGCGCTTGTCAGAAAACTGACCATCACAATGGTCGATCTGACGTTATTTGACGATAGAAAATAGGAAACGAAGAAAACAGCAAGAGTCCCGAAAAATATCGGGGCGTCATAGGCGTACGGATGAGGATGAAATTCCGCCAGCGACAATGCAAGCAGAAACGCCACGATCGTGTCCCCAAGTAAACCTAGAGCTTTTTTCATGCCGCCCAACGTTCAAATAAAAGAGGCCTAATTAAAGGGGCCTGGATATCTCCGGCATTCTTGTGCACTCCTAACTAGTAGTAAATAGCCGTTTAGTTGACGTTCCGCACCGAACCAGTACGCATCATAGCCAGTTACCGGCACTCAGCAGAGCACACATAAATAATCAAATAATTTTAAATAAAATCAAATAGTTAAATAAATTCTGGAAGGCTACCCCTAATGCGATCGATCGCCACGCTACCCAACCCGCTGTAGTCCGCCCGCCACCCCGCTGCGTTAACGCATCACCATGCCAAACAACCCCCGCCGCAGTTTTCTGCTCCGCAGCGCCGCGCTCACCGGCGCGCTGGCCCTGCCATCCCGCAACCTCATCGCCCAGCCGCGCTTCGAGCGCAATCCCTTCACGCTCGGCGTCGCTTCCGGCTATCCGCAGCCGGATGCGGTCGTGCTGTGGACGCGGCTTGCGCCCGATCCGCTGGGGGACGGCGGCATGCCGGCGGCGGACGTGGCGGTGCGCTGGGAGATCGCTGCCGACGAAGGTTTCAAAAAAATCGTCAACCGCGGCGAGGTGATGGCGACGCCGGCGCTCGCGCATGCGGTGCACGTCCGCGCGCAGGGCCTCGCGCCGTCGCGCTGGTACTGGTACCGCTTCATGGCGAGCGACGCGGTGAGCATGACCGGGCGCACGCGCACTGCCCCGGCCGCGGCGGATGCCGGCGGGCGCTTCGCCTTCGCGGTCGCTTCCTGCCAGCACTACGAACACGGCCATTACGCGGCCTACCGCGACATGGCGGCGCAGGAGCTCGACCTGGTGGTGCATGTCGGCGACTACATCTACGAGGGTTCCTGGGGCCGGCGCGACCGCGTCGTGCGCCAGCACCACACTTCCGAGCCCCGCACGCTGGCCGACTACCGCCGGCGCTACGCGCAGTACAAGACGGACCTGCAACTGCAGGCGGCGCACGCGGCCTTTCCCTGGCTCGCGACCTGGGACGACCACGAGGTCGACAACGATTACGCCAACGACCGCTCGCAGGATCTCGATCCAACCGAGGACTTCCTCGCGCGCCGCGCCGCGGCCTACCAGGCCTACTACGAGCACCTGCCGCTGCCGCCCGGCACCTGGGCCGGCGGGCACTCGATGCGGATCCACGGCACGCACGCCTTCGGCGGATTGATGAACCTGCAACTGCTCGACATGCGCCAGTACCGCGACTACCACGTCTGTTCGCGCCCGAACCGCGGCGGCGGCAACCGGGTCGACGTGAACGACTGCCCGCAGCGCCTGCAGCCGGGCCGCTCGCTGCTCGGGGCGAAACAGGAGCGCTGGCTGGAACAGGCGCTGGCGGCCTCGCCCGCGCGGTGGAACGTGATCGCGCAGACCACGCTGATGGCGCAGTCCGACCGCGGGCCGGAGGACGCGCGGGTGGTCTACACCGACGGCTGGGACGGCTATCCGGCGGCGCGCGAACGGCTGCTGAAACACATCGCCGCGCGCAAGATCCGCAATCCGGTGGTGGTCGGCGGCGACGTGCATTTCGCGCTGGCCGGCGACTTGAAAATCGACTTCGACGACGAACGCGCGCCGGTTGTCGCCAGCGAGTTCGTCAGCACTTCGATTTCCTCCTTCGGTCCCGGCGCCGCGCGCATGGACGCATTGCGCGCGAAGAACCCGCATGTGAAGTTCGCCAACGGCGCGCGCCGCGGCTACGCGATGTTCAATGTCACGCCGAAGCGCTGGGAGACGACTTTCCGCGGGCTGGCCGACGTGGCCGATCCGCAGTCGCGGGCCTTCAATACCGGGCGTTATGTGGTCGAGGATGGGCGGCCGGGACCGCAGCGGAACTGAAGGTTGCGGCCATCAGGCCGCAGCTGCGGTGCACGAGCGCTGATGGCCTGATTCGTCATTCCGGTGAACGCCGGAATCCAGAGGCATGCCAACGATGTTTGCTGGATTCCGGATCGCGCTTCGCGCGTCCGGAATGACGGTATCTATAAGTATTTGATTTTATTGATATTTTTATAACCCGATGATGCGCCCGATTTCCGCGGCGTAGCGGCTGATGGTCACGCCTTCGTAGACCGCTTCGTCGACGGTTTCATCGAGAAGGCCGCGGATGTCCTGCAGGCTGTCGCCGACCCAGTGGTGGCGCTTCACCGGCGAGTTGAGCACGTTGCGCAGGGTCTCGACTTCGTCGCGCAGGCGCTGCACATCGGCGCGGCCGCTGCGGACCTTGGCGAGGTCGCGCTCGAGGGCGTCGATGAGTTTGGCGGCTTCTTCGAGGTTGATGTCTTTGCGGTTGTTCATGTCGGGCTCTCCGTTTAATTTCGGGGGACACCGAATATCGAACGATCCCGGTTTCCCCTCCTGACCCTCTGCTTCGCTTCGAGCATGCCCCTCGTCCCCGTGAACGGCGAGAGGGATAGATTCAGTAATGCTTTCGACTCAACCTTCGCGCCAGCGTTCCAGTTGCCGCCGCTCGCGCTTGGTGGGGCGGCCGTGGCGCTCCTGCGCCGGCTCGGCGGCGAACCTGCGCAGGGCCGCCTGCGCCTCGCGCTTCAGGCGGCCCGCCTCGTCCTCGCTCCAGAGCGTGCGCGCGACGGTGGCCGGGCCGCGTTTGTCCGACAGACCCTCGACGCGCACCAGCCATTCGGATGCGCCGATGTGGATCGCCAGCTCGTCGGCAACGTGGACTTCCTTCGACGGCTTGACGCGTTCGCCGTTGAGTTTCACCCTGCCGCCCTCGACCGCCTGCTGCGCCGCCGAGCGCGTCCTGAAGAAACGCGCGGCCCACAGCCACTTGTCGATGCGCAGCGCCACGCTCAGTCCGGAACCGGCATCGCCTTGCGGTTCGCCAGCGCGATCCAGCCGCGGATGATGCGGTAGAGCACCCAGACGCCCGCCACCAGCATCAGCGGAATGCCGACGACCATGCCGATGATGGTGACGATCATCAGCCAGGCGACGACGAACCAGCCCAGCGCCCACCAGAAGGTGCGGATCTGCCAGGAGAAATGGCTGTCGAGGAAGGTGCCGCGCACGTCGTCGCGCTTCACGTAATTGATGATCACCGCGATGATCGACGGCCAGCCGGTGAGGAAGGCGGTGACGATGAACGCGGCGCTGCTCAGCCCGGTCAGCGCGCTGAAGGCGTGCAGACCGTAGATGATGTGGGTCAGCGTCACCAGGTCCTTCGAGGGCAGCGGGGCCAGGGTCTTGCCGTCGATGTCGGTCATCGTCTTGCTCCTTGTCGTTGTCAGGACAGGTCGATCGCGTGTTTCTTGAACTCTTCCAGCGACGCGAATTCCAGCGAGGCCTCGTGCGTCGCCGCCAGCACCACCCGCGGCGCGCGGCCGGCGTCGAGCGCCTCGCGCCAGCGCGGCGCGCACAGGCACCAGCGATCGCCGGGCTTGAGGCCCGGGAAGCCGAACTCCGGCACCGGCGTCGACAGGTCGTTGCCGCGGGACTTGCTGAATTCAAGGAATTCGGCGGTCACCACCACGCACACGGTATGCACGCCGACGTCCTCCGGGCCGGTGTTGCAGCAGCCGTCGCGGAAAAATCCCGTCGGCGGCCGTTCACTGCAGGACTGCAGTTTTTCGCCCAGCACATTGCGGGCATGTTCATGTGGGTCGAAACGGCGCATGTCAGGTTTTTCGCTCCGCGTTCATCGCTCATCACTCATCGCTGCATTCAGGCATGCACATGCCGCGCCTGGCGCAGCTTCCCGCGGGCGGGTTGCGGCCCGGGGCGCGTGCCCTTCGCCATGAAGGGCAGCCTGCCCTTGGCGCCGCCGGCTTCGAAGTCGGCGGCTACCGCGGCCGCCACCGTCGCCGCATCCATGCCCTGCGCGCGGAGGAAATCATGCAGGCAGCCGCAGAGTTTTTCCAGCGCGAATTCGTGGGTTTTGCCGGTGTTGGCGTAGATCCAGTCGGCGAACTGCATGAAACGGCGGAACGGCGCGTCGGCCAGCAGCAGCGGCAACGTGCGCGGAAAACGGCCGGAGTTGCCGACGAGGTCCCAGTAGCGCGCGAAACGCACGATGCGCTGCAATGCGCCGAAATCCAGCGCGTCGGTGGCGAGCACGGTGTACGGCGCATCCGGGCTGTAGCGCATCGCGTGCGCTTCGGTATGGCGATCGATCGGCGCGCCGCGCAGGCGCTTCAGGATGCCGACCTGGATTTCGTGCGGCTTCAGCGCATGCAGGCGGTCGAAGCCGCGGCCGAAGGTGTCGAGATCCTCGCCGGGCAGGCCGGCGATCAGGTCGACGTGCAGCAGCGCCGGCGATTCCCCGCGCAGCCAGCGCAGGTTGGCCTCGGCGGCGGCGTTGTCCTGTTTGCGCGAGATGCGCGCCTGCACTTCGGCATCCCAGGTCTGGATGCCGACCTCGAAATGCAGCACGCCGTGCGGGAAGCGCAGGATCGCCGCCTTCAGCTTCTCCGGCAGGTGGTCGGGGATCAGCTCGAAATGCACGAACAGGTCGTCCGACAGCCGTTCGAGAAAAAATTCGAGGATCGCGAGGCTGGCGGCGATTTTCAGGTTGAAGGTGCGATCGACGAAGCGGAAATGCCGCGCGCCGCGGTCGTGCAGCGCCTTCAGCGCGGCGAGGAAACGCGCCTGCTCGAAGGGCCAGGCCGTCCTGTCCAGCGCGGACAGGCAGAACTCGCACTTGAAGGGACAGCCGCGCGAGGCCTCGACGTAGATGAAGCGGCGCGCGATGTCGTCGTCGGCGTATTCGCCGTAGGGCAGCACGACGTCGGCGAGCGGCGGCTGCAGGCCGGCGTGGATTTTTCCCGCCGGAGGCTGGCCGGCGAGGACATCGGCGCAGAGTTTCGGGAAGGTCGCGTCGCCCCAGCCGGTGACCACGTAGTCGGCCAGCGCGCAGATGCGCTGCTCCGCGGTTTCGTGGCTGACTTCGGGGCCGCCGACGATGACCGTGACCTGCGGCGCGACGCGCTTCAGGATGGCGACCGCCCGCGTCGTCTCTTCGACGTTCCAGATGTAGACGCCGAGGCCGACGATGCGCGGCGCGTCGGCGAGCAGCCGCTCGGCGATGTCGGCCGGACGGTCGCCGAGCACGAATTCGCGGATGCGGCTGTCCTCGCGCAGCGCGCCCAGGTTCGCGCGCAGGCAGCGCAGGCCGAGCGAGGCGTGGACATGGCGGGCGTTGATGGTGGCGAGCGTGATGCCGGACATGGCCGTCATTATCGCATTGCAGGTGACCGCCCCCGGACGTTTTTGATACCCTAGCGCATTCATTCTTTTCAGGAAGCACCGTCATGGCACAACGACCCGATCAGGCGCCCGACACGAAAATGGACGCCGCCGCGCTCTACCGCGAAGACATCGTCACCGACCGCAAGGTCGGCACCATCCGCCGCATGACGCCGCTGAAGACCGACGGCAGCGACGACGGCGCGCGGCCGACGCTGTACGTCGGCGAGGCGCAGATCATGACCAACGCCGGACCGCTGCCGATCAATTTCGACATCGAAGCGAAGGACCTCGCCGAGGCCGTCGAAAAATTCGGCGATGCGGCGAAGGAAGCGGTGGAGCGCACCGTCCGCGAACTGCAGGAACTGCGCCGCCAGCAGGCATCCTCCATCGTCGTGCCGGGCATGGGCGGCCCCGGCAGCAAGATCCAGATGCCGTGACCGTCAATCCCGCGACGGTCGTCCGCTCCGCCGGCGTCGTCATCGCCAGGCGCCGCGGCAGCGACTGGCGGCTGCTGGTGCTGCGCGCCGCCCGCCACTGGGATTTCCCCAAGGGCCTGATCGAAGAGGGCGAGGACACGCTGGAGACCGCGCGCCGCGAAGCCGCCGAGGAAACCGGCATCGCCGACCTGGCTTTCGATGCCGCGGAATCGCACAAGGAAACCATCGCCTACGGCACCGGCGAGGTCGCGCGCTACTACCTCGCGGTCACCAATACCGAAACCGTCACGCTGCCGATCGCGCACGAGCTCGGGCGCCCCGCCCACGACGAATGGCGCTGGGTGACCTTCGACGAAGCGGAGGACGTGCTGCCACCGCGGCTGGCCGCCGTGCTGGAATGGGTGCGCGACACGCTGGAGCCGCGCTGAGCGGCTGACGCCATGCGCCGGGGCGACCACCGCGTCTGTTTCGTCGGCGACTCCTTCGTGCAGGGCACCGGCGACACCGCAGGCGGCGGCTGGGTCGGCCGCGTCGCCGCCGCGGCCTGCGCCGCGGGCTACGACATCACCGCCTACAACCTCGGTGTGCGCCGCGACACCAGCGCCGACATCGCCGCGCGCTGGCAGGCCGAATGCGACGCGCGGCTGCGCGCCGAGTGTTCACCCTACCTGCTGTTTTCCTTCGGCGCCAACGACATGACCGAGGACGGCCAGGCCCTGCGCGTGCCGATGCCGGCGAGCATCGAAAACTTCCGCGGCATCCTCGGCGAGGCCCGCGCGCGCTGCCCGGTGCTGGTGATCGGCCCGCTGCCGGTCGGCGAGGCCGCGCAGGACACGCACATCGTCGCGCTGTGCGCCACCTATGCCCTGCTCGCCGCGGAACTCGGCGTGCCCTATCTGCCGCTGGCGGAACGTCTCGCGAACGATTCCGCGTGGAAGCGCGCGGTCGCCGCCGGCGACGGCACGCATCCCGACGGCAGCGGTTATGCGCTGGTCGCGGAACGCGTGCTGCAGTGGCCGGCGTGGTGGTTTCGCCCGGATTGACGACGGCCGAAGCGCCCTTCAAATCATCAGCAGCGCCTTCAGCTTGGCACGGACGTGCTGCGCGACCTCCGCCGCCACAACGGCCTTTTTCCGGACGCGCCTGACTTTCCAGTCCAACGACTTGGCCTGGTCCGACAACACCGCACAGGCAGTGCCTTCGATTTCCGTGAGCACCTCGAAGGGATAGCCCTTGATCTGCGTGGTGATTGGGCAGCAGATCATCAAACCGGTTTTTCCGTTGTAGGAGGCCGGACTCAACACCAAGGCCGGCCGATGGCCCGCCTGCTCATGCCCGGCCTGCGGATCAAACTGCAGCCAGACCACATCACCGGCGTCCGGCACGTAACGTTTTACCGCCATCAAAGCAGCTCTTTTCCTGCCGGTGTCCCGAAGTCGGACTCATCATGAAGATTCCGCGGGGTAATGCCGTCAAGCAATTCGTTCAGTTCGTACTCAAGCTTCCGCGATGGCTGGATCACGATCTGGCCGCGCCTGACCACCAGCTCGACTTTCTGTTCGAGTCGATATCCCGCCTCCTTCAATACCGAAGACGGCAGCCGCAGTGCCGGGCTGTTGCCCCATTTGCGGATTACGGATTCCATTGCGCAACTCCCGTGATGCTCGATAAAGTATCTACATTGTAGACACACTCCGGAGCCGGCGCAATCCCCCGCGCATTGTCTATCTCCCCCGTTTCGGCGGAATGACCGGCAGCATCAGGTACGAGGGCGTGCTGCCGCCGGCGTGAATCGTGTTCACCGCGCCGGCGTTGTAGTCGGCGTGATAATGGGTGTACGGCGCGCTACCCTGGCCGTCGCGCGGCTGGATGTCGACGCGGATGCGGTGACCCTTCCTGAACACCATGCTGGTCGGCCACACTTCGATCCGGCATTCGACGATTTCGCCCTTTTTCAGCCACTGCCGCTCGTCGTGCGCGTGGTAGGGCCGGTACGGCAGGGATTTTTTCGGGTCGAGCTTGCGGTGGGAGGCGCGCAGCCAGCCCTTGGTCACACAGGGCACCGGCTGGCCGTGCTGTCCGACTTCGCAGATGTCGTGCCCGTCGGCATCGATGTTGCGGATGGTGACGAAGATGTCCATGTCCTCCGAGGTGCTCGACACCCACAGGTTGGCGACCAGCGGGCCGGTGATTTCGGTGTCGGCCGCCAGCGGCGGCGTGACGAAGGAGATGCCAGTGCGCCCGGTGTTGCCGTGGGTCGTCGCCAGCGAGGAGCCGCCGGCGACGCCGGCCGAGGTCACGCCGCTGGCCGAATACGACAGCCTGCCGCGGTTGCGCGGCGCGCTTTTCGCGAGTTCGCCCTCGACTTCGTCCGGACCGCCCGGCCTGCTGCGCTCGGGCTTCAGGTAGAACTTCGTCCACTTCGTGCGCTTCAGCGGCCATTCGTTCTCGGTGCGGAAGGCATAGGGCTTGGTGCTGCCGCCGGTGCGGATTTCCAGCTTCACCGGCGGCTCGTCCATGATGCCGGTGTCGCGATCCTTCAGCCAGCAGTCGAACCAGCGCAGCTGGTCCATGCGTCCCTCTTCGGAATGGAAGGGGTGGAAATGGCTGCCGGTGTGGATGCGCAGCTTCCTGTGCCTCGAAGCCGCATTCATGAAGCCCTCGGTGTTGCCGCGCAGGTGCATCGAGAAGCCGCCCCAGTTGCCGACGCTGTAGACCGGCACCTTGATGCGGTCCCACTGCGCGCTGTTCATGCGCCAGTATTCCGAATCGAGATCGTTGCGCATGAACTGCCACATCATGTCGTTGCGGAAAGCGTCGGGGTTGTAGCTGCGCGGCTTGCCCAGCAGATGGTGCGCGGTGTGCGTCAGCCACCAGTTGCCGATGAAGCCCAGTGCGAAAATGCCGCCGTGGTAGGCCTGGTCGCGGTACTGGTCGGCGCGCCCCTCCCAGGGCATGATCGCTTTCAGCGACGGCGGCTGCAGGTTGGCCGCGCGCCACTGCGACGAGGCATGATAGGAAATGCCCAGCATGCCGACCTTGCCGGAACACCAGTCGCGCTTCGCGATCCACTCGATGGCGTCATACGTGTCCAGCCCTTCCTGGTACGAGCTCGGGTCCGACTTGCCCGGCGATTTGCCGGCGCCGCGCACGTCCACGCGCACGCAGGCGTAGCCGCGCGGGCACCACCATTCGGGATTGACGGTCTCCCAGTTCATGTACGGGTTCGCCTTCTCCTCGAGATCCGCCGGCGGGCGCCACAGCTTGTCCTTCTGGTACGGCCCGACGTTGAGGATCACCGGCAGCTTTTCGCGGAAGTTCGGGCGGAACACGTCGGCATAGATCACGCTGCCGTCGCGCAGCGGGATCTGCACGTCCTTCTCGACGATCAGCCTGCATTTCTTCGGTTTTGACACATTGCGGGACTTGCTGGCGGCTCTGGCGTTCATGCTTTCCTCCTCTGGCGGGATGCCGGCGCGGCGGCGCGGCAGGCAGCATGATTCTGGGCGCGCTGTTATGATCGGTCCATATTCATTCATGAATGACCTTTATTCCAGCGATGAATGATCAGGAGCCCGACTTCCGCCTGCTGCGCTGCTTCGCCGCGCTGATGGCCGAGCGCAGCGTCTCCCGCGCCGCGCTGCGCCTGGAGCTGTCGCAGCCCGCCGTCAGTCACGCCCTCGCCCGCCTGCGCCGGCTGTTCGACGATCCCCTGCTGCTGAAAGGCCGGGACCGCATGACGCCGACCGCGCGCGCGCTCGAACTCGAGGGCGAGGTGCACGCGCTGATCGCCGCCGCGGAACGACTGCGCGCGCGCCCGGCGGATTTCGCGCCGGCGACCGCGCAGCAGCGCTTCGCGGTGATGTCCCCGGAGTTCGTCGAATACCTGCTCGCGCCGCGGCTCGCCGCCCACATCGAGACCCATGCCCCCGGCATCGACGTCGCCTTCCGCACCTCGGACCCGGAGCAGGCGACGGGCTGGTTCGAAAGCGGCAAGATCGACCTGCGCCTCGGCTGGCTGCCCGACCCGCCGCCGGCGCTGCGCATGAAGCTGCTGTTCCGCGATCCGCTGGTGTGCATCGCCCGCCGCGGCCATCCGCGGCTGAAAGGCCGCATCGGCGCGGCGCAGTACATGGAAGCCGCCCATGTCCGCGTCGAGCAGCCGCGCACCCGCGTCTCCACCGGGGCGGTCGACGCCGCGGTGGCCGCGCTCGGCGGCCGCCTGCGCATCGCGCTGCAGGTGCAGAACGCCTTCGCGCTGACGCGCGCGGTGTCGCAATCGAACCTGCTGTCCACGGTGCCGCAGCGGCTGGCCCAGGCGATGGCCGCGCACCATCCCCTGCAGATCCTGCCGTTGCCGGTCGACGTGCCCGACGCCCGCATCGCGATGTACTGGCACGAACGCAATCACAAGCCGCCGGCCCAGCGCTGGTTCCGCCAGCTGATCGCCGACACCGCGCGCGCGCTCTGAGCGGGCCGTGCGCCCCCGGGCCTCTGGTAAACTCGCCGCTCCACGAAAAGCGGCAACAACCCGGAGGAAACCATGATCTACGAAGTGCGCACCTACGACATCAAGCCGAAATCGCAGCCGGAAGTCGAAAAGCGTTTCGGCGAAGCCTACGAATATCGCAAGAAACTGTCGCCGCTGGCTGCGTTCTGGCATACCGAAATCGGGCCGCTGAACCAGATCATCCACGTCTGGCCGTACAAGGATCTCGCCGAGCGCGAACGCATCCGCGCCGAGGCCGTCGCCGGCGGCAACTGGCCGCCGAAGATCGGCGAGTTCATCGTCAACATGCGCTCGGAAATCTACATCCCCTTCGCCTTTTCCCCCGAAATCAAGCCGGGAAAAATGGGACCGTACTTCGAGATGCGCACCTACACCTTCGCGCCCGGCGAACTGGGCAAGATCGCCAGGGTCTGGGAAAAGGCGATGCCGGAACGGATCAAGTTCAGCCCGCTGGTGGGTGTCTGGTACACCGAGCTGGGCGGGCTCAACCGCTTCACCCACATCTGGTCGTACCCGTCGCTGGACGCCCGCAACGAGTCCCGCGAAAAAGCCGTGGCCGCCGGCATCTGGCCGCCCTCGGCCGTCGCCAAGAAGGAAAACATGCCCGACCCGCTGCTGGTCGCCCAGGAAAACAAGATCGTGATGCCCTCGGCGTTTTCGCCGCTGCAATAAGAAGAACCGGGAGCGGCGCATGCCCGTCGGCAGGCTCGATCACTATTCGATCCGCACCTCCGACATCGAGGCATCGCGCCGCTTCTACACGGAAGTCATGGGATTCACGGCCGGCTTCCGCCCGCCCTTCGGATTTCCCGGCCTCTGGCTCTACAACGGCGCGCAGTACCCGGAGACCACGGGCGTCGTGCATATCATCGGCATCGACCCGGACGACCCGCAGGGCCTGAAGGATTATCTCGGCGACCGCGATCCGGCCACCCTGGAAGGCACCGGCACCGTCGACCACATGGCCTTCACCGCCACGGGACTCGCGGACATGCGCGCGCGGCTCGCCCGCCACGGCGTCGCCTTCCGCGAACGCACGGTGCCTTCGCTGGGCATCCACCAGGTGTTCTTCGAGGATCCCAGCGGCGTCACGCTCGAGCTGAACTATCCCGCCGCGGAAGCCGCGGCGGCCTGAGCCGGCATGACCGCGGCAGCGCGCCCGCCGCGGGCGCTGGTCATCGGCGGCTCGCTCGGCGGACTGTTCGCCGCCAACCTGCTGCACCGCGCCGGCTGGGACGTCGAGGTCTTCGAGCAGTCCGCCGGGCCGCTCGCCGGCCGCGGCGCCGGCATCATCACCCACCCCGACATTTTCGACGCGCTGGCGCGCATCGGCATCGAGACCGGCGAAGGCATCGGCGTCGACATCGAGGGCCGCGTCGCCTTCGGCCGCGACGGCGGCGCGCTCGGCACGCTGCCGGTCCGGCAGTGCCTGACCACCTGGGGCCGGCTGCACGAGCTGCTGCTCGCGGCTTTTCCGGCAGACCGCTACCGCCTCGGCCATGCCTGCAGCGGCGTCGCGCAGGATGCGGAGGGCGTCACCGCGCATTTCCGCAACGGCGCATCGGCACGCGGCGACCTGCTGGTCGGCGCCGACGGCATCCGCTCCGCGGTGCGCGCGCAGCTTTCCCCGGAGACGGCACCGCGCTACGCCGGCTACATCGCCTGGCGCGGGCTCGCCGGCGAGAACGACCTGACACCGCGGACCCGCGGCGACCTGTTTCCGAAATTCGCCTTCAGCCTCGCCCCGCGCGAGCACATGCTCGGCTACCCGGTGGCCGGCTTCGGCCATTCGACGCGCGCCGGCGAACGCTGCTTCAACTTCGTCTGGTACCGCCCGGCCCACGCGGAACGCGAATTGCCCGGGCTCTGCACCGACGTCCACGGCCGCCGCCACGACATGTCGATCCCGCCGCCGCTGATCCGGCCGGAGGTGATCGCCGCCATGCGCGCCGCCGCGCGGGACAGCCTGTCGCCGCAGTTCGCCGAGGTCGTCGCCCGCACCAGGCAGCCTTTCTTCCAGGCGATCTTCGATCTCGAATCGGCGCGGATGCATTACGGCCGCGTCGCCCTGCTCGGCGACGCCGCCTTCGTCGCGCGGCCGCATGTCGGCATGGGCGTGTCCAAGGCCGCGGGCGACGCGATGGCGCTGGCCGACCTGCTGCGGAAGGCGAGCAACGATCCCGCGGCGGCGCTGCCGGAATATTCGGCGCAACGCGCGCGCTTCGGCCGCGCGGTCGTGGCCCACGCCCGCGAACTCGGCGCCTACCTCGAAGCCTGCGCCGCCGGCAACACCGCCGCCGCCGAACGCCACACCCCGGCAGCGGTCATGCGCGACATCGCGGTGACGCGGACGTTCTGAATCCGGCCGCGCCGCCTTTCGCGGCAGCGTCTAGAATGATCGACATCATCCTTGCCGGAGCTCCCGGTCATGACCGTCACCCCGCTCTACGCCGCCCTCCTCGGACTGGTGTTCGTCGCCCTCAGCCTGCAGACCATCCGCCTGCGGCGCAGGCACCGGGTGGCGCTGGGCGACGGCGACCAGGCGCCGCTGCGGCGGGCGATGCGCGTGCACGCCAACTTCGCGGAGTACGTGCCGCTGGCGCTGCTGCTGATGTTTTTCGTGGAACGCGGCGGCGGTTCGGCGCTGCGCATGCACATTCTCGGCGCCGCGCTGCTCGCCGGGCGCCTGCTGCATGCCTGGGGCGTGAGCCGGACGCGCGAAAACCTCCGCTACCGCACGGCCGGCATGGTGCTGACCTTCAGCGTCATCATCTCGGCCAGCCTGTTCCTGCTGTTCGCGCGGATGTTCTGAGGCGCGCCCTCAGCGCCGGTATTCACCGGGGTTGAGCCGATCGATGTCGGCCTGCACCTGTTCGCGGCTACGCTCGTAGACGATTTCGCGCCCCATCACCGAGCCAGCGTAGGCCAGCCCGTTGCGGGTCGGCGTCAGCTCGCATTTGACGCTGTGCACGCCGCTGCCCAATACCACTTCGATGGACGAGGCCCGCTTGCTGAACACGACGACGTCCATCAACTGGCGGGTTTCGGTGACGCGGACCTTGATGGTTTCCGGGTTCAATTCGATTCTCCGGTGACACGCGGCTCTGCCGCGGAATGCGGACGTTGCGCCGGCGGAGCCCAGCTTAGCCGGGCGCCCACGATGCGGCAAGAAGGAAATCGGGCCGATCCGGCTGCGCCTTGCCCGGCGGCGTCTGCCTTATAATTTTCTTCCCTTGCGCCGCGCGTGGCGCAGCCACAGGCCGATCAAATCCACCTTCCGTGGAATCACGACAACCCGAAACCCGAGGAACATGACATGGCGGATCGCTTCAAAACTTCCGATGGCTGCGAAATTGCCTACACCCTGCTCGACAACGCCGGTCCCGGCGCGCCGCGCGTGGCGCTGGTGCATTCGCTGGCGCTCGACCGCAGCATCTGGGACGGCGTGGCGCAGGCGCTGGCCAAAAACGCGCAGGTGCTGACCTGGGACTGCCGCGGTCACGGCCGCTCCGGCCAGCCGGTGATGACCTACACGCCGCAGCTCTTCGCGCGCGACCTCGCGGAGCTGATGGATCACGTCCAATGGCCGTCGGCGGTGATCGGCGGCTGCTCGATGGGCGGCATGGTGGCACAGGCCTTCGCGATCGGCTACCCGCGGCGCACGACGGGCCTCGCGCTGATCGACACCACCGCCTGGTACGGCGCCGACGCGCCCAGGGTCTGGCGCGAACGCGGCGCCACCGGCAAGGAAAAAGGCATGGCCGCGCTGGTCGAATTCCAGACCGGCCGCTGGTTCGGCGACGCCTTTCGCGCGAATGAAAAAGCCGTGGTCGACCGCCTGGTCAGGGTATTTCTCGACAACGACGTCGACTGCTACGTGAAGACCTGCGAAATGCTCGGCGACGGCGACCTGCGCGGGGGCCTCGCAACGATCAAGGTGCCGACCGCGGTGGTCGTCGGCGAAGAGGACTACGCCACGCCGGTGGCGATGGCCGAAGCGCTGCACAAGGGCATTGCCGGTTCCACGCTGACCGTGATTCCCGGCGGCCGCCACATCACGCCCGCCGAAAAACCGCAGGACATCGCCGCGCGCATCCGCGAGGTGCTTGCCAGGGCGGGATAAGCCATGACCGCCGGGGCGTGCCGCCCCGGCACACGGCGATGGTCAGTGCTTGCCGAGGTCCTTGTCGGGATGGTCGGCGCTCATCAGCGCGCGGAAGGTGAGCACCGGGATCGACGAACGGTGCAGCACGCGGCTCGCCTCGCTGCCGAGGATCAGGGAAACGAGGCCCTTGCGGTGGCGCGAAGTCATCACGATCAGGTCGCAGCCGCGGTCGTTGGCGGCATCGACGATGGCATCATAGGGCTGCGGGCCCTTGGCAATCACCGTGTCGCAGGCCACGCCGGCGGCATCCGCGGTTTTCTGGACAAAGGCGAGGAAGCTGGCCGCGCGCTCGCGTTCGCGCTCTTCCATGCCCTCCTCCAGCTCCGTCGGCGCCAGTCCCTCGGGGCCGATCATCATCCGGTAATCCTGCATCACGTGGATCCCGGTCACCCGCGCGCCGCACAGCCTGGCCAGTTCGATGCCGCGCTCGACGGCGCGTTCGGAATGCTCCGAACCGTCGGTGGGCATCAGGATGTGTTTGAACATGACAACTCCTCGCTCAGTTGCTGGTCATTCGTGCCGGCAACTACATCGCAGCCGCCGCCACCCTCGTCGTCGCACGATACGTTGTCGTGCTGCCGCATGTTCGCCCAATTTGGCACGCAACGTCCAGCATGTGTTGACCGGCGGGCGGATACCGCTGTTTTAACGAAAAAAAACAGCGACTTGCGATCCGCCACCGGGCGGCGGACCGGCACCCGCCCTTGAGCGAGGCCATGCCGCAGGCCCCGCTCGCAAGCCTTCAGAGGGCCATGCCGGCCCCGCAACCGTGGTCCGGTTGCGCTTATTTGCCGCTGCGGGTGGCCACCCAGGGCGAAGTCTTGCCGCCGGCGGTCACCGTGCCTTCGATGCGGTCGCCGCTGACCTTGCCGGAATAGCGGCCCGGCCCGGCGGTGAAGCTGATTTCCTCGCCGCGCATGCGGCCGTTGAGCACCGGCGCGAGCTTGCCGCCGCTGCCGACCGAGCCGTGCACCATCTGGTATTCCTGCGCGAACTTGAGTTCCTCGTTGCCGGATTTCCAGATGCCGGCCACCTTCGCGGGCACGATCCACAGGTACGCCGTGCAGTAGCTGCTGCAGTTGTCCTTGGCGCTCTGGGTCTCGTCGGATTTCCAGTCGCCCATCGTGAACGAGTTCGACACCACACGGGTGCCCGGCTTCATGTCGAGGATTTTCGGACGCAGCTTGACGTTGAGCTCGGGCAGCAGGAACAGCGTGATCACCGTGGCGCTCGAGAAATCGGTCTCGAAAATGTCGCCGTGGATGAAGGTCGCCTTGCCGGCGAGCTTCTCCTTGGCCGCGTTGCGGCGCGACAGCTCCACCATGTCCGGGTTGTACTCGACGCCGTAGGCGGTGGCGCCGCGGCGCGCCGCGGTGATCACCGTGCGGCCGTCGCCCGAACCGAGGTCGTAATGGATGTCCTTCGGGGTCAATTTTGCAAGATCGAGCATTCGATCCACCAATGCTTGCGCAGTAGGCAACCAAACCACATCCTTACCTGGTTGGCCTTGCTCAGGAACAAACTCTTGCTTTGCTACTGGCTTGGTTTGAGCATTCGCGACAGAAATCAGGCCGATTAAAATTAGCGCAAAAATCGATTTGACAAAACTAGCCATAAAATCTCTCCATACTAAGTTTAATTATTGAAAGACGGCGACTCAAAGCCCAATCTATTGAGTATTTTTGTATTGGGTATCTTTGAATTCAAGCATTGAGCCATGCGATTCAAGAGTCAAAACTGGTGCGACTGATAAAAAAGTTAGCTTCCCTCTATTTCTATCGATCGCATCCTTTTCAAGAAAATAACCAATTAACCCAATTATCCCAGCCGCCAACCCCGTTTGAGTTGGCGAAAGTTTTGCCCATGCAGGGTCTCCGCTCACTATTCTATCTAGAATCACTTTATTGAGCGCTTCCTGTCGTTCATTCCCATCTTTACCGTCAGTTAACTGGCCTTCAACTTTTGGCTTATTTTGATTCTCAGCGACCGCTAGTGGATCAACTTGTTTGCTAGGATTTTCTGATGCGCCGCCATGATTACTTTTGCGATCGACAACACTGCCTTTAGCGCTATTAACAGCATTAATCTGATCTCGTGCTGCGACGGCCTGAGCCAAATAAGCAGCCTCAATACTGTCATGTTTTTTTTGGTTTTCAGGTCCCATAATTACGTACAGCTTAATTTTGGGTATCGGGTCTTTTTTTGAGATCCATAATCCGCCAGCTTGAGTAAAATTCATACTTCCATTCCCATAAAAAATTGGGAATCCCGGTCCCTTATAAAAAGTGCCAAATTCGTTTTCAACAGTAGATACATATAGCCCTTCAATTATTGAAGTTACTAACGTAGCGTCGAAATAATCATTTTTGCGAGAGATCGATATCCGCTCTTTGACTAAGAGAAGCTTTATTTCTTTTACCGGCTCAATATTCTGCAACTCAGCAGTTTGCGCTTTTGCCAAATTAATTTGACACAGCAGTATTGCTACGAGAACAACCATGTGTCGTCGTAAAAAATAAGTAATCATTCTTGAACCCCCTTAACTCTAATAACAACTTCTAATCAATAAACTATAAGCCTTCTCTTAAACCTCGTCCATTTGAGACATCAACCCATCTTTAGTTGCCAGCCATAGGCCTTGTACAGGCTTCGCCCTTTAGCATTACCTCCCCCGCTGGAACAACTCCACCGCATGCATCGTCAACATGATCGGTCTCCGATTGGAAAATTGGAAACAGATCGATAAATTATCAGCGAACATCGGATAAAAACGGCTGCGCCCCAATAGATGGCCACGTAACGGTTTATGATGTCGCATCATGGTGACCATGGCACCCACAACCGCACCCACGGAAGCGCCGGGTAAGCGCCGCATCGTCAAGGCCGCCTGTCCCCACGACTGCCCGGACACCTGCGCCCTCGATATCACCGTCGAGGACGGCCGTGCCGTATCGGTGCGCGGCGGCGACATGCCCTTCACCGCCGGCACGCTGTGCACCAAGGTGGCGCGTTATCTGGACCGCACCTACGCCCCGTCACGTATCCTTTACCCGATGAAACGGACCGGTCGCAAGGGCGAAGGCCGCTTCACGCGCATTTCCTGGGACGAGGCGCTGGACACCATCGCCGCGCGCTTCGCCGCCATTGCCGCCGGAGATCCGCAGCAGATCCTGCCGGTGAGTTACGCCGGCACCATGGGCCTGGTCAATTTCGCGGCGATGGATCGGCGTTTTTTCCATCGCCTGGGCGCGACCCTGCTCGAACGCACGCTGTGCTCCTCGGCCGGCAAGGCCGGCGTGAAAATCACCCTCGGCGGCTCGGTCGGCAGCGACCCGGAGCAGGTCGAACACGCCCGGCTGATCATCATCTGGGGTTCCAATCCCGTCACCTCCAACCTGCACTTCTGGACGCGCTGCCAGCAGGCGAAGCGCCGCGGCGCGAAACTGGTCATCATCGACCCGCGGCGCAGCGAGACCGCGGAAAAATGCGACCGGCACCTCGCGCCGATGCCCGGCACCGATGCCGCGCTGGCGCTGGCAATGATGCACGTCATCATCGGCGAGAAACTGACCGACGACGACTACATCGCGAAACACACGCTGGGTTACGCCGAGCTCGCCGGACGCGTGCGGGAATGGACGCCGCAGCGCGCCGCGGCGATCTGCGGCATCGACGCCGCGGACATCGCCGGGCTCGCCCGCGAATACGCCGCCACCCGCAAGGCCATGATCCGCGTCAACCACGGCCTGCAGCGCCACGCCGGCGGCGGCATGGCCGTGCGCGCCATCACCTGCCTGCCGGCGCTGACCGGCGCCTGGCGCGAGCCTTCCGGCGGCGCGCTGCTGATGACCAGCGATTTCTACGGCATGAACCACCGCGCGCTGGAACGCCCCGACCTGCTGCGCGGCAGGCCGCGCACGGTCAACATCGCCGCGCTGGGCGACGCGCTGACCGCGGCCGACCCGCCGGTGAAGGCGGCCTATGTCTACAACAACAATCCGGTCGCGGTCTGCCCCGATTCGCGCAAGGTCATCGCCGGCTTCCTGCGCGAGGACCTGTTCACCGTCGTCCACGAGATCTTCCGGACCGACACCGCCGACTACGCCGACATCCTGCTGCCGGCGACGACGCAGCTCGAACACGCCGACATCCACAAGTCCTACGGCCACTTCTACGTGCAGGCGAGCCGGCCGGCGATCGCGCCGCTGGGCGAAGCGAAACCGAACGCCGAGGTCTTCCGCCTGCTCGCCGCGCGCATGGGATTCGACGAGCCCTGCTTCCGCGACAGCGACGAGGATCTCTGCCGCCAGGCGCTGGATTCACAGGCCCCGGCGCTGAAAGGCATCGACTGGGATTCGCTGAAAGAGAAAGGCTGGGCGCGGCTCGACGTGCCGGCGGCACCCTTCGCGAATGGCGGCTTTCCCACGCCATCCGGCAAATGCGAGTTCTACAGCGAAACCGCGAAGGCGCTGGGCCTCGACCCGCTGCCGGACTACACGCCGCCGCGGGAGAACCCGCTCAGCAATCCGGCGCTGGCGCGGCGTTATCCGCTCGCCTTCATCTCGCCGCCGCACCGGCATTTCCTGAATTCGTCCTTCGCCAACCTCGACTTCGCGCTGAAGGATGCCGGCGTGCCGACGCTGGAAATTCATCCGGACGATGCGTCGGCCCGCGGCATCGCCGGGGATGCCGAAGTACGGGTGTTCAACGACCGCGGCGAATACCGGCTGCGCGCAAGGATCACCGACCGCGTGCGGCGCGGCGTGGTGTCGGCGCCTTCGGTGTGGTGGAAAAAGCTGTCACCGGACGGGCGCAATGCCAACGAACTCACCTCGCAGGCGATCGCGGACATGGGCGGGGGAACGACTTATTACGACTGCCTGGTGGAAGTCGCCTGCACTGATCTGCCGGATCAGGCGAATTAAATGTGCCGCCTTTTCCGGAAATTCAGCATTGTATGCGGCCTTGCAGAACAATATTACCCTGATGAATATCAAGGATCTTCAGATAATTGTTGGCGCCGGGTTATACAGGCAGATACCCGGGTTATCCGGCAAATCTGCCGCCCTAAATTAAAGTTAGCCATTGCGGAATTCATGCGCCAGTTATTAATTTTCGCTTTGTACTATCGGTGCATGGCCCGGAGGGCGAGGCATCTCAGGCGCAGTTGGTGCCGGCATTGGCGGGGGTCTCGGGGGCGCAATCCATCACCTTGTTGTTATTCACGCAGCACGCAAGTACCACTCGGCGGTTTTGCTTGGCACCAGTGACGCATAACGCCAACGCTGTGCAGCCTGCCCACTGAACCCATGAGAACCCTGCTCACCTTTGCCTGCCTGGGTTGCTTCGCGCAAGCCGTCCCGGCTGAAACACTGACAACTCCGTCGTTCGAGATCACGATCAGGGGAAACTGCGCCGAAGGCAATGTTTCCTGCGACGACGTTGCTTACCTGGGCGTCTCAAGAAAGACCGGAAAGTCACTCGCCCTGAAAGGCAGGACAATTCATACGACATGCAGGGACCAAGCACCCTGCCGCTTTCTGGGTTACGAATTTGTATCGGGCAGGACCATCTACCGCGTCATGGAAGATGGGACACTTGAGGTCAGGAGGGACAACAAAATACTTGTCCATGAAAAAGGCTCGTGGAGATGACGCAGGGCCCAAACGTCATGCGGCCATCCGGCCGCGAGTGAAGAGAACGGCAAGCCGGCCCGGTTCCTGCTGCATGTGTTCACAAACAAAAAAGCCCGCGAACGCGGGCTTTTTTGCCCGGTGCGAAGCTGCACGGCAATCCACTTCGCCACTGCCGGCTTCCACCCGTACGCCTTCGCGCAGGCGCCGCTGACCTTGATCACCAGATTCGGGCGCTTCGCCAGTTCCAGCACCTTCGGCAGATCGGCCCAGGGTTCCGCCGCGCGCGCGGCGGGTTCGTGCGGCTGTAGGATGCCGAGGTGGTCGAGAATGAAGCGCGTTTCGGGATGGCGGTCGAACAGTTGCGCGCCGGCCTCAAGGTTGCCCCGGCACAGGATGTTGACCGGCAGAGTCAGATGCACCCCAGCGCCACCATCGCCTGGGCCACCCGGATGAACCCGGCCACGTTGGCGCCCACCACGTAATTGCCCGCGGCGCCGTATTCTTCGGCGGTTTCATAGGTGCTGGCATGGATCCGGGTCATGATATCGTCGAGCTTCCGCTCCGTGTATTCGAAGCTCCACGAATCGCGGCTGGCATTCTGCTGCATTTCCAGCGCCGACGTGGCGACGCCGCCCGCATTCGCCGCCTTGCCCGGGCCGTAGGCGATTCCGGCTTCGAGAAAGACCTTCACGCCTTCCGGGGTGGTCGGCATGTTCGCGCCCTCGCCCACGGCGATGCAGCCGTTGCCGACCAGATGCCGCGCGTCGTTGCCGTTGATCTCGTTCTGCGTCGCCGAAGGCATCGCGACCTGGCAGGGAACCTTCCAGATGTTGCCGCCGGCCAGGTACTTCGCGTCCTTGTGATGATCGGCATAATCCGAGATGCGCTGGCGCTCCACCTCCTTGAGCCTTTTGACGAGATCGAGGTCGATGCCCTTTTCGTGGACGATCACGCCGTTGGAATCGGAACAGGCGACGACCTTGGCCCCGAGTTCCGCCAGCTTCTCCATGGTGTAGATCGCCACGTTGCCGGACCCGGACACGACGCAGGTCTTTCCCTCCAGCGATTCCTTGCGCATCTTGAGCATCTCGCGCACGAAATACACGGCGCCATAGCCCGTAGCCTCGGTGCGGACCAGCGAACCGCCCCAGCTGATGCCCTTGCCGGTGAGCACCGTGGATTCATAGCGGTTGGTGATCCGCTTGTATTGCCCGAACAGATAACCCAGCTCGCGGCCGCCGACGCCGATGTCGCCCGCGGGCACGTCCGTATGCTCGCCCAGGTGGCGGTACAGCTCCGTCATGAAACTCTGGCAAAAGCGCATGATCTCGCTGTCCGATTTGCCCTTGGGATCGAAATCGGATCCGCCCTTGGCGCCGCCGATCGGCAGGCCGGTCAGGGCGTTCTTGAAAATCTGCTCGAAGCCCAGGAACTTGATGATCCCGAGATAGACCGAGGGATGAAACCGCAGGCCGCCCTTGTAGACGCCGAGGGCGCTGTTGAACTCCACGCGGAAGCCCCGGTTGATGTGGATCTCCCCGCGGTCGTCCTGCCAGGGCACCCTGAAAATGATCTGCCGTTCGGGCTCGCTGATCCGCTCGATGATTTTCAGTTCCGCGAATTCAGGATGCTTGACCAGCACCGGCCCCAGCGACTCGAGAACCTCCCTGACTGCCTGGTGAAACTCGTTCTCCCCGGGATTCCGGGTCTTGATCTGCTGATAAATCGCCTCGACGTTCTCCACCATTGCATTACCCATGCCTGTTTCTCCACGATCTGATTGTTTTTTCCAGCGATGACGGAACCGGGCGGCTTTCACCTGCAAATCCCCGTTCCCCGCCGCGCCCGGGAAAATGCGCCGGGCCGGCCTGATGTCCGGAAGCCACGCCGCGGCGGGCAGCGCCGGCTTCCGGTTCCCCGGCGTCTATCCCGTTTTTTTGCCCGGCCTCCAGCCATAGGCCTTCGCGCAGGCGCCGCCCATCAGCATCGCCCGCTCGCTGTCGCTGATGCGGTCGGTCATCCGGAACGGTTCCACCGCCTGCTCGTAGTTGACGACGGCGAACGCGCGGGTCCAGTCGGTGCCCCACAGGCAGCGTTCGAAACCCCAGGCGTCGAACACGCGCGCCAGCGGATCCCAGATGTCGGGAAAGGGATAGGGCTTCTGCGACAGCGTGCAGGCGCCGCTGACCTTGATCACCAGATTCGGGCGCTTCGCCAGTTCCAGCACCTTCGGCAGATCGGCCCAGGGTTCCGCCGCGCGCGCGGCGGGCTCGTGCGGCTGCAGGATGCCAAGGTGGTCGAGAATGAAGCGCGTTTCGGGATGGCGGTCGAACAGTTGCGCGCCAGCATCGAGATTGCCCCAGCACAGGATGTTGACCGGCAGGTCGTGGCGCGCCGCGGCGCGCAGCATGCGGTCGAAGCCCGGATGGTCGGGACCGGGCTCCGAATCCTTCTTCAGCAGCGCGCGGATGCCAACCGCGCCGGGCGCCTTCTTCCATTCGGCGACGACGTCCTCCGCAGCCGGATCTTCCGGATCGACCGGCTTGACGAGGCCGAACCTGCCCGGGTGGGCCTTCTGCACCTCGACGGCGTAGCTCGCGTCGTAACCGTACATCGAGAACGAGGAAATGAATATGGCGCCGTCGACGCCGACCCTGTCCATCGCCGCGACCATCTCGTCGCCGGTGGCGGACGGCGGCCAGTTCGGCACGGTGCGCCAGGGACGTTTCGGAGTGTTCGCCTCGTAGGCGTGGATCTGGGAATCGATGATCATGGTCTGAAGTCTCGTTCGTTTTGATTGTTCAATCTGTTCATTCAATCTGCTCATTCAACCTGCCCAGGCGTCCGGAACAGGCAACATTATCGCAGAGCGCGCGTCAGGCACCCCCTCCGGGAATCAGCGCACCCCCAGCAACTGCACTTCGAACACCAGCGTGGCATTGGGCGGGATCACGCCGCCGGCGCCGCGCGCGCCGTAGGCGATCGACGGCGGGCAGGTCAGCCGCGCGGCGCCGCCGACCTTCATCATGCCCACGCCCTCGGTCCAGCACTTGATGACGCCGTTCAGCGGAAACTCGATCGGCTCGCCGCGGCTGAAGGAGCTGTCGAACTCCTTGCCGTTGGGGAACATGCCCCGGTAATGCACCTTCACCGTCGATGTCGGCGAGGGCTGGGTGCCCCGGCCCTCTTGGACCATCTCGATCACGAGACCGCTGGGCATCACCTTCGCGCCCGGCGCCTTGGCGGCGGCGGCGAGCGCGGGATCGGACTTCGCCTGTGCAAAAGCCGGGCCGGTGGCGGCAATACCGGCCAGGCCGGCGACGAACAGAACAGTAACTCTTGAAATCATGGCTTGCGGTCCTTCGGGTTGCGTGCGGTGGAGTTCAGAATTTTTTCGGGATGACCATCTGGGTCTGCGTCACGATCGCCACCCGCGTGCCGTCGAGGTTGCGGATCGTCGTCTGCCAGACCATGGTGCTGCGCCCGATATGCAGCGGCAGCACGGTGGCCGCCAGCGCATCGCCCTCGCCCGCGGCAAAAAAATTGGTCTTCGACTCCAGCGTCGTCGTGCGGCAGCCCTCGGGCAGGTTGGCCACCGTGCCCATCGCGCCGAGCAGGTCGGCGAAGGCCATCAGCACGCCGCCGTTGACGCGGCCGCTGCGGTTGATGTGATCGGCGGTGACGCGCATTTCGGCGTCGATGCGCTTTTTCGACAGCTTCCGCAGGCGGATGCCCAGCGCGCGCGCCATGCCCATGGACAGCGACTGCTCGATCATCGCGCGGTTCGCGGCCGGCAGCGTATTGGATGGAAGCTTCGCGCGGGTGTTGACGGCAGTGGATCTGCCGCGGGATTTTCTGACGCCTGTCACTGCCCTGCTTTCATGGGTATATTTATAAGTACTTGATTTTAAACGATGTTTTATATATACACCCGCGGATCATCTGCGAACGCGCCGCTCAGGTCTTGTAATCGGGATACAGCTTCTCCACCAGCGCCAGGCTCGCCACCCAGTCGCGGCTGTCGGAATCGTAGACGCCGGTGCGGCCGAACTTCGCCGCGCGCGCCGCGCAGACCGCGGGATCGGACAGGATCAGCTTGCCGCCACCGGCCAGCGCGCCCAGCTGCGCGCGGCAGGCCAGTTCGAAGAAGTGGTGGTAAATATAGGCCTCGGGCAGCGTCGTGCCGCAGACCAGCGCGCCGTGGTTCTCCAGCAGCATGACCCATTGTTCCCCGAGCGCGGCGGCCAGCCGGTCCGCGCCCTCGCGCGTGGTGTCGTCGACTTCATTCGGGTAACGCGCGATGCGCCCGTGAAAGCGCATCGCCTGCTGGGTCAGCGGCAGCAGGCCGTGCTGCTGCGCCGACACCGCGAGGTTCGCCGGCGTGTGCGTGTGCACCGCGGCGCGGATCCCGGGCCGCGCCTGCAGCACCGCCGCGTGCAGGTTGCAGGCGGCCGGGCTCGCCTGGAACGCCGAAGCGCCGACCTGGCGGCCGTCGAGGTCGTACTTGACCAGATTGGATGCGGTCACCTGCTCCATCAACAGGTTGTCGGCCTTGACCAGGAAATGCCCCGGCTCGCCGGGCACGCGCAGCGAGATGTGGTTGTAGGTGAGGTCGGCGAACATGAAATGCCCGATCAGGCGGTGCGCCGCCGCCAGCTCGCAGCGCGCCTGCCACTCGGCCGCGCTGGTGCGCGCACGCGCGGCCCGCGAGCGCGCGGCGCGGGTGACGGCGTGTTTCTGCTTGGCGCGGGCGACCATGCTGTCTGTCCGGCGGCGGACTCAGTCGATGCGCGCGCCCGACACCTTGACGATGCGCGCGTACTTCTCCATGTCGCGGCGCACGTAGGCGGTGAATTCCTCGACGCTGCTGCCCACCGGATCCGCGCCCAGCGCGACGAAGCGCGCCTGCATCTCCGGCGACTTGATGGTGTCGACCACGGCGCCGTTGACGCGATTGACGATGGCGCGCGGGGTCTTCGCCGGCGCGAACATGCCGAACCAGTTCACCGCCTCGAAACCGGGCACGCCGGATTCGGCGATGGTCGGCAATTCCGGCATCTGCGGCGAGCGCTGCAGGCTCGCCACACCCAGCACCCGGACCTTGCCCGACCTGATGTGCGGCACGATCGGCGCGATCGAGTTGAACATCAGCTGCATGTGGCCGGCGAGCACGTCGCTGACCGCCTGCGGCGCGCCCTTGTACGGCACGTGAACGATGTCGGTGCCGGTCATCTGCTTGAACAGCTCGCCGGCGAGGTGATTGGCGACGCCGTTGCCGGCCGAGGCGTAATTGAGCTTGCCCGGCTGCGCCTTGGCCAGCGCGATCAGTTCCTGGATGTTCTTCGCGGGCACCGAGGGATGCGCCATCAGCACGAAGGGCCCCACCGAAATCAGGCTCACCGGCTGGAAATCGCGCAGCGTGTCGTAGGGCAGGCCCTTGCGCAGATGCGGCAGGATGGTCAGCGCGCCGGGGCTGCTGATAAACAGCGTGTAGCCGTCGGGCGCGGCCTTCGCGGCGATCTCGGCGCCGATCACGCCGCCGCCGCCGGCGCGGTTATCCGCCACCAGCGAGGCGCCGAGCTGCTGCGACAGGCCGGGAAAGATCAGCCGCGCGGTGAAGTCGGGCGTGGCGCCCGCGGGCACCGACAGAATCACGCGGATCGGCTTGTCGGGCCATTGCTGCGCCGCCGCTGCCGGCGGCAGGTGCATGATGCACAGCAAAAGCGCCGCGATTCGCCACGATCCGGACACTCTCCTGCGATTCAGATTCAGCATTGCGTTCATGCGCGGCTCCTCTCCCTGTTTCAGGTGCTGCATGGTAATGCCTAATCGTTAGCCGGTAAAATCCGGCAGCAGGCGCCGCAGGGCGCATCATGTCCACATCGCAGAATCCGGAGGAACATCATGGCAGCAGGCAAGGAACTCGCAGGCAAGGTCGCGCTGGTCACCGGCGCGGCGCGCAACATCGGACGCGCCATCGCCATCGCGCTGGCGGAAGCGGGCGCCACGGTCGCCGTCAACGCGCGCGCCGCGAAGGAGGATGCGGAAGCGGTGGCGAAGGAGATCCGCGATGCTGGCGGCAAGGCCGAGGTGTTCATGGCCGACATCGCCGACGGCAAGGCGGTCGATACGATGGTCGGCGACATCGTCAAGCGTCACGGCAAGATCGACATCCTCGTTCTCAACGCCTCAATCCGCAAGGAAACCGCATTCATCGACATGAGTTACGAGGAATGGCGCAGCCTGCTGTCGATCACGCTCGACGGCTCCTTCTTCTGCACCAAGGCCTGTCTGCCCTCGATGATCGCGGCGGGCGGCGGCAGCATCGTCACCCTCGGCGGCATGACCGCGCTGTCCGGCGCCAAGAAGCGCGTGCACGGTTCCGTCGGCAAGCACGGCCTGTGGGGCATGACCCGCGCGCTGGCCAAGGAACTCGGGGAACACCAGATCAACGTCAACTGCGTCGCCCCGGGGCAGATGGACACCGCGCGCGCCGCCGACCGCTCGGCGCGCGCCCCGGTCAGCAACGTGCCGATGGGCCGCCGCTCGACGCCGGAGGAAGTGGCCGGCATCGTGCGTTACCTGTGCACACCGGCGGCGCAGATGATCAGCGGGCAGTTGATCTACGTCGACGGCGGTCAGCAGATGTTCTGAAGGGCCGCTTCAAGGCTTGATGCGCATGCTTTGTCCGATGTGTTCCACCCGCGCAATGTGGCGCGGGTAGAACACCAGCCGCGGCGCCATGTAGAGCAGGGCAAACAACTCGCCGCGGCTGGTCGTCGCGTAACCGACGCCCGCAAGCTGGACGTTGTCGATCTTGCGCACCAAAGAATATTCGAAACGGAGACCCTTCAGGTCCCCCAGGCTCACCGGCTCCAGCTTGCCCAGCCGGTAACGCGATCCATCGCGGGTCAGCATGCCCTCGAACAGGGCGGCAATTTCATCGGGCTGCATGTTCGACCGGTAAGTCATGCTTTTCTGATTGGCGCCTCCGCTCTCGGAATGAACGGCCTGCCCGTCCCTGATGCCCGAATACAGCAGCAGCTGGTCGACCGCCATGCCTTCCATGGTCCAGACCTGCGCCGGCCCCATGCCCGGCGCATTGATGTGATTCCAGGCACCCTCGATGTTGACGGTCAGGCGGTCGCCGACGGCGTGCTGCCCGGTTTCGATTTTTGCGATGGACACGCAACCCGACAGAACCAGCACGGCACACAGTAATACGATTCTTCTCATGAGCCCAGCTCCTCCACGTAATTTTTGATCATCGCCTGGTCCGGTGCAGCCGGCAGCATATCCAAGTAACGCAAAAAACTCGCTTTCGCCTCGGCGGGCTGGCGACGGATGCGGTATATGAGTCCGAGCGCGCGATGCGTTTCCGGCGGTTCGCCGCCCAGCGCCGCCGCGGCCTGGAAGTCTTCCAGGGCAAGATCGAGGTCGCCTTCCTTCGCACGCAAGCGGTACACCTCGCCGCGCGCATAGCGGTAATCAGACACAGCCGTCGAACCGCCACTCATGCGATCCAGCAAAGCTATGCTTTCTTCGTGCTGGCCGCGCTTGATTTCCTCAAACAGCCATTCCCGGCGGAACGGCTTGATCCTCTGCTCCCAGACATCGGCATTGGTCATGCCGCCGCCCAGCGTCGCGGCAAGCCTGGCCAGCGTATCGCTGCGCTCGTCGGCAGGGGGATGGGTTGCAAACATCGGACTTTTCAGCGTCGGATCGCCATCCGGCCGCGCTTTCAGCTCAAATAACAGATTGGACCAGACCTTGGCCGCCTCTCCGACGTCATAACCGGCGCGATGCATCAGCGTGGCGCCGATCACGTCGGCCCGGCGTTCCTGATCGCGGGAAAAAGAAAACATGCCGGCAAGAACGGCCAGTTGGCCAAGCGCACCCACCAGCCCGAACAACCCGATGAACTGCGCAAACGCGGATGCCGACCTGGCATCACGCAGCCGCTCCAGGGAATGCTTTTCGAGATAGTGTCCGATCTCGTGGCCGATCACCGCCGCCAATTGCGCCTCGTTCTCGACACGCAGCAGCAGACCGCTCCACACCTGCATCATGCCGTTGGGCGCCATGCTCGCGTTGAACAGCGGCGTATTGACGATATGCACGCGCATGTCGGGACAATGATCGCCGGCGAGCCGGCAAGCTATGCCCTGGACGTATTCATTCAGCGCGCGATCGCGAATCACGAAGGGGCTTCGCCGCAGGTTGCGCTCCTCCCTGTCCATCATCGCCCACAAGCCGCCTTCATCCGTGGAAAGGTCAGGGCGCGAAAAACGTGCCGGTGCCAGCCATGCATCCTGCGCACCGGCGTTTGCGGCCGCAAGCGCGCAGCAGGCGGCGCCACCGGCGGCAATGAAGCCGCGGCGATTCATTTTGCCGCCGGGAACCTGGCGAGCAGCGATTCCAGCGTTTCGGCCGCGGGTTCCGGCTCGCGCAAATCGCCGGTACCCCGAAACATCTGGTTGAACCAGACCACCCGTCCCGTATCCAGATCCACCAGGGATGCGTAACCGACCTGCATGCCGCCGCCGACCCCGACGCCCAGCAGCGCGAGAGCGATCATCGCGACTGCGCGTTCGGCGCTGGTGTAGCTGTCACGGATCCAGCTGAACAGCGCGTAATCCGCTCCGGTTTTTTCCTTGATGCTCCGGACCGCCTCGCCGAGAGACCAGTCGAGCTTGCCCTCCTTGGTCGGCAAATTCAGGAAGCCGGGACCAAAATGGTGGGCGGAAATCGCCCGCGCCACCGCCGCATGCAGCGTATTCACTTCGGCAAGCTCGTCGGCGTCCTTGTCGGACAAATCCACCGTGCCGACGCCAAGTTTCCGTTTCTTCTCGATCAATGCAGTCTTGAAATGGCGGGAAGCCGCATCGGTCCAGTCCGCCCTGGGTTCAAGCACACCGCCGGCACTGATCGAAAACAGCTCGATGTCCGTGGGCATGACCGCGACCCTGGCATTTTTGGCCAGCCCCGGGAATCCCGGCGCCAGATTTCTTTCCTGGGCAATGGCCGGGCCGGCGATCAGCGCACTGGAAACCAGCAGCACAAACAACCACGACACCCGTTTGAAGGCATTGTTCATTTGATCCCCCTGTGACATGCCGAACGCTTCCCGCCGGTCATGATGCGAAAAATATTAACCCGGAACAACAGGGCACACCAGCGCCCCGGACGATTCGACGGCGCGGGCGTCCTTCTCCGCGGTCGTCGCGGACCAAGACACGAGGCGGACTGCGCCGATAGCTTGCGCACCTCGTCCGCGACCATCGAGAAGCCGCACTCGTCGCCAGCCAAACGACACGATCACCAGCAACAGAATTGTGCCGGCGCCTCAGGCCACCAGACCGTCATGCATGAACTGCAGCCGCGCCAGGTGGGCATACAGTCCGTCGGCGCGCAGCAGTTCATCGTGCGTACCCGTCGAATGCAGGCGGCCGCGGTCGAATACCAGTATGCGGTCGGCATTGCGCACGGTGGCGAGGCGGTGCGCGATCACCAGCGTGGTGCGGCCGCGTGCGAGATGCTCCAGCGCCGCGGCGACCTGGCGCTCGCTTTCGGCGTCCAGCGCGCTGGTCGCTTCGTCGAGCAGCAGGATCGGCCGGTCGGCGAGCAGCGCGCGGGCGATCGACAGCCGCTGGCGCTGGCCGCCGGAAAGCCGGATGCCGCGCTCGCCGAGGTCGGTGTCGAAACCCTGCGGCAGCGCATCGATGAATTCGAGCGCGTTCGCCGCGGCGCAGGCCGCGCGCACGGCTTCCATCGACGCGCCGGGACGGCCGAAGCGCACGTTCCCGGCGACGCTCTCCGCAAAGATCACCGGATCCTGGGACACCAGCGCCACCGACTGCCGCAGCAGCAGCGGATCGCAGTGGCGCAGGTCAACGCCGTCGATGAGAACCCGACCGGACTGCGGATCATAAAAACGCAGCAGCAGCGCGAAGATCGTGGTCTTGCCGGCGCCCGAGGGACCGACCAGCGCGACGCGCTCGCCGGGCCGCACCTCGAACGACAGGTCCGCCAGCGCGGGAGATTCCGGCCGCGTCGGGTAGGCGAAACCGGCCGCCTCGAAACGGATCGCGCCGCGCACCGGCTGCGGCAGCGCCGCGGCCGGCGGTTCGGCGCGCAGCAGCGGCCGGGTGTCGAGCAGTTCCATCAGGCGTTCGGTGGCGCCCGCCGCGCGCTGGATCTCGCCCCAGATCTCGGACACCGTGCCGGCGCCGCTGGCGACGATGCCGGCGTAGAACACGAAGGCCGACAGTTCGCCGGCGGTCAACCGCCCGGCGAGCACGTCGTGGCCGCCGATCCACAGGATCACGCCGACCGCGCAGAAGGCGATCAGCATCACCGAGGCGATCAGGAAGGCCTTGACGCGGATGCGGTCGACGCCCGCCGCGTACGCCGCCTCGGTGGCCGCGTCGAAGGCGGCGCGGGTGCGCGCCTCGTGGCCCCAGGCCTGCACGGTGCGGATCTCGTGCATCGCCTCGTCGACATGCGAGGACACCTCGGCGACGCGGTCCTGGTTGGCCCGCGACAGCCGGCGCACGCGGCGGCCGACGATCAGTATGGGCACCAGCGTCGCCGGCACGCCGAGCACGATCAGCGCGGCCAGTTTCGGGCTGGTGGCGAACAGCAGCAGCAGCGCGCCGATCATCATCAGGCCGTTGCGCAGGAACATCGACAGGCCGAAGCCGATCATCTGGCGCAGCTGGTCGCTGTCGTTGGTCAGCCGCGACACGATGTCGCCGGTGCGCGCGGCGTCGAAGAAGGCCGGCGACAGCGTCAGCACGTGCGCGAACACCGCGCGCCGCAGGTCGGCGATCACGCGCTCGCCGACGCTCATCATCAGGTAGAAGCGCGTGAAGGTCGCGATCGACAGCACCACGGCCACCGCGATCACGCCGGCGAGCGCGGTGTTGAGCAGCGCCGGATTGCCGCTGCCGAAACCGGAATCGATGACGAAACGCAGTCCCTGCCCCAGCGCCAGCACGCTGCCGGCGGCCACGACCAGCGCCGCCAGCGCGCAGGCGACGCGCCAGCGGTAGGGCCGCAGGAAACGCAGCAGGCGCCGCAGCGGCGACGCCACGGCACCCGCGGCTGGCGGCGTCACGGCAGCCATGCGTCGGGGCGGCGCGGCGGCCGCTCAGGGCCTCCCGGCCGGCGGCACGTTGATGCGGACCACGAGCTGCGGCGCGTTCAGCGTCACCGCCGGCGGCTGCAGCGGCGTGATCGCCAGCTCGTACTCGGCCTCCCGGCGCAGGTCGACGACCAGCAACAACTGCCGCAGCGCATTGGGCGCCGGCGAACTGTCCTGCGCGGCATCGCCGGACTCGGGGCTGTTGACGGTGAACTCCGCGGACTCGACCGTCCTGCCGCCCGCCCTCAGGGTCGCGCGGTAGCGGTCCCAGCGGCCGGCTTCCTCGCGCCGGCCCCAGGCGAATTCGGCCTGCAGATCGAAGGCGACCGCGTTCATCTGCGGCCGCAGCAGGATGCGCACCGGCTCGAAACCGCCGCCGGCGGCGGGCTGCAGCGGAATGCGCGCGGCCTCCTCGCCGCCGAACCAGCCCTCGCAGCCGGCGAGCAGCGCCGCCAGCGCCAGGGCGGCGCAGGCCCGCAGCCGCATCAGCGCACTTTCGCCAGGAAGTCGAGCATCGCCCCGTCGAACGCGGCGGGCTGCTCGATGTTCGACAGGTGGGCCGCCGCAGGAATGATCAGCAGTTCCGACCCGCGCAGATTCGCCTGGATCTGGCGCGCCATCTCCGGCGGCGTGCCGTGGTCATCCTCGCCGACGACGACCAGCGCCGGGCAGTCGATTTCCCGCAGCCGGTCGAGCACGTCGATTTTCGCGATCGCGTCGCAGCAACCGGCAAAACCGTCGACCGGCGTGCCGCGGATGCCCTCGGCGATGCGCGCCATCACCGCGGGCTGCGCCTTGCGGTACGGTTCGGTGAACCAGCGGGCCAGCGTCGGCTCGACCAGTACCGCCATGCCCTGCTCGCGCGCGAGTTTCACGCGCTCGCCCCACATCTGTTCCGCATTGGGCGGCCGGCGGCCGGTGGTGTCGGCGAGCAGCATGCTGCGAAAGACGCCGGGATACTTCAACGCGTAGACCTCGCCGATCATGCCGCCCATCGACAGGCCGACCCAGTGCGTGGCACGGATGTCCAGCGCGGCGAACAGGCCGTGCAGGTCGTCGGCCATCTGCTCCAGCGTGTAGGAGCCCCCGGGCGCATCGCTCGCGCCGTGGCCGCGGGTGTCGAAACGCAGCACCTTGTAACCTTTGGAAACCAGCAGCCGCGCCTGCCCGTCCCACATCGAGAGGTCGCTGGCGAGCGAATGGGACATCGTCACCCAGGGACCTTCGCCCTCGACGACGCAGTTGAGTTCGATGCCGTTGGTCCTGATTTTCATGCGTGATGCTCCTTGTGCCGCTGATCGGGTTGCGGTATTGCCGCCGGCCGGCCAGGCGCCGCATGGCCTTCGGCTTGCGGCCGGGCCGCAGGGCGCAGACTATACCAGCCGCCGCCTGCATCGCGCGCCGCGGCGTTCCCCGCTATGCTGATCGCCCCATGACCCGCGGAGTCCAGCCATGAACGCAGCCACCGAACTTGCCGGCCGGGTCGCCCTGGTCACCGGCGCCGCCAAAAACATCGGCCGCGCGATCGCGCTCGAACTCGCCGCGGCCGGCGCGAAGGTCGCCATCAACACCCGCGCCTCGCGCGCCGAAGCCGAGGCGGTCGCCGCAGAAATCCGCGCCGCGGGCGGCACGGCCGCGGTGTACATCGCCGACATTGCCGATGCGGCGGCCGTGCAGCGCATGCACGCCGCGGTCGCCGCCGAACTCGGCGCGGTGAATATCCTCGTGCTGAACGCCTCGGTGCGCCGCGAAATTCCCTTCGCCGACATGAGCTTCGAGGAATGGCGGCAGGTGATGTCGATTTCGCTCGACGGTTCCTTCCACTGCGTGAAGGCCGTGCTGCCCGGCATGCTCGCCGCCGGCAGCGGCCACATCATCACCCTCGCCGGCGACACCGCGCTGACCGGCGCCGTCGGCAAGGTGCACAGTTCCTCGGCGAAAAGCGGGCTGGCCGGCATGACCCGCGCGCTGGCCCGCGAATTCGGCCCGCAGGGCATCCGCGTCAACTGCGTGTCGCCCGGCCACTTCAACACCACGCGCCCCGCCGGCCGCGCGGCACGGCCGGCCGCCTCCGGGCACATTCCGCTGGGCCGTTACGGCGAAGCCGGTGAAATCGCCGCGACCGTGCGTTTCCTCTGCGGCCCCGGCGGCGGTTTCATCACCGGCCAGATCATCCACGTCAACGGCGGCCAGTGGATGTTTTAAAATATCGTTTAAAAACAAATAGTTATAAAGGATCCCTCCAAATGACGGCAAAACTCCCCGAACGCTTCCCCGCAATCCCGCCGGAGCAATGGACGGAAGAGCAGAAAAAAGTCGCGGCGACCATCGCTTCCGGCCCGCGCGGTGAACTGCGGGGCCCCTTCCTCGCGCTGTTGCGCAGCCCCGGCCTCGCGCAGACCGTGCAGCAGGTCGGCGAATACCTGCGCTTCCAGTGCCCGCTCGACCGCCGCATCGCCGAGATGGCGACGCTGATGGCGGCGCGGCACTGGACGCAGCAGTACGAATGGCAATCGCATTACAAGCACGCGATGAAAGCCGGGCTCAGCCCGGCGGTCGCCGAGGCCATCGGCGAAGGGCGCCGCCCGTCCGGCATGGCCGCCGACGAGGAGGCGCTGCACGACCTGCTGACCGAAGTGCTGCACAACAAGGGCGCCTGCGACGCCACCTACGCGCGCGCGGTCGCGGCCTTCGGCGAGCAGGGCGTGATCGAACTGGTCGCCGTCGCCGGCTACTACGCGATGCTGGCGATGATCCTCAACGTCGGGCGCAAGGCGCTGCCGGCGGGCCAGGAGCCGATGCTGCCCTGGTTTCCGCACTGAGAATCCCGCGGGGCTTGCCGCCGCGCTTGCGGCGGTGGTAGTACTGGGCGGGGAATGGACGGACGGTGTTCGACGGGAGGAGGACCGTGCAATGACTGTCGTTTCATCCGCGGCCCGCGACGGGCGCGCGATCGTCGGCGGCCGCATCGGCGGCATCGAAATCATCCCGTTGCCCGGCGCGATGGGCGCGGAAATCCGCGGGCTCGACCTGCGCCGACTCGATGACGACGGCTTCGCGCTGCTGCACCGCGCGTACCTCGACCATCTGCTGGTGCTGGTGCGCGGACAGGAACTGGCCGATGCCGACATGGTGGCGGTGGCGCGGCGCTTCGGCGAATTCGAGCTGCCGCCGGTCACCGCGGAAAAAGTCGCGCACCACGTGGAGCATCCGGAAATCACCGTGGTGTCGAACGTCCGCGTCGACGGCGCGCCGATCGGCGAACTCGGCGACGGCGAAGTGATTTGGCACAGCGACTATTCCTTCCGTCCGGTCATCGCCGGCATGCGCATGCTGCACGCGCTGGAAGTGCCGCCCGGGGGCGAGGGCGCGAACACCGAGTTCCGCAACATGTACGCCGCCTGGGACACGCTGCCCGAAACGCTGAAACGCCGCGTCCTCGGCGCCACGATCAAGCACGACACCGCCTACGACACCAACCGCAAACTGCGCCGCGGCGCGGTGGCCGTCGACGATCTCCAGCTGGGCGACGGGCCCGATCACCCGATCGTGTCCACGCATCCGGACAGCGGCTGCAACAGCCTGTTCCTCGGCCGCCGGCCGCGGCATGTCGTCAACGGCTGCGCGCCGGAAGAGTCGGAAGCGCTGCTCGACGCGCTGTGGGCGCATGCCACCGCCCCGGACTTCGGTTACACGCATGTCTGGCGCGAGGGCGACACCGTGCTGTGGGACAACCGCTGCACGATCCACCGCCGCGGCGCCTTCAACCCCGCCGCGCGGCGCGTCATGCACGCGACCCAGGTCAGGGGCCACCGGCCCTTCGAGGCGGCGGACGCCGCAACACGGCCGCCGCATCCGCGCGGGCGGCGCCAACACTGAACATTCACGGGAAACCGCAGCGATGAAAGCGACGATACTCCACGGCGGCAGCGACCTGCGTTACGAAACCGTGCCCGACCCGACGCCCGGCCCCCGCGACGCGGTGGTGCGGGTGCACGCCTGCTCGATCTGTGGCTCGGACCTGCACGCCTTCCACGGCAAGCATCCGCGGCTCACCTTCCCGCGCATCCTCGGCCACGAGTTCGCCGGCGAGATCGTCGCGCTGGGCAGCGGGCTGCGCGGCTTCCATGTCGGCCAGCGTGTCTGCTGCGACATCGACTTCGCCTGCGGCGAATGCGGCCCCTGCCGCGCCGGCCGCGGCAACATCTGCGAGAAATTGCGCACGATGGGCTTCGACCGCGACGGCGCCTACGCCAAATACGCGCTGGTGCCCGACTTCAACCTGCATCCGCTGCCCGACAGCGTCAGCTACGACCAGGCATCCGCGGTGCAGGTGCTCGGCATCAGCTACCACGCGGTGGCGCATCGCGTGCTGCCGAAACCCGGCGAAAAGATCGCGGTCATCGGCGCCGGCCCGATCGGCCTCGGCGCGGCGCTGATCGCGCAACTCGCCGGCGCCGAGGTCACGATCACCGACCTCCTCGACTACCGCCTCGACAAGGCGCGCGAGCTGGGCATCGCCGGCTCGATCAACGCCCGCGACACCGACATGCGCGCCCGCGCGCTGGAACTGACCGGCGGCGCCGGCTTCGACAAGGTTGTCGAATGCGTCGGCGGCCTGCAGGAACGCACCGTCGCCGACGCCGTCAGCATGGTCAAGCGCGGCGGCCAGATCACCGTGGTCGGCACCTTCCCGGAGAACAAGGCGACGATTCCGATCGCGTACATCAAGGACCGCGAGATCGACCTCAATTTCTCGCGCGGCAACTTCCAGGCCTTCAAGCCCTGCCTCGAACTCGTCGGCAGCGGCAGGATCGATCCCGAGCGCTACATCAGCCACCGTTTCCCGCTGACCCGCGCCGAGGACGCGCTGAAGCTGCTGGAGGCGCGCAACGTCGAGGCGCACAAGATCGTGCTGCACCCGCAGGAAGCGGGATAGCGGGGGAAATGCCGGGATAGAAGATTCAACGGTCCGCGACCCGCCGGCAAGAGCAGGCGCGGGCCACACAACCAGGAGGAGCATCATGCAGAACAGGAACAGGCCATCCGTCGTCGCCGGCGTCTTCTGTGCGCTGCTGGCATGGAACGGCGCGACACAGGCGCAGGCGAAGTACCCCGTCAAACCCGTCCGCGTGCTGATTCCCTTCCCCGCGGCCGGCGCATCCGACACCATCGGCCGCTCGCTCGCCGACCAGTTGGCGGCCCAGCTCGGCCAGCCGGTGGTCGTCGACAACCGGCCGGGCGCCGCCGGCCGCCTCGCCACCGAGATGCTGGTGCGCGCCGAGCCCGACGGCTACACGCTGCTGGTCGGCGGCGTCGGCCCGCTGGCGATCAGCCCGGCGATCTACAAAAAACTCCCGTACGACGTCATGCGCGACTTCACCGCGATCACGATGGCCGCGGAACTGATCAACGTGATGGTCGTCAACCCGAACATCGGCGGCGCCGGCGGCATCCCGCAGTTCGTGGCCTGGGCGAAACAGCAGCAGGGCAAGGTGCGTTACGGCAGTTCGGGGCCCGGGCAACTCGACCATCTCGCCGGCGAGTTTTTCCAGAAACTGGCGGGCGTGACGATGACCCACGTGCCGTACAAGGGCGGCGGCCCGGCGCTGATCGACCTGGTGTCCGGGGACATCCAGGTGATGTTCGCGACCTACGTCACCGCGGTGCCGCACATCCAGGGTAAGCGCCTGCGGGCGCTGGCCGTCGCCACGGCCAAACGCCAGGCGCTGCTGCCCGACCTGCCGGCGATCGGCGAGTCGGTGCCGGGCTTCGGCGTCAGCAACTGGAACGGCATCTTCGCGCCGGCCAGAACGCCGCGCGCCGTCAGCGAGCGCCTGTTCACCGAGGTCAACAAGGCCATGCTCGCGCCGGAACTGAAGAGACGCCAGAACGCCGCCGGCATCGTCCCCGTCGGCAGCGCCTCCAGCGCGGAGTTCCTGCAGTTCATCCGCGAGGACATCGAACGCTGGAAAAAGATCACCCGCGACGCCAATATCGCGCTGGAGTGACGCGCCGGCCGCTCCGCGCTCAGGCGAGGATCTGGCTGACCTGCTCCTGGCGCAGCAGTTCGTAGACGAAGGCTTCGAGTTCGGGGCCCATCGCGTCGCGCACCGAAATCATGCCGACGGGACGGCCGTCCTCGGTCACCGGCAGGTGGCGGAAACGGCCCTCGTGCATGAAGCCCAGCGCGTGGGCGAACGAGCGCTCGGGCGATATGGTCTTCGGATCGCGGGTCATCACCTGCGCCAGCGGGGTGGTACCGCCGTCCAGGCCCGCGGCCAGCACGCGGAACAGCGCATCGCGCTCGGTGAACATGCCGACCAGCTTTCCATCATCGACCACCATCATCGCGCCGACATTGCGCTGTTTCATCAGGCCTGCCGCCTCGGCCACGGTCATGGCGGACGGCGCCGTCAGCAAATCCTGCCCCTGGATGATGTCGCGAATCATACGTTCGGCCATGGCTTGTCCTCCTGTTCGCAGATTGACAGGCTGCGCCCGACGGCGCAGGAACGGTTTGATGCTAATCGCCGTGACGCGGCCGGTCAAACCGCCGCACGCGCCTCACGCATGTAGACCGGCAGGTCCATCACCGGCGGCCGGCAACCCGGCACCTGGTAGATCATTTCGGCGACATAGCCGCGGTGGTAGCCGGCATGCGTCACCACGTGCAGCAGGATTTCGCCGCGGGTCATCGCGCCCCGGTTGCCGCCGACCAGCACGTAGTCGACGGTTTCCGCCAGCGAGGCATCGGTCTGCGCGTCGCTCCAGACCTCGTACCAGGCATCGATCTCCTGCTGCATCCGCCGCAGCCCGGCGAGCGGCGGATGATCCTTCGTGTTGCGCGCCTCGTAGCCGTGGTCGCGGCCTTCGAGATGCGCCTGCCAGATGCGGTCGATGACGTGGATGTGGCTCAGCACGTGCACCATGTTGCGGAACGGCGGGGGATGCGGTTTCTCCGCCTCCCCCGCCGGCAGGGCGGCAACCGCATCGAACATGAGCCGGTTCGACCATGTCTTGTAGCGGGCCAGCATGCGCGCCATGTCGGTCGTCACCATCCGGATTGCCGCTCCTTTTCAGTCGCCCGAGAGTTTCGCGTCCCGCACCACCCTGGTCCATTTCGCGATTTCCGATTTTACGTGCTCCGAGAACTGCTCGGGCGTCGCCTGCTCGACCGTGATGCCCTGGTCCTCCAGCCGCTTTTTCAGCGGGCCGGCAAGCACCTTCGCGCCGTCGGCATGCAGTTTGGCCAGGATCGGCTGCGGCACCTTCGACTGGGTGCACAGGCCGTACCAGCCGGTCACATCATATCCGGGCACGCCGGCCTCGGCGAAGGTCGGCACGTCCGGCAGCTGCAGGCTGCGCACCGCCGAGGTCACGCCCAGCGCGCGCACCCGCCCCGCCTTCACCGCCGACAGCGGCGCGCCGGCGAGGTTGCCGACCGAGGATTCCATGTGGCCGCTGATCGCGTCGGCCAGCGCCGCGGCGGCGCCCTTGTACGGCACGTGCACGATGTTGATGCCGGTCATGCTCTTGAACAGCTCGATCGACAGGTGCGGCGAGGCGCCGACGCCGGAGGAGCCGAAGTTGAGCTTGCCCGGATTTTTCTTCGCATAGTCGATGTACTGTTTCAGGGTCCTGATCGGCATTGACGGATGGACCATGAAGATGTTGGGCACGCCGCCGATCTTGATCGGGAAGGCGAAGTCGCCGATCGGGTCGTAGGTCAGCCGCTTCGCGAAACGCGCCGGCGTGATGGCATGCGAGCCGATGTTGCACAACACCAGCGTGTAGCCGTCGGGCGGCGCCTTGGCTGTCACCTCGGTGGCGATGTTGCCGGCCGCGCCCGGGCGGTTCTCCACGATCACCGTGCCGCCCCACAGCTCGCCCAGCGCCTGCGCCATCATGCGCGCCGTGGTGTCGACGCCGCCGCCGGGCGTGTAGCCGACCATGATGCGCACCGGCTTGCCGCCGGGATAGTTCTGCGCCGCCGCCGTACCTGCCGCCAGCGCGAAGCCGGCGAGAATGATGCATGCAATGCTCTTCATCAGATGACTCCTCCTCAAAAGAACCATGGGTACCGGGCCTTTTTCCTTTCTTCTTCATGGAGGACTGCCCGGGCCCCGCGGGCAATCCCGTTCCTGCCGTGGGTTCCCGCCGGTCAGTCCATTTTCGCGCCGGTGCGCCGGATGACCTCGCCCCAGCGCTCGCGGTCGCTGCGCACCAGCTTCCAGAAATCCTCCGGTGTGCCGGGATACGGCTCCGAACCCAGCGCCAGGATCCGGCGCGTGCCTTCGGGCGAGGTGATCGCCTTGTTGACCATCGCATTGAGCACCCCGATCGCCGCACGCGGCGTCTTCGCCGGCGCCACCACGCCGTGCCAGACCGTCACCACGTAATCCGGCACGCCGGCCTCCGCCACGGTCGGGACGTCCGGAAACAGCGGCGAGCGTTTCGGGCCCGTCACCGCCAGTCCGCGCACGCGGCCCGCCTTCACATGCGGCGTCGCCGAGTTGAGCCCTTCCATCATCAGCTGCACCTGCCCGCCCATCAGGTCGACCAGCGCCGCGGCGCCGCCCTTGTACGGCACGTGCACGACATTGATGCCGGCCATCGATTTCAGCAGCTCGAAACCGATGTGCCCCGGCGAGCCGTTGCTCGACGAGGCGTTGAACAGCTTGCCGGGATTCTTTTTCGCGTAGCCGATGACGTCCTGCAGGTTCATGAACGGCGTCTTGGGACTCGCCATGATGACGTGATGGCCGGTGACGGTCTGCGCGACCGGCCCCAGGTCGCGCACCGCGTCGACCGGCGGCTTCGCCATCAGGTGCGGCGCGATCGCCAGCGCACCGATCGGCGCATAGGCGATGGTGTAACCGTCGGCCGGCGCCTGCACGGTCAGCTCCAGTCCCAGTTGCAACGCGCCGCCGGGGCGGTTGTCGACGACGATCTGCTGGCCGATCTCGCGCACCATCTCGGTGGCGACGATGCGCGCCACGTTGTCGGTGGCGCTGCCGATGGCCTGCGGCACGATCATGCGGATCGGCCGCTCCGGATAGACCGCCGCCGCGGGCAGGGCCTGCAGCAGGGCCGCGCACACTGCGGCGCACGCTGTTGTTGTCGTTGCGCGCAGGCGCGAGCCCGGCACGATGCTGCCCGATGGGTTACGCATATCACCTCCTCCAAGATGAAGTCAGCATTGTGGCCCATGACTCCGCCCCGGTGTGAAACTTCGTTGCAGGGATTTGCAGGGCATTCTGAAACGCGCCCGCCCACGCCGAAAATTTGACGAATGAAATCAATGGCATATCGACACGATGCCGTCAGACACCCAGTTGCATCGCAACATGCGCCGCCGCCGTGGCGCCCAATTTGGCCCTGCGCCAGAATGTGCGCCGCATGGCAGAACGACCATCGCGTCATCCACGGGAGAGGCACATGAAGGCAGGCACGCAGGCACAAAAAAACAAGGTGGCGATCCTCGCATCGCTGCCAATGCGCTCGGGCGAGGACCCGTTCACCGTCAGCATCGGCGGCTTCTACCGCCGCTGGTTCAACCTGATCGACAACATGCAGCTGCTGATCGACACGGTCGCGAACATCAAGAGCACCGAGGACGAAGACTGGGTGCCGGTATGGAGCGCGGTCGGCGCCGAGTACGAGAAAAAAGGCGACGCCCTGCTCGCCCGCAAGGACAAAACCGGCGCGCGCCAGGCCTATGTGCAGGCCAAGAGTTATTACAGCCTCGCGCGTTTCCCGGCGCCGTACTGGTCCGGTTCGTCGATCTGCCCGCCCGACATGAGCCCGCTCAAGGCGCAGTCCTACGGGGACTACCTGCGCTGCTTCCGCAAATCGGCCGCGCTGCTGCCCGATCCACCGCAGACCATCACCATCAGGAAAAACGGCATGCAGGCCACCGGCTACCTGCGCCTGCCGAAAGGCGCGTCGAAGTCGAACAGGGTGCCGGCCGTGCTGGTGATGTGCGGCGCCGACATGTACAAAGAGGACCGCGAGAAATACGCCGAAGGCGCGCTGTCGCAGGGCATGGCGGCGCTGGTGGTCGATGCGCCGGGGACCGGCGAAACCACATTCCCGCATGCGCCGGAAGCCATCGTCGCCTGGCAGGCCGCGCTGGACGCGCTGCAGAAGCGCCCCGAAATCGACGGCAATCGCCTCGGCGCCTTCGGCGTCAGCCGCGGCGGCCTGTGGGTGATCCGTCTCGCCGCGCACGATGCGCGCATCAAGGGTCTGATCGCCTGCGCCCCCGGCGGCGCCGGCTACTGGGGCACGCCGGAGGAACGGGCCGAATGGCGCGAAGCCGCGATGGAACGCGCCCGCACCAACTGGTTCGGCCCGCGCGGCACGCGGCCGCCGCTGAAAGAGATTACCGAGGAAGAACAGCGCATGGAGTTCCTGCGCTGGTCATTGAAGGACCAGGATCTGCTGAAGAATCTGACCATGCCGATGTATATGGTCAACGGCAAGATCGACCACCTGACGCCGATCGGCAACCTTTACATGCTGCTGGAATCCGGCCCGGCCGACGGCCGCGTCGCGCGGGTGTACCCGGACGACGGCCATATCGCCGCGAAGAACGAGCGCGAATGGGGACCGGCGGCCTGGGCCTGGCTGCGCGGGGTGCTGACGAAGGGAATGAAGGCGAAGGCGGCGGCGAAGAAGCCCGTCAAAAAAAAAGCGGTTGCGAAAAAGCCGGCGAAGAAAAAAGCGGTGAAGAAGAAATAATGCCACCGCCGGAAGGCAAAACGGCGCATCGAAAACGGTGCGCCGTTTTTATTGTTTTGGTAGGGCGGATGAGGAGCGCAGCGACGTTATCCGCCGAACGCAAAATATCCATTAACCATCACGCTCCCCAAACACCCCCTCAACCTCGCCACCGCCCCAATCCAGCGGATAAATCCCAGCCCGTACATGGCGATGAAACGAGGAATAAGGCCAATCCTCCACCCGTTTCACCCATCCATGTTTAACCGGATTAAAACAAATGTAATCCATGTGTGCCGCATAGTCGCGCTCGTCGCGGATCGTGTGCTCCCAGAATCGCCGCTGCCAGATACCGCGCTCTCCCTTGGCACGGCGCACATCCGATAACAACTCCTCCCGCGGCACGGCTTTGGCAAAAGCGGTCTTGATCGCTTTCCACCGCTCCGAATAATCGGCATCGCCCGGCGGCAAGGTCCACAGGCAATGCAGATGATCCGGCAGCACCACCCAGGCGTCGATGTGAAAGGGTTGCCGATTTCGAATCATGCGCACAGCCGTGCGCAACGCCTCGACATGCTCGACCAGCAACCGGCGCCGGCGTTCGAGCAGGTTGACGGTGAAGAAGTAGGTGCCGCCGGGGACACGATTGCGGCGGTAGTCCGGCATAGGATAGACCGTTTTCGGGTGACGGTATTCCCGTAACGCGATGCCGGATCGTAAGGATGACGCGGTGACATGCGGCGGATGGCGCCGCTGCGCGGCTTATCCGCCCTACGGGCCTGTTAAAGAAGCCGCGATTTCCGTGCGTTGCGCGAATGAGATCGACGGATCGCAGCGCAGTCGATATGCACCGTTCTCGTAAGCCTCTATTACCCCGAAAACTTTCTCGGGTAGCCGAGGCCCGAGGCGATCAAATTCGCAGAGGACGACGCGAGATCCAACGACTTTCCAAGGCTTCTCTTTACCACTGATAAAAACACGAGCGCCGACACGATAGACCATGACCGCCAGAAATAGTCCCGTACCGCCGAGAATTAGCCACTGCACGATGACATATCTACCGTGATTTAGATTGCATTTTTGATAACTGCAAAGACAACAAAACCAAGAACGAAAATAACAAATACGATTACAGCCAATGCCAGAAATTTCCCTGTAGCTGCTTCGAATTTTGAGAGCGAGCCAAAAAAGAAACCTGCAAATGCCCCTTTTAACCCACCAAACGATCCATATCGCCGATCGTGTCCTTCTCGCCTCAACTCCTGATTTTGTTGATTGGACAGTCGCACTAAGAAAATTAGCGCAATTCCGAAAGCGATAATGGCAAGCACTAAAGACATTGGGGGGAATTTACATAAGTAATTGTTTTTGTTGAATATTTTTAGATTTCTACCCCACACAACCCCGGCAACACCTCCCCAATCGGCATCCGCACCACCGCATCCGCCACATCGTCGAACTGCGTCGCTCCGGCATTGATGATCAGCAGCCGCGCGCCGGCATCGAGCGCCTTCGGCACCACCGCCGCGACCGGATAGACCTGCAGCGTCGAGCCGATGGCGATGAACAGGTCGCCTTCGCCGGCAACGCGCATCGCGCGGTCGATCACTTCCGGGATCAGTTGCTGGCCGAAGGAAATGGTGTCGCTCTTCAGCAGGCCGCCGCATTCGAGGCATTGCGGGTCTTCCTCGCCGGCGCGCACGCGGTCCAGCGTTTCCTGCATCGGCCCGCGCCAGCCGCAGCCCAGGCACATCACCGTGTGCAGCGTGCCGTGCACTTCGATCACCTTGTCCGCCGGCACACCGGCGCGCTGGTGCAGACCGTCGATGTTCTGCGTGATCAGCACGTGCAGCTTGCCGCGCTGTTCCAGTTCCGCGAGCGCGCGGTGGCCGGCATTGGGTTCCGCGGTCCACGCCGGATGCGCGAGCCGCGACTGCCAGGACAGCCGCCGCACTTCGGGGTCCGCCACGTAGCAGCGGATATCGGACATCTGCTCCGCCTTCGGGTTGAGCGTCCACACGCCCTGCGGGCCGCGGAAATCCGGGATGCCCGAATCGGTGGAGATGCCCGCGCCGGTCAGCACCACGATGCGCTGCGCGGCATCGACCCAGCCGCGAATCACTGAAAGTTCATGCGTTCCGTCCATGGCCGGCATGATGCCCGGCTGCACGGCGGCGGGCCAGCAAACGGCGGCAAGCCCCTCGAATGACCCTGCGCCGCGGGCCGGTAGCTCTTCACGGATTTGCCGTCATCCCGGCGGCATTCGGATGCATCGCGCCGCTCAGGCCATATTCACATCAATTTTATTTTTCTGAAAACTGAATAAATAACAGCCATTGCGATGCAACAATCGACCCGTAGTACGCTCTAATCTATAGCCGTAACACAATGAAATACATCATTCATTTTGTAATGATACAGTTATTGCGAAGCATTAGGAAAACTTGACTGGGAGATTGGCCATGAACAAACAGAGCTCATCCGTAAGCAATCTTATCAATCAGCTGCCGCTGCCCGCCAGCCAGCGCATTCGCCTCCAAGCCAAGAGGCGCCAGAGCGAATTCCTGGTGGACCTGATGGTGAGCGCCTTCCGCGCCATCAAATCCGCCGTGAACGGCCTGGGCAACGAAGCCAAAGCCAAGCCGGCGCGCCTCGGCACCGCCGGCTGACCGGCCCGCAACGCCCGCGGCAATGACGGGCGCTGATTGACCGGTAACGGTCAGCACCGGCTGCGCCGGGAACCTGAAACCGGCTCAGCCTGAAGGCGCGCAGCCGCGCCCTGGCAAGACCACGGATCGAATCCGCAATATGGCCGGCGCCACCGGGCGCCGGGGCGGCCGTTATAATCGGCGGCCGCCATGCCCCTCGTCCTGATTCTTTCCCTCTGCAGCATCGCCTTCATCACGATGAAGGGCAGCCGCGTCCTGATGACGCTGTATGCCGTCGATCTGGGCGCCGGCCCCTTCGAAACCGGCATCCTGTTTGCGCTATATGGACTCTTCCCCTTCCTGCTGGCGATCGCCGCCGGCCGCATCGCCGACCGTTTCGACAACCGGCTGCTGATGTACTGGGGGCTGGGCAGCTACACGATCAGCCTGGTGTTGCCGTTTTTCTTTCCGTCGCTGGCGATTCTGTTCATCGTCGCGCCGCTGTGGGGACTGACCAGCATGCTGTGGGTCGTCGCCACGCAAAACCTGGTCGGCGTGCTGTCCAGCGCCGAAACCCGCACCCGCAATTTCAGTTTCTACAGCCTCGGCGAATCCACCGGCTCGGTGCTGGGCCCGATCGTCGTCGGATTGGCGATCGACACGCTGTCGCACCAGCCCGCGTTCCTGATCATGGCGGCGATTCCGGCGCTCTGCGGGCTGGCCGTCGTGCTGAAACGCGACACCATCCCCGGCACGGCGGCGGCGCCGGCCGGCGGCGGGCCGCAGGCGCCGCGCAACATGAAGGACCTGCTGGCGCTGCCGGCGATGCGCAACGCGCTGCTGTCGAACGCCGCGGTGATGACCGGGCTCGACCTGTTCAACCTCTACATGCCGATCTACGGCCACAGCCTGGGATTCTCGGCGACCACCATCGGCCTGATCATGGGCGCCTTCGGCGCCGCGGCCTTCATCACCCGGATGGCGATCCCGCCGATCAGCAAGCGTTACGGCGAGCGCGCGATGCTGGCCGGCGCGCTGCTGGTTTCAGCGGTGGCATTCACGGCCTTTCCGCTGACCACCAGCGCCCTGCTGCTCGCCGTCGCCGCCTTCGTGCTGGGCCTCGGCCTCGGCTGCGGCCAGCCGCTGTCGATGATCCTCGCCTTCAACGCCGGGCCGCCGGGCCGTTCGGCCGAGGCGATCTCGATGCGGCTCGCGGTCAGCTACGGCGCCCACGTCGTCGTGCCCTCCGCGTTCGGCGTCATCGGCGCCGCGGTCGGCGGCGTGGCGCCGGTTTTCTGGACCTGCGCGATGATCATGGGCGGCGGCTCGTGGATCAACCGCGGCAGCGCGCGCCGCGGCACACCCACCGGACAGGAGAAATAAGCCATGGCCAGCTACCCCGAACTGAAGGACCGCGTCGCGCTGATCACCGGCGCGGCGCAGGGCATCGGCGCCGAAACCGCGCGCCTGTTCGCGGCCCAGGGTTGCAGGGTCGCGGTGGTCGACATCGACGCCGGCAACGGCGAGAAGGTCGCCGCGGCGATCCGCGACGGCGGCGGCAACGCCCGGCTGTTCCGCACAGACATCACCGACGCGTCTTCGGTCGAGGCCTGCGTCGCCGGCATCGCGCAGGCCTTCGGCGGCCTCGACATCGTCATCAACTGCGCCGGCGGCTACGGCCGGCTGGCCACCGTCGAGGACATGCCGGTCGATGAATGGGATCGCACGGTAGCGCTGAACCTGCGCAGCGTGTTCCTGATCTGCAAGGCGGCGATCCCGCTGCTGAAGCAATCGAAGGCGGGGCGCATCATCAACGTGTCCTCGATCTCGGGACGCACGGTGCATGCCGCGTCGTCGCCGGCCTACGGCGCGGCCAAGGCCGGTGTGACCCAGTTGACGCGTTTTCTCGCCTTCCAGCTCGGCCCCGACAACATCACCGCCAACGCGATCGCACCGATCACCACGCTGACGCCGCGCGTCGCCGCGCTGCGCACCGAAGCCGACATCGAACGCATCGCGGCGCAGGTGCCGTTGCGCCGGCTGGCGGTGCCGGAGGATCACGCGCAGGCGATGCTGTTCCTCGCCTCCGACGCCGCCGCCTACATCAACGGCGTCGCGCTCGACGTCAACGGCGGCCGGGTGATGATGTAGGCCTCAGAAACCGAACAGCCCCTTCAGTGCCTTCACGCCCTCCTGCACCGCATCGACCGGTTTCGCGTCCTGTGACGCGCCGCCGCCCTCCTGCGACGCCGTCGCGCCTTCGCCACTGCCGGAACCGCGCGAGGAACGCTCCGGGGCACCCGCGCCCTCCATGCCGAGCAGCGCCGACGCCGTCGATTTCAGCCGCACCTTGACCGCCCACTCCGGGCTCCATGCCGTTTTCGGATCCTGCGGCCGCGGCGGATGGGCGAAGTTGGCTTCTTCGCCGTAGGCGATGAAGCGCAGGAACGCCGACGGCGCGGCCGCGGTGAACTGCGACGGCACCGTGCACTCGGTGACCGAGGGTGCCATTACGACTTTCTCGCGCACCAGCCTTGCAACCTCGGCCGGCGGCAGCCAGGTCATCAGCAGTTCCCCGAATTCGCGGCTGTTGCTCGAACTCCAGAACACCACGTCCTCGCCGCCGCTGCTGCCCATCGCGGTGGCGAAATAGCCCTGGGCGTTGGCGACGCCGTTCCACGAGAGGTTGACGCCCCCGCCGCCGCCGCGGCGCTGCGTGAGATTCACCGGTTCCATGAAGTCGTGCCTTTCGGACAACGAGAAACGGATGTCCGGAGAGTAGTTGCCCTTGACGACATGCTCGCCGCGCAGGCTGCCGTCGGCGGCGACGCGCGTGCTGTCGCGCTGGTTAGGCCAGTCGCCGTAGGTTCTGCTGCGCGCCGACGAAGGGCCGCGCTGGACGTTGATGCGCCGGCCGAACAGGCCCGGCGGCACCTGGCCCTGGGCCAGTTTCGCGAAGTCGATCACATAAGGCTGGCCGGATCCGGCCTGCTCGCCACAGCCCCAGAAAATCAGCAGGCGGCCGCGCGGCTTCTCGAAATTCTCGGGCATGCCGTCCTCGCGCGGTTCGGCGCGCGTGCGCTGCGGCGTCTCCAGCGGCAGGCTGGCGCCCATGTTGAGTCCCGGCGGGATTTCATGCGCCGCGGCCGGCGTACCGCCGGCGCTGCGCTGCGAACCGAGTTCGAGCCGCATCGAGCGGTTGGCGCCGCCGCCGGCGCCGCCCCCCATCATCATGCGGCCGATGTCCATCATCGACGGCGCGTCGCCGCCCATCGGCAACCCGGAAGCGGTGTCGACGCTCATCCAGTAGGTGGCGACCGGCGGATTGACTTTCTGCTGGGCCAGCGCCGGCGGAATGCAGAGTGCGGCGATGGCGGCGGCGATGCGGGCGGTTGTTTTCAAGGCAGGCTCCTGGAAGTGGTGCGGCGGCGACAGTCCGCGCCGGCGCGCGCATATTTCGATGACATATTACGTTGCGCGCCGGCCGTCGAAAAATCAAGGGAGAAATTGACATCTTGCGCCCGATCCCGGGTGCCGCCGTGGCGGCCGGCTGGCGCCGAAATGACGGAGAAAGTCAGGTGATTTTCACCACGATCTTGCCGACCATGCCGCTCGAATCCATGCGCTCCTTGGCGGCGGGCAGCTCGTCGAAGCCGTAGACACTGTCGACCAGCGGCACGATGCGGCCGTCGGCCAGCGCCGGCAGCACGTCGCGCCTGAAGCCAGCGGCGGCCTCGGCCTTGCCCGGGGCCGGCAGGTGGGCGTTGGACACACCAAAGATTTCCAGACGCCAGGCATGCACGGCGCCGAGATCAATCTCCGCCTTGAACACGTTGTCGACGTAACCGACGGTCGCCAGGCGGCCGCGGAAACCCAGCGTGCGCAGGCACTCGGCGAACACCGAGCCGCCGACGCCGTTGATCACCAGGTCCACGCCCTTGCCGCCGGTCAACTCGCGCACCTGCGCGGCGAAATCCGGCTTGCGCGTGGCAATGCCGGTGTCGAGCCCGGCCGCCTTCAGCTGGTCGAGCTTCTGCTGTGAGCCGGAGGTGCCGATCGAGCGCGCGCCGATCAGTTTGGCCAGATGAATGCTGGCGACGCCGGCGCCGGAGGAGGCGCCCATGATCAGCAGGGTCTCGCCTTTCTGCAGCTTGCCGAACCGGTAAATCATCTCCCAGGCCGTGATGTAGCTCACCGGCACCGCGGCGGCCTGCTCCCAGGACAGGCGCTCCGGCTTCATCATGATCTGCGTCGCATCCATCACCGCGTATTCGGCAAAGCCGCCGCGCACGCGGCCGAAGACCGCGTCGCCGACCTTGACACCGGTCACGCCTTCACCAACGGCGTGCACGGTGCCCGAGGCTTCGTTGCCGCCGAGTTTCTCCGGGCCGCCATGCACCACGCCGCCGACAAACATTTCGCCACGGTTGAGCGCCGAAGCCATGACCTTGATGACGATCTCGCCGGCCCTGGGTTGCGGCTGCGGCACATCGCGGTACTCGAGCACGTTTTTGTGGTCACGCGTGACGATCCAGCAGGATTTCATAAAATATCCAATAAAATCAAATAGTTATAGTTTACTGCTCGCCGCCCGCTTCGCGCACGATCGGCCCCCAGCGCTGCAGCTCCTTCTGGATGAACTGGGCCGCGCGTTCCGGCGAGGACGTGGTCACGGGTTCCGCGCCGGCCCTGCGCAGGAAGTCCTGCATGTCGGCGCTCGCGAGCACTTTCTGGTTGGCCTGGTGCAGCACATCGACCAGCGGCTTCGGCGTGCCCGGCGCTAGGAATATCGCATTGAAGGCCTGCACCACCAGGTCCGGCATGCCGGCCTCCGGCGCCGTCGGCACATCAGGCACCGCCTTCAGCCGCTCTTCGGCGCAAATCGCCAGCATGCGCAGCCTGCCCTGCTTGTGGTACTCGAGCGGCGCCGGGCTGATGGTCGGGGTGTACATCGGGATATGGCCCGCAATGAGGTCGGTCAGGCCGGGGCCCGCGCCCTTGTACGGCACATGCACGATCTTCAGGTCGCCGTTGAGCTTCTTGAACAATTCGCCCGTGAGATGGGTGATGCTGCCGGTGCCGGCGGAACCGAAGGACAGCTTGCCCGGATTGCGTTTTGCAAAAGCGATCAACTCCTTCAGGTTCTTCACCGGCATCGAGGGATGCACGGCGACGCCGGTGGGCACCAGCGTGATGATGCCCAAGGCGGTGAAATCCTTCAGCGGGTCATAACCGAGCTTGGGATTGCCCAGGGGACTCAGCACATGGGTCGTGGTGTTGGCGATCAGCAGCGTGTAGCCGTCGGGCTTTGACCGCGAAACCTCCATCGCGCCTATCGCGCCCGAGGCGCCGGCACGGTTCTCGACGATCACGTTCTGTCCCAGCGCCTTCGACAGGTCCTGGGCCCAGCGCCGGCCGATGATGTCGTTGACGCCGCCGGGCGCAAAGGGCACCACCAGACGCAGCGTGCGGTCGGGAAACTTGCCCTGCGCATGCGCGGCGGCGGGAATGAACTGCGCGGCGGCCAGCGCAAGCGCGGCGAGGCCTCCGGAAATAAGGGTGCGGACGATCATTGCTGTTCTCCTCGGTTCTATTTTGATTTGCCACGGAACGGCGGAATGCGCCAGAGTGGGTTTCATGCTAATTGTTATCCGGCACAGCCGCAACCGCCGCCGCGGCGGATGCACGCCGTCAATCGGGTGCGCAGTCCCACTCGCGCCAGCCGCCGAGCAGCGGAAAATAAAGTCCCAGCCTGATGCGCCGTTCGCCGCCGGCGCGGAGCATCCGCGCGTAACGCTCGAGCTGGCCGCGGTAACGTTCGCGCTCGTTGTCGAGAAAGGCGTCGACGTCGGCGCCCTCATGCACGCTGGTCTTGTAATCGATGATCCAGCGCACGCCTGCGGCATCGACAAAACTGCGGTCAATCACGATGTTCGCCAGCTGGCCGCCGCTGACGCCGGTCAGGCGCCACTCCGAACGGGCCTGGTCCTGCCGGCCGAGGATCCACCGGCCGCGTTCGTCGGCAATGCAGTTGGCCAACGCTCGCGACGCCCGCGCGGCCGCATCGTCGATCTCGCCGTCGCCGACCCCCTGCGCTGCAAGCGCCGCGCGTATCGCCGGCATCTGCGCCCCGATGCGCGGACCATCCCAGGCCGCCGCGCCGTCCTCGGCAATGCGCTGCAGCCAGCGATGAACAACCGTGCCGACATGGCGCGCGGTTTCACCCGCCCAGGAAAACTCCAGCGCGTCCTGCACCCGCACCGCGTCCGCCGGCGCGTTCCAGCGCGCTGCGGCAGGCGCCGCCGGCAGCATCCAGCCCGCGGGCAGGCGGCGCAGCGCCTGGTCGATGACCGCCGCGCCTGCCGGCTGCGCATCCTGCGGCCGGTGATCGTGCGCCACGGCTTCGAATGCCGGAGCCAACACCGGCCACAGCTTGCCGAGCAGCGACTGCGATGACGGTGGAGTGATGACTGCCGCACCGTCATCACCGGGCTTCGCCTTGACACTGCCGAACAGGTGCAGGCGGCGCCGGGCGCGGGTCGCCGCAACATAGAGCAGGCGCCCGTCCTCGAGATGCTGCCGGTGCGCATGGAAACGCCGGATCCAGTCGTAGATCGGATCGCTGTCCTCTTCCGTGGCGTGGATCGGCGCCAGCAGCAGTGACTCGCCGCCTGCGGCATCCGGCTGTTCCGTCCACAGGAACAGTGCCTTGTCGTCGCCGCGCGGCGCACGCGCGAGTCCCGGCAGGATCACCACGTCGAACTCGAGACCTTTCGACTTGTGGATGGTCATGATCTGCAGGCCGTCGCCGGCCGCCGGATCGGGGGCCGCATAAAGACCCTCCAGCCCCTCCTCGAAAGCCTCGCGGTCCGGCAGTTCGCCGGCATCCTCGTGGCCGTCGAGGTAACGGAAGTAGGTTTCCGCATCCTTGAGGGCGGATGCGCTGTCGACGCAGGCGGGGCCCCCGAGCGCATACCAGGCGCCGGCCACCTGTTCGCGCAGCGGTTTGCGCGCGCGGTGGGCGATGCATTCGGCGAGCACTCCGCGCAGCCGCAGCACGCGTTCACGGCCATCCGCGGAAAGCCTGGCAATGCGGGCACCGTCACACAGCGCGTCCCACAGGATGGCCGGCGTCGCGTCGGCGGCCAGCACATGCAGATCGGCCAGCGTCAGCCCGCACCACGGCGCGCGCAGCAGCGCGAGCCAGGCCACGCGGTCGGCGGGATGCGCCAGCGCCCGCGTCAGCGCAAGCAGGTCCTGCACCACCGGGCGCTGACCCAGCGGTTCGATGTCGATGGCGCGGAAGCGCAGCCCGGCCGCCTTCAGCTGCGGGACGATGTGCCGCAGATGGCCGCGACTGCGCACCAGTATCGCCACGGTGGCGGCGGGATCGTCCCGACGCGCCTCGGCCACGATACCGGCCACGCGCCGAGCCTCTTCCGTGCCGTCATCGCCGATCAGCGGATGAACGGTGACGGCCGTACCCTGCAGCGCCTTGCGCACCGCGGTCGACGCCGTATACGGCACGGCACCCGAAGCAATGTCTTCAATACCCGGCATGACCCGCGCAAATGCGGCATTGACCCACTCGACGATGCCGGCCTGTGACCGGAAGTTCGAGGCCAGCGACAGCGGATGCAGGGTGATGCCGCCGATGCCTTCTTTGCGTGCCCGCAGGAAAAGCCCGACCTCGGCCTCGCGAAAACGGTAGATCGACTGCATCGGATCACCGACGGCGAACAGCGTGCGGCCGTCGCCCTCCGTCCAGCCGGCCATCAGGCGGGCGACCAGCTGGTTCTGGCTGATCGAGGTGTCCTGGAATTCGTCGATCAGCAGGTGGCGGATGCGGTAATCGAGCGCCAGCGCAAGATCGGTGGGCTCGTCCTCGCTGCCCAGCGCCTGCAGCGCGCCCTGCGCGACCTCGGTGAAATCAACCTGGTGCCGCGACTGGAACACCAGTTTCAGCTGCGCGACGGCATAGTGCAGCAGGCGCAGGATTGGGCCCAGCACCCGCCACTGGCCGTCGCTGTAGCGCTCCGGCGGCAGGCGGCGCATGTCCGCCAGGGCTTCCCTGCAGTCGGGATCCGCATCGAGCGCGGCAAAAAGTTCGAGTGCGCGCGTTTTCCAGGGCTGGCCCGGTTTGCCCGCGGGAAACCCTTCGTCCTTCGTCAGGCGCTTGCGCCAGCCGTCATCGCCGGTGAGGAAAGCCTGGGCCAGCCGTGACCAGTTTCCGGCATCGCCGGCAAACGTACCCGCACCGAGGTTCTCGAAGACATAGCCGGCCACCGCCTGCAGTTCGGCGGTCGCCGCCGCAGGCAGCGCGGCATGCAGGCGCTGCAGTGCGCGGTGCCGGGCATGCCGCAGCGAGGACTCCAGTGTTTCCCGTTCGTGACCTCCCGCGCGGCGTATCCACTGGTCGCGCCGCGCCAGCATGTCGGCGAGCAGGCCCTCTACGCGCGACACGTCATTGTCAAGATGCGTCAGCAGGACTTCGACGTCATCGGCCACCGCCGTGTCCTCGTCGACCAGTTCAAGCGTGGCCTGCGCCGCTTCGCGGTAGAGCAGCGACGCATCCTCGACGCTGTCGGGCTGCGCGCCAAAACGCGACAGCAGTGGCATCTGCCGTGTCAGACCCGCGCACAGGGCGTCGATGGTCTGGATGCGCAGCCGCGAGGGATTTTCGGCAAGGTGCCAACCGAGGGCGCGGTCGCGGCGCAGCGCGGCGCCGGCGAGTTCGAGGGTCATCGCTTCGTGCGGCGACTCCGGCGCGCGGCCCGACTGCGCATCACTCAAGGCCTGCAGCACGCGCTCCCGCATTTCCCCGGCCGCCTTGCGGGTGAAGGTGAGCGCGATGATTTCCTCGACATGGTCGACCGTCGACAGCAGCCCGAGATACCGCTGGATCAGCAGTTCGGTCTTGCCCGAACCCGCCGGCGCCTGGACGATGAACGAACGCTGCGGGTCGAGCGCTTCGCGCCGCTGCGCCTGGTCGGGTGCATGCATGGCGGTCATTCCGCCCCCCCGTCATCGACCATGCCGGCGCTGCGTTCGCGGATGCGGCAGAAGGGACCGAGGTCGCAGTACGTGCAGGTCTGGGGCTGGCGCTTGGGATCGACCGCTGCTACCCCCGCGGCGAACTGCCGGGCCAGGCGCTCGAGGTCCACGCGCCAGGCGGCGATCAGCCCTGTCCATTCGCCGTGCTCGAGCCGCGCATCCGCGAGTGCCTTGACGCCGGGCAGCAGGTCTTCATCGCGGGCAAGGCCGACGTAAGCCCGGCTGCCGGCGCGCACCCTGGCAAAAGCCACCGCGACAGCCTCCGGCTCCGCGGTCACCAGGTAGAGCGGCAGCTGCGGTTCTTCCGGCCGTTCGCCGAGCATCTGTCCGGCGGCGGCATTGCCGGTTTTGTAATCGATGATGATGCGGCGGCCGTCGGCGGTTTCGTCGACGCGATCGAGCCGCGCCCTCAGTTCCAGCACGCCGATCGCCATGCTGCGCTTGTCCTCGACGGCGATCACCGTGAAAGGGCCGCGCCGGCGGTCCTCTTCAAGCCAGGCCCTGGCCAGCGCGACCAGCCTGCGCTTCTCGATTGCCGCAAAACGCCCCGACAGCACGGTCGGGCGGTCGCGCCGGATGCGTTCGATTGCGCCTTCCGCCGCCGCGGCCAGCAGGGCATCCAGCCGCTCGCCGTCAACGGCCAGCAGCGCCGCGCTGTCGCGCAACTGCATCCAGGCCTGCGCCAGCACCCGGTGCACCAGCGTGCCGCGCTCTGCGGCATCGAGGCCTGCATGCGGCGCCGCCGGCACCGCCGCATGCAGGCGATGACGGGCAAAAGCCCGGAAGGGACAGGCCGCCTGATCCTTCAGCAGCGCGGTGCCGCCGCCGGCCACCGTGCTGCCGGTCAACACCGGCGCTGTATCGTCGGCGTCAGCTGTCATGATCCGGGCCGCGTGAATGGCCGCACCGAATTCGGGATAAATCGTGCTGTCCGGCCGCATTGTAGCGATCGCCGCAATCAGGGGACTGGGCTGCAGTTCCCGGTCGCCTTCGTGCAGCGGGTGGCTCAGCACGACCTCGGGCGCCGCAGCACACCAGCGTGCGGTCACGCGCCGCGCGACAGCCAGCGCGGCATCGGCGGAACCCTGCGGCAACCCGGCCGCCCGTTGCGCCGCAAGCGGCAGGAAGGGATTGGGGCGGCAGGGCGGCGGCCACTGATCATCACTGAGGCACATCACCCACAACGCGTCGAAGCTCTGCCCTGAAGCTTCGAGCACGCCGAGGACCTGGATCGGCAGTTCCGGCGATTCCGGCTGGAACAGCGTATCGGCGGCCATGCGGCGCAGCCGCGACAACGCCTCGGCATAAGCCATGCGCGGCACCACGCGGTCCAGCGCCGCAAACGCGGCAACCGTGTCGTGCCAGCGCTTCAGCGTCTGGTATTCGATCGAGTCGAGCGGCCGCTCGCCGGGAAAACCGGCGAGCGACAGCGCGTCCGACATCGCGCGCGCCCAGGCCGACGGCGCCTGCGCGCCGAACAGGCGGTCCTTGCGGAAACGGCCCAGGGCATCGAGCACACGCATCAGCCGCGGGCAGTCACCGCCGCAACCTCCGGCCATCACGCGCAGGCGTTCAAGGGTGACCTGGGGCTCGGCGTGCCGGCGCAGTTCGGCGTCGAGGGCTGCACGCGCCGTGCGCTCGGTTTCGCCGCCGACGACGAACGGCGAACGGATGAGGCGGCTCGCGCGCTCGAATTCGATGTCGCGGCCGAGCAGTTGCAGCAGTCCCAGCGCCGCGTTGACCAGCGCATAAGCGGTGAGCGGTTCGCCCAGGGACAGATTGAAGGGCAGCACGCCGTGGCGCACACCGGGCAGCGCATAGTCCGGCGCCATCGCCGCGCTGAACAGGCGCACGATCGCGGCGCGCCGCGCCGCAATGTCCGGGACCACGATGCCGATGCGCTTGCAGCCGGCTTCCAGGCGGGAGCGGGCCCAGGCCGCGGCCATGCGAATCTCTTCCTCCGCATCCGTGCAGGGTGCGCGCAGGACGGTCGCATCGAAGTCGGCCGGCCCCGACCGCGCCACAGCGCATCCCGCCTCGCGCAAGCCGCAAAGGAATCCGCCCTGCTGCGGCGTCAAACTGTCGAAGCCGTAAGCGATCACCTGCTGCGGAAGCGCAATCCTGCGTTCCGTGATGAACGGCAGCACGTGGTCGGCCAGCTCGGCGGCGTCAAGCTGGCCGTTGCGGCGCAGGATGCGCTCGTAACGCGGCGCCCACTCGAGGAATGCCGCGGCATCCTCGTTCGGCATCGCCTCGCGCAGGCCCTGGCGCAGCCGCCATGACACGATCAGCTGCCAGGCTTCGTGCGCGAGCCCGGCAGCCTCGGCAACCGCGAGCAGCGATGGGCCGGCGTCGGAATCGCGCAGCAGGCGCTCCCACAGCACGCGCGACTGTTCGGTCGCCAGCAGCACGGGCGGCACGGCAGTGCCCGCATGGCGTGCCGCATCGGCGGCGCGTTCGATGAACCCGGCAAGGGAAATGATGTCGGGCGTGTCCCACAGCGCCAGACCCCGGGCGAGCTGGCGCGCCCCGGCTTCCTGCAGCAGCGACTGCGCGAGCCGGCGGTTGGGCGTGATGACGCAGACCTCCCCCGCCGGCCCGCGAATCAGCCGCGCGAAAACTTCTTCATGGGAGAGGCTCGGAAAATCCGCGGTGGCAGATGATGACGACATGGGCAGGAATGATAAACCCGCCGCGAGGACGCCGTGGGCGCCGGCGCTACTTCTCGATCAGGTGCTTCTTGTCCTTGACCTTGGCCCACTCGTCCGCATCCGCGGGCGCGTCCTTCTTCTCGATGATGGGCTTCCAGGCCTTGGCCAGTTCGGCGTTCAGTGCAATGAACTCCTGCTGGTTGTCGGGCACGTCATCTTCCGCAAAAATCGCCTCGACGGGGCATTCGGCCACGCACAGCGTGCAGTCGATGCACTCGTCCGGGTCGATGACGAGCATGTTCGGGCCCTCGCGGAAACAGTCCACCGGGCAGACATCGACGCAATCGGAGTATTTGCACTTGATGCAGGACTCGGTCACTACGTAAGTCATGGAAATTCCTGGGATCCTGTAAAAACACGGCCTTGAAACGGCGGCAATCGGCCGCATTTTAGCAGATGCTGCGAGGCAATAAGCGGTGCGCGCCGCCGCTTCCCAACGGCCGGGAATTTGGATAGCATGGAGCCATCCATTCTCCTCGCCGCGGCCCCGTGGCGACCCCATTTTCAATTCAGAAGGCAGGACCCCATGAGTGAGCATATTCATCACGTGACGGATGATTCCTTTGACCCCGAGGTGCTGCAGTCCGCGACCCCGGTGCTGGTGGATTACTGGGCGGAATGGTGCGGCCCCTGCAAGATGATCGCACCGATACTCGACGAGGTTGCCCGGGAGTATTCCGGCAAGCTCAAGGTGGCCAAGCTGAACATCGACGAGAACCAGGCGACGCCGCCGAAATACGGCATCCGCGGCATACCGACGCTGATGCTGTTCAAGAATGGTTCGGTCGAGGCCACCAAGGTCGGCGCGCTGTCAAAATCGCAGCTGACCGCATTTATTGACAGTCATATCTGAACGCTATAACCTTCCGCCAGCGCCTGACCACATAGCCGCTCACGGCACCGAATAAAGAGAGCCCGGCAGGCGCCGGCGAAGTTCCAGCACTCCTGCAACATCCGCTGTCCTTCCCGCTTCACCCCCCTTAAATTCCCGTCTTTCCCGCGATCAGCGCCTGAAGTCCATGCACCTATCCGATCTGAAAAATCTGCACGTCGGCGAGCTCGTCGACATGGCCGTCAAGAATGAAATCGACGGTGCCAACCGGCTGCGCAAGCAGGAACTGATTTTCGCGCTGTTGAAAAACCAGGCGAAAAAAGGGGAATCGATCTACGGCGGCGGCACGCTTGAAGTGCTGCCCGACGGCTTCGGCTTCCTGCGCTCGCCCGACACCTCTTACCTTGCCGGCACCGACGACATCTACGTGTCGCCTTCGCAGATCCGCCGCTTCAACCTGCACACCGGCGACACCATCGAGGGCGAGATCCGCACACCGAAGGAAGGCGAACGCTACTTCGCGCTGGTCAAGGTCGACAAGGTCAACGACGACTCGCCGGAGAACTCGAAACACAAGATCCTGTTCGAGAACCTGACGCCTTACCACCCGACCGAACACCTCAAGCTCGAACGCGACATCAAGGCCGAGGAAAACTTCACCGGCCGCATCATCGACATCATCGCCCCCATCGGCAAGGGCCAGCGCGGCCTGATCGTTTCCCCGCCCAAGGCCGGCAAGACCGTGCTGATGCAGCACATTGCCCATGCCATCACCGCCAATCACCCCGAAGTCGTGCTGATCGTGCTGCTGATCGACGAACGGCCGGAAGAGGTGACCGACATGCAGCGCTCGGTCAAGGGCGAAGTGCTGTCCTCGACCTTTGACGAACCGGCCAGCCGTCATGTGCAGGTCGCCGAGATGGTCATCGAAAAGGCCAAGCGCCTGGTCGAACACAAGAAGGACGTGGTGATCCTGCTCGACTCGATCACCCGCCTCGCCCGCGCCTACAACACCGTGGTGCCGGCTTCCGGCAAGGTGCTCACCGGCGGCGTCGATGCCAACGCGCTGCAGCGTCCGAAGCGCTTCTTCGGCGCTGCGCGCAATGTCGAGGAAGGCGGCAGCCTGACCATCCTCGCCACCGCGCTGATCGACACCGGCTCGCGCATGGACGACGTGATCTACGAGGAGTTCAAGGGCACCGGCAACATGGAAATCCACCTGGACCGCCGGATGTACGAAAAGCGCATTTTCCCGGCGATCAACGTCAACCGCTCCGGCACCCGCCGCGAGGAGCTGCTGGTGCCGAAGGACGTGCTGCAGAAAATCTGGGTGCTGCGCAAGCTGCTGTACCCGATGGATGAACTCGAAGCCACCGAGTTCCTGCTCGACAAGGTGCGCGCCACCAAGAACAACGCGGACTTCTTCGATTCGATGCGGCGCGGCTGACGCGGCAGTCCCGCCAGCCGGATGCTGCGGAAGCACCAGGCTCAGGCGCAAGGCTCTTTCCGGTTTCTTCAAACCGGAAGTCGCACTTAAGTGACGGAATTTGCCCGGCCCTGCCCTGTTGGCGCATCATCCCGTAGAAATCGTCCTCCGGTCGCATTCCGCAATCCGGATCGCTCCGGCGACCTTGGACAAGGAGCCCGACATGATGCGATATCTGCTACTGACCCTGTTTGCGCTGGTCGCCGGGTGCGCGCAACTGCCCCCGCCACCGGAAGACAGTTTTGCCAAACGGTTCGAACCCAAGCCCGGCCGCGCGGTCATTTATCTGGCGCGCCATGCGCTGGAACCGACGTTCATTGCGCCGGTGGTGATCAACGGCCAGATGATCGGCTCCACTTACCGGGGCACCTACATGCGCATCGAAGTGCCCGCCGGCAGGCATGTTCTTCGCGGCATGGCGGGAGACAGCGGGGGCATCAGCATCGAAACCGTTCCGGGTCGCATCTATTATCTGGAACATCGGACATACGGCTACCGGACCTTCGTCAGTTCCAGCTTCAGCCTGGTGGATCAGGAACGGGGACAGGCCTTGGTCCGAAGCGGGCAGATCACGGCATTGGTCGAGTTGTAGCGCAATCGCGCCCCTTGCCCCAAACCATGGAATCAACGATAATTACGGGTTTCCCGCTCCGTTCGGGCACCAGTTCAGGATACCGCGATGAAAGCCGATGCACACCCGGAATACCGTGAAATTTCAGTCACTTGCAGCTGCGGCAACAAGTGGCAGACGCGCTCGACCATGGGCAAGGATCTGAACGTCGAGGTCTGCTCGGCTTGCCACCCGTTCTACACCGGCAAGCAGAAGATCCTCGACACCGCCGGCCGGGTCGAGAAATTCAACCAGAAATACGGCAAACGCACGCCGGCCAAGGCCAAAGCCGCGGCCTGATGCGACTTCCGGTTCGGTCGAGGGCAGCCCATGCGGCTGCCCTTTGTTTTTGAAGGTCTTTCCGAAAAATCCGGCGCACACTCACACCAATAGGGTTGCGCCATCACCCGAGGAGAGCAGTAGATGAAAGCGTTCCGCATCGCCGTGATTCCCGGAGACGGCATCGGCAAGGAAGTCATGCCCGAAGGCCTGCGCGTGCTGGAAGCCGCCGGCCGCAAGTTCGGCATCCAGTTCAAGTTCGACGAGTTCGACTGGAGCTGCGACTACTATGCGAAACACGGCCGGATGATGCCGGAAGACAGCCTGAAGAAGCTCGAGAAGCATGACGCCGTATACTTCGGCGCCGCCGGCTGGCCGGAAACCGTGCCCGACCACGTCTCGCTGTGGGGCCTGCTGATCCCGTTCCGCCGCGGCTATGACCAGTATGTCAACCTGCGCCCGGTGCGGCTGATGCCCGGCATGAAATGCCCGCTCGCCGACCGCAACGTCGGCGACATCGATTTCTGGGTGGTGCGCGAAAACAGCGAAGGCGAATATTCCTCGGTGGGCGGCCGCATGTTCGGCGGCACCGAGCGCGAGTTCGTGACCCAGCAGGCGATTTTTTCGCGCCAGGGCGTCGACCGCATCCTGAAGTTCGCCTATGAACTGGCGAAAAAACGCCCGAAAAAACACCTGACCTCGGCCACCAAGTCCAACGGCATCTCGATTTCGATGCCGTACTGGGATGAACGGGTCAAGGAAATGGCGGCGCAGTATCCGGACGTGAAGACCGACCAGTACCACATCGACATCCTGACCGCGCACTTCGTGATGCATCCGGACTGGTTCGACGTCGTCGTCGCCTCCAACCTGTTCGGCGACATCCTGTCCGACCTCGGCCCCGCAGCGACCGGCACCATCGGCATCGCGCCGTCGGCCAACATGAATCCGGAAAAGAAATTCCCGTCGCTGTTCGAGCCGGTGCACGGCTCCGCGCCGGACATCTACGGCAAAAAAATCGCCAACCCGGTCGGCCAGATCTGGGCCGGCGCGATGATGCTCGACCACCTCGGCTGCGGGGACGCCGGCGCCGCCGTGGTGAAAGCCATCGAGACCGCGCTGCGCGAAGGGCCGAAGACGCCAGACCTCGGCGGCAAGGCCATGACCGCCGATCTCGGCAAGGCCGTCGCCGACGCGATCTAGCCGGTAACGAGCTGCGCTGCGGGAAGCGGCCCCGGAAATGCCGCCGCGTCGTCAAAAGAAGGCGGGATGAACGGCCCGGACAGGCGCCGTCCACCCCGCGAAACCGGCATGCACCGGCGCTCTCAGTAGGTCTTGTACGACAGGTACTTGCCGCTCATCACGATTTTCACGCGGTCGCCGTTGGGATCGGGCTCGCGCTTCAGATCCATCTTGAAGTCGATCGCGCTCATGATGCCGTCGCCGAACTCTTCATGGATCAGCTCCTTGAAGGTCGTGCCGTAGACGTTGACCAGCTCGTAGAAGCGGTAGATCAGCGGATCGGTCGGCACCGCGGTCGGCAGCGAACCCTTGTACGGCGCCTGCTGCAGCAGCAGCACGGCATACGGCGGCAGGCCGAGCAGCCTGCCGGCGACCCCGGCCTGGGCCTTGGTCATCTGCATCTGGCCGAGCAGCGCGGCGGTCGTCCACTCCTTGCTCGCGCCCACCGCCTTGGCGATCTTCGTCCAGGACAGGCCTTTTTTCAGCCGCGCCTCAACCACCATTTCGGTGACATCGGTGCGCTTCATCGGTTGGGTCATGCCGGCGGCGGCCAGCAGGGCTTCAGGTGCATCGTTCTTTTTCACGGGATTCTCCTTGCGGTCGGATTCAGGTTGGACATGCGGTACGGCGGGCTACTTCACGACCGCCAGCGGCTTCCCCGCCGCCGGTAGCGCGGCGGCCTCCGCCGGATCCAGGCCCGGCGTCACCAGCGGCGGATGGCGGGGGTCGTAGCCGGCGGAATCGCCGGCAAAAACCTTCGAGCGGTCCACCAGGAAGTCGATCAGGTGGTTGCGGATGCGGTAGTAATGCGGATGCTTGTGCAGATCGTGGCGCGTGCGGCTGCGCGGCATCGTGTTGACCACGATCTCGGCGACTTTCGCGTGCGGCCCGTTGGTCATCAGGATGATCTTGTCGGCCAGCAGGATCGCCTCGTCGACGTCGTGGGTGATCATGAACACGGTCTGCCGGGTTTCCGCGCAGATGCGCAGCACTTCCTCCTGCAGCACGCCGCGGGTCAGCGCGTCGAGTGCCGAGAACGGTTCGTCCATCAGCAGCATCTTCGGCTGGATCGACAGCGCGCGGGCGATGCCCACGCGCTGCTTCATGCCGCCGGAGAGCTCGGCGGGACGTTTTTTCTCGGAACCGGTCAGGTTCACCAGGTCGATGTACTTCTGGCTGTGCCCGCGCACCTTGTCCCGGCTCCACTCCGGCCAGCGCGAGGACACCGCGAAGGCGATATTGCCCATCACCGTCAGCCATGGCATCAGCACGTGGCTCTGGAAAATCACCGCGCGGTCGAGGCTGGGCCCGCTGACCTCGCGGCCGCCGACGAAGACATAGCCGGACGACGACTGCTCGAGCCCCGACAGCACGTTGAGGATGGTGGTCTTGCCGCAGCCGGAGTGGCCGATCAGGCAGACGAACTCCCCGGGCTCGATCGAAAAATGGAGATCCTCGAACACCGTGGTGACGGAACCGTCGCGGCCGGCGAATTTCCTGCCGATGCCTTCGACGCGGATCAGGGGTTCGCTCATGGCATCACCTATTCCGGAAAGGTGACGAGCTTCGTCAGCTTCGCCATCATCAGGTCAAGCAGCATGCCCACAAGACCGATCGCCAGAATCGCCGTGATGATGTTGGTGATCGACAGGTTGTTCCACTCGTTCCAGACGAAATAGCCGATCCCCGTGCCGCCCACCAACATTTCGGCAGCCACGATCACCAGCCAGGCAATACTGATGGAGATGCGCATGCCGGTCATGATGGTTGGCGCGGCCGCCGGCAGGATCACCCGGAACGCGGTACGCAAATGGCCGACCTCCAGTGTGCGTGAGACATTCAGCCATTCGCGCCGCACGCTGGACACGCCAAATGCGGTGTTGATCAGCATCGGCCACAGCGAACAGATGAAAATCACGAAAATCGCCGAGATCGAGCTGTCCTTCAGCGTGAACAGCGCGAGCGGCATCCAGGCCAGTGGCGAAATCGGCTTCAGCACCTGGATGTACGGATCCAGCGCCCGGTACACCGTCGGCGACATGCCGATCAGGAAGCCGACCGGGATCGCCACCAGCGCCGCCAGCAGGTAGCCGAGCAGCACCCGCGCCACCGAATACCCGAGCTGGATGCCGATGCCCTTGTCGTTCGGGCCGCGGTCGTAGAACGGTTCCCTGAGATGTTCCAGGATCTTGCCGCCGACATCCGCCGGTGACGGAAACGCCGATTTCTGCCCGGTCGCCGCCTCGGCGCCGACCAGCGCGGCGTATTCCGGATTCACCGTCTGCCGGGCGGACTTGGGCAGGGTCAGCGCATGCCACACGCCAACCAGCAGCAGGAAAAAGACCAGCGACAGCACCGGCGCGCGCCAGTTCATCAGGCGGTTCATGGCATCAGGCTCCTTTCCGCGTTTCCGTCGCCGGCCGTCAGATCCGCTTGATCGCGAAGCTGGCGATGTAGGCGTCGGGCTTGGCCGGATCGAACTCCTTGCCCATCACCGAGAACTTCTTGCTGGTGGTCGCCGGCGGCTTCATGCCGGCTTCCTTCATCAGTCTCATCGCATCGGTGGCGAGAAACACTTCGCGCGCGACCTTCGCGTAATCCACGCTGCCCTTGATCTGCCCCCAGCGCTTCATCTGGCTCATGATCCAGATCGCAAACGAGTGCCACGGGAACGGATCGAAGTCGATGCGGCCGGGATCCTTGCGCACATTGCCCAGACCGTCGGCGAAGGTGCCGGTCAGCACCTGTTCGACCACGGTCACCGGCTGGTTCAGGTAATTCGCCGGCGCGATGGCTTCCGCGATCTGCTTGCGGTTCTCCGGCTTCGACGCGAACGCCGTCGCCTCCATGATCGCCCTCAGCAGCGCGCGGTAGGTATTCGGCATCCTGGTGACGAATTCCCTGCTCGCCGCGAACGCGCAGCAGGGATGTCCCGCCCAGATGTCCTTGGTCAGCGTGTGGATGAAGCCGACGCCGTCGTAGACCGCGCGCTGGTTGACCGGGTCCGGCGCAAGAAAACCGTCGATGTTGTCGGCGCGCAGGTTGGCCACCATCTCGGGCGGCGGCACCGAGCGGATCTGCACGTCCTTGTCCGGATCCAGCCCGTGCTCGGCCAGGAAATAGCGCAGCAGGTAGTTGTGCATCGAATAATCGAAAGGCACCGCGAACTTGAAGCCCTTCCACGATTTCGGATCGCGCCTGTCCTTGTGCTTGATCGCCAGCGTGATCGCCTGGCCGTTGATGTTCTCGATCGCGGGC
>CAZHJU010000005.1:0-113827 GCA_964533495.1 uncultured Bordetella sp. | reverse complement strand
GCCAGCCCTACTACTTCCTGACCCCGGACGTCGTCGGCGTGCACATGACCGGCAAGCTGAAGCCCGGCGTCACCGCCACCGACCTCGTGCTCACGGTCACCGAGCTGCTGCGCAAGACCAAGGTCGTCGGCAAGTTCGTCGAATACTTCGGCGAAGGCGCCGCCTCGCTGTCGCCGACCGACCGCGCCACCGTCGCCAACATGTCGCCCGACTACGGCGCGACCTGCGGCTTCTTCGCGATCGACGAAAAAGCGCTCGAGTACTACCGCATGACCGGCCGCGAAGAGCACTGCGACGCCATCGAGTCCTACCTCAAGGCGCAGGGCATGTTCGGCATTCCGAAGAAGGGCGAGATCGACTACTCGCAGGTCGTCGAACTCGACCTGTCGACCGTGCGCCCCAGCGTTTCCGGCCCGAAACAGCCGGAAGACCGCATCAACCTCGAGAACATCGGCGCCCGCTTCACCGAGCTGTTCTCGAAGCCCGTGGCCGAGAGCGGCTACAACAAGCCGGCCGCCGACATCGGCAAGCGCTTCCCGGTGGCCAACAGCGCCATCGGCGACGTCGGCCACGGCGACATCGGCATCGCCGCGATCACCTCCTGCACCAACACCTCGAACCCCTGGGTGCTGCTCGCCGCCGGCCTGCTGGCCAAGAAGGCGGTTGAAAAGGGCATGAAGCCGCATCCGCGCGTGAAGACCTCCCTCGCCCCCGGCTCCAAGGTCGTCACCGCCTACCTGAAGGACTCCGGCCTGCTGCCCTACCTCGAGCAGCTGGGCTTCTATGTCGTCGCCTACGGCTGCACGACCTGCATGGGCCTGGCCGGCCCGCTGGACAAGGATCTCGAGGACAGCATCGTCAAGAACGACGTGATCGCCGCCGCCGTGCTGTCGGGCAACCGCAACTTCGAGGCCCGCGTGCACCAGAGCCTGAAGGCCAACTTCCTGATGAGCCCGCCGCTGGTCGTCGCTTTCGCGCTGGCCGGCACGGTGATCAAGAACGTCGAAACCGACCCCATCGGCAAGGACAAGGACGGCAAGCCGGTCTTCCTGAAGGACCTGTGGCCCGCTCCGGCCGAGGTCGACGCCGTGATGAAGTTCGCCACCAACAGCGAGAATTTCAAGCGCGAATACGGCAACCTCGACGGCGCCAAGGACCTGTGGGACGCCATTCCCGAGGCCAAGGGCGCGCTGTTCCAGTGGGACAACAAATCGACCTACCTGCTCGAGCCGCCGCTGTTCGAGGGCTTCGGGCGCGAACTGCCGAAGGTCAGCGACGTCAAGGGCGGCCGCGTGCTGGGCATCTTCGGCAACAAGCTGACGACCGACCACATCAGCCCTGTGGCGCCGATCCGCAAGGGCACGCTGGCCGGCGACTGGCTGGTCGCCGCCGGCAGCACCGACCTGTCGAGCTTCGGCTCGCGCCGCACCAACCACGAGGTCATGGTGCGCGGCGCCTTCGCCAACCCCCGCATCAAGAACCTGATGCTGCCCGGCACCGAGGGCGGCGTGACCCTCCACAAGCCCAGCGGCGACAAGATGACCATCTTCGAGGCCGCGATGCGCTACCAGAAGGACAAGGTGCCGCTGTTCGTGTTCGGCGGCGAGGAGTACGGCACCGGCTCGTCGCGCGACTGGGCGGCCAAGGGCACCCAGATGCTCGGCATCAAGGTCGTCGTCGCCCGCGGCTACGAGCGCATCCACCGCTCCAACCTGGTCGGCATGGGCGTGCTGCCCTGCCAGTTCAAGGGTTCCGACAGCGTGCAGTCGCTGGGCATCACCGGCGACGAAACCTTCGACCTGATCGGCGTGGAAGGCGGCAACATCAAGCCGATGCAGGACGTCACCCTGGTCATCCACCGCAAGGACGGCGGCACCCAGAACGTCACCGTCACGCTGCGCGTCGATTCCCCGATCGAGGTCGAGTACCTCAGGCACGGCGGCATCCTGCCCTTCGTGCTGCGCGAACTGATGGCCGCGGCCTAACCCCTCAAGGACAGAACATCATGGCTCAAGACCCCTTCAAGGCCCTGCGGGAGTTCTCCCCCGCGCCCGGCCAGACCGGCCAGTACTACAGCCTCGCCGCCCTCGAAGAAGCCGGCCTCGGCAAAATTTCGCGCCTGCCGCGCTCGATCCGCGTCGTGCTGGAAGCCCTCGTGCGCCATTGCGACGGCAAGAAGATCACCGCCGACCAGGTCAAGGCGCTCGCCGCCTGGCAGGCCAAGGGCGCGCGCACGACCGAGATCCCCTTCCTCGTCGTGCGCATCGTGCTGCAGGATCTGATCGGCTTCGGCGCGCTGAACGATCTGTCGGCGATGCGCGCCGCGGCCGAGCGCCTAGGCGTCGCCCCCGGCAAGATCGAGCCGCTGGTGCCGGTGGACGTCGTGGTCGACCACTCGGTCGAGATCGACGTCTACAACCGGCCGGACGCCGTGCAGCGCAACCAGGAAATCGAATTCAGGCGCAACGCCGAACGCTACCGCTTCGTGAAGTGGGCGCAGGGCGCGTTCGAGACCGTGCGCGTGGTGCCGCCCGGCAACGGCATCATCCACCAGATCAACATGGAATACCTGTCCCAGGGCGTCTGGAGCAAGGACGGCATCTGGTATCCGGACACCGTGTTCGGCACCGATTCGCACACCACGATGGTCAACGGCATCGGCATCGTCGGCTGGGGCGTGGGCGGCATCGAGGCCGAGGCCGCGATGCTGGGCCAGCCCAACGCCTTCCTGACGCCGGACGTGATCGGCTGCCACATGACCGGCAGGCTGCGCGAAGGCGTCACCGCGACCGACCTCGCGCTGACCGTCACCGAGCTGATGCGCAAGGCCAGGGTCGTCGGCAAGTTCGTCGAGTTCTTCGGCGAGGGCGCCGCCGCGCTGACCGCCGCCGACCGCTGCACGGTCGCCAACATGGCCCCCGAGTACGGCGCGACGATGGGCTACTTCCCCTTCGACGACAAGACGGTCGACTATTTCCGCACCACCGGCCGCGACGCCGCGCTGGTGGCCGCCATCGAGGCCTACTACAAGGCCCAGGGCCTGTTCGGCATGCCGAAAAAGGGCGACATCGACTACACCGACATCATCGAGCTCGACCTCGGCAGCATCGTGCCCAGCCTGTCGGGACCGAAGCGTCCGCAGGACCGCGTCAACCTCGCCGACCTCGGCCGCGGCTTCGATGCGCTGTTCTCGGCGCCGCCCGACAAGAACGGCTACGGCCGCCCGGCCGCCGACCTGAACCGCCGCGTGCCCTCCGGCCATCCGGAATTCGACGTCGGCCACGGCGACGTACTGATCGCGTCGATCACCTCCTGCACCAACACTTCCAACCCGGCGCTGCTGCTCGCCGCCGGCCTGCTGGCCAAAAAGGCCGCCGACAAGGGTCTGACGGTCAACCCGCGCGTCAAAACCTCGCTCGCCCCCGGCTCCAAGGTGGTCACCGCCTATCTGCGCGATGCCGGCCTGCTGCCGTCGCTGGAGAAGCTCGGTTTCGGCGTCGTCGCCTACGGCTGCACCACCTGCATGGGCGCCTCCGGCCCGCTCGATCCCAAAATCGAGGAAGCCGTGGTGTCGCAGGATCTCGTGACCTGCGCCGTGCTGTCGGGCAACCGCAACTTCGAGGCCCGCGTGCACGCCAACCTGCGCGCCAACTACCTCGCCAGCCCCGCATTGGTGGTCGCCTACGCGATCGCGGGCACCGTGCGCACGGACCTGACCAAGGATCCGCTGGGCAAGGGCAAGGACGGCCAGCCGGTCTACCTGAAGGACGTCTGGCCCACCGATGCCGAAGTGGCGGCGCTGCTGAAGTTCGCCGCGAACTCCGAGCACTTCCGCCGCGAATACGGCGACCTGTCGGGCAACAAGAAACTGTGGGAAGCCATTCCCACCATCGAGGGCGCGGTCTACCAGTGGGACGAGAAATCGACCTTCATCCGCGAACCGCCGTTCCTCGAGGGCGTGACCCCCAGGCTCGACAAGGTCACGGACATCCAGGGCGCCCGCGCGCTGGCGATCCTCGGCGATTCGATCACGACGGACCACATCAGCCCCTCCACCAAGATCAGGCCGGGCACTCCGGCCGGCAAGTGGCTGGAACCCTACGGCAGCCCGCCCGCCGAATGGGGCCACTTCGGCGTGCGCCGCTGCAACCATGAGCTGATGGTGCGCGGCACCTTCGCCAACGTGCGGCTGCGCAATGCGATGGCTCCCGGCACCGAAGGCCCGATCACCAAGGTCCAGCCCGGCGGCGAGCAGACGACGATTTTCGAGGCTTCGGAAATCTACCGCGCCAAGAACACGCCCCTGGTGATCTTCGGCGGCGAGGATTTCGGCATGGGATCGTCGCGCGACTGGGCGGCCAAGGGCATACTGCTGCTCGGCGTGCGCGCGGTCATCGTCAAGAGCTTCGAGCGCATCCACCGCGCCAACCTGATCGGCATGGGCGTCGTGCCCCTGCAGTTCAAGCCGGGCGAGGACGTCAAGACGCTGGGCATCGACGGCACCGAGAGCTTCACCATCGAAGGCCTCGAGGGCGGCAACGTCAAGCCGATGCAGGACGTGACGATGACCATCACCCGCGCCGACGGCAGCACGAAGAAGGTGCCGCTGACGCTGCGCATCGACACCGCGATCGAAGTGGACTACCTGAAGCACGGCGGCATCCTGCCGTACGTCCTGCGGGACCTGCTGGCCGCGGCCTGAGCATCGCCGCCGTCAAACGAACGGGACGGGCCGTGGCCCGTCCCGTTTTTTATGCCTGCCGCATGCTAGTCTGGCTGGAATGCGACTTCCCGCCCCACACCCGCGATGCGCCCGCTGCTGCTGATCGCGCTGCTGCCGCCCCTGCCCGCCTCTGCAGCGACCCCCGCGCAGCAGTACACCGCCTTTTGCGCCTCCTGCCACCTGCCGGGCATCCACGGCGCGCCCAGGGTCGGTGACACCGCCGACTGGACGCGGCGCCTGCGCGGCGGCTTCAACCTGATCTACCGCAACGCGATCGAGGGCGTGCCGAACACGGCGATGCTGCCGCTCGGCGGCGCCAGCCTGTCGCCGGCCGAGGTGCGCGCGGTGGTGGACTACATGATCGCCGCCTCCGCGCCGTCCGCCGCCGCGCTGAAGGACGCCGCGCGTTACGACCGCTTCGGCGTCGGCGACCGCGATTTCATCCGCCAGGACACGAACCACGACGGCAGGCTGTCGCGCGCGGAACTGGCGCACGATCCGGTGCTGGCGCGGAACCTCGCCCGTTTCGACGCGAACCGCGACGGCATGCTGGATGAAAAGGAATACCTGCGGGCGGAAGATGAGCTGACTAAGGAACGCGCGTCGATGCGCGCAGACGACACCGCCATCGGCGCTGCGGTGCGCAAGGCGCTGGCCGGCATCCGGGAATTCGACCCACAGTACGCGGGCGTCGAGGTCAGGGACGGCGTCGTCGTGCTCAAAGGCATCGTCAGCCACGCCGCGGTGGCGCTGCGCGCCGGCGACGCCATCAAGCGCATCGCCGGCATCCGGCGCATCGACAACCGGCTGGTCTCGGGAGACCAGATCGGCTGGGACTGAACCTCATCATCCCCGCCGCGCGGCCCGTCACTTCTGGCGCGGGTCGTACATCTGCGCTTCGACGTCCTTCAGGACCTCTTCGGCGCGCGCGCGCGCGCCATATTGGCCGCCCTGGGCCGAGGCCGCGATCGCCGCCGCGATCTGCGCCGACACCTCGCGGATGCGCGGCAGGGCCGGATACAGGCTTCCCTGCGCGAGATCGGACTCGGTGACCAGGTGCGCCAGCGTGTGCGCGGCCTTCATGAACATGTCATCGCTGATGGCCTTCGCCTTGGCCGCGATCGCTCCGAGGCCCACGCCGGGGAAGATGTAGGAATTGTTGCCCTGCCGCGGCACGAAGGTCTGCCCGTCCAGCCGTACCGGATCGAAGGGACTGCCGCAGGCGAACAGCGCGCGGCCGCCGGTCCAGCGGTAGGCCTCTTCCGCCGTGCACTCGGCCTGCGAGGTCGGATTCGACAGCGCGAACACGATCGGCCGCTCGTTGAGCTTCGCCATTTCCTCCAGCACCTCGCGGGTGAAGGTGCCGCCGACCGCGGCAACGCCGATGATGGCCGTCGGCTTCAGCGTCCTGATCGCGGCGAGGAAATCGCCGACCGGCGGATGGTCGTGGGCATAGGTCAGCTTGTGGTGGGCCAGTTTCTGCCGGCTTTTCACCACCAGTCCCTGCGAATCGACCAGCCAGCAGGTGCGCAGCGCCTCTTCCCGGGCCATGCCCTGCGCCACCATCGCCGACGCCACGAGGTCGGCGATGCCGGTCGCCGCCTCGCCGGCGCCGAGGAACAGCACGCGCTGGTCGGTCAGCTTCTGGCCGGTGACGCGCAGTGCCGAAAAGATTCCGGCCAGCGCCACCGCCGCCGTGCCTTGGATGTCGTCGTTGAAACTGCACACGCGGTCGCGGTAATTCTCCAGCAGCCGGAATGCGTTGTGGTTGGCGAAATCCTCCCACTGGATCACCACGCCCGGGAACACCTCCTGCGCGGCGGTGATGAATTCCTCGATGAAATCGTCGTATTCCCGCCCCGTCACCCGCTTCTGGCGCAGGCCGACGTAGAACGGATCGTTGCGCACCGCGTCGTTGTTGCAGCCGACGTCGAGCGTGACCGGCAGGCACAGCGTGGGATGGATGCCGGCGCAGGCCGTGTACAGCGACAGCTTGCCGACGGGGATGCCCATGCCGTGGGCGCCGAGGTCGCCTAGGCCGAGGATGCGCTCACCGTCCGTGACGACGATGATGCCCGCCTGGTACGGCCAGTTGCGCAGCACGCTGGCGATGTTGCCGCGGTCCCTGATGCTGATGAACATCCCGCGCGGGCGCTGGAAAATCTGCCCGAACTTCTGGCAGGCCAGGCCGACGATCGGCGTGTAGACGATGGGCTGCATCTCGTCGATGTGATCGACCAGGACCTGGAAAAAAAGATCCTCGTTGCGGTCATGCAGCGCGTTGAGCGCGATGAACTTGTCCAGCGGATCGTCCAGCTTGCGGAACGCCAGCAGGAAGCGCTCCGCCTGTTCGGCCTGTCTGTGCACATGCGGCGGCAGCAGGCCGCGCAGGCCGAGCGCGTCGCGCTCGGCTTCGGTGAACGCCGTGCCCCTGTTCAATACCGGATCCCGCAATACGTCCAGACCGCGCCGCGCCGCGCTGGCGCCGGTCGCTGTTGCCTTGCCCATGGTTTCTCCTGTTGATGGTTGCAGCGCGCTCTTGCGTCGCGCAGTGCCAAGTCACCGCTGGCCGGAGCCTGCCTGCCGCCCGGGCCGCTGTTTTTCATGTGCTTGTATTTTAAGGGTTGCTGTGCCTGCAGGCCAGTCCGGCACAGCGATGAAACAGGCGGCTCGATTGCCCGGGCGAAGAAACGCGCCGCCGCGACGAAATCCGGTGAAATCGTGACGCCGCTGCACCGCCCGGAAACTCAGAAATCGTGGCGGATGCCCAATCGCAATCCCTGGCGCCGGTAATAACCGGATGGATCCTGGTTGACGAGCCTGTACGTCAGCGCCCACGATGGCGTCAGCCAGTGTTGCCCGCCCAGCGACCAGTTGCGCGTATCGATGCCCGCGAATCCCTGCGCCGGACCGAAAGCATCGAAGTCCCGCCCTTCGCTGTAAGCCAGCCCGAAGGAACTGCGTCCGGTGTAGTGATAATTCAGCTGAAAACGATGCCCGTTGCGCGACTGCAGCGCATCGCCCTGCCCGTTGTAACGGGTATAGGCGCCGCGGAAATTGCCCCAGTGGCCTTCAGCCTGCAGCGAAAGCGTCCCGGCGCCAGACAAAGCATGACCCGGCCGATAGAGACCGGAAGGCAATGCGGCATCGTCCTGCGCCTGAACCGGCCAGTCCCGGGGGCCGCCATAAGACAGCTGCCAGCCTCCCAGGCCGAACGTCCCTGCAAAGATGGGCTGCTGCGCCCCGGCGCGGCCGTCTTCCGCATTGCGCGGCTTGAGTCCGGTTGCGCCTCCGGCCGAACGCAGCCCGGTCGCCGCCGGCTGCAGTTGCGCATCCGCCACCGGTGCCGCAAACAGCAGCACTGCAGCACAAAGCGCCACCCATCCGCCGCGAAAACCGCACACCGCTGGCCCCTTCATTCGCCCTCCCTGTCCGAACATGCATTCTACCGAAGCGATCCCGCGCCGAGTGCCCCGGACGATGTGTCGCGGACTGTCTGTCGCGGCATGACAACAGTGCAACACAGTGGCAAACCGGAAATGGCAACGCGCAAACGTCGCCGATTGGCGACAGTACGGCAAGGCCAGTCCCTCCGGGAATTGATCTCAAGCCATTGTTTTTATTTGAAATTATTGATCTGGCCCGGTCTGTGCTCATTAACCCGCAGGCCATGCCTGACCGTGCTTCGCGGCATCCACAAACGGGTCGCGCCTTGCGCGAACCAACGCCGTCACCGGCAATCGCTGCCTGGCGCGGAACGGAAGCCGTGGCCTGCAAAAACTTGCGGCACCCGAGGAGCACGCGCCCGCACCATGCGCCGCGGACTCCGCTGCCAATCTTGATACGAGGAACAGAACATGAACCGGGATCGCATCGAAGAACGCTGGAAACAGATCGGCGACCGCACCGAACAACAGGGAAAACAACGGGGAAAACTCACCGATGACCCCGCGAAAGCCATTGCCGTCCGGCAGGACAAGCTGCTTGGCGCGTTGCAGGTCAATTACGGCCTCGCCCGTGACAGTGACAGCGAGGCACCGCGCCATCGGGGAGATACCGACAGTATCCGCCGTATCGCGCGCGAAAACGCCGACCTCATCGGCCGCTAGGGCCGCAGAGTGCCGCGCCACAACCCAGCCATCACTCTGGAGAACCTCATGAACGGAAAATCACGCTCCCCTCTGCGCAATGCGCTTTCGATTTCGGCGCTGGCGGCGCTGCTTGCCATGCTGGCCGCCTGCGATCGCGGCCCCTCCGCCGAGCAGATCGGCCAGGACATCGACCGCAGCATCGAAAAAGCCGGTGAGCAGGTCTCGGAAGCTGGCAACCAGGCCGCGGAAAAGATCGATCAGGCCAAATCCGCGATCGCCGACAAGGCCGCGAAAACCGGCGCCGCGATCAGCGACACCGCGATCACCGCGAAAGTGAAATCCGCGCTGCTCGCCGAACCCGGACTGCAGGCGACAGGCATCGACGTCGTGACCGAAAACGGCGTCGTCAGCCTCTACGGCACGGCCATCTCCAACTCGCACAAGGAGCGCGCGACGCTGGTCAGCGCCGCCATCGAAGGCGTGCGCTCGGTCGAGAACAACCTCGCGATCGTCCAGGGATCGTAAAGGATTGCAGGAGGCACGCCACCCGCAGGAGTGGCGTGCCTCCTGGTCAGGCGGGTGCCGCCTGTGCCCGCGGATGGTGTTCGCCAGCCCGCGCCTGCAGCGCCGGCGCGTCGCCCGCGCACTGGATGCGGTGCATCACCCGGCGGTAGCCGCCGTCGAAGGGATCGCGGTGGTGCATCACGCAGCGGTTGTCCCATATGAGCAGGTCGCCGGACTGCCATTCGTGGTGCCAGGTAAAACAGTCCTGGGTGGCGTGTGTCCACAGGGCATCGAGCAGTTCTTCCGATTCCGCGACGGAAAGTCCGTTGATGTAGGCATTGGGACGCCGGCCGAGGTACAGCGCATTGCAGCCGGTCTCCGGATGGGTGCGGATGACCGGATGGCTGGGTCCCGGCGCTTCGCGCACATCGCTGACCGGGCTGAAGCCCTCGCGCAGGTCGCCGGCGCTGTTGTAGGTCATGTCGTGCTTCAGCGTGCGGCCCTCGATGCGTTTGCGCAGCACGGGATCCAGGGTTTCCAGCGCCAGATACATGTTGGCGAAGCCGGTATTGCCGCCCTTCGGCGGGACTTCCAGGGAGTACAGCGCGCTGTACGACAGCGGCCGCTCGCGATAGGAGTTGTCGGAATGCCAGACCACTTCCGCATCGCGCAGCACGCCGATGGCCTCGCCGTTCTCGGTGACATTGGACACCACGATGATTTCGGGATGGGTGCGCGCCCTCTCCTTGCCGGTTTTCGCCAGCGGCGCGAAATCGAGCGTCCCCAGCCGTTTGCCGAAGGCGATCAACTCGGGATCGCTCAACGACTGGCCGCGGATGCGGATGACCAGGTGGTCGAGCAAGGCCTGGTAGACCGCGGCAAACGCCGGTTCGTCCAGTTTTCGCAGATCCCCGCAGGACACTTCCGCCCCCAGCGCCGGCGCCAGCGGCCTGACTGTCACCCCGTCGCCACCCTGCAACACTCCGTATTCCGTCTTGCCCATCACTTTCCCTTTATTTCTGGTTGACCTTGTTGACGATGCGCCCGACCCTGCCGTAGCTGCGGACATGATCGAGCGCGTTCTTCGGGATCAAGGTCGGCGGTTTCAATTGCGAATCCCGTTCATCCCGGGAACACCAACACTCAGCGTTGCGTCGCGTGCTCCGGAAACTGCAGGGCAGACAGCGTGCCGCGGGCCACGTCCGCGGGCGTTTCCTCGTTGGGGAAATTCAGCTCCACCTTGTTGCCCACCGGATCGCGCATGAACATCTGGAATCCGGCGTTGGGCACGTTCTGCTCGTCGAACTTGATGCCCAGACGCTTCAGCCGCTCGCGGAACTGCTGCACGCCGCTGACCTCGTAGGCGGTGTGGTCGTAGCTGCTGCGTTTTTCATCCAGCCCCGGCCAGTCCGCCTGGAAACGCACGACCACATGGACCAGTGGATGGTCTCCGCAATACAGCCAAAGGCCCTTGTTCGGAAAATCCGGGCGCGGCCCCACTGTCATTCCCAATCCTTGGCAGTAGAACTTCTCTATGGCCGCCAGATCGCCGTCACGGCAACCGATGTTGATGTGATGGATTCCTCGGGTTTTCATGATGTGTCCTCCTCCTCGGTGGCATTTCACGATCCGGACGCATGACGCGCATGCCGGTACTTTGACACACCTGGCCGTCGATTGCCTATAGCGGCGGGGCGCGCCTTGCCAGCAGGTGCGGGTTCATGTTCTGCTTCGCGCCATGACCTGCACGACCTGACCACGCCATCCCCGGACATGCCATGACGCCCGTCACCTTCCGCCTCGGCGGCTACCAGAAACCCGCTTCCATCCATACCCGTGCCTGCCAGCGTTTCGGCGAAGTGCTGCAACGCGAAGCCGGCGACGCCCTGCGTTTCGAGTTCGTGCCCGACGTGCTGTCCCTGGGTCACAAGTCGGGCGAGCTGCCGGGCATGGTCGAGCGCGGCGAACTTTCGGCCTGTTACATTTCCTCGCTGCGCTACGCGAAGTGGGTGCCCGAGCTGGCGCTGTTCGACCTGCCATTTCTGTTCCCCGACCGCGCTGCGGCCTACCGGGTGCTCGACGGCCGGCTCGGGCAATCGCTGAAGGACAAGGTTGCGCGGCAGTCACCCTTCCACCTGCTCGCCTACTGGGACAACGGCTTCCGCCATTTCAGCAACAGGATCCGCCCCATCCGCAAGCCCGCCGACTGCGAGGACCTCCGCATCCGCATCCAGATGAGCGAGCTGCAGGCCGAATCGCTGCGCCGGCTCGGCATGGAGCCGATCCTCGAGGACATCAAGATCTTCGTCGAGCAGATCGGCGGCGACCGCTTCGACGCCCAGGACAACCCGCTGACCAACATCGTCAACTTCGACATCCACCAGCACCACCGCCACATCACGCTGTCCGGACACGTCTACGGCGTCGCCTGCCTGATGGCCAACCGCGCGCAATACGACTCCTGGCCGGCGGACATTCAGCGCACGGTGGATGTCGCCGCCGCCGAGGCCACGGTGCTGCAGCGCCGGCTGGCAGCGGCGGAAGACGAGGACATGTTGAAACGGCTCGACCCGGCGCAAAACGAAGTGGTGCAACTGACGGCGGAGGAACACCGGGCGTTCGCGGAAGCGGTCGGGCCGGTGACCGGACGTTACCGGAAGGATTTTGCGGAAAGTTTTTTCGCGCTGCTCGACTGAACCGACGCTTCATTAATTCAGCGTTTGCGTCGAGCCGGCGTCCTGGCAGGTGCCTTGTTCTCCCGCCCGGTCGCGCGCCGATACCAGTCGAGTATCCGGTCACCGGTCCAGAATGCCACGCCCGGCTCATCGCGCAGCCGGCGGAACACGTTCTCGAAATATTTGATCCGGTGCGGCACGCCGGAGATGTAGGGATGCACGGCGATGGCCATCACCTTGACCCGCTTCGCGCCTTCCTCATACAGCCGCTCGAACTGGTCCATGCAGCGCGATTCGAACTCGGCCGCGCCGTGGTGTTGCACCATCATCATCGTGATGTCGTTCAATTCCACCGAATAGGGCATCGCCGCGACCTTGCCGTGTTTCGTCTGGATGTCGCAGGGTTCGTCGTCCACCACCCAGTCGGCGATGTACCGGATGCCGGCTTCGGCGAGGTAGTCCGGCGTGAACAGGGTTTCGGTCAGCCCCGGCGCGAGCCAGCCCACCGGCGCCTTGCCGGTGAAGGCCTTGATCTGCTTCACCGTGCGCCGGATCATCGCGCGCTGGTCCTTTTCGACATGCGTCGGCTGCTGGTCCCAGGAATGGCCGACGAACTCCCAGCCCGACTTCAGCGATTCCTCGGCGATGCGCGCGTAGTCGGTGCAGATGCGGCCATTGGTGAAAAGGGACGCCTTGATGTCGAGATCGTCCAGCGCCTGCTTGATGCGCCAGAAGCCGACCCGGTTGCCGTATTCATGCCAGGCCCAGTGCGCGAAGTCCGGCAGGCGCGTGACATGCGTGGGCGGCGGCAGCACCTGGCGCGGCATCGGCCGGCCGATGTCCCAGACTTCGACGTTGACCACCGGCCACACGATCAGGCGCACGCCCGGCGGCGGCTTCAGCGGCGGGCGGTCGATGATGGGCACATAGGGCAGGCGCTGGGACGGGATCATGCGGGCTCCTGTTCAGGATGTGGATGCAGCAGGCGGTCGTGACGATTATAACGACGCCGCGGCGTTGAGCCGGCGCCATGCATGCACTACCATCGCGGCTCACCCGAGGAGAAACGACACATGGAACTGCCCTGCCTGCCGCCGATCGAAAACACCAAGGCCCCGAAAATCCCTTCGCCGCCCGGCACCTGCGACACGCATTTCCATCTCTTCGGGCCGCGCGCGAAATTTCCCTTCGCCGACTCGCGCTCCTACACGCCGGACGACGCGCCGCTGGAAAAGCTGCTGAAGATGCTCGACGCCATCGGCGCGGGCCGCGGCGTGATCGTGCAGGGCAACGCCCACGGCACCGACAACTCGGTCGTGCTCGACGCGCTGCAGCGCGAACCGGAGCGCCTGCGCGCGACCTGCATCGTCAGGCCCGACACCCCAAAATCGGAACTCCAGCGCATGCGCGACCTCGGGGTGCGCGCCCTGCGCTTCCACCACATGCCGCACGGCGTGGGCTTCAGCTCGCTGGGCATGCAGTCCTTCGAAAAACTCGCGCCGCTGATGGCCGACCTCGGGCTGCACGCGCAATTCATGATGGACGCCAATGCGCTCGACAGCGCGATGCCTTTTCTCAGAAACTGGAAGCTGCCGGTCATGCTCGACCACATGGGCAACGTCGACGGCAAGCTCGGCGCGAACCAGCCCGGCGTGCAGCAGATGTGCCGCCTGCTGTCCGAAGGAAAAATCTGGGTGAAGGTGTCGGGCAGCTACCGCGTGTCGACGCAGTACCCGGATTACCCCGACGCCAGGCCCATTCACGAAGCGCTGGTCAAGGCCAACCCCGACCAGATCGTCTGGGGCAGCGACTGGCCGCATCCGCGGCTGGAGAAGGACATGCCCGAAGACGGACACCTGCTCGACCTGTTCAATGAATGGACACCGGATGCCGGGCTCAGAAAGAAAATCCTCGTCGACAATCCGGCAAGGCTCTACGGCTTCCACTGATCGCTCACCGGCCTGGCATGGCTGCGAATGCCGCAGCACCTGCGCGGCGCGGCAGGCCGTTGCCAGCGTAAGCTCCCCCGTCAAGCGGACAGTTCATAAGTAGAGTTTTCGGCATTTCTGATTCGATAGACTGCCAGCGGAATGCCGCTCAAGGCATCGTGCGGGCGCTGCTCGTTGTATTCGATCTGCCACCAGTAAACCGCTTCCCGCACGTCATCCAGGCGCATGAACAGGTTGGCATCGAGCAGTTCCTCGCGCAGCGTCCATTTGAATCGTTCGATGCAACAACTTTGATTAACCAAGCGCAAAACCGAACCGGAACGACGATCCGCACCCCGGAAACGAATCGAAAGTCCGATGCGTCCGCGTTATAATCCGCGCGGGCCCTGGTAGCTCAGTGGATAGAGCGGCCCCCTCCTAAGGGGCAGGTCGGACGTTCGATTCGTCTCCGGGGCGCCAATGGTTTCAATCACTTAGCGCCCCTGAGTTTCCGCCGTTAAGTCTGTTCATCACACGCCCATCACAATCGGGGGTGTGACGTGGCCAGTATCAGGGAACTTTCAAGCGGCAAATGGCAGGTGCAGGTGCGGCATCGGGGCATGCGCCCGGTTGCCAAATCATTCAAGACCAAAACCGAAGCGGCACGCTGGGCACGGCTGCTGGAATCGGAATTTGACCGGGGCGTATTCGTTGACCGCTCCGAAGCCGAACGGGTGACGGTTGGGGAACTGATAACCCGCTACCTGTCCGAAGTCACCCCGAAAAAGAAATCCGCCCGCCGTGAAAAACAGCGCCTAGAAGGGCTTAAACGGCATTTTGGCGCGTTCTCGCCCGCCGCCCTGCGCAGTGCCCATATTGCCGAATACCGGGACGCCCGGCTTAACGCTGGGCTTGCTGGGGCCACTGTGGTGAAGGAACTCAATTCCCTATCCCACCTGTTCGAAGTGGCTGCAAAGGATTGGGGAATCCCAATTCCAGTTAACCCTGCCAAGCAGGTGCGCCGCCCTCAGGTGGCCAGAGGCCGGGAACGCCGCCTGTTACCCGGCGAGGAATCCAAGCTGTTTGCTGCTGGATTCAGGAATCAGCATCATTAATGCCATCACAAATCCATCACAATAAGTCCTTGTAAACGGCTATCTACGCGGGTACGATTGCATTGCTAGGGAAGCTTTCAATTTAACCCAAGCGTGTGATTTACAAGGCAAAAACCCGGAACACGAATTAACCGGCCCCGGTAGCTCAGTGGATAGAGCGGCCCCCTCCTAAGGGGCAGGTCGGACGTTCGATTCGTCTCCGGGGCGCCACATGCATTCCGCCACGCACAACAACCCCATCCGGACCTGACCATGCTGCTCGGCTGCATCGCTGACGACTTCACCGGCGGCACCGACCTCGCGAGCACCCTCGTCGCCGGCGGCATGCGCACCGTGCAGACCATCGGCGTGCCCGATACGCGCATCGACGGCACGGACGCCGTCGTTGTCGCGCTCAAGTCGCGCACCGCGCCGCGCGACGCCGCGGTCGCGGAGTCGCTGGCCGCGCTGCGCTGGCTCAGGGCGCAGGGCTGCCGTCAGTTTTTCTTCAAGTACTGCTCCACCTTCGATTCCACGCCGCAGGGCAACATCGGGCCCGTGGCCGAGGCCCTGATGCGGGAGCTGGGCGCCCGCTTCACGATCGCCTGCCCCGCCTATCCCGAAAACGGCCGCACCGTGTACCGCGGCCATCTGTTCGTCGGCGACACGCTGCTGTCGGGGTCCGGCATGAAGGATCATCCGCTGACGCCGATGACCGATGCCAACCTGCTGCGCGTGCTGCAGCCGCAGACCGGATTGCGCGTCGGCCTGGTCGCGCATGATGCCGTCGCGGCCGGCCCGGAAGCGCTGGCGGCGGCCTTCGGCAAGGCCGCCGGCGACGGCACCGGCATCGCGATCGTCGATGCGATCAGTCCCGCGGACCTGCGGACCATCGGCGCGGCCTGTGCCGGCCTGCCGCTGGTGACCGGCGGCTCCGGAGTCGCGCTGGGGCTGCCGGACAATTTCCGCCGCGACGGCCTGCTGCCCGCCGCTGACGCCGCCTCCGCACTGCCGCCGGTCGGCGGCCGCGCCGCGGTCATCGCCGGCAGCTGTTCCGTCGCCACCAATGGCCAGGTCGCGCACTGGCTGCAGCGGCATCCCGGATTCCGCATCGACGTGCGCCGGCTGCTCGAAGGCGCCGACGTCGCCGCCGAAGCGCTGGCCTGGGCCGCGGCGCAGGGCACGCAGCCCATCCTGGTCTACGCCACCGCGACGCCGGACGAAGTGCGCGCCGCGCAGGCGCTGGCCGGCGCCGGACAGGCCGGCCAGCGCATCGAAAAGGCGCTCGCGGGCATCGCGGAAGGCCTGGTGAATGCCGGCGTGCGCAGGCTGGTCGTGGCCGGTGGCGAGACCTCGGGCGCCGTGGTCAGCCGGCTCGGCGTGCGGGCACTGCGCATCGGCCCGGCGATCGATCCCGGCGTGCCCTGGACCTGCAGCGTCGCGCCGCAACCGCTCGCGCTGGCTCTGAAATCCGGCAACTTCGGCGGCCCCGATTTCTTCGAAAAAGCACTGGCATCGTCACCCTGAAGGAAGCGCCATGAACGAAAACCGCCTGCGTGAAGACATCACCGAACTCGGCCGCTCGATCTACGACCGCGGCCTGACCCACGGCAGCACCGGCAACATCAGCGCGCGCTGCGAAGACGGCTGGCTGCTGACGCCGACCGGCTCCAGCCTCGGCAAGCTCGATCCGGCGCGGATCTCGAAGCTCGACTGGAACGGAAAACTGCTGTCCGGCGACCCGCCGTCGAAGGAAAATTTCCTGCACCTGGCGATGTACCGCGAGCGCCCGCAAAACGGCGCCGTGGTCCACCTGCATGCGACCCATTCGGTCGCGGTATCGGTGCTTGCCGACACCGATCCGGAAAACGCGCTGCCGCCGCTGACCGCCTATTACGTGATGCGCATCGGCACGCTGCCGATGGTGCCCTATCACGCGCCCGGCGACATGGCGCTGGCCGATGCCGTCCGCCGGCTGGCCTCCCGCCACCATGCACTGCTGCTCGCCAACCACGGACCGGTGGTCGGCGGCAGCACGCTGGCCGCGGCTGCCGATGCGATCGAGGAACTCGAAGCCACGGCGAGGCTCTATCTGCTCGTGCGCGGCGAAAAGACGCGTCAACTGGATACGACACAGGTCGCCGAACTGCGCAGACGCCATCCGGCATGAGCTGGCGCCGGGCGTGTTCCCGGACGGAATAAGCGGCCGGCTGCGGTGTTTGCAGACACCGGGACCACGGAACATCCTGAGCCATCGTTTCCTCACACGGAGAAAATGCCATGCAAGCTCATTTTCGTCATTTTCGATTACCCGCCGTACTGCTGCTCGCCGGCATTCTTGCCGGCTGTGCGGTGCCTTCGGCTGTCCGGGTCGGCACCCCGGCCGGCGAAATCCAGCAACGGCTCGGCAAGCCGACAGAAATCCACAAAACCGCGCAGGGCGAGCTGTGGGACTATGCCTCTGGCCCCGAAGGCCTCCAGACCTGGCGTTTCGACATTGACGGCAACGGCAAGGCCACCGGCGTCACCCAGCTGCTGACGCAGGAGCGGCTCTACCGCGTGACACCCGGCGTCTCGACGGCGGATGACGTGAAAATGCTGCTCGGCCAGCCGCGGGAAATCATCAGGCTCGGCGGTGAAACCGTATGGGAATGGCGCGTGGCCCTGCCGCCCGAAGTCGGCGTCTTCGTCGTGCGCTTCGGACCCGACGGCAAGGCCAGCGGCTACAACGTGCTGGAAGACATCAAGAGCGACGATTCGATGCCCTGAATTCGATGCCCTGAATCCGCCCTAGATGCCCGCCAGCTTGGAATTGGCCGCCGCCAGGCGGCCAACGAGTATCCGCAGGTAGGTACGGTCGAAATTGAGCCGGCACAGCTCGGAAGCGCGCTCCAGCGCCTTGACGCCGATCTTGATCATGCGCAGGTCGGTCGCGGCGACCACGTCGGCCGAACGCAGGCTGCCCGGCTCGCCGAGATAGGCCATCTCGCCCACGCACTCCCCCGCCTTGAGCAGGCTCAGCAGCAGACGCCTCTTGCGCAGCACCCGCGCCTCGCCGGAAACGATGATGCCGAAGAAATCGCCGGGCTCGCCTTCGCTGATGATCACGTCGTCCTTCGCGAAATCCACCCACTCCGAAAAACGCAGGACCTCCCACAGTTCGACGTCGCCGAAAGTCCTGAAGAACGACAGCGTGCGCAGGATGTTGAATTTCTCGGTGTCGAGCACGCCATGCTTGGGCAGCGGCGCCCCGGCCGCGATTGCCGCAAGGTCGTTGGCGAACTGCTCCCAGGTCATGTAACGCACCGACTGGTCGCGCGCCATCGCGCGGCGGACCACGAGATCGAGTTCGGTCGGGATCTCGGTCCTGAACTCCGAGGGCAGCGGCGGATCGCCGTTGAGTATCTGGTGCGCCAGCCCGGCGATGTTGTCGGCGGTGAACGGCAGCCGCCCCGTGAGCAGCTGGAACATCACCACGCCCAGCGCATAGATGTCGGTCTGCAGGTTGACCGGCTGGTTCAGGTGCTGCTCCGGCGACATGTAGGCCGGCGTGCCGATGCCGTCGACCACCGTGCGTTCGGTCATCAGCAGCGCCGCCGAGCCGAAATCCGTGACCTTGATGTCGGTGTTGTCCTTGACCATGATGTTGGCCGGCTTGATGTCGCGGTGGATCACGCCGAGCTGCGAGGCGAAATCGAGCGCCCGGGCGCACTTGTAGACCACCTCGATCACGTCGCCCAGCGCCAGCAGGTTGTCGCCGCGGGTGAAACGCTGCAGCGTGCCGCCCGGCACATATTCCATGACGATGTAGGCATTGTCCTCGTCCGCGACCGCGTCGTAGATTTCGACGATGTGCGGATGGTTCAGCTTGCCGGCGAGCGAGGCCTCGGTCAGGAACAGGCGGTGCATCAGCTGCCCGCGGCTCTCATCCTTCAGCGCGGTCCCGGATACCAGCTTGACCGCGACCTCGCGGTCATTGAAGGCATCGCGCGCCAGGAACACGGTGCTGGTGGCGCCGTCGCCGAGTTTCCTGACAACCTCGTACTTGCCGATCTTGTTGACGACCGTTTCCGCCATGGACTGCCGCCTTTTCTTGATTTTTCTTGAAATGGTTCCGCGCTTCCGGCGCAGTCCGGCGCGCAGTGCAGGCGCACGGAAGATCCGATTAAAACCCGCCGCCTGTCGAGCGTCAACCGGCCGATGCGCTAACATGCGGCGCATGGCAAGGAAGCCTCACGCATGACTGCATCGGCAGACCGCCCGGCAGGCTGGCAGTTCTGGATCGACCGCGGCGGAACCTTCACCGACATCGTCGCCCGCCGCCCCGACGGAACGCTCGTCACCCGCAAGCTGCTCTCCGAAGACCCGGCGCAATACGGCGACGCCGCGCTCGCCGGCATCCGCGAACTGCTGGGCGTCGCCCGCGACGCCGCCATTCCCGCCGCCGCCATCGATGCGGTTCGCATGGGAACGACGGTGGCCACCAACGCGCTGCTCGAGCGCAGGGGCGAGCCGGTGGCGCTGTTCATCACGCGCGGCTTCGGCGATGCCCTGCGCATCGCCTGGCAGAACCGGCCGCGCATCTTCGACCGCCGCATCGTGCTCCCCGAACTGCTCTACGGCGACGTGTGGGAGGTCGACGAGCGCTGCGGCGCCCGGGGCGAGGTCATCCGCGCGCCGGACGAAGCCGCGCTGCGCCGCGACCTTGCCGCAGCCCGGGCCCAGGGCTACACGGCAATCGCCATCGTCTTCATGCACGGCTACCGTCATCCTGCGCACGAACAGGCTGCCGCGGCGCTCGCGCGCGAGGCCGGTTTCACCCAGATCTCGGCATCCCACGAAGTCAGCCCGCTGATGAAACTGGTCGCGCGCGGAGACACCACGGTCGCCGATGCCTACCTGACGCCGGTGCTGCGCCGCTACGTCGACCGCGTGCGCGCCGAACTGCCGGGCGTGCGCCTGCTGTTCATGCAGTCGAACGGCGGGCTCACCGATGCCGCGCGTTTCCGCGGCCGCGACAGCATCCTCTCCGGCCCCGCCGGCGGCATCGTCGGCGCCGCGCGCACCGCGCTCGCCGCGGGCTGCGAGCGCATCATCGGCTTCGACATGGGCGGCACCTCCACCGACGTCGCGCATTTCACCGGCCGCGACCTGTCGGCGCTGGAGCGCAGCTTCGACGCCCAGGTGGCCGGAGTGCGCATCCGCGCGCCGATGCTGTCCATCCACACCGTCGCCGCCGGCGGCGGATCGATCCTGCATTTCGACGGCGGGCGCATGCGCGTCGGCCCCGATTCCGCCGGCGCCGATCCGGGGCCCGCCTGTTACGGCAAGGGCGGCCCGGCCACCATCACCGACTGCAATGCGCTGCTCGGCCGCATCCATCCGGATTTTTTCCCCCGGGTTTTCGGCGCCGACGGCCACCAGCCGCTGGACCTCGCCGCGGCACGCCATCGGCTTGCTGCGTTGCATCAAAAAATATTCAATAAAAACAATAACTTAGAATCAATCGACATTATGGCCGAGGGTTTTCTGCGGATCGCCGTCGAGAACATGGCGAACGCCATCAAGAAAATCTCGGTGCAGCGCGGCCACGACGTCACCACCTACACGCTGGCCTGTTTCGGCGGCGCCGCCGGGCAGCACGCCTGCCGCATCGCCGATGCGCTGGGCATGCCGCAGGTGCTGATCCATCCGCTCGCCGGCGTGCTCTCCGCCTACGGCATGGGCCTCGCCGACATCACCGCGATGCGTGAACATGCGCTCGAGGCGGCGCTCGATGACGCCACGGTGCAGCAGGGCGATGCCGCAATCGCCGCGCTCGGCGCCGCGCTGCGCCAGGAAGTGCGGGACCAGGGCGTCGCAATCGGGGCAATCACGCTGCACCCCCGCGCCCACCTCAAGTACGCCGGCACCGACACCACGCTGACCGTCGACTGGGACAGCGCGAAGGCAATGCACGCCGCCTTCGCCGCGCAATACCTCGGGCGTTACGGTTTCCTGATGCCGGATCGCGCGCTGGTGATCGAGGCGGTGTCGGTGGAAGCGATCGGCCGTCACGAAGCGCCGGCCGTGCCGGACGCGGACAGGTCCGCGACCACGGCCGCGCCCGCGGCGCGGACCCGCCTCCATGCGGAAGGCCGCTGGCACGAAGCGCCGGTTCATCGCCGTGAAGCGCTGGCGCCGGGCGCGCGCATCGCCGGACCCGCGCTGCTCGCCGATGCCGGAGCGACAACGGTGGTCGAGCCCGGCTGGCTGGCGGAAATCTCGCCGCGCGGCGATCTGCTGCTGACGCGAAGCGAGGCACGCGCGCCGGCGCGCGCCGGCACCCGCGCCGACCCGGTGCTGCTGGAAGTCTTCAACAACCTCTACATGTCGATCGCCGAGCAGATGGGCGCGACGCTCGCCAACACCGCCTACTCGGTCAACATCAAGGAGCGGCTCGATTTCTCCTGCGCGCTGTTCGACCGCGAGGGCAGGCTGATCGCCAACGCGCCGCACATGCCGGTGCACCTCGGCTCGATGGGCGAAAGCGTGAAGGCGGTGATCGCGGCCTCGCGCGGCAACCTGCGCCCGGGCGACGCCTGGATGCTCAACGATCCCTATGCCGGCGGCACCCACCTGCCCGACATCACGGTGATCACGCCGGTGTTCGACGCCGGCGGCCGCGAGGTGCTGTTCTACACCGGCTCGCGCGGCCACCATGCCGACGTCGGCGGCATCACGCCGGGATCGATGCCGCCGGACAGCCGCCACATCGACGACGAGGGCGTGCTGATTTCCGGCTTCCTGCTCGCCCGCGACAGCCGGCTGCGCGAAACCGAAACCCGCGCGCTGTTCGCCTCGGCGAAACATCCGGCCCGCAACATCGACCAGAACATCGCCGATCTGCGCGCGATGATCGCCGCCAACCGCAAGGGCGCCCTCGAACTGGAGCGGATGACGGCGCAGTACGGGCTGGACGTCGTCGCCGCCTACATGCGGCACGTGCAGGACAACGCCGAGGAAGCCGTGCGCCGGGTCATCGGCCGGCTGCGCGACGGCAACTTCAGTTACGAAATGGACCACGGCGCGGTGATCCGCGTCGCGATCCGCGTCGACACTGCCACACGCAGCGCCGTCATCGACTTCGCCGGCACCTCGCCGCAGGGCGCCGGCAACTTCAACGCGCCGTTCGCAGTGACCATGGCGGCGGTGCTCTACGTGTTCCGCACGCTGGTCGACGACGACATTCCGCTCAACGCCGGCTGCCTGAAACCGCTGACGGTGCTCGTGCCCGAAGGCTCGCTGCTCAACCCCCGCCATCCTGCCGCGGTGGTCGCCGGCAACGTCGAAACCTCGCAGTGCGTCACCGACGCCCTCTACGGCGCGCTGGGCGTGATGGGCGCGTCGCAGGGCACGATGAACAATTTCACCTTCGGCAACGAGCGCCACCAGTACTATGAAACGATTGCCGGCGGCTCCGGCGCCGGCGTCCTCGAAAGCAGCAACGGCGATGCGCGCGGCTTCGACGGCACCGACTGCGTGCAGACCCACATGACCAACTCGCGCCTGACCGACCCGGAAGTGCTGGAATGGCGTTACCCGGTGCGGCTGGAGGAATTCGCGATCCGCCGCGGCAGCGGCGGCCGCGGGCGCTGGCGCGGCGGCGACGGCGCGGTGCGCCGCCTGCGTTTCCTGGAAACCATGACCGCGGCCATCCTCTCCGGCCACCGCCGCGTGCCGCCGTACGGCATGGCCGGCGGCGGCGGCGGCGCAACCGGCCGCAATGCCGTCGAACGCGCCGATGGCCGCGTCGAGGAACTCGGCGCCTGCGCCGGCACGACGATGCGGCCCGGCGACACGTTCATCATCGAGACGCCGGGCGGCGGCGGGTACGGGACGGAATCCCCGGCAAAAAAGTAAAAACGGCGGCCGGCGCTTTCGCGCTAGAATTTCCCCGTCAACCGGCAAGGAGGGGCCGATCATGGCGGAAGAGGCAAAGACCTGGAGTTTCGACCAGCTGAAGCATTCCACGGTGGCGGAGCTGCGCGAAATCGCCAAGGGCATCGAGCACGAGGCGCTGCAGGGCTACACCCAGCTCAACAAGGACCACCTGATCACCGCGCTGTGCAAGGCGCTGCACATCGAGGCGCACGTGCACCACGAAGCGCGCGGCATCGACAAGGCGCGCTTCAAGAACAGGCTGAAGGCACTGAAAAAGGAACGCGCCGCGGCTCTTGCCGCGCACGATCACGCGAAACTGCGCGCGATCCGCCGCCACCGGCGCAGCCTGATGCACCGCATCCGCAGGGCGATGGCCTGAATGGAGGAACCCCGCCCAGGTCAGGCTCAGGTCAGGATTTGTCGCGCCGTGCCGCGGCGCCGGGATCCAGCCCCATCAGCCGCAGCGCCCAGGCCGACAGGAAACCGATCACCAGCGGCCACCAGGCCCCGAACATCAGCGCCAGCGCGGCCGCCGTCGCATAGGTGATGGCCAGCAGCAGCGCGCCGGGATGGCGCTGGCGCCACCATGTAAGAACCAGCGCGGCGGCGAGCAGCGCGAAAATGAAGGAAAAGACGTAGATGACGATGAGCATTGCGAAAAATCCCCGTTGTTGCGGCCGATTCTATTGCATCGCGATCCGCCGGCGGACATCCCCCGGAGAACGGCCTTGAAAAAAAACGACTCCCGGCGCTCGCTGAAGGCCTGCTGCGCGGCGCACACGCTGCACGACGGCCTCTCCGACCTCACCTACGTGCTGTTGCCGCTGCTGGCGCAGACCTTCGGCCTGTCGCTGGCGCAGGTCGGCATGATCCGCGCCGCGCACCGCACGGCGATGGCCGCGTTCCAGATCCCCGCGGGACTGGTCGCCGAACGTTTCGGCGAACGCAATCTGCTGGCCGCCGGCACGCTGGTCGCCGGCGCGTCCTTTGCCGCGCTCGGCCATGCCTCCGGCTTCTGGATGATCCTGCTCGCGCTGTTTTTTGCCGGCGTCGGGTCCGCGGTCCAGCATCCGCTGTGCTCGACGATCATCTCCAACGCCTACCCCGAGGCCGGCCGGCGCGCGGCCCTGGGCACCTACAACCTGTTCGGCGACGTCGGCAAGTTCGCCTTCGGCGGATTGCTGAGCCTGCTGCTGATGGCGGGCTACTCATGGCAGGGACCGGTGACGCTCTACGGCATTGCCGGCATGGTGATCGCGGGCATGACCTTTTTCTGGATTGCCGGCCGCACGCCGGCGCGGCCGGCGCATGCCGCGGCGCAGCCGCGCCGCGGCGGCTGGGGCATCCGCAACCGCCGCGGCTTCACCGCCTTGTGCCTGATCGAAATCGTCGACAGCAGCACGCGCGTCGGCTTCCTGACGCTGATCGCCTTCCTGATGATCGACAAGGGACTGCCCACCGGATGGGCCGCGCTGTCGGTGCCGCTGATCCTCGTCGGCGGCATGGCCGGCAAGTTCGCCTGCGGACTGCTCGCGGAACGCGTCGGCATCATCCGCACCATCGTCATCACCGAAATCGCCACCGGCGCCGGCATACTCTGCATGGTCCTGCTGCCCGGCATCGCGGCGTTCCTGCTGCTGCCGGTGATCGGCGTCGTGCTGCAGGGCACTTCCTCCGTGCTGTATGCCACCACCGGCGACCTTGTCGAGCAGGATCGCCTGCCCCGCGCCTTCGGCCTGATCTACACGCTGGGATCGGCTTGCGGCATCGCGGCGCCCCTGGGCTACGGACTTGCCGGCGACCACTTCGGCATCACCAGCGCCATCGCGCTGATGGGCCTCGCCATCTTCCTGACCCTGCCCCTGTGCGCGATGCTGCGCCCTGCAATCGGCGCCGAGCCGGTGCAAATCTAGAGACCGTCGCGGATTTGCGAAATTCTTCCCTCATCCCCACCCTTTTTTCTCTGTGAAAAGAGTCGGGATGGAGGCAATAGCACTTTGATTCACAACGAATTTTCAGCCCCATAACAGCCGCTGGCAGCGCCCGCCCGGGGAGCGGGCCGCAGCCAACCGACAGTCATGGAAGTCGGGGGTCGGATGGGACGCCGGCCGATCCCCTTTCTGTCGCCTTTTCCCTGTTCTCCTTCCCCTGCCCTCTGTTCCCTTTCCCCGCACGTATCCACCTCTCCGGCACACGTCAACATCGGTAGTTGACCAGGCCGAATCGCTGATATATATTGAGAATCATTCTCATTCTTATTGATCAGGTGATGCCCATGTCCTCCATTCAGACCGCCGATCTGCAAACCAGCAACCCTCTGCCTGCCGGCACCGCCGTCCCCGACTCTCCGCCCGAAATCAGCAGCATGCGGCTGCTGGGCAATCAGGGACTGTTGCGCATCGAACACCGGGGCGCGGTCTACACGCTCCGCGCCACCAGCAAGGGCGGATTGATCCTGACCAAGTGACAAACCGGCCGGAACGGCGCCCCTGCGCCGCCCTGCCCCTGCCAGCCCGCGGATGCGTCCGCGCGATCGCCAGCCCCAACCGAAGCCCGGAGATCCGCAATGCCCGCAACCCACACCCCGGAACCGCGCATCGAGCGAGCGCCTGAGCTGACAGGCGCCGGCCATGCCGCAGTCATCCTGTCCCTGATGTCGCACCACCTGCGCAGCCCCTGTCCGCTGCTGATCCGCGCCATCGCCGGCCGGCTCGCCTGCCTGTCGCAAGCCTGCGGCGACGGCTCGGCGGAAGCACTGCACAGGCTCGCCGATGTCCTGCTGCCGCAGTGGCGAAACATCGCCCTCACCGTCCGCCACTGAACGGAACGCGCGATGCATCCCTATCACCGGAAAATCATTGCCCGCGGTCTGGTTGCCGAGGTCGAGCATTGCGCGGACTGCGAAATCGTCCACCTGCACCTCGGCGCCTTCACGCTGCGCCTGAAGCCCGCGGTGCTGCATGAGCTGCGCGACACGCTGAGCCGGGCGCTGGAAAACCTGCCTGTTTCCCAGGCTGCCGACATCCACGCCGGCGCGGAAGCGCATCCCGATGGCATCCGCCATTAATCCGCCCGCATGAAAAAGGCCATGCCGCCCGCCGCGTTCGGCACCACGATGGTCGCCCTTTCGGTGGCCGGACTGTTTTCGGCGCTGATCGACGGCACGCTGGGCTGGGAATATCTCGTCCACGAGGTGTTGCGGCAGCTGATTCCATAAGGTGCCATGACAGGTTTCCCCGCCGGTCTTTGCGGGCGATAATCCGGACCCGATCATCAACCGGGAAACCTCGCATGCTGGATCTCAATGGAAAAATCGCCTTCATCGGCGGCGCCGGCAGCATCGGCGCGGGCTGGGGCAACGGCAAGGCCACCGCCGTGCTGCTCGCGCGGCAGGGCGCAAAGGTCTTCGGCACCGACCGCGACCCCGCGGCCATGGAAGAAACCCGGAAAATCATCGAGGGCGAAGGCGGCAGCTTCGCCGCCCATCCCTGCAACATGACCGATTCCGCCGCGGTGAAGGCCGCGGTCGACGCCTGCACGGCGAAGTTCGGCCGCATCGACATCCTGGTCAACAACGTCGGCGGCTCCGCGCCCGGCGATCCGGTGAACATGGATGTCGAAACCTGGGACCGCCAGCTCGACCACAACCTGAAAACCGCCTTCCTCGGCTGCAAGCACGTGCTGCCGGTGATGGAGAAACAGGGCGGCGGCGCGATCGTCAACATCTCCTCGGTCGCCGGCTTTGCCCACCAGGTCGACGGCCGCGTGCACGTTGCCTACAGCACCGCCAAATCCGGCCTGCTCGGCTTCACCCGCTCGACGGCCATCGCCTACGTGAAGAAAGGCATCCGCTGCAATCTGGTGGTGGTCGGCACCATGCACACGCCGCTGGTCGAGGAACGCCTGATGAAACAGCTGGGCCCCGACGCCGCGAAGGACCTAGTGGCCAAGCGCCATGCGGCGGTGCCGATCGGACGCATGGGCGATGCCTGGGATACCGCGCACGCGGTGCTGTTCCTGGTTTCCGACGAGGCGCGCTACATCACTGCAACGCAGCTCGTGGTCGACGGCGGACTGACCGCGGCGCGGCCGGGCTGAGCGGACGGCGCGGCTCCTGCCGTGCCGCGCACCGCACCGGACACGCCGACGCTGCGCGACGCCTTCAACGGCCTGCCGGACAGGGCAGACAAGCCATGTGTGCGTGACCTGCCGGAGAGGCGGGCACGCCTACAGGGTGTTTTATAAGTTATTGATTATAAAAGATTTTTTATATCGACCCACTAGGCGCTACGGGCCGCCAGCCCCGGAACGCGCGAGGCGCGCACCAACACCTGGCCCTCGAACATGCGGCGCTGGGTGCGATAGAACGCGCCCTGCTCGGCATGCCAGCCGCCGTCGCCGCGCTTCACCGTCGCCGCGACGGTCAGGATGCCCGAAGGCATGCCGATGCGGATCGGCGCCTCGGCATCGCCGCCCTTGCGCAGCACCCCGTTGACCACGCTGCCTTCGATGCGCGCGGCGACCGCCATGCACAGCGACACCGTCAGCGGCAGCGCGCGATGCGTCTGGCCGTTGGAAATCACGCGGCCGGTAAGATCGATGTCGCCGGCGGAAATGGTTTCGCCGGAAAGCAGCTTCGCATCCTGCACCGGCGAAACGAATCCGATGAACGGTATCGATTTTTTCTTCGCCGCTTCGTCCGCGTTGGCCGCGATGCCCATCGCCACCGAACCCGCGATGCGGATCGCCGACAGCTTCTGCATCACGATCGCGTCCGCATCCAGCTGCTCGGGCAGTTCGGTGCCGGTCAGGCCGATGTCCTTCGCGTTGATCCACACCGTCGCGTTCGCCGCATCGACCAGCGATGCGCGGATTTTCCCGACACCCGGCACGTCGAGCACGTCGACGGCATTGCCCGTGGGCAGCAGTTTTCCGGTGGTCGCGCCGCCGGGATCGCGGAACTCCAGCTTCACCGGCGAGCCGGTGCCGGAGACGCCCGGAATCGCGAGGTCGCCGTCGACCGCCGCCAGCCCGTCGTCGATGCTGAACAGCGCATGGATGATTTTCTTCGTATTGGTGTTGTGGATGCGCACCAGCGCCTCCCTGCCCGACACCCTGACCAGGCCTTCATCCACCGCGAAAGGCCCCATCGCCGAGGACATGTTGCCGCAGTTCGCGCCGTAATCGACCTTGGCCTCCTTCACCTGCACCTGGGCGAAGGTGTAGTCGATGTCGGCATCGGTCCGCGTCGGCGGCCCGACCACGCAGACCTTGGACAGCGAGGACACGCCACCACCCATGCCGTCGAGCTGGCGGCCGTTGGGATCGGGACTGCCGATCGCGGCGAGGAAGATCTCGTCCCACAGCGCGCGGTCGGCCGGCAGATCCTTCTGGTTGAACACCACGGCATTGCTGGTGCCGCCGCGCATGAAGACCGCGGGAAGCCTGAGTTGTTTCATCGATGTCTCCTTCTCTCTTTCAGATCGTGCACGAGTGCGGATCGCGACCGGTTGCGGCAAGGCGTCACTTGCCGCGCCGCGGTTCGTCGATGGCATGTTCATGATGTGGATAAAATCATGGCGGATCGCGCTGCGGATGCAACATTTGCAGCCGGGTGCGGTATTCTAGCGGCATTCGTGCATAGTTGACCGGACGGCAGCGGTTGCCGCTGCAGCCATTTTCACAGGAATCCATAATATGAAAAAGCGCGTCACCACTTCCCGGCGCAAGGCCGCCGCCCCCCGCAAACGCAGCGCCCGTGCCGCCCGCGGCATCGATGCCGCCGAATGGCAGGCCCGCGTCGAACTGGCCGCGGCCTACCGGCTGACGGCGATGATGGGCTGGACCGACATGCTCGGCACCCACATCTCCTGCCGCGTTCCGGGCCGGCATGACCAGTTCCTGATCAATCCCTACGGCCTGCTGTTCGAGGAAATGACGGCATCGGACCTGATCAAGTGCGATGTCGACGGCGGCAAGCTGTCGGATTCACCCTACGAGGTGAACTCCGCCGGCTTCACCATCCACAGCGCCGTGCACATGAACTGTCCCGGGGCCGACGCGGTGATGCACTGCCACACCCAGCACGGCGTCGCCGTCGCCTCGCAGAAACAGGGCCTGCTGCCGCTGACGCAGATGGCGCTGACCGCGCTGTCGCAGGTGCGCTACCACGACTTCGAAGGCGTCGCCGAGGACCACAACGAACGCGAGCGCCTGGTGCACGACCTCGGCGACGGCAGCATGCTGATCCTGCGCAACCACGGCACGCTGACCGTGGGCCGCAGCATCGGCGAAATGTTCGCGCGCATGTACCGCCTCGAGCGCGCCTGCAAGATGCAGATCACCGCGATGACCGGCGGCGCCGAACTGAACCACCTGCCCGGCGAAATCGTCCGGCACACCGTGGACCAGGGCAATTTCATCTACGGTGAAAACGGCCGCGGCGCCGGCGGCAAGCTGATGTGGTCGGCGCTGATGCGCAAGCTCGACCGGGAATGCCCCGGCTACGCGTCCTGACCGCCCTCACCCATCCGCGGGGCGCCGCTGCCTGACGGGCGGCGGCGCCCCTTCTCTTTGAACGCATGAAAGCACGTCATTGAAACCAATCACCGTCGTCACCCTGCTGACGCTCGCCATGCAGGGCGGCCACATGGGCAGCCGCGTCGTCGCCTCGCTGCTCGCGCTGAGCCTGGGCGCCGGCCCGATGCTGATCGGCATCCTGATCGCGGCCTACTCGATATTCCAGCTCGTGTTCGCGCTGGTCGTCGGCCGGATTTCCGACCGCTACGGCTCGCGCTGGCCGATGCTCGGCGGCAGCGTCGCCTTCGCGGCCGGGCTGGTGATACCCGCCATGTCCCCGACACTGACGGCGCTGTTCGTGTCGGCGCCGCTGATCGGCATCGGCTTCGTGTTCTTCAACGTCGCGGTGCAGAACCTGGCCGGCACCCTCGGCAGCGCCGCCGAGCGCACGCGCAATTTCTCCACGCTGAGCCTCGGCTATTCCAGCGGCCACATGATCGGCCCGGTCATTGCGGGCCTGATGATCGACCGCTACGGATTCGGCCCCGCCTACATCGCGTTTGCGGTACTGACGCTGGGACCGATACTGACCCTGGCGCTGTCGACCGCGCTGGGCGCGCACGGCACGCGCGGCAAGCCCCCCGCGGGCAGCGCCTTCGACCTCCTGCGCCTGCCCCCGCTGCGGCGGACGATCATCGTCAGCGGACTGGTGACCACCGGCTGGGATCTCTACGTCTTCTACGTGCCGATCTACGGCCACTCCATCGGCCTGTCGGCTTCGACCATCGGCAGCATCCTCGGCGCCTTCGCCGCGGCCAGCTTCATCGTGCGCATCGCGCTGCCGGCGCTGACCCGGCGCTTCAGCGTCGAGACCGTGCTCGCCGTCGCGATGTGCATCGCCGCCGCGCTGTTCCTGCCCTTCGCCTTCATCGAATTCGTGCCCGCCCTGCTCGCGCTGTCCTTCGGCATTGGCCTGATGCTCGGCGTCAGCCAGCCGCTGACGCTGAACCTGACCTACAACCGCTCGCCGGCGGGACGCTCCGGCGAAGTCACCGGGCTGCGTCTGACCATCAACAACATCACCCATATCGCGGTGCCGCTGGCCGCCGGCTCGGTCGGCGCGCTGCTCGGCATTGCGCCGGTATTCTGGGCCAGCGCCGCCATCCTGCTCACCAGCGGCTGGCTGACGCACGGCGACCGCGAATCCCGCTAGCCGGAATCCCGCGGGCACGCCCGGCGGGCGCAGCGGCTGACACCCGGGAGGACTTCCCCATCCTCCCAAACCCGCCCCCAAAAAAAACACGCGGCACAGGCCGCGTGTCAGTTTTAATGCGATTGTTGCACCACCGGTTTTCCGGCGTCTTGTTCTCCCCCCTTGAATCGTCAGCCTGCCGGAGGCTCCTGATAGGCAATGTCCCGCTTCTTGCGCACCGCCGGCAGCACCATCACGATCAGCAGCAGGATCGTCAGGCCGAGGAACACGGCGCTGATCGGACGCGTGAAGAACACGGTCGCATCGCCCCGCGAAATCAGCAGCGCGCGGCGCAGGTTCTCTTCCATCAGCGGTCCGAGCACGAACGCCAGGATCAGTGGCGCCGGCTCGCACTTCAGCTTCATGAACACATAACCCATCAGACCGAAGAACACCGTCATGTAGATGTCGAGGTCGAGGTTGTTGACGCTGTACACCCCGATCGCCATGAAGGTCAGGATCGCCGGGAACAGGATGCGGTAAGGCACCCGCAGCAGCCTGACCCAGAGGCCGACCAGCGGCAGATTCAGGATCACCAGCATCGCGTTGCCGATCCACATGCTCGCGATCAGGCCCCAGAACAGGTCCGGACGCTGGGTCATCACCTGCGGCCCCGGCGCAATGCCCTGGATCGTCAGCGCGCCGAGCATCAACGCCATCGTGCCGCTGCCCGGGATGCCGAGAGTCAGTGTCGGAATGAAATTACACTGTGCCGCGGCATTGTTCGCCGACTCCGGACCGGCGACACCCTGGATCGCGCCGGAACCGAATTCCTCCGGATGCTTGGCGACTTTCTTCTCCAGCGCATAGCTGGAGAACGCGCTGATCGTCGGCCCCGCGCCCGGCAGCGCTCCGAAGAACGCGCCGATCGCCGTGCCGCGGACGATCGGCCCGAACGACAGCTTCAGATCCTGAAGGGTCGGATACAGATGCTTGATCTTCTTGGTCAGCAGATCGCGGGTGCTGGCGTCCTGGGATTTTTCCAGGTTCGACAGGATTTCGGCGAAACCGAACAGGCCCATGGCCACGACGACGAAACTCAGGCCGTCAGCCAGGCCGGACATGCCGAAGGTGAAGCGCGACATGCCGGAATTGACGTCGGTCCCGACGATGCCGAACAGCAGCCCCAGGAAAATCATCGCGATGGCCTTCAGCATCGAGCCGCTGGCCAGCACCGCCGAGGCGATCAGGCCCAGGGACATGAGCGAGAAATACTCGGGAGCGCCGAACTTCAGCGCGATCTCGGCCAGCGGCGGCCCCGCAAGGGCGATCAGCAGGGTGCCGACCGTGCCGGCAAAGAACGATCCGATGGCGGCAATCGCCAGCGCCGGGCCCGCGCGGCCGTTCTTGGCCATCTCGTAGCCGTCGATGCAGGTCACGACCGAAGCCGATTCCCCGGGCAGCTTCACCAGAATCGCAGTCGTCGAGCCGCCGTACTGCGTGCCGTAGTAAATGCCGGCCAGCATGATCAGCGCGCCGACCGGCGGCAGGTTGAAGGTCGCGGGCAGCAGCATCGCGATCGCGGCCAGCGGTCCCACACCGGGCAGCACGCCGACCAGCGTGCCGACGAACACCCCGGTGAAACAGTACAGCAGGTTCTCGAGCGAAACCGCCGTCTGGAAACCCAACGCCAGGTTGGGCAGCAATTGTGAGAGTGCGTCCATTTTTTCTTATCTCCACCAGAACAGCGGGAAGGGCAGATCCAGGCCCTTGATGAACAGCGCCCAGCTGCCGACGACCAGGGCAATGGTCAGGACGATCACTTCCTTGTAGCGGAACTCCTGGCCGGCAGCCGCGCCCGCCACGACCAGCGCGCTCAGCGCGATCACGAAACCGACGTGGTCAATTGCCCAGCCGAAAATGATGAACCCGACGCTGAGCATCACCATCGCCTTCCAGGCAAACTGGCCGATGCCCTCGCCCTGATTCTTGAACCCGGTGGCGGCAATCGCCGTTCCCAGCACAATCAGCACTATGCCGATCCATGTGGGGAAAAAACCCGGCCCCATGCGCGCGGCGGTACCGAATGGATAATCCGAGGCGATGTAGATCGCCAAGGCTCCGAAGGCGATGAACACGACACCGCCCCAGAAATCTTCCTGACTCGTGATTTTCAACTGAACACCCTCCTGATTTCAGAAACAGATACCGGGACCAGCCTCGCTCCCGATCCGGTGTGCCGCCCACCTTGTTGAATTGCAGACCTGCCGCGGCAAAGATCGTCCGTTACTTCTTTTTTGACCCCTGTGTGATCAGGTTTATATACGATACGGAACCGGACTTTACACGAAGCATTCTGCCAAACAAAGCTTTTTTACCCCCTGCATTGTGCATCGCACAATACGCTTTGTTACTTGCATTGCCTCATCCCTTGCTTCGTGCACCATGAGTCGCCCGGCACAGGAATCCGCACCCAAGCGGCGCGGATTCTAAAATGCAAGACTTGCGCGAGCCTTGCATGAAAACAGTTTTTTTGAACCGGTGCCCCGTCCCTTGGGCAAGCCGCGAAAACCGCATGAAACCCTGCCGGGACAGTCGCCTGGCAGGCCATGCGCAAGGACGGCGCATGACCCCGCCCGTCGCCAGGCTCAATCCATCATGCCCACGCGCTTGGTCTTGATCAGCATGCGCAGCTTCTCGGCTTCGCCGTTGATGAACTTGCCGAAATCCTCCGGCGTGCCGCCGGTCTTGACCAGCCCGAGCTGGTCCAGCCGTGCCTGCACATCGGACAGCTGCAGCACGCGGTTCATCTCGGCGTTCAGGCGATTGACGATGGCGCGCGGCGTTTTGACCGGAACCTGCACGCCGAACCACACGGTCGCCTCCGCGTTGCCGATGCCCTCCTCCGCCAGCGTCGGCACGTTGGGCAGCACGGCCTGACGCGCGGGCGCGGCAACGGCCAGCACCTTGATGCGCCCCGCCTTGATGTGCGCCTCGCCGCTCACCACGGTGGTGTAGACGACGTCGACCCGGCCGCTGATGACGTCGGTCAGCGCCGGTGCCGTGCCCTTGTAGGGCACGTGCACGACATCGACGCCGGTGGCCGCGGCGAACAGCGCCTGGCCGATATGCAGGCTGCTGCCGTTGCCGGACGATGCCCAGGTCAGCTTGCCGGGATTGGCCTTGGCATAGGCCAGCAGCTCGCGGCCGTTGTTCGGCCCGAATTTCGGGCTGGCGACGATGATCAGCGGCGAATAACCCATGAAAAACACCGGCGCGAAATCGTCGATCCGGTACGGCGACTTGCTGCGCATCACGACGTTGTTGACGCTGGGGCCCGGGTTGGCATGCAGCAGCGTGTAACCGTCGGGCGCGGCATCCGCGGCAATCTGCGCGCCGATCGAGCCGCCCGCGCCCGAACGGTTGTCGATCACGAACTGCTGTCCCATGCCCTCCGACATTTTCTGCGCGAACAGCCGCGCCGTGATGTCGTTCGAGGCGCCCGGCGGAAACGGCACGATCCAGCGCACCGGGCGCGCCGGATAGGCACCCGCATCCTGCGCGACCGCGTCCGGCACTGAAAGCTGCACGAGCGCAACGGCGGCAAACGCCGCGAACAGATTCCGTTTCATGGTCTTGTTCCTCCTCGTTGTCGATGCCGCGGTGCCGCGGCCTGTTTGCCTGTTTTTATCAGGCGCGCTTCAGCGCGTCCGGGTTGATCACGTTCACCGGCCGGCCGCCGGCATAGGCGATGATCTGGTCGAAAATGCTGCCGAATATACGCTCATAGCCGGCGCGCTCGACATAACCGATGTGCGGCGTGCACAGCGCATTGTCGAGCTTCAGCAGCGGATGGTTCGCGCCGGTCACCGGCTCCTCCTCGAACACGTCGACCGCGGCCATCCCCGGGCGGCCGAGCTGCAGCGCCTTTTCCAGCGCGCCCGCTTCGATCAGCCCGGCGCGGCTGGTGTTGACGATCAGCGCCGTGGGTTTCATCCGCGCCAGGTCGGCGGCGGACACGATGCCGCGCGTCTCCGCGATCAGCCGCAAGTGCAGCGAGATCACGTCGCTCTCCTCGAAAAACGCCTCCTTGCTGCGGGCCGCGGCATGGCCGTCGGCGCGCGCCCGCGCCAGCGAAGCCTCGCGCGCCCACACCAGCACCTTCATGCCAAAGGCCTTGCCGTAGCCCGCGATCACCGCGCCGATGCGGCCGTAACCGTAGACGCCCAGCGTCCTGCCGCGCAGGCCCAGCCCCACCGTCGACTGCCAGCGTCCTGCCTTCAGCGCCGCCACTTCCTGCGGAATGTTGCGCATCGCGGCGATGATCAGCCCCCAGGTCAGTTCGGCGGTGGCATAGGAAGGCTGCCCCGGATGCAGGTTGCTGCACAGCACGACGCCGTGCTTCGTACAGGCATCCACGTCGATGTGCGGGTAGACGCTGTGGTGGCTGATCAGCCGCAGCTGCGGCAGGCGCGCGATCAGCGGCGCGCGGATCGGCGTGCGTTCGCGGATCAGCACCAGCGCCTCGGTGTCCTTCAGGCGCTGCGCCAACACCTCGTCATCCTTGCTGTGATCGTTCCAGACCGTGACCTCGTGGCCCTGCAGCTTCGAGTAGCAATCCAGGCTGCGCACGACGTCCTGGTAATCATCGAGAATCGCGATTTTCATGTCAGCCGCTTTCAGGGTATTTTATAAATATTTGTTTTTATTTACTATTTTAACCACCCGCTGGCGCGCTGCGCAGCGACCACCTCGTCGACGATTTCCGGCGCGCGACCGACATAGGTCGTGGGATCCAGCGCGGCCTTCAGTTCCGCCGCCGACAGCGCCGCCTTGACCTGCGCATTCCGCATCAGCGCGGCCTCGAACGAGACGTCGTTCTCGATGCCGTGCATCGAAATTTCGTACACCAGGTCGTGCGCGGTCTGCTTGCCGACCTTGTCCGACAGCACGAACATCACGCGTTCCGACAGCAGGAAGCCGCCGAGCCGGTCGAGATTCCCGCGCATCCGTTCCGCATCGACGTGCAGGTCGGTCAGCACGTACTTCATGATCGCCAGCATGCCGCCCATGATCAGGCAGGACTCCGGAATCGCCTTCCACTCGCCGCGCCAGGCCGAGCCGTCGCGCTCGTGCTCGATCAGCATCGACTCCAGCATGTAGGGCACGTTGTAGCGCAGCGCGCGGCTGGCGCCGACCACGGCCTCGCAGCTCGAGGGATTGCGCTTGTGCGGCATCGTCGAGGAGCCGACCTTGCCGGCGCTGAACGGCTCGTAGAGTTCGCCGATCTCGGTGTGCTCGAGGATGATGATCTCGCTGGCGATCTTCGCCAGCGTCGAGCTGACCAGGCCCAGCAGGTTGACGTACTCGGCGAAGCGGTCGCGCGCCGGCTGCCAGTTGATGTCGGCGACACCCAGCCCCAGCCGCTTCATCAGCCGCTGCTCCAGTTCCTTCGCCTTCGGGCCGAACGAGGCCTGGGTGCCGACCGCGCCGACCATGCCGCCGACGAACACCCGCGGCTCGAGCTGGCGCATGCGTTCGTAATGGCGGCCCATTTCCGACAGCCAGATCGCCGCCTTGTGCCCGAAGGTGATCGGCAGCGCCTGCACGCCGTGCGAGCGCCCCGCCATCGGCGTGTCGCGGTGCGCCTCGCACAGCTTCACCAGCGCGTTGCCGATGGCCTTCATGTCGCGCAGGTAGATCGCGTGCGCCTCCCTGATCTGCAGCATCACCGCGGTATCGAGCACGTCCTGCGTGGTCGGACCGAAGTGGATGTATTCGCCGTGGTCGTCCTGGCACAGCTTCTGCACCGCCTTCACCGCCGGCACCAGCGGATGCTTGATGCGGCGGATTTCGGCGGAGACCGCGTCGATGTCGATTTTCGAGATCTTCGCGTTGGCGGCGATGTCCGCGGCGGCGGCTTTCGGGATGATCCCCAGTTCGCCCTGCTCGATCGCCAGCGCCGCCTCGAAATCCAGCCACTTCTGCACGCGGTTGTGATCGTTGAAAATGCCGCGCAGCTCCTCGGTGCTCCACAGGTGCTGGATCAATGCGTCGTCGAATACTCCGGATGCCATGTCAGACTCCAATCGGTTGTTTCATGACCATCGCTCAGGCGGCAAGCGCGCGGTTTTCGGGAATGCCCATGAACGACTCCATCGCATGCCAGAACTTGTGGCGGTTGATGCCCAGCGTCGCCGCATGGGCGAGCCCCGACACGAACACGAACTGCTTGTCCTTGCCCGGCAGCTTGCCGAAGAAATCCAGCAGGTCGGGCTCGGCGGCGATGCCATCGTACTCGCCGCGGATGATGCATACCGGGCAGGTGATTTTCAGCGGATCGATCACCGGCAGGTTCGCGCACATGTCGAGGTAGGTGCCGGTGGGCACCGAATCGCCCAGCGGCAGCTCGGCGTCGGCCAGCGCGTCGGCGGCGATCATCTCCGAGGTGCCCGGCTTGTCGCGGGTGAACATGCTGTGGATGAAGGCGCGGTCGATCCTGCGCCGCGGGCTGGCGCGGTATTCCTCCACCTTTTCCCGGCGCTTGGCCAGCGTCGGCGAGCCCTCGCCGGTGTAGACCAGGGCCGACACCATCAGCCGCTTCACGCGGCCGGGGTTCTGCTGCGCATACAGCGCCGCGCGCAGCGCGCCCGACGAACCGCCGTACATGTACACCTCGCGCGCGCCGGTTTCGCGCTCGACGACCTGCATCGCCGCGGCCAGGTCCTGCGCGCCGGAAGCGATGTCGGAATTGCCGTCGGTGCGGTCCGAACGCCCGTAACCTTCGTGGTCCACGGTCCACACGTCGTAACCGAGGCCGGCGAAATGGTCCATCAGCGAATAATCGCCGCGCCCCGGCACGCTGAGATCGAAACTCGAGCGGCCGGAGGCCGACGAACCGTGCACCAGGAACAGCACCGGCGCGCCCTTCGGCGCGTCCGCCGCGCGCTTGCGATAAACGTACAGCCCGACCCCGCCTTTCCGTGCCCGGTATTCCCCGGCTTCGATCTGCGCCATGCCATGCTCCGTTCGGTGAATGCAGCGCCGATTATCGCACCGCGGGTACGTCCACGTCCGCCGCCTCCGCGTCCACCGCCAGGCAGCGCGGTGTACACTGATGGCACCCACCGTCACGGAGCACATCATGGCCGCCGCATCCCCGAAAATCGTCAGCCTCCCGGCGCTCGCCGGCCTGATTCCGGACGGCGCCGCGCTGGGCCTCGGCGGCGTATTCCTGCATCGCGGACCTTTTGCGCTGGTGCGCGAACTGGCGCGGCAGGGCCGCAGGAATCTCGACATCATCAAGCCCTCGCCCGGCTACGAACTCGACCTGCTGTGCCGCGCCGGCGCGGTCGCCAGGGTGCGCGCCGGCATCGTCGCGATGGAAGGCAATTTCGGTCTCGCGCGCTGGTACCGCAGGGCCATCGAAAGCAAGGCGGCGCGGCTCGAGGAACACGCCTGAATGACGCTGGTCGCGGGGCTGCGTGCAGCCTCCTACGGAATTCCCTTCCAGCCGGTGGCCGGCGTGCACGGCAGCGAGCTCGCGCGCATCAACGGCTGGCAGACCCTGCGCGATCCCTACGGCTCGGGCGCCGAGGTCTACGTCATTCCGGCATTGCGTCCCGACATCGCGGTGATCCACGCCGCCGAAATCGACGAACAGGGCAATGCCCGCGTCTACGGCTCGCCGTTCTGGGACCATCCGCTGACGCGCGCCGCGAAACGCGTGCTGGTCACCGCCGAAAAACGGGTGTCCACCGACCGCCTGCGCGAACAGCCCGAACTGACGCTGGTGCCGGGCTTCATGGTCGAAGCCGCCGCCGTGGTGCCGCACGGCGGCTGGCCCGGCTCGATGCACCCGTACTACGACATCGATTATCCGGCGGTGGAACGCTACATGCAGGATGCCGAAGGCGTACTGGAAGAACACCTGGCCGCGGCGCCGGAAACCGGCGGCGGCGCATGACGCCGGTCCGCAGCTTCCCGCCGGTCGCCGACGCCTCGGCGCGCATCCTGATCCTCGGCAGCATGCCGGGCGAGGAATCGCTGCGCGCCGGCCGGTATTACGCGCATCCGCGCAATGCGTTCTGGAGGCTGATGGGCGATTTTTTCGGCGCCGGCCCCGAACTGCCGTACGCGCAGCGCAAGCGGCGGCTGAAAGACGCCGGCGTCGCCCTGTGGGACGTGATGGCCTCGTGCACGCGCTCCGGCAGCCTCGATTCGGCGATCGCCGAAGACTCCATCGTCCCGAACGATTTCCAGGCGTTTTTCGCCGCGCACCGCAACATCACGCGGGTTTTCTTCAACGGCGGCAAGGCCGAGCACAGCTTCCGCAAGCATGTGCTGCCGGCGCTGGCCGCGCAGCCGCTGCAATTCACGCGCCTGCCGTCGACCAGTCCGGCGCACGCGGCCCGCAGCTATGCGCAGAAGCGCGCGGAATGGCAGGTCATTCGGGGATCCATAAAATAATCAATAAAATCAAATACTTATAAAAAATGCCCTGGACCCCGTTTTCCTTCATCGTCGTCAACCTCGCCCGCCAGATCCGAGCCGGCGAGATCACTTTCAGCGGCGTCAACTCGACGCTGCCGATGCTGGCCTGCATGCTCGCGAAGCGCGCTTGCGATTTCGATTTCACCTGGATCAACGTCGCCGGCGGCGTCGAGCCGCGGCCCGTCGAAGTGCCGCTGTCGAGCAGCGACCCGGCGATCGTCCACGGCTCGCCGGCGATTTTCGCCAACCAGGATTTCTACGACCTCTGCGCGCGCGGCGGGCTCGACCTGGTCTACCTCGGCTGCGCGCAGATCGACGCCGAGGGCCGCACCAACGTCTCGGCGATCGGCTCCTGGGAAAATCCGAAAGTGCGCCTGCCGGGTGGCGGCGGCGCCGCAGTGATGCTGCCGACCGCAAAACGCGTCGTGACCTGGCGCACGGACCACACGCCGCGCGCGCTGGTCGACCGGCTCGACTTCGTCACCGCCGCCGGCAACATGACCGCGCTGGTGACGCCGCTCGCGGTGTTCCTGCGCGAACCGCGCGCCGGCTCGCGCTTCAGGCTCGAGAGTTTCAATCCGCAGGTCACGGTCGGCGACATCGTCGCCCGCACCGGATTCCGCTTCGAGCACGACACGGCAAAGCCCGCGCCGCCGATGAGCGACGGGGAACGGCAGGCGCTCCGGACGCTGGACGCCGACGGCCGCTTTTCCGCCGCCGTCAACGGCTGAAGCGCCGCGGGGCGCGTGCTAGCATACGGCCCTGAAATTCACGGTCGCCCGCGGCTCCGCAACCCATCGCAATCCACATGCTTCCGCTGCAAGGCATACGCGTCATCGAATTCTGCCAGGTGCTGGCCGGCCCGTTTTCCGGCTGCCTGCTCGCCGACATGGGCGCCGACGTCGTCAAGGTCGAATCGCCCGAGGGCGACCTGATGCGGCAGTGGCCGCCGATCCTCGACGGCTACAGCCAGTATTTCGCCTCGGTCAACCGCAACAAGCGCTCGGTGGTGCTCGATCTCAAGGCCGATGCCGGCCGCGCCGACGCGCGCCGCCTGGCGCTGTCTGCGGACATCCTGCTTGAAAATTTCCGTCCCGGCGTGATGGCGAAGTTCGGGCTCGATTACCCCGCGCTGTCGGCCGCAAAGCCGTCTCTCGTCTACTGCTCGGTGTCGGCCTTCGGCCAGACCGGCCCGCGCGCCGGCGACGGCGGCTTCGACATGACGGTGCAGGCCATGAGCGGCGTGATGAGCGTCACCGGCGAGCGCGACGGCCGTCCCGCGAAATGCGGCATCCCGATCGCCGATTTCTCCGCCGGCCTCTATGCCGCGTTCAGCGCCACCGCCGCCCTGCACAAGGCGCGCGGCACCGGCCGCGGCGACTACATCGACGTGTCCATGCTCGGCAGCATGCTCGGCATCGCCGGCCTGCAGACCAGCGAGCTGTTCGGCACCGGCCGCGATCCGGTGCGTCTGGGATCCGCGCATCCGATGAACGCGCCCTACGCCGCCTTCTGCTGCCGCGACGGCTACTTCGCGCTGGCCGCCGGAACGAACAAGCTGTGGGAAGCGGCCTGCGCGGCGATCGACAGAAGCGACCTGATGCAGGACGCCCGCTTCGCGTCGCCATCGCTGCGCGCGCGGCACCAGGACGCGCTGCGCGAGCTGCTGGAAGCGGAATTCGTCAAATACGACGCCGCCGACCTGCTGTCGCGGATGAACGCACGCGGCGTGCCCTGCGCGCCGCTGTACAATTATTCGCAGGTGCTGGCGGACCCGCAGGTCGAACACATGGAATGGGTCCAGGACCTGCAATTGCCCAACGGCGTCGCCAGCAAGACCGTGGTTTCGCCGCAACGCGTCTCCGGACTGCGCCTCGGCGTGCGCCGCGGGCCGCCGGCACTGGGCGCGCATACCGCCGAAGTACTCGCAGAATGGAAGGAACAGTCATGAAGAACAACGCGCGATTCCGCCATTTCGTCGCCGAAATGACCCGGCTCGTCGAACGCAGCGGGCAGGACGAAAAAACCATGCACGAGGAAGGCGGCCGCCTGCTCGGCGACCTGATCCGCCACGACGACTGGCTGCCCGACGAATGCGCGCAGCCGCATCCGCAGTTCTACCAGCAGTACCTGCTCTACTGCGATCCGCTGGAGCGTTTCTCGGTGGTGAGTTTCGTCTGGGGCCCGGGCCAGAAAACGCCGGTGCACGACCACACGGTCTGGGGCCTGGTCGGCATGATGCGCGGCGCCGAGGAAGCGCGGCGGTTCTCGCATGCGAAATCCGGCCGGCCGATGGAAGCCGGAGAAACCGAAAGGCTGCTGCCGGGCCAGGTCGACCGCGTCTCGCCGGCCGTGGGCGACATCCACGAGGTCTCCAACGCGCTGGCCGACCGGCCATCCATCAGCATCCACGTCTACGGCGCCAACATCGGCGCCGTCAAACGCCACGTCTTCGATCCGGCCACCGGCGCCGACAAACCCTTCGTCTCCGGCTATTCGAGCCCGCAACTGCCGAATTTCTGGGATCGCTCCGCCGAAGTGCGCGCAACGATCACGCCGGCGGCATGAGCGAAGAGCTGCTGCGCAGCCACGACGGCCATGTCACCCAGCTGACGCTGAACCGTCCGCAGAAGGCCAACGCGCTGTCGGCGCCGCTGGTCGAGGCGCTGCTCGATGCCGTCGAATACGCCGCCACCGACGGCACGCGGCTGCTGATCCTCGACGGCGCCGGCCCGCATTTCTGCGCCGGCTTCGACTTCACCGATCTGCAGGCGCAGAGCGAGGGCGACCTCGCCCTGCGCTTCATCCGCATCGAAACCCTGCTGCAGGCGCTCCACCATGCGCCCCACGACACGCTGGTCTTCGCGCACGGCCGCGTGTTCGGCGCCGGCGCCGACCTCGTGGCCTGCTGCTCGCGCTGCATTGCCGCGCCGGACACCACCTTCCGCATGCCGGGACTCGGCTTCGGCATCGTGCTCGGCACGCGCCGCCTGGCCGAACGCGTCGGCGGCGACAAGGCGCGCGAACTGCTGCGCACCACGCGCAGCTTCGGCGCCGACGAGGCGCTCAGTTGCGGTTTTCTCACCGGCATCGCCGGGCGCGGGGAATGGCCCGCGCTGCTCGACAAGGCGCGCGCCGAGGCCGGGGTGCTGCCGCCCGCGGCGGCGGCCGCGCTGAACCGGCGCACCGTGGCCGACACCCGCGCCGGAGACATGGCCGAACTGGCGCGCTCGGCCAGCGCGCCGGGACTGAAAGAACGCATCCGCCGCTTCCGCGAAGCCGGCAAATAGCCCGACATCCACCAGAATCCGACAGGAGCAAGACATGAACGCCACCATCCCCGCCACCATGCAGGCCGTCGAAATTTCCGCGCCCGGCGGCCCCGAAGTGCTGAAACCGGTGCAGCGCCCGGTGCCCGTGCCGAAAGCCCACGAAGTGCTGGTCAGGGTCGCCGCCACCGGCATCAACGGCCCCGACATCATGCAGCGCAAAGGCCTGTATCCGGCGCCGGCCGGCGCCTCCGACCTGCCGGGCCTTGAAGTGTCGGGCACCGTGGCCGCCTGCGGCGCGGCGGTGAAACGCTGGAAAGCAGGCGACGCCGTGGTCGGCCTGACCAACGGCGGCGGCTACGCCGAATACGTCGCCGTCGACGCCGAACACTGCCTGCCGGCGCCCCAGGGCGTCAGCCTGCATGACGCCGCCGGGCTGCCGGAAACCTACTTCACCGTCTGGAGCAACGTCTTCATCGGCGCCGGACTGAAGGCCGGCGAAACCTTCCTCGTGCACGGCGGCGCCGGCGGCATCGGCACCACCTGCATCCAGCTCGGCAAGGCCTTCGGCGCGAAAGTCATCGCCACCGACAGCCCGGAGACGCGCTGCAACATCTGCCGCGACCTCGGCGCCGACCGCGCCATCGACTACCGCGCGGAGGATTTCGTCGAAATCGTACGCACCGAAGGCGGTGCCAACGTGATCCTCGACATCGTCGGCGGCCCCAACATCGAAAAGAACTTCAAGGCGGCGAGCCACGATGCCCGCATCATCCAGCTCGCCTTCGGCGCGGGCTCCAAGGTGGACATCAACCTGATGCCCGTGATGCTGAAACGGCTGGTCTACACCGGATCGACCCTGCGCACGCGCCCGGACGCCTTCAAGGCGCGCATCGCGCGCGAACTGGAATCACAGGTGTGGCCACTGATTGCCGCCGGAAAAATCCGCGTGGTGACCCACAGCACGCTGCCGCTGGCCGACGCCGCGAAGGCGCACGCGCTGATGGAATCCAGCCAGCATACGGGCAAGATACTGCTGAAGGTCGCCTGAACGGCGATCGCAAAAAACGGGAACGGACGCCGGCGCCGCCTCAGGCGGCTTCGGCAAGACCGCTGTCCGGCAGTTTGCGGCGCAGCAGGGAAATGTCGCGCGCCTCGGCGATGGTGCGCGCGTAGTCGATGTTCCGGCGCGCGAAGGCGTAATACAGGTTGCGCCCCTCGAAGTGCCGGTCGACGAAGCGGTAGACGCCGCCCAGGTCCTGCTCCAGCCGCTTGTGGGCGCCGTTGAAAAATCCCGGCGTCTTGAAGATCAGGTCGGCCGGCGATTCGAACACCACTTTTTCCTCGCCCTTCTCGTCGATCTGGCGGGCGATGCCGCCGAGCACGAACTCCGGGTACAGGCGGTCATGGCATTTCTCGAGATAGCAGCGGTCCGCCATCTGCGCAAGGATGTCGGCGCTGCCCAGCAGGTTGCCGACCATCCGGTACTGGGGATCGATGTTGATGTCGTTCACCGGCACCTCGTAGCCGGTGAAGTGCACGATCCGTGAAGCCGGATCGGCGAGTTCGCCCAGCCCCACCTCCGGCAGGTACCAGGACATGAATTCCGCGCCGCGGCCGACGTGGGTCCGCGTGTATTCCGCGCCGTGCCGCTTTGCGGTGTCGTCGCGCCGGCGCAGGTAGCCGATGTCATGGAACAGCGCGCTGACCGTGCCGAGTTGGAACAGGCGCTCGTTCATGACCAGCGGACTGGTCGAACGCACGCAGCCGTCCATCAGCCGCGCCATCGCCAGCGTCACCTCCAGGATGTGCTGGACGTCGTGGTATTCGGTCTCGCAGGCGTGATAGCCGGGAAATTCGCCGCGGTAGAGGCGGCCGACGTCGGCGAAGACACGCAGCAGTCCGGACGGAAACTCGCGGCGGTAGAGCCGCTCGTAGATCTGCGCCACCTCGAAGGACACCGGCAGCGGATCCGTGGTGTCGACCTGGTTGGTGACATCGCGCGTGGCGTGGCGCCCTTCTGCTGCAATCGGGAGTGGATCTGGTTGCGGCTGCATAAGCATCATTTTTGTTGTATCCGGTTATAGTAACTATAATGTCCCGGCACTTGCAATGCCGGGAATGCCGGCAGCCGGCGTTCGACAAAACTGTCCAACAAATCACGGTGTTAAGCCATGCACCCGCAAACCGTTTACGCCAAGACCTCCAAGGGTGTCCTCGACATCAAGAACAAGACCGTCAAGCTCGACCGTCATTCCGGAAACATTTTCCTGGCGGTCGACGGCAAGTCCACCGTCGCCGAACTGGTCGCCAAGAGCAAGCTCGAGACCAGGGAAGTCGAGACAATCCTCGGCGAGCTGACCAAGTCCGGCTACATCAAGGTCTTCTCCTCGCCCGCCGAGCGTCCGGCGGCAAAACCGGCGGCACCGGCCGCCGCGGCAGCCCGCCCTGCGGCGGCGCCCGCGGCGGATGACGGCGAAATGGACCTCGACTTCACTTCGCCCGAGGCCGTCGCCAAGATCAACGTCGAAGCCGAGGAACGCAAACAGAAGGAAGCGCAGGCCAAGGCCCGCGCCCAGGCCGCCGCCAAGGCGGCGATGGAAGCGAAGGCCCGGCAGCAGGCGGAAGCCCAGGCCCGGGCCGCCGCCGAGGCCCGCGCCAGGGCGGAAACCGAAGCCAAGGCCAAGGCGGATGCCGCGGCCAAGGCCGCCGCCGAGGCCCGCGCCAAGGCCGAGGCGGAAAGCAAGGCCGCAGCGGATGCCACCGCCAAGGCCGCGGCGGAAGCGCGCCTCAAGCTTGCCCAGGAAGCTTCCGCCAGGGCCGCGGCGGAAGCCAAGGCGCGCGCCGAAGCCGAAGCCCGCGCCAAGGCCGAGGCGGTCGCCAAGGCCACCGCCGAGGCAAAAGCGAAAGCCGAGGCCGAAGCCCAGGAAAAAGCCGAGGCCGAGGCCAACGCCCACGCCGCCGCCGAAACCAAGGCGCGCGAAGCGCTCGAAGCCCAGATGAAGGCGATGGCGGAAGCCCTCACCCGCGCGCAGGAATCGGCCAAACGCGAGGCCGAAGCCCGCCTGCGGATGGAATCCGAGATCAAGGCGCGCCTCGAAGCCGAGCGCAAGGCGCTGGAAGAAGCCGAGGCGCGCGCCAAGGCCGCCGAAAGCGCGGTGGCCCAGGCGCGCCAGATGGCCGAGGAAGCGGCGCGCGCCAAGGCCGCCGCCGAAGCGCGGGCGGCCACCCAGGGTTCCGATCCCGCGGCACAGGAAAAGGCCGCGGCGGCAATGAAGGCGCTCGAGGAAGCCAAGGCCAAGGCGCGCAGCGAAGCCGAAGCCCGGGCCGCTGCCGAAGCGCGCGCGAAAGCCGAAGCCGAAGCGCGCCAGCGCGAGGAAGAACAGCGGCGCCTTGCCGAGGAAGCCGCGCAGAAGGCGCGCACCGAGGCGGATGCCAAGGCCAAGGCGGAACTGCGCGCGCTGCAGGAGCAGTCGCGCAAGGCCGCGGCCGAGGCCGAGACCCGCGCCGAGGAGGAACGCCGCGCGCGCGAAGAAATGGAAAGCAAGGTCGCCGAGGAGCGGCGCGCGCGCGAGGAAGCCGAGGCCAAGGTCGCCGCCGAGCGCGAACTGCGCGAGGAAGCCGTGCGCAAGGCGCAGGCCGAAGCCGAGGCCAAGGCCCGCGCCGAGGTCGAGGCCGTCCTCGAGGACGAGCGCCGCAAGCGGGAAGAAGCGGAGAAAAAGGCGCAGGCCGAAATCGCCGCGCGCGCGGTGGCCGAACGCAAGGCCCGCGAAGAAACGGACCGCCAGCTGCAGATCGCGCAGAAGGCGCGCGAAGACGCCGAACGCCTGGCGCGCGAGGCCGCGGCCGGCGAAAGCGCGGAAGCCAGGCGCGTGCGCGAGGAAGCCGAGCAGCGCGCGCAGATGGCCGAAGCCGCCGTCGCCAAGGCCAAGGCCCAGATGGAGACCGAGCGCAAGGCCCGCGCCGAAGCCGAGGAACGCGCGAAGACCGAGGCCGTCGCGCGCGTCGTGCGCGAGCAGGAACTGCGCGAAAACGCCGAAAAAACGGTCAAGTCGCGGGTTGAGGAGGAACTGCGCGCCCGCGCCCGCGCCGAAGCCGAGGCCGACGCGCGCTACCGCGCCGAAGCCGAGGAGCGCGCCAAGGCCGCGGCGGCCGACCGCAAGCTGCGCATGGAATCCGAGGCGCGCGACGCGGCCTCCTCCTTCCGCTCCGAGAAAAAAACGCGCAGCAAGGGATTGATGGCCGTCATCGGCCTCGTCGTTCTGATCGCCGGCGGGCTGGGCGCGCTGCAGCTGATGCCGCTGGCGGGCTACGTGCCCGCGGTGGAGGAACTGGCGACCCAGCGCCTGGGCCAGCCGGTGCGCATCGCCAACATGCGCTACACGGTGTACCCGGAACAGGTGCTGAAACTCGAGCGTGTCAGCGTCGGCAGCGCGCAGCAGATCAAGGCCGACAACGTGGTCATTCCGATGATGCCCTGGAGCCTGCTGCTGGGCGAACGCGAATTCGGCAGCGTCACCGCCAACGCGGTCAGCATCGACGCGTCCGGGATGCAGTTGCTGCCGGGGCTCGCCAAAGGCGGCGGCAACGCCGAACTGCAGGTGCGCCAGCTGCGGCTGACCGGCGTGAAGGTCGCGGGACTGCCGCTGGACGTTCCGCAATTCGAGGCCAGCCTGACCTTCGGGCGCAACGGCGCGATGCAGAGGGCGCGCATGAATGACGGCAAGATGACCATCGACCTCGCGCCCAAGGACGGCGGCATGGCGCTGAACGTCGAGGCCCGCGAATGGCGGTTGCCGGTGGGCCCCGCCCTCGGCTTCACCGACCTGTCGGTCTCGGCGCAGATCAGCGGCAGCCAGGCCACCGTGAACAGCATCGAGGGGCGTGTCGGCGGCGGCCGCCTCAAGGGCGCGCTGAAGGCGGGCTGGGGCTCCGGCCTCGCCGTCGAAGGCGAGTTCAACCTTGAAAACGCGAGGCTGCAGGAACTGCTGCCCGCCTTCACCCGGGATTTTTCCGCCAGCGGCTCGGCCAGCATCAACGGCAGTTACGCGCTGCGGGGCAAGGACCTGAATTCACTGTTCGACGGCGCCGCGACGGAAGCGGCGTTCACGGTCGGCAGCGGCGAACTGAACAACGTCGACGTGGTGCGGGCGATCCAGTCGCCCGCCGCCAGCGGCACCCGCGGCGGCAAGACCCGCTTCGACACCCTCAGCGGCGCCCTCAGCGGCAACAGTGGCCGCCTCAGCTACAAGCAGCTGCAGCTGACCTCCGGGCCGCTGAACGCCAGCGGCACGCTCAACATCGGCGCCGACGGCGCGCTGGCCGGCCGCATCAGCGCCGAACTGGGGTCGAAGGGCCTGGTGGTCGCGCGCGGCAATCTCGGCATCACCGGCGCCGTGCGCGACCCGCTGCTGCGCCCCTGAAAAACCGGACGATAATAAAAAACCGAATAAAAAACCGCGCCCGGGGGCGCGGTTTTTTATTCCGGCAGCGGCCGTTCAGCGGCCGCTGCGCAGCGCGGCGATGCGCTCGTCCAGCGGCGGATGCGACATGAACAGCCGCGCGATGCCGCCGCCGCCCGAGATGCCGAAGGCCGACATCTGCGCCGGCAGCGCCGTCTGCCCGTGGTTCCCTTTCAGGCGCTCCAGCGCGGCGATCATCTTCTGGCGTCCCGCGAGCTCGGCGCCGCCGGCATCGGCGCGGAATTCGCGCTGGCGGCTGAACCAGGCCACGACCATGCTCGCCAGCACGCCAAGGACCATCTGCGCCACGAGGGTCGCGATGAAGAATCCCGGCCCCTGCCCGCGCTCGTTCTTCAGCAGCACGCGGTCGACGAAGAAACCGACCACGCGCGACAGGAAGATGACGAAGGTGTTGACCACGCCCTGGATCAGCGTCAGCGTCACCATGTCGCCGTTGGCGACGTGGCTCACTTCATGGCCGAGCACGGCCTCCGCCTCTTCCTGCGTCATGTTGTTGAGCAGGCCGGTGCTGACCGCGACCAGCGCGTCGTTGCGGTTCCAGCCGGTGGCGAAGGCGTTGACGTCCGGCGCGTCGTAGATCGCCACTTCCGGCATGCCGATGCCGGCGCGCTCGGCCTGGCGCTTGACGGTGTCCACCAGCCAGCGTTCGGTCATGTTCGACGGCACCTCGATGACGCGCGCGCCGGTCGACATCTTCGCCATCCATTTCGAGATCAGCAGCGAAATGAAGGCGCCGCCGAAACCGAAGAGTGCGGCGAACACCAGCAGGCCCTGCAGATTGAGCCCGGTCTCGTTCTCCAGCGCCGCATCGATGCCCAGCAGCTGCATGGTCACGCTGAGCACCGCGAGAATCGCGAAGTTGGTGACGATCAGCAGAAAGACACGTTTCATAGGTTTTCAGGCTCCACAAGGGTTGGCGGTTGGCAACGGCTGTTAGATGAGGCCGGTGCGCGCAAGTTCAAGCGCAGCGGCGGCATCAGGCAATCATCTTAATTATTTGTTTTTATTGAATAATTCATTATTCATGCTGAACCGGATGCCGGCGCCGGCATTGTAGCTCATGCCGGCGCGCGCGCCTGCAGCCAGAACGTCACCGGACCGTCGTTGGTCAGCGTGACCTGCATGTCCGCGCCGAACTCGCCCTGCGCCACCGGCGCATGCCGGCTCCGCGCAGTCGCCAGGACATGTTCGAACAGCCGCCACCCCTCTGCGGGCGGCGCCGCCGTCGAGAAACCTGGCCGCAGTCCCTTGCGCGTATCCGCCGCCAGCGTGAATTGCGGCACCAGCAGCAGCCCGCCGCCGACGTCGCGCAGCGACAGGTTCATTTTCCCTGCCGCGTCCGCGAACACCCGGTAATCGAGCAGGCGCTCCAGCAGCCGGTCCGCTTCCGCGCGGGTATCGCCCGCCTCCACGCCCAGCAGCACCAGCAGGCCGCGGCCGATGGCGCCGACCACCCGCCCCTCGACCGTGACCTCGGCCGCGCTGACCCGCTGCAACAGGGCAATCATTCATGCGCCTTTCATGATTGAGGGACCGCGGGCCGCTGCCCCGCCAGCCGTCCGGGGCGGAACTGGTCGCGGTCGTCGTAATACGTTTCCTGCCGGTTGTCCGCGCACCAGCCCGGGATGCCGAGCAGCGGCAGCGGCGCCAGTTCCCGCGTGCGCTGCATCGTTTCAGGATCGGCGAGATGCCCGGCCACCCGCGCATCCATCCGCCGCAGACACTCGGCGGCGGGCAGCCGCAGAATCTCCGGCCCGGCGCGGAACAGCAGACAGCGCCCGGTGATGCCCCTGTACGGCGCCAGCGCCTTTTCGCACAAGGCATGGCCAAAGGGCAGGAACAGCATGCCGTCGACGACCCGCGCGCGCCGCGCCCAGAACAGTTCTTTCCAGCGGAATCCGCGGATCATCTCCAGCAATCCCTCATCCGCCGACAGCACGATCATGCCGCTCTCGTCGAACAGCGTCAGCGCGTCGCGCACCGGGCCGCGCCCCCGCGCCATCGCCGGCGCCGCGCGATGGCGGGCGTTGAGCGCGGCCTTGGCCAGCGGAAACGCCAGCCACACCAGCACGTTGAACAGGTCGTGCCAGCTGCGCTCTCGAAACTCGAGCTCGCCGCGCGCGTAGAGCCGACCCTCGTAGGAAAAACCGTCCGCCGCCGGCGCAATCAGGCGCAGGGGCAGGCCCGAAGCGGTGCGCACGCCGGCCGTGTCCAGCACATGCTGCAGGACCGCGCGCGACGGCCAGTCGCCGCCGTAGAACGGCGCCGCCGTGCCGCGCAGCGGCAGCAGCAGCGGAAAAGCGTCGGCAAAACGGTCGCGCCATGCATCCATGGCCGCGAGTGTACGACGCGCGGCGCATTTTGCAGTACACTCCGGGCCGTTCCGCAAGACGCCCTTCCGTGAACGCAACTTGCGGTTGCGCGGTCACCGGCCCTCCCCCACGGCAGCGCAGGCTGCGCTTTTCCGGGACTCCGGGAACATCGCAGCCGCGGACGGGTCAATCCCTGCGGACCGGAACCCGCGATCCAACGGCCCGGCCACCCCAACCCGCAGACCCCATGACCGATCACACCGCCACCTACCGCACCACCGCCAAAGGCAACGCCGAAATCGCGGCCAGGCCGGGCCTGCTCAAGGCCGGCACCAAAGGCCTGCTCGCCGCGGTCGGCCAGCGCGCGACGGCCGCCGAACTGCGGGCGCGCTTCCCCCGCGCCGGCGACATCGGCGGCGCGCTCGCGCTGCTGGTCAAGGACGGTTACCTCGAGCTGCTGCCGGAGTCCGCCGCCAGACCGGCCGCGGCGCCCGCAGCCAGCGCGCTCGAAACCTTCCTCAGCGAGCGCCCGAAGGAACCGACGCTGCAGCAGTTGCAGCAGGCGGAAAGCACCCTCTCCGGCGCCCGCCGGCTCAAGGCCGGCTACAAGATCAGCATCCTCAACCATCCTGAAAAGCCGCTGCCGCCACGCGGCGGCGACAAGCACGTCGTGCTGATCATCGACAGCCATGAGGCGGAAGCGCTGGCCGCCGCCCGCGGCCTGATGCAGAACGGCTTCGACGTGCGCGGCGCGGCGACGCGCGCCGAGATCGCCGCGGCGCTCGCCAAAACGCCGCTGCCCGACCTCATCATCATGGACGTCGACCTGCGGGACGCGGTCGGCCTCGACGTCCTCGGCAAGCTCCACGAACATCCGGAATTCAGGGACACGCCGATCATCGTCGTCACCGCCCGCGCCGAACGCGACGACATCGTCGCCGCGCTGGCCTACGGCGCGTCGGGCTACCTGAACAAGCCGGTCGCGCCCAAGACCCTGGTCCGCCACACACGGGACGCGCTCGGCCTCGACTGAGGCCCGGCCGCGCTCAACCCCGCAGCAGGCGCTCGATCTGCGGCAGCATCGCCTCGGCCGCGGCGCGGCCCTCGGCGATCGACTCCCGTGCGCGGTGGTATTCCATCGTGCCGATATCGTCGAGCAGCGGCGGGACCAGCACGTCCGCCGGTTCGCCCGCCAGGCGGCTGCGGGTGATGCGCACCTGCATGATGCTGAGGCTTTCGGCGACCACCTCGATCATGTTCAGCGATGCGCTGCGGCCCGCCGTGCCGGCGCGCTGCGCCATGCGGCCGCCGCCGAGGTCGACGCCGATCACGAAATCCGCGCCCATCGCGCGGCACAGCGACACCGGCACCGGGTTCACCAGCGCGCCATCCACCAGCAGGCGCCCGCCGATCTCGCAGGGCGTGAACAACCCGGGCAGCGCGATCGAGGCGCGCACCGCGTCGACCGCATTGCCCTCGCGCAGCCAGACCTCGCGCCCGCTGCGCAGGTCGGTGGCCACCGCGCCGAAGGCCAGCGGCATGTCGCCGATCTGGCGCTCCAGCAGGTTGCCGCGCAGAAAGGCGATCAGCTTCGCGCCCTTCAGAAAACCGCCGTTGAAACTGATGTCGAAAAATCCCAGCACCTTGCGCCAGGTCAGGCCGAGCACCCATTCTTCCAGCGCATCCAGTTGACCCTCCGCATACACCGCGCCGACCAGCGCGCCGATCGAGGAACCGCAGACGATCTGCGGCCGGATGCCGGCGGCATCGAGCGCGCGCAGCACACCGATGTGCGCCCAGCCGCGCGCCGATCCTGCACCGAGGGCAATCCCGATCCTGAGTTCGCTTTTCATAAGTTTATCAATAAAATCAAATACTTATAATTTAATGCGATGTGCTGCCGCGGAAAAACTCCGCCACCGCCACCACCCGCTCCGGTGCCCCGAACAGGAAAGCATCATTGTGCCCGCCGCGCATCTCCAGCAGGCGGCCACGCGCCCCCGCTGCCGCCTGCAGGCGCTGCGCATGCGCGAAAGGCACGATCTCGTCATCCCGGCTGTGCGCCACCAGCACCGGCCCGCGGTAATCCTGCACGCCCTGCAACGTGCCGTAGCGGAAACGGCTGATGAATCTTACCGGCAACCAGGGATACAGTTCACTACCGAGATCGTTGACCGACGTGAAGGTCGACAACAGCAGCAGCGCCCGCGGCTGCACCTGCGCCGCAAGCGCCGCTGCCACCGCGCCGCCCAGCGATTCGCCGACGAGCACGATGTCGCCGGTGGCGAAACCGCGTTCGACCGTGAGCCAGCGCCAGGCCGCGCGCGCATCCGCATGCGTGCCCGCCTCGTCCGGCGAACCGCTGCTTCTGCCGTAGCCGCGGTAATCGACCAGCAGCACGCCGTAGCCCATCGCGGTGAAATGCGGCAGATACATGACGCGGTCGGCGATGCTGCCGGCGTTGCCGTGGAACAGCAGCACCGCGCCGTTCACCCTGTCCGTGGTGGCCGGCACCCACCACGCCGCCAGCGTCTCGCCGTCCGCGGTGCCGATCCGCAGATCCTCGAAAGGCAGCCCGGCCGCGGCCGGCGTCGCCGGATTGTCGCGGCCGATCTGCGGGAAATACACCAGCCGGTCCTGCGTCAGCCAGACCCAGGCGACGACGATGACCCAGGCCGCGCCGACGACGACGAGGATGCGCAACAGGAAATTCAGCGCAGCCATTGCAGCGGCGGCTCGTCCAGCGCCGCGGCCTGCTCGCGCAGCGCGAGGATGTGGTCCTGCCAGTAACGCTGGGTATTGAAAAAGGGAAAATTCGCCGGAAAGGCCGGATCGTCCCAGCGCCGTGCCAGCCAGCCCGCGTAATGCACGATGCGCAAGGTGCGCAGCGCCTCGACCAGCATCAGCTCCGCCGGATCGAATTCGCGGAACTCGCAATAACCTTCGAGCAGCGGCAGCAGTTGCGCCTGCTGCGCCTTGCGGTCGCCCGACAGGCACATCCACAGGTCCTGCACCGCCGGCCCCATGCGCGCGTCGTCGAGATCGACGAAATGCGGCCCGTCATCGGTCCACAGCACGTTGCCGGCATGGCAGTCGCCGTGCAGCCGGATGTCGCGCGCCGCGCCGGCCGCGGCCCAGCGCCGCTCGACGCGCTCCACCACGTCCTCGGCCACGCTGGCATAGGTGTCGTAGAGATCGTCGGGCACGAACTCGGTGTCGAGCACGAACTGCACCGGTTCATAGGCGAAGGATTCGATGTCCAGCGTCGGGCGGTGCGCGAAGGGTTTCACCTGCCCCACCGCATGGATGCGCGCGATGAAGCGCCCCATCCACTGCAGCGTCTCCGGATCGTCCAGCTCCGGCGTGCGCCCGCCGCGGCGCGGTGTCAGTGCGAACCGGAAACCGCCATGCTCGTGCAACGTACGGCCATTGAACACCAGCGGCGCCACCACCGGCAGCTCGCGCGCGGCGAGTTCCAGCGCGAAATCCTGCTCCTCCTGGATCGCCTCGGTGCTCCAGCGCTGCGGACGGTAGAACTTGGCGACGACGGACTGGCCATCGTCCAGCCACACCTGATAGACGCGGTTTTCGTAACTGTTCAGTGCCTGCAGCCGGCCGTCACAGCGCAGGCCGCAGCAGGATTCGATGGCATCGAGGATGGTTTCGGGATTCAGCGCGGCATAGGGTTTCATGGCGCGCACTGTAGCAGTTTCGGAAGTGCAGACCACCAAGGATCGGATTTTTTCAGGGCGGATGCGACCGAAGGAAACCCCCTTGGGGAAAGGGGCGAGACGACAGATCACATGCGACCGATAGCGCCGCCGTGCGACTTGTCCCCTGCCGCACCAAAGACAGCCAAGTAGCCGAGCCCAGCCCCCCCCCTTGCATCTTTGAAGGCTTACTCCCTAAAACCAAGAATACGATGCCAATATCGCCGGAGTAGCGCGAAACATCAGGAATCCAGAAGGATAATGAATCTCGCCTGCACCACGCCCCAAGCTGTCAATGTGGAACAAGTGGCACCAGAAGGCAGATTATCAATATACAGATTGACATTCTTGTTCATCGCATAGGCCGCCAATGAAATGGCCTGCATCGAACGGCAAACCTGCGGCGTCGCCCCCAGCCCTCCAGTTTGCGATCCATCTTCTAGAGACCCCAAATCGCTTCAAATAAATGTTTAAGCCATTCTCGGAAGCTCTTACCTTTCGGTTCCTTGGCTCTTACCCTACCGCGCTGCGCAGCTTCACAGTTGGCGCGGCAGTGAAAATACAGATCTTGTTTAACCCACCCTGCCGGCGCACTAGGTGATGCATAGCCTTTCGTTGCAAGACGTTGCTGCACATAAGCAATGCCAAAATCCAACATGCTTCCGTAATATTGAATCGGCAATAACTGTGGAGATGCCTTTGGAGGTTGTGGCATCCAATTTGGTGGCGCTTGCCAAGGCACACCGTATAACAAACCATACATATCAATATTGCCCAGCGAATCCCCTCCAACATACCCATAAGTACTAATCCCTCCCTCAAGCCCCATGGGATCCGACTGCACATACCGCCCGATCTCCGGATCATAGTCCCTGAAGTAGTTGTAGTGGAGATTCGTCTCCGCATCGAAATACTGCCCCGGAAGGCGCATGTTAAACACGAACGGCCCGGCCCCCTGCGGGTTCTCATCCGGCGCGTTCCGGCCAAAGGCCTCATCGTTGTCCCATCTCCAGACCGCCACCGGAGAAACAGCGTCATCCATAATGAGACGGGGCGTGTTCAGGTGGTCGGCGTATATGTTGTATATCGACGCGGTCTGGGTCGCCGTGGAAAGCCTGACCGCATCGGCCACCACCTGCCCATCCGAATTGCATGGAAAAATCGACTCTGGTTCCTGTAGCTAATCAGGTCGTCGCTCGAATCGGCCTTGCGCACCCGCTGGCCGAGCAAGTTGATCTTGTAACTGGTGGTGCCGACCCCTGTCGTCACCCAGTGAAGCGGGGACAGAGCCCATTGCGGTCTCTAGGAGATATTGGGCTCCATCCCCGCCGCTTTGTCTCTCGGTTGTTGCTATTTATTCTGCAGTCGTTGGCGTAATTGGCACGCGAAGGAAGTTGCCCACCGACGTCCGACTAAAACGCAACCGAGCAGCCCTCCTGCGACCGCGGCTGCATCGACGAGTGAACCATTCTGCCAAAATGCAACGTGGCGCAGCACCAAGACCACTGTAACGAATGCGATTACGGCAACAATCAGCCGCAGACTAACGCCAACCCATTTCAAACCGGCCTTAACTGGTATGCGTTCACCACTGAAGGTATCTCGTAGTGCCAACTGCGCCAGAAAGGTAAGGCCGATCAATACGCCTCCCGCAGCGGCAAAAAATACTCGGCCTACACCTGAGATAAAGATCTCCATTGTCGATTTCGCCAGATCACGGTTCCTGCATGAAACCGCCGTACGAGGTAGGCACTGGCAGATTCATCCAGACCTGAGCAGCGCCACCGCCCACACTACCAGCCGTACTTCCCAATACGAGCGCGGAAGATGACGAACCACCTGCCCGCACCACTCCAAGCGCACCAGACAAGCCTACGCGCCACCCTGCTGCGCCACTGACAACTCCAATACACATTTGAACGGCCGCTTTTTTATAATCCAAATCTAAAAAATCGGTCCCACTCACATATTGGCTTGCCAAATTACCTCCTGCGCCTGCTACACCACCAATCGCCGCAGTTGCTCTAAATCCGATGCGGGTAGAGAACATGCCTGGGACTGCACCGCTGGCCGCACCTGCGAGGGTGCCGATGGCAATGTTTCTTGCGTTCGACATCGTCCAACCACCCCCGGCGTTAGCCGCTTGAATGGCGCCAGACACTCCGCCAATGGCCGCGCCAATCGTAATTGGATTTACTAGAGCAAACCCTTCGGGATCAACAAAAGAAACCGGATTTCCTCCAACATAAGCGTAGGTACTAATCCCTCCCTCAAGCCCCATGGGATCCGACTGCACATACCGCCCGATCTCCGGATCATAGTCCCTGAAGTAGTTGTAGTGGAGATTCGTCTCCGCATCGAAATACTGCCCCGGAAGGCGCATGTTAAACACGAACGGCCCGGCCCCCTGCGGGTTCTCATCCGGCGCGTTCCGGCCAAAGGCCTCATCGTTGTCCCATCTCCAGACCGCCACCGGGGCAACATCGTCATTCATGACGAGACGGGGCGTGTTCAGGTGGTCGGCATATATGTTGTATATCGATGCGGTCTGGGTCGCCGTGGAAAGCCGGACCGCGTCGGCCACCACCTGCCCGTCCGCGTTCGGCCTGAGTTCGACGCGGTTCCCGGTGTCGCTCAGCGTGTAAGTCCCGAGGCTCACCCATTGCCCGTCGCTTGACGTTTGATCCACCGTCACATCGGTGGACCCGCCCGCGTGCACCACGCGGAATACCGCCGAACTCGTATTGCCGGGAAGAACGACCCATCTTGCAGACACTTCATGGATTCCGTCCGTTGCGGGCAAGGTCCAGCTGACGACCGGGCCCGGCACATAGCTGACCGTGCGCGCATCCTGGGCCTGGGCCGCCGGATTGCCCGCAATGGCGGTGATTAAATTGCTGCCGGGAGTCAGGACGACGCTGGCGCTGTATGTGCCCGCCCCTGAATCCAGGGTCGCGTCCACCCCGTTTACCGTGACCGAGCCGGCATTCGCATAGGTGCCCGTGACTGTCACCGGGGTCGAATGCAGCACTGCGGCATTGGCCGGAGAGCCGATGTGCACGGCCGGCATGCCGTACCGGACCACGGAAACCGTTTTGGTCACGGAAGACTCGCCAGGATGACTGGCCGTAACGGTGATCGTATTGCCGCCAGGATTCAGCGGAACGGCGCCAATTGCATAATTGGCGCCCGTTACAGTGCCGCCGAGGGGGTTGCCGCAGGCCGTGCACGTGGCCTGCACGGATATCCCGGCACCCGGCCCAGTCACCGAGCCGCCGACATCAATCGATGCCTCCACGGTGCTGAAACCGTCAGCCGGTGACGCGATCGTCAATACGATCGGATCGCCATCCAGCAATAGCTGGATGGCCGGCATGATTCTTTTGAAATTTTCCGCCGGGGTCTGCGCGCCTGCAGTGACCGGAAAGCCGGTCAGGAATGCCGCCAGCGTCAGCAGCCCGAGGCCCCCCATCCAAGAACTCCGGCGCTCCGCCGGCCCTCCCCGGACCGGTTTCATGGCAGCACCGGGTGCGTCCGGTAATCGTTTTGGTAGGCGCTGCTGCTGTTCTGGGTTGCCCCCCAGTTCCCGGAGAACGTGGCGGCCGTTTCGTTGACAAACTGCTCCGTCACCGATGGCGCGCTGCTGACGATCACATTGACGGGCTGATCGTTCAAATAAACGTATTCCTTCAGGATGACACCGGTGGAACCGTCCGTTTCCGCAATCAGGCGGCCGGCCCGGTCATAGTGGTAGGCAGTAATCGCCGCTCCCGTTTGTTTCAGGACCCGCTCTCCCAAAACATTGACCCCATAACCGGATCCCCCCGCCCCAACCAGCCGGCCGCGCGCATCGTACACAAATTGGTCGCCGCCCTTTTGTATCACGCTGCCGTTTGCGTCATATGAATAGGCCGTGCCGCCGGCCGCGACAAGCCGATGGCTCGCGGATTGATAAGAATAGCTATTGGCGTTCTGGCTTAACCGGTTCCCCGTGGCATCGTATGTATACGCCTGGTTGTCGGAAGAATTCGGCATCACGCCCGACAGAATGCGATCCACCTCATCGTAAGAAAAAGTCCTGTTTACGCTCAAACCCTGGTCCTGGATGCTGGTAATCCGGCCTGCCGCGTCGTAAGTCAGCACCTGGGTCAGGCTTCCAAGGGAATAGCTCCCGACACGCCCGTCAGCGTCGTAATTCCGCGTGTACGCCTGCCCGGACTGATTGGCTCCAAAATAAAACTGCCTGACGCCCCCGAACGGGTGATAGGTCGCGGTGTTCAGCAACGTTGCCGACGATCCGGACTTGGATGTGGCGATTGCGGAAACGCGCCCGACGCCATCAAAGGCGTATTGAATTTGCCGCCCTCCGGGATATGTCATCCCCGACATGCGCCCGGCGGAGTCGTACGAATAGGCGGTGACATAATTGATTCCATTGATGACTCTCGTCTCGGACGTCACCCTCCCGAGAGCGTCGTAGGCGTAACCGATGCTTCCCCCGGGAGTCTGCGCAATGGAACACAGCCGGCCGATTCCATTGGCGCAACTGTCGTACGTATAACTTGCCGCGAAATCCGCGGCCCCGCCGGCGCCCGTGTGCGTTACGGACGTGATTCTGTTCAGAGCGTCGTACGCCCCATAAGTCACGACGTTGCCGTTGGCATCGGTTACCGAGGACAAATTACCGGCAGAGTCGTAGGTATATGACTTGACGCCGGTATCCGGGCTTTCGAGAGACGTCAACTCCCCCAGGGCGTTAATGGTGTAATTTGTGAACAGCCCCTTGGGGTCTTTGACCTGAATAAGCTGCCCCAGGGAATCATGGGCATACTCGGTGACAATATCGGAAAGAACCCCTCCAATCGTTGCCTTTTCGGTGACGGATTTGAGGCGATTCAACCCGTCATAGGTTTTTACCGCATCCTGCTTGTTGCCAACGGCCGGAGGTGTTATCGAAATTACATTTCCGTTCGGATCATGGCCGTATTGCGTTATCTGCGTCGACGGGGAAGATCCGCCTATGTCCTTGATCAGCCTGTTCAGGGCATTGAATTCCCGGGTATGCGCTTGAACGATATTGCCGGATGGATCCTTGACATCCTCAGACACCACATTTCCCATGTAGTCCCGGGTAAATGCGATTTTGTTGTTGAGATTGTCCTTGATTTCCAGAATCCGGTATGCAGAGTCGTATGCATACTCAAGAAAGCTTCCATCCGGCATCGTGATTTTTATCGGATTCCCGGAATCATCATATGCATAAGCGGTGGTCTCCCCGGAACGGGTTCGCGTCTTCAGAAGATTTCTGTAGTTGTACGTCAGCGTTGTCGTCAGTCCATTGGGCTCCTCTATCGTGAGCGGCTTCCCACCAAAATCATATTCGGTAAATTTGACCTCGTGACCCAATGCATTCGTTATTTTCTGCAAACGCCCCCGGTAAGTAATGTCCGAATGGTCGTTCGCGTAATACGTGTAAGTCACCACGTCGCTGACATCGGTACGCGGCCCGTCGGCAGTCAGCACTTGCCCGTTTGAATTGTATGTATATGCCCACTGCCTGGATCTCCCGGACGCGACATCCGTGATCGTCCGGGAAAGAACGTTACCCGCGGCATCATGCGTCATCGCGGTCGTGCGGATCAAGGTCCCCGTGGGCACCCCTCCCGAATCAGCGCCCCCGCTGTACTCCTTGATCTCCACCGGCAGGCGAAACGCCGAATGCCAGCTTGTCGTGACCGTTCGACGCCCCTCTCCGTCGCTACGATTACCGGCCTCCACACGCGCAGTTTCAAGATCCGGCCTGGTTGAATCCAATCGGAAATAAGTGGTTTCCGTATCGTTCCAATCCGTCGACTTGGACACGAATCCGTTGCCATCAAACACTGTTGACTTGGGTCCGCACGCAGGACATGGATCGCCTGCAATCGAACCGACTCTTTTTTTCCCGGCAACGACTTGAGTGGCATAAGTTCGGCTGCTGGAAAGGGCCGAATTGACGTGATGCGTTACAGTCACACCGCCGGAAACATAATTCAACGTAACCTTGTCGGCGTTGTCTCCATGAAATGACAAAACCGCGCGCCCCTCCGAATCATATTCCCACGTGGCGACACGCCGGAAAGACTCATCGATGATCCCAGTCAATGCCCTGGGGAACGAGGGATTCTCGTACAAGAAATCCCGATGCACATTCCAGCTTTCATCCGGCTTCGTATAAGAAACGCGCTTCAATATCCTCTGATATGTCATGGGAGAGGAGGTTATTATTGAGTCTTCATGAAAAGAAACATTTCCTATTGGAGTCCCACTGATGGAGTCAATTCCCGGGTTGTCGGCATAGTAATTAAAATAGAAATAATCGTTTCCCAGGGAATGAAAAATCTGAACAAGCCGCCCCAACCCATCGTATACCAGCGTATGCGCAAGACCTGCGCGATTCCGGATTTCCATCAATCTTCCGGAATTGTCATAGGTCTCAACCTCGTCACCGATGTTCGTGTAACGCCATCCTGGCGATGGCGATGTAATACGCTCCAGCGTCCCTAATTGATGCGGAGCGTATGGAACGTACGGCCCGGATTGGGAAGTTGCCGTGAACCAAATGACTTTTCCATCCGGACGATAAACGCTCGCCGTCCAAACGCCGCCAGTTTGGCGGTTCACGACAGAACGCATGTACGTGTGGCGCCACCCCCTCGGCAACCCTCGCAGATGCATGGGCAAGTTAAGCGCCGGAAAAATCTCCGGCTCGCTGTTGTAGTACAACGCCAACCTGAACGGAAAAACAGGCGCCTTCCCTACAATATCCAATTCAATCTGGAATTTATTTCCCGAGCCCACATTGATTGGATTCCCGCAGTAATCGCCCGTGGCAGGCTCGCACGGCTCCTCACCTCTCGTATAGTCCGAGATAAAGGAGTCGCATTGCTGCCCCGTCCAACTGTGCCCGGGGGGGCAGTGGCAAACCCCTCCATCAGAAGCTGTTCCGTTGGGACAATTCGCATTTACCGTCGGAGAGAAATCGTAACTGCTGCAGCCGGAAATTCCGCTGCCCTGAATGTGGCATACCCCGAACTTTGTCACCTGACCCGCGTCCTGCAACTGCGACGTATAAGTCGATGAGAAAGTACACGCCGGAAATATGGACTGCACTTCCTCCTTGCACAAATTGCAGGCAAATTCCGGCGTCAAACCATCGCCACCCACAACAGTAGTGCAAGGCGCCGGCCCCACATTCAGCAATGTGACGTCGGGCAGCGAATGCGGCGCTTGCGATGCGGGCTGCCCGGATGCGCTGGATGTGAAGCCTAATACTGTCGCCGAAAGCCAAAATAAGAAAAACCATATTTTCCGTTTTGACGACATGACGCGATCCGTTCTGATCATTGTTGATTTAATACAACCAAACGGTGAAACCCGGGAATTTTTAATCCACGCGCTCCACCATGGGCGAGACATCCGCAAGCTCGGCTCAGAAACAGCAGCAGAGCACAATCCTGTTAATTGCTGGTTTCATACAAGAACGCTTGCGCCGGCGCATTGGCATAGGATGGCGACGCCCCGCAACTAGCCGCAGGGTTCCCGAACCGGCACCAATTTCGAAACCGCCTTCAACCGGCTGCCAATCGCCCGTTCCGCCAGTTTGAGATCGTAGGCCACCTGCAGATTCAGCCAGTACTGCGGCGACTGCGCGAAGACACGTCCGAACAGCAAGGCCAGTTCGGCGGTAACCGGCCTGCCGCCCTTGACGACATGAGAGATACGTATCGGCGAAACCCCCAGCATGCGCGCGAATGCGGCCTGAGAAACTTCGCATTCCTCAAGGATCTCCCGAAGAAACTCTCCTGGATGAATTGCCGGTAATCCGTTCTTGATCATGTCAGTTCCAAATCAATGGCAATCAACGATTGCCGCATCGAACGCATCGCCACTGGAAAACCGGAAACGGATTCACCACAATTAAAAAGCCAGGCTCGACATGTTTCCGGAAAACTTTAATATTCAATAAAAACAATAACTTACAATATAGTTGCCCACGCACCCTGCATTCTCTCTCCCGGCCTTGCGTCATGACTGGAACGCGCCCCCTTCTTCGGGCAGAGAGTGCGGGTCAAAGATTAGTGCCTCACCATAGCCGCCACAAGCCCTCCCGCAGATAACCGCGACAACCCCGCATCCGCCATGCAGCGTAGAATCTCCGGCATGAGTCTCACCGACCTCAAACGCTGGAGCACGCAATGGGACAAGGCCGCCCGGTCGCTGGAAGCCGTGCGCCGGCGCGAATTGCAGGCGATGACCGATGACGATGTCCGCCGGGCCGTTGCCGACCTGTTTTCCGTGCCATTGCCCGCGGACCTGCCGCCGAGACTGACGTCGGGACTGGTGGAACAGCAACGCCTGTTCGCCAGGCTGCGGCGCCCGACATGAGCGGTCTGCTGGCAGCGGCCGCCGATCTCCAGTTTTTTCGGCAGGATTTCGCGGAAATCCCCCCCTGTCGGAACTGCGGGATACCGGCAGCATCCTGCCCAAGCTGAACCGCCTGCGCGGTTAATGCCGCGCAGGCTCCCGCCCCACCCCCCCCAACATCCGCCCCGCCACGAACACCGACCCGCCCGGCAGCCGGTCCGGCAGCACCCGATCCAGCAGCGTCACGTTCGTCACGCGGCATTCGTTCAGCGAAGCCTGCATGAGCTGTGTCACTTCCGCCGCTTCGTCCTGCGGCTGCAGCGGCCACGCGAATCCCTCGAACAATGAATCGTCCAGCGGCGTGCTGAGGCTCAGCCGCAGTTCGCCGGCGCCGTTGTCGAGACGGTGCGCCGACAGCACGGCTTCGGGGTCGCCGACGGCCATGCGGAATTTGCGCAGCGTGTTGCCGAGGAACAGGCTCAGCGCGGCTTCGAGCTGGGCGCGGCGGCCGGCGTGGGCCGCCGTCAGCAGCGGCTGCGGCGGGCGCGGCATCGGCAGGATTTCGAGGCCGGGCTGCGCGAGCTGGCGCGCGAGTTCCTTCGTCATTGCCATGCCCCAGGTGCCGATGTTGGAGGCCGACTCGAGAAATGAAGGCAGGTGCCGCGGCGTGATGCCGGCGCCGGCGATGAAGCGCAGGTGCACCTGCTCGCGGCTGCCGGAGACCGGGATCGGCCCGGGCCGCAGCGCATCGAGCGGGCGCTGCGCGGGATCGGCGGCGGCACGCCACAGCGCCGCGGGCGACAGCGCGTCCAGCGCTTCGGCGCCGACCAGCGCGTTGCCGAGGCCGAAGTTGCGCGTGACGCCGACAGCGCCGTGCTGCTCCAGCAGCGCGGCGATTTTACCGACCTCGGGCAGCGCGCCGGGCACCATCTCGGGCCTGCGGCTGCCCGCGACGATCACCAGCGGGATCGCGAAAAAACGCAGGCCGATGCCCTCGCCGGCACCGTCGAGCACGGCGGCGAGCGCCCGCGCCACGCGCTGCGCGCGGGCCGGCGGCCGCATGCCGAGCGCGGCGCGGATGGCGGCATCGTCGCCCGCCGCCAGCGCGTCCCACAGGGCCGCCTGCAGCGCGGCGTCATCGCCATCCGCCGCGGCCTGCAACGGATGGGTTGAAACGCCCGCGGCATCCCGCGGGTCCGGCAGTATTTCCGTATCGCTCAATCGACCCTGGCTCCCGAGGCTTTCACCGCCTTGCCCCACTTGTCGATCTCGGACCGGATGAAGGCGGCGTACTGCTCCGGCGTGTCGCCGACGAATTCGGCGCCCTCCGCGATCATGCGATTGCGCAGGTCGGGCGCCTGCAGCGCTTTCGTCGACTCGGCATGCAGCTTGGTGACGATGTCGCGCGGCGTGCCCGTCGGCACCGCCATGCCGAACCAGGAGCCGGTCTCGTAGCCCTTGAGCCCCTGCTCGTCCAGCGTGGCGATGTCCTTCGCCGCGTCGACGCGCTTGAGGCTGGTCACGCCCAGCGCGCGCAGCCGCCCGCTGCGCGCATGCGGCAGCGTCGACACCATGGCGCCGAAATAGACTTCGATGTGGCCGGCGATGATGTCGGCGATCGCCGGCGTCGCCCCCTTGTACGGCACGTGGATCATCTTCACGCCGGCCATGCTCTTGAAGATTTCGCCGGCCAGATGGTGCGGGCTGCCGACGCCGGTGGAGCCGTGGCGCAGCGAATCCGGATTGGCTTTCGCCAGCGCGATCAATTCCTTCGCGCTCTTGACCGGCAGCGAGGGATGCACGACGACGATGCCCGGCACCTTGGCGAAGTTGGTGACGTAGGCGAAGTCCTTCAGCATGTCGTAGCCGAGCTTCGGATACAGCGTCGGGTTGATCGCGTTGGCCACGGTCGGCATGAACAGCGTGTAGCCGTCGGGCGGCGCCTTGGCGCCGAGTTCGGTGCCGATGTTGGTGCCGGCGCCGGGGCGGTTGTCGACGATGACCTGCTGGCCCCAGGCCGCGGCGAGTTTCTGGCCGACGGCGCGCGCCAGCATGTCGGAAGTGCCGCCGGGGGTGTAGCCGACGATGTAGCGGATCGTGCGATTGGGATAGTTCGCGGCGCCCTGGGCCTGCACCGCGCCGGCAGCCGCCAGCAACGCGCTGGCCGGCAGCAGGAATTTATATAAATTATTGATTTTAAACATTATTTTCCTCCGTGTGGTAAGATGCCTGAACAGGGCGTCTTGTTTCAATTCGCCGGCCTCCGGCCGGCCTTTATCTGCTTCTTATCTGCTTCTTTCGCCTGCTTCATGTCCTGCCCGGTTCATCGCCTCAACTCCTGCCCCGCTCGCGGGGCAGGTCGATATGAGGAAGAAGAACGGTCCCGCTCACTCCACCTTCGCGCCCGACTCCTTGACCACCTTCGCCCATTTCGCGAAATCGGCCTTGACCACGCGCGCGAATCCCTCGGCGCTGCCGCCGACCGCGTCGGCGCCCTGCGCGTTGAGCCTCTTCACCAGTTCCGGATTCTTCAGCGCGGTGCCGAGTTCACTGTTGACGCGCCTGACGATGTCGGCCGGCGTGCCGGCCGGCGCGAAGACGCCGAACCAGTTGACCACTTCGTAGCCGGGCACGGTCTCCGCAATCGCCGGCAGTTCGGGAAAAGCCGCCGAACGCTTCGGGCCGGTCACCGCGAGGCCGCGCAGCTTGCCGGATCGCACGTGCGGCGACAGCGGCACCGCGCTGGCGATGGTCACGCCGACCTGTCCGCCGAACATGTCGGTGATCAGCGGACCGGTGCCTTTGTACGGAATGTGCTCCATGCGGATGCCGGCCATGCTCTTGAACAGCTCCACCGCGAGGTGGCTCGACGAGCCGCTGCCGGCCGAGCCGTAGTTGATCTTGCCGGGATTGGCCTTTGCGTGGTCGATCAGCTCCTTCACCGTCTTCACCGGCAGCGCGGGCCCGGAGGCCAGCATCAGCGGCACCGCGACGAACTGCACGACCGGCGTGAAATCGCGGATCGCGTCGTACGACACTTTCCTGTAGAGGTGCGGGTTGATCACGTGCGGTATCGACGAGAACAGCAGCGTGTAGCCGTCGGCATTGGCCTTGACCGCGATTTCCGTCGCGATCAGGCCGCCGGCGCCGCCGCGGTTGTCGACCACCACCTGCTGGCCGATGCGCTCGGACAGCTGCTGGGCCGCGGTGCGCCCGAGGATGTCGGCGGCACCGCCCGGCGGGAAGCCGACGATCAGCCGCACCGGGCGGTCGGGATAGGCGCCGGCCGCGATGGCGGGCAAGGCGGCACAGGCCGCGGCGGCGGCGATGGCGGTCAGGACATGGCGAATGTTCATTGGGGTTCCTCGTTGTCGTTATGGGGATTCAGCGGTTGCAGGCGGTCTTCGGCGCGATTGGCGGCGTCATCGGCGGTAATGATGGCAACAATCAACAGCGAATTCGCAATAATAAATTTGCAACAATCGTGCCACCGCCCCACCGCCGCAATCACCAGCCCAGCACGTAGGCCGGACGCCGCGGATCCGCACCACCGTGCAGCACGCCCTGCGCATGGTCGTTGACGATGGTGCACACCGAACCGGCAAGCCAGGTCATGTCGTCCCACCAGTAGAGCTTGTGGCCCATCGCGGCCAGCGCCTCGCCGGTGGATTTGGCGATGCGCGACTCCAGGTACAGCCGGCCGGGGAAGTACGGATGCGGCTCGAAGGAACCCGGATAACTGTAGTTGGCGAAGCGCGGCGCCTCGACGGCGTCCTGCACCGACATGCCGAAGACGTTGATGTTCAGGAAGACCTGGATCATCGCCTGGATCTGCACGTCGCCGCCCGGCGTGCCGAAGGGCATGTAGGCCCTGCCGTTCTTCAGCGCCAGCGCCGGATTCGGCGTCAGCCGCGGGCGCTTGCCCGGCGCCACCGAGGACGGATGCGAGGGATCGGACCAGGACTGCGTGCCGCGGCCCGAGCACAGGATGCCCACGCCCGGAATGATCGGCGTCTTGTCGGAGCCGTCGGAAGGCGTGGCCGAGAAGGCGTTGCCGTGGCGGTCGATGACGCAGAGATAGGAGGTGTCGCCCGGCCCCGGCGCCTCGTCGGGCTGCGGCACCGGCATGCAGATGTTCTGCAACGCCGACAGCGTTTTCGGATCGCCCGCTGGCGGCATTTCGGGCCAGGCCTCGTTGTCGCGGATCAGCGTGCGGCGCCAGTCCGCGTATTTCTCCGACAGCAGGCCGGCCAGCGGCACCTTGACGAACTTCGGATCGCCGAAGTGCTGGTGGCGGTCGGCGAAGGCGAGCTTCAGCGCCTCGGTGACGACGTGGATGTACTGCGGCGTGTTGTGCCCCAGCGCCTTCAGGTCGTAGCCCTTCAGGATGTTCAGTGCCATCGGCAGCGCCGGCCCCTGCGACCACGGGCCGCAGGCGTGCAGTTCGATGTTGCCGAACTTCGATTTCACGGTCGGCTCGAAGTTGACCTTGAAGTTGGCGAAGTCCTCGTAGCGCATCAGGCCGCCCTGCCCGGCGATCCACTTCGACACCGCCTTCGCGATGTCGCCCTTGTAGAAGGCATCGCGCGCCGCCTGCAGGCCCGCCCTGCGGCCCTTGCGTTTCGCCGCGCGGCGCTCCTCGTCGACCATGTATTTCAGCGTGCGCCCGAGGTCGGCCTGCACGAACACCCTGCCCGGCACCGGCGGCCGGCCGCCGGGCATGAACACCTTCTTGCTCGACGGCCAGCGGCCGTAATAATCGGTGTTGGCGCCGATGAACTCCGCCATCAGCGGGTACATCGGGAAGCCCTCGCTGGCGAAACGGATCGCCGCCGAGGCGACCTCGCCGAAGCTCATGGTGCCGAATTTCGACAGCGCGGTGATCCACGCGTCCGGCGCCGCCGGCACCACGCAGCGTTCCACGCCCGGCGGAATCTTGCCGCCGTGCTTCTTCATGAAGTAATCCGGCGTCACCGCGGCCGGCCAGGTGCCGAGGCCGTCGATCGAATGCACCTTGCGGTCCTTCGCGGTGTAGATGATCTGCGGCGCGACGCCACCGATGTTGACCTTCTCGGTCTGCAGCACGCCGATGGCAAGACCCGCCGCGACGCCGGCGTCGATGGCGTTGCCGCCGGCCTCGAGGATTTCGAAAGCCGCGTGGGCGGCGAGGTAATGGCCGGCAGCCACGACGTGGCGGGTGCCCATGATGGTCATGCGTTTCATTGTCATGCTCTGCTCTCCGTGACTTTCCGCCGCGGATCCGCGGCGCCGTCCGGCGATTCTACCCTCTGGCAGGTCCGCCACCGCGCGCGGCGCCACCGATTGGACCCGGACCGCGGGCATCCATCCGCGCAGGACTGCAGGGACTGCACAATGACCGCAGGCTTGGTAAACTCGGCGTCCCGCTTTAATCCCAACCGCCTGCGACACAAGAACGAGCGCAGCGCCAACACGAGGAGAACCTGATGAAGCTCAATGGATTCCGGATCGCCGTCACCGCGGGCCTGCTGACCGTCGCCGCCACGGCCTCCGCGCAGACTTACCCCGCAAAACCGGTCCGGATGGTCATTCCCTTCGCCGCCGGTGGCAATACCGACATCATCGGCCGCATCTTCGCACCGAAAATGGGCGAAATCCTCGGCCAGCAGGTCATCATCGACAACCGCGGCGGCGCCGGCGGCGCCATCGGCACCGAGATGGTGATGCGCGCGGCCCCCGACGGCTACACGCTGCTGATGGCCTCGGCCGGCCATACCATCAACCCGGCCATGGTCAAGAAGCTGCCCTACGACTCGGTCAAGGACTTCACGCCCATCGGCATCGTCGCCGACGTGCCCACCGCCTTCGTGCTCCACCCGTCGCTGCCGCCGAGGAACCTGAAGGAGTTCATCGCGCTGGCCAAGGCGCGCCCGATGGACATCTTCTACTCGACCGCCGGCCAGGGCACCGTCGGCCACCTCGCGGCCGAACTGCTGATCTCGACCACCGGCGTCAAGATCACCGCCGTCCACTACAAGGGCAGCGGCCCGTCGATGATCGACCTCGTCGGCGGCCACGTGCAGATGCAGTTCCCGAGCATGCCCGCCGCGGTGCCCTACGTCGCCCAGGGCCGCCTGCGCATGATCGCCCAGACCGGCGAGAAGCGTTCCCCCGCCGCGCCGAAAGTGCCGACGATGATCGAACAGGGCCAGAAGGATTTCGTCGTGTCCAGCGGCTTCTCGATGTTCGGGCCGGCGAACCTGCCGAAGCCCATCGTCGACCGCGTCAACGCCGCGCTGGTGCAGGCGCTGAAGGATCCCAAGGTCAGCAGGACCCTGCTCGACCAGGGCGCCGAGCCCAACGGCAGCACGCCGGAGGCCCACGACAAGTTCAACCGCGCCGAAATCCAGAAATGGATCAAGGTCGCGCGCGCCGCGGGCATCCAGCCGAACTGAGCGGCTCCCCGGTGCGTTAATACAGCGCGTTAACACAGTGCGCTAAAATACGGGGCCGCGTGCCCCGTATTTTTTTGTCCGCGCCCTGCAGCCCTTCCGTTTTCATCCCGAGACCTCCGATGACCCCACTCGATTTCCAGTTTCCCTACACCTCGCAGCGCATGCCCGTGCTGGCCCGCAATGCCGTCGCCACCTCGCAGCCGCTGGCGGCCCAGGCCGGACTGCGCATGCTGCTCAAGGGCGGCAATGCCGTCGATGCGATTCTCGCCACCGCGATCTCGCTGACCGTGCTCGAGCCGACCAGCAACGGCATCGGCAGCGACGCCTTCTGCATCCTGTGGGACGGCAAAAAGCTGCACGGCCTGAACGCCTCGGGCCGCTCGCCCGCGGCGTGGACGCCGGAACGCTTCAAGGGCGCGCAGGCGATGCCGCAGCGCGGCTGGGATGCGGTGACCGTGCCGGGCTGCGTCTCGGCCTGGGCGGACCTGTCGGCGAAATTCGGCAAGCTGCCCTTCGCCGACCTGTTCGAGCCAGCGATCCAGTACGCCACGGACGGCTACATGGTGACGCCGACCATCGCCCGCCTGTGGGCGAACCAGGCGCCGGAACTGAAAAACCAGCCCGGTTACGCCGAAGCCTTCATGCCGCGCGGCCGCGCGCCGCTGCCCGGCGAGAAATTCTCCTTCCCGGCGCAGGCCAAGACCCTGGCGCGCATCGCCGAAACGAAGGGCGAGGCCTTCTACAAGGGCGACCTCGCCGAAAAAATCGTGGCCTGGGCCAAGCAGCACGGCGGCGCATTGACGCTCGACGACCTCGCCGCGCACGCCAACGACTGGGTGGAGCCGATCGGCATCGACTACCGCGGCCACACGCTGCACGAGATTCCCCCCAACGGCCAGGGCATCGCCGCGCTGATCGCGCTGGGCATCCTCGAGAATTTCGACGTCGCCAAGCTGCCGGTCGACTCCCCGGACAGCATGCATCTGCAGATCGAGGCGATGAAGCTCGCCTTCGCCGACATCAACGAGTACGTGTCGGACCCGGCGACGATGCGCGTGAAGCCCTCCGAAATGCTCGACAAGGCCTACCTGAAGCAGCGCGCGAAGCTGATCGACATGAAAAAGGCGCAGGCCCCGGCCCACGGCAATCCGGCGAAAGGCGGCACCGTGTACCTGACCGCCGCCGACGACTCGGGCATGATGGTGTCCTACATCCAGTCCAACTTCGCCGGCTTCGGCTCCGGCGTGGTCGTGCCCGGCACCGGCATCAGCCTGCAGAACCGCGGCTTCGGCTTCAGCCTGAAGCCCGGCCATGCCAACATCGTCGCGCCGAGAAAGCGCCCCTTCCACACCATCATCCCCGGCTTCCTGACGAAAAACGGCAAGCCGCTGATGAGCTTCGGCGTGATGGGCGGCTCGATGCAGGCGCAGGGCCACATGCAGGTGGTCTCGCGCATGGTCGACTACGGCCAGAATCCGCAGGCCGCCGCGGACGCGCCACGCTGGCGCGTCGACACCGGGCTGAAGGTCGGCATCGAACACGGCGTCGCCGCCGAAACGGTGGCCGAACTGCGCGCCCGCGGCCACGACATGCCGCAGGCCGACCGCTGGTCCACCGATTTCGGCCGCGCGCAGCTGATCTACAGGCTGGAAGACGGCTATTTCGCCGCCTCCGAGCGCCGCACCGACGGCCAGGCCGTCGGCTTCTGAGCGGGAATCCGCCGATGAAATATTCGCTCGGGGAACGCAGGGTGGTCTGCAGGGGCGATCACTGGATCGCCCCCAACGCCACCGTCATCGGCAACGTCGTGCTCGAGCACAACGCCAGCATCTGGTGGAACTGCGTGCTGCGCGGCGACAGCGACACCATCACCATCGGCGAGAACTCGCAGGTGCAGGACGGCTCGGTGCTGCACGCCGACCCCGGCTTCCCGCTGACGCTGGAGAAGAACGTCAGCGTCGGCCACATGGCCATGCTCCACGGCTGCACCGTCGGCGAAGGCAGCCTGGTCGGCATCAAGGCGGTGATCCTCAATGGCGCGAAAATCGGCAAAAACTGCCTGATCGGCGCCGGCGCCTTCGTCGGCGAAGGCAAGGAAATCCCGGACGGCTCGATGGTGCTGGGCATGCCCGGCAAGGTGGTGAAGCAGTTGACGCCCGACCAGATCAAGGGCATCAACCGCATCTCGGAGCACTACGTGAAGAACTTCAAGCGCTATCTCGCCGAGCTGCGGCCCGACGAATCCTGACCGCCGCCGCGACGGATGCCGCCATGACCGGGATGAGCAAGTTCGGATTCCGCATCAGGACCCGCGGCGGCATGGTGGTGGAAAACCTGATGGTGCAGGCGCGCGACCAGGCGGAAGCCGAAAACCGCATCCGCCAGATCTACCGTCACTGCGAAATCCTCGAATGCAGCACGCTGGCGCAGGACACCCGCGCCGACGGCATGGATCTCGAGGGAATGATTTCGCTGATCAGCCGCCAGGAAGAACCGCGTTAGCGACCGCCGTTATGAATCTGAAAATTTGCTGTGAATCAACGTGCCATTGCCCTCACCCCTGCCTCTCTCCCGGAAGGAGAGGGGTTTAAGGCCCTTCTCCCTCCGGGACAAGGGAACACTTGGAGCGCAGCAGAAGGGTGGGGATGAGGGAAGAATTTCACAAATTCAACAACAGCCTCCCGCGGGCACCGGCCTCAGTTGCCGGCACGGCGGACGTGCACCAGGCGCAGGCCGCCGCCGGCGATCATTCCGCGGCGCGATACCCCGTTCTCCCCCGCCTTCTGCCCCGCCGACAGCGCGATGCGCGCACCCGGAGGCACCGTCCGCACGGCCGGCGTCGCGGCCGGCCGGTCCAGGCGGATGAACCCCGAGGCCAGCAATTCCTCGAGCAGGGCCGCGTAATCGCGCGCGCCGCGGCTCGCCGGCGCGTGCTCGAACACGTCCTGGTTCGCGGCCGGACTCTCGGCCAGGCTGACGTTTTCGGCGATGCGCGTCGCGCAGACCTCGTCGCCGTAACGCTCGCGCAGCCGGTGCTCGATGTCAGCCGACATGCGCCGCCGCGAATCGTAGCGGGTGATCAGGTAACGGCGCGGCACGCGGCGCTTCAGCACCTGCTCCAGCGCCTTCAGCGTGCGCTCCATCTGCAGCGCGCCCTTCATGGCCAGGTAATCGGTCGAAATCGGGATGATCACGCCGTCCGCCGCGAACACGCTGCCGAGCGACAGGGCGCCGAGCATGGGGCAGGCATCCATCAGCACCGGGCGCGACGCCGGCTCGCGGTTTAGGGCGGCGGCCAGCTTCGTCAGCACCGCGGGCCCCTTGCCGAACTGGGTGTCGACTTTGGACAGTTCGAGGTGCGAGGGCACCAGTTTCCAGCCCCCGCGCGTGGCCGTCGCCAGCGCGGCTAGCGGCGTGCCGTGGGCATACAGGCCGTAGAGGCTGGCATCGGCACGCGGCACCGAAACACCGCACACGCCGGTAAGGTGCGATTGCGGATCGAGGTCGATCACCAGCGGGTCGGTGCCGCGGCGCGCCAGCAGGCCGGCAAGGTTCAGCGTCGTCGTCGTCTTGCCGACGCCGCCCTTCTGATTGAACACTGCAATGCGCGCCACCGGAACCTCCGCAGAATCCGCAACCGGACATGAATCGGACCGGGGATTTTGCGCTGTTAATCAGCGTATTGGCAACATCTGCTTCGGCAACGCATGAATAAGTGGCGGCAAATCACTGCACGGACCCGGCTCCATGAAAAAATCCCTCAGGAATGACAAAATAAGTCAATATAAACAAATACTTATGAATAATCACCTGAAGAGCCGCGCAACTGCTGCAGCGGGCCACGGCGCACCCGCCACGAACACCAATGCCGGCATCATGCGAGCGCATCAGGCCGCCGTCCGGATCGCTTCCGGAAAACCGTGACAAATTACCGTACGCAATGCCGGCCCATGGCACCAACTTCGTACGCATAGTGACCGATAGCGACTGCCATTGAATTCGGTTATCCTCGCGGCAAATAACAGGGGAGTGTTTGAAATGGCGTTTTACGCGTTTTATGTGATTGCAATAGTCGTGCTGATTCTGCATTTCACCGGCTGGCTCAAACGCAACAACCTCGAATGGCTGGTACTCGCCCTCGCCGTCGCCGTGTTCCCCGTGGTGCTTTTTCTGCGCTGAAGACGCGCAGGCCTCCCCCCTTCCCCTCTCCCCTCATTTCACTTCACTTCAGCAGCAGGCTGGCACCGCTGGCCAGCAGCATCAGCGCCAGCAGCCGCGAGAACGTCTCTGCCCTGACCCGGTTACCGAGTTTTTCGCCGATCACCGTCGCCAGCCACATCAGCGGCAGCAGCAGCACGAACAGCAGCAGCGTCCCCGCATCGTAGAAACCGGCCCAGGCGTAACCGCCGATGCGGGCCACCATCTCCGCAAACCACAACGCCGCCACCGTGGCGCGGAAACCCGTGCGCCCGATGCCGCGGGCGTTGATGTAGATCACCACCAGCGTGCCGCCGCCCCCGCCGAACAGGGTGTCGAAAAAGGCGCCGGTAAAACCCACCGGCAGCGCCCAGCGCTGCGAACAGCGCAACTGCGGCAAACCGAGCGTGCTGACCGCCAGCATGTAAACCGAATACAGCACCAGGAAGCTGCCGAGCATCAGCACCAGCATCCGGTTGTCGAGCACCGCGAACAGCCACAATCCGGCAACCGCCCCGACGATGGTCGGCGGCAGCAGCAGGCGCAGTTCCTCCCAGACGATTTCGCGACGGTCGCGGATCACCAGGATCACGAACAGCACGAACACCAGCAGACTGCACAGCGGCACCGCCAGCTGCACGGGAATGACGAAGGCCAGCAGCGGCACCGCGATCATGCCGGCGCCGAAGCCCGACATGCCGCGCACGACGAAGGCGGCGAAAACCGAGCCGGCGATCCACGCCAGTTGGAAGGCATCGAGGCCCGGCACCGGCGCGCGTCCTACTTCAGCGCCAGCGCGGTGCCGCTGGCCAGCAGCACCACGCCGACCGCGCGATGGAACCGCAGCGGATCGAAACGCCGCACCAGTCGCGCGCCCAGCCAGGACCCGAGGATCATCGTCGGCAATGCCGCCGCCAGCAGCAACAGCGCATTGCGGTCATAGAGGCCGAGCGAGGCGTAACCGGCGACGCGCGTCAGCCCCTGGAACAGCATCACCGTGGTGATGGTCATCCGGAACGCGTCCTTGCCGAGACGGGCCGTGTTCAGATAGATCACGTACAGCGGTCCCGCCGCCCCGCCGAACACCGCGCCGACGATCCCGGCGACGAAGCTGGTCGCGCCCGCCACCGGCAGCAGCCAGCGCGGCGGGACCACCGGCGTGCGGCCGGCGAACACCATCACGTACAGCGCGTAGAGCACCACGAACACGCCCAGCGCCCGCGCCAGCGGCTGCGGATCGATCGCGCTCAGAAGGTAAAGGCCGAAAAACACGCCAAGCAGGCTGCCGGGAAGGATGCGCCAGATCTCGCGCCACACGATGTCGCGCCAGCCGGTCACGCCCTGCCCCACCGAGGACAGCATGTTGAGCACCGTCACCACCGGCACCGTCACCTGCACCGGGAACACCAGCGCCAGCAGCGGCACCGCCACCGCGCCGCCGCCGAAACCGGCGCCGCCGCGCACGGCAAAGGCGACCGTCACCACCATCGAGCAAAACAGCATCTGCCACAACGACAGTTCATCCATGCGCGTGTCCCTCCCCGCGCAGCGCGCGCCGTCCGGCATGCAGCGCCGCCAGCGTCAGCAGCGCGACCACGGTGACCATGCCGAAAGTGGCGGAATAGCTGCCGGTCAGCCCGTAGACCAGGGTGAACGCCGTCGGTCCGGTGAGAATGCCGGCGAAGTTCCACACCATCGCGCCGCCGGTGGCGACGCTGACCTGTCCCTGCGGGCTGCGCCGCGCGACCTCGGCGGTGTACAGCCCGTTCCAGCCGATCGCGGTCGCGCCCAGCGCCGCGAACAGCAGGCCGGCCAGCGCCGCCGGCCAATCCGGCCGCAGGAAGAACACGGCGCCGCAGCAGACGACTGAACCGGCGGTCAGGTACTGCAGCATCGCCAGGCAGTCGCCGCTGCGGTCGGCCAGCCAGCCCCAGCCGATGCGCCCGAGCACGCCGAAAATCTGCGCCATCGACAGCATCAGCCCGGCGCCGACCAGCGTGTAGCCCGCCTCCTCCACCAGCATCACCACGGTGAAGGTGCTCACGCACAACTGGATGAAGGCCAGGCAGAACGCGGTCACTCCCAGCCAGCGCAGCGCGGGCATGCGCCACACCAGCCGCAGGCCGTCGAACACCCGCGCCTGCACCGGCAGGTCGGGACGGCGGTCATCGTCCCAGGCACGGCGCGCCGGCTGCATCGCCAGCAGCGTCGCCAGCGCCGAAACCAGCACCAGTGCCAGCGCCCAGCGCCAGCCAAAGGCCAGCGCGACCGCCGGCGCGATCAACGCCATCAGCGCCCAGGCCAGCGGCACGCCGGTCTGCTTCAGCGAAAAAATGAAATTGCGGCGCTGCGGCGGGCTGTAGCGGAACAGCAGGTGCGCGGCGGCCGGCAGGTTGATGCTCATCGCGACGCCAATCAGGATCGACGCAAGAACCAGCGCGGGGACGCTGCCGTGCAGCGCGACCGCCATGCCGGCGATGGTGCCGGCCATGCCGATCTGGGTCGTGCGGCAGCCGCCGTAACGCGCCACCATCCAGGTGAACAGCATCGAGCCGAGCATCGCCGCGCCGTAGATCACGCTCATCTGGTAACCGATCAGCGCAGCCTCGATGTCCAGCGCGCGCGCCAGCTCCGGCGCGATCACCGGAAACACCGCCGCGCCCATCGCGCCCGCGACCTGCGCCGCGGTGGTGGCCGCGACCACCGCGGCAACGCGGCCCGCCGGCACGGGCAGGGATGCCGTCATGTCCTGCGCTCCGCGCGCGCGGCGATGGCCGCCAGCGCGGCGCTGGCCAGCGCCGCCGCGGCGAGCAGCACGAAGGTGCTGGTGTAGCTGCCGATGCCGCGGTAGGCCGCGGCGAACAGCGCGGGGCCGGCGAGGATGCCGCCGAACACCCAGATCATCAGGCCGCCGGTCGCCACGCTGACCATGCCGTCGGGACTGAGCCGCGCGATCTGCGCGTGCATCACGCCGTTCCAGCCGTAGGCCACGATGCCGAACAATGCGTAGAACACCGCCAGCGCCGCCACCGGCGGCCGGTTCGCGATCAGCAGGCTGGCCACGCAGCCCAGCGCGGCGGCCAGGCTGGTCAGCACCAGCACCGCGATCGCCCTGCCGCTGCGGTCGGCGATCCAGCCGAAGGCCAGCCGGCCGGCCATGCCGGACACCTGCACCAGCGACAGCATCGCGCCGGCGGCGACGAGGCCGTATCCGGCTTCCTGCACCAGCAGGTTCACCGTGAAGGTGCCGAGACACAGCTGCACGAAGGAGAAGAAAAATCCCGCCATCGCCAGGTAACGCAGCACCGGATAGCGCCACAACACGCCGACGCCCGTGAGCAGGTTGGTGCGCGACGCGGCGCCCGGATCGCGGTCGTCGTCCCAGTGGCGGCGCCAGCGTTCCAGTAGCAGCGCGCCCGCCACCGAATACGCCAGCACCGCGAGCATCGGCACCCGCCAACTGAAGGCCACGGCCAGCACCGGCGCCACCAGCGCCATCGCCGCCCAGCCCAACGGCACGCCGGTCTGCTTGATCGAAAAGATCAGGTTGCGGCGCTGCGGCGGCCCGAAACGGTACAGCAGGTGCGCCGCGCCCGCGGCAGCCAGCGCCGTGCTGATGCCGCTGCACACCGCCGCCACCGGCATCAGCCACAATTCTCCGGCCAGTCCGGCGACCATGCCCGCCGCGCAGATCCACAACGACCACTGCATCGCGCGGCAGGCGCCCCAGCGCAGCACCACCGTGCCGACGGCGCCCGAGGCGAGCATCGCCGCGCCGAACAGGATGCTCATCAGGTAACCCACCGCCGAGGCGTCGACGTCGAGCATGCGCGCGAGCTGCGGCGCCAGCACCGGGAAGATCGCGATGCCCATCGCCGAGGCGATCTGCGCCGCGGTGGCCGCCAGCACCACCACGACGATGGAAGGCGCCGCCGCGATCATCGGCTCCTGCGCGCGGCGCGTTGCGCCATCAGCAGCAGGCCGAAGGCGACCACCGCGAAAACCGTCACCAGCAGGAAGGTGCGGCTGTAGCTGCCGATGCCGCCGTGGGCCGCGGCGAAGGCCGCGGGGCCGATCAGGACGCCGGCGAACACGAAAAAGGTGGTGCCCGCCGCCACCACGCTGGCCATGCCCGGGGGGCTGAGCCGCGCGGCCTCCGCATGGAACACCCCGTTCCAGCCCACCGCGGCCGTGCCGATCACGAAAAACAGGACGTAGACCAGAAACCTGTTCCACTCCGGATCGAACAGCGCCAGCACCAGGGTCGAGGTGGCGGTGATGCCGCAGATGATCATCAGCACCTGCAGGCTGCTGCCGAGCCGGTCGGCCAGCCAGCCCCAGCAGATGCGCGAGGCCGAGCCGCCGACCTGCACCACCGACAGCATGACCCCGGCCTCGACCAGGCCGAAACGCCCCTCGGCCACCAGGTAGATCACGGTGAAACTCAGCACCACGCGCTGGATGGCCGAAAAGATCATCGCCGTCAGCGAAATCCAGCGCAGGTCGGCCTGTCCCCAGACCAGCGGCACGCCGCCGAAGGCCGCTCCGCTCCCGTGGGGTTTCCCGCCGCGGTCGGCGTCCCAGGCCGGGCGGTAGCGCTGCATCGCCAGCACCAGCGCCAGGATCATCACGCCGACCATCAGCAGCGACCAGCGAAACCCGAAATGCACGGTGATGGCCGGCGCCGTCAGCGCGGTGATCACGCCGCCGACCGGCACGCCGGTCTGCTTGATCGAGAACATGATGTTGCGCCGCTGCGGCGGCGTGTAGGCCACCAGCAGGTGCGCCGCCGCCGGATTGATCAGGCCCATGCCGGTGCCGACCAGCGCGGAACCAAGCGCGATGGCCGCGATCGACGGAAACGCGAACAGCACGAGGCCGGCGCCGCAGCACAGCACCGCCAGCTGGGTGGTGCGCGCCGCGCCGTAGCGCAGCACCGCCTTGCCGCCGAGCATCGTCGACAGCGTCGCCACGCCGAAAGTCAGGCTGACCTGGTAACCGATCAGGATCGGGCTCACGCCCAGCGCCTCCGCCAGCTTGGGGGCGATCGTCGGCAGCAGGATGTTCGACATCGCGACCACCATCTGCGCGAAGGTCGCGACGGCGACGACCGTCCACGGACCGGGCATCGTGGCTGCGCCGGTCACGGAAACGCTCTGCAGAGGGAAAGTCGCCGGAAAAACACACTGCAATTGTGTGGACTGCGCCGCAATGGCGCAAGCCGCGCGCTCACGATGCGGTCTGCGCGCCGCGCGGGACACCGGTGTCGCAACCTCCCATGCATGCCCGCGGCATCAACGCGGCAAAAGCCGCCACCGGCGTCAACCGCGCGCCGGGCTGACGCGACAGACGGCGGGCACAGGGTTCATAATGACGGCGGCGGCGCAGGCGGGCCGCCACCGTTCCACCATCATCACCCAACGGAGAAATAGCAATGAAAGCAGTCGTACTGCGGGAACACGGCGGTCTGGACAAACTGAAATACGTGGCCGACTTTCCCGATCCGGCGGTCTGCGAAGGCCACGTGGTGATCCGGGTCCGGGCGACCTCGTTCAACTACCACGACGTGTTCACGGTGCGCGGCATGCCCGGCATCAAGGTGCCCTTCCCGATGATCATCGGACTCGACCTCGCCGGCGAAATCCTCGAGGTCGGCGCCGGCGTGTCGGGCTGGAAAGCCGGCGACCGCGTGCTGGTCAACCCGCTGAACAAGAAAAAGGGCCTGATGGGCGAAATGATGCACGGCGGCCTGGCCGAGAAATGCCTCGTCGCCGCCGACCAGCTGATCAAGATGCCCGACAGCGTCAGCTTCGAGCAGGCCGCCTCGCTGCCGGTCGCCTACGGCACCGCGCACCGCATGATCGTCACCCACAACACGATCAGGAAGGGCGACAGGGTGCTGGTGCTGGGCGCCAGCGGCGGCGTGGGCACGGGCTGCGTGCTGCTCGCCAAGATGCTCGGCGCGGAAGTCATCGCCTGCGCCTCGAGCGAGGACAAGATCCAGCGCCTGAAGGACCTCGGCGCGGATCACGTGATCAACTACAAGACCACCGACTTCTCGAAGTGGGCCATCGAGAAATTCGGCAAGCCGCAGCGCCGCAACTACGAGGGCGGCGTCGACGTGGTCATCAACTTCACCGGCGGCGACACCTGGGCACCGACGCTGAAATGCGTCAAGCGCGGCGGCAAGATCCTGGTCTGCGGCGCGACCGCCGGCTACGATCCGAAGGAAGACCTGCGCTACGTCTGGAGCTTCGAGCTGCAGATCATCGGCTCGAACAGCTTCTACGACGAGAACCTGAAGGCGCTGATGGACCTGATCCAGCAGGGCAAGATGAAGCCGGTCGTCGACGAAGTGCTGCCGCTGCAGGACGCGGCCAAGGGCCTCAAGCTGATCGAAGACCGCGAGGTGTTTGGCAAAGTGGTGATCACGCCTTAACACCTGTAAACCCTTAGCCACAGAGGACACAGAGTTCACAGAGAAAACCCGAAGGCGCCGGGTATGGCGGAGGATCATCCGTTACGAGTTTTTACTCTGTGCCCTCTGTGCCCTCTGTGGCCAGGCTTTTGACTTTGACTTTCATCATCCACCCCGCATGACCATCCCCTGCCCCGAACCCCGCGGTTACCCCGGCAACCTCGGGGCGCCGTTTGCCGAACACGCCGGACTCGCGCGCACCGCGCTGGTCGACCTGCGCGACGCCGCGGCGGCGCGCGAATACGGCTTCAGCGAGCTGGATCACGCCTGCAACGCGCTGGCCCGCGGACTCGAACGCAGCGGCCTCCAGCCCGGCGACCGCATCGGCATCCTCTCCCTGAACCGCGCCGAATTCGTGATCACCCTGCTCGGCGCGATGCGCGCCGGCATGGTGCCGGTGCCGATCAACGTCAAGCTCGCCGCGGACACCGTGCGCTACATCGCCGGCGACGCCGGCGCGAAGCTGGTGTTCTGCGAATCCGCCTATGCGCACCTGCTGCCGGCCGGAACGCGGGCGGTGGCCTACGACGACGGCGAAGCCTGGGCGCGTTTCCTCGATCCCGGCCCGCACACTCCCTTCGAACCCGCGCCCGACAGCGTGGCCATACAGCCCTACACCTCGGGCTCCACCGGCAGGCCCAAGGGCGTGCTGCTGACCCATTACGGCCAGAACTGGAGCCGGCTGATCCTGGCGCACACCCGCGGCACCACCGAAAAGGACGTGATCCTCGTCGCCGCGCCGCTGTACCACAAGAACGCGCTGAACGCGATCAAGCAGGGCCTCACCGCCGGCGCGAAGCTGGTGCTGATGCCGCAATTCAGCGTCGAGGGCTATCTCGCCGCGCTGGCGCGTTACCGCTGCACGGTGGTTTCCGGCGTGCCGACGATGATTTCGATGCTGCTCGCCCGCGGCGACCTGATGGCGAAAACCGACACGGCCTCCGTGCGCACGGTGATGATGGGCTCCGCGCCATCCTCGCCGCAACTGCTCGCCGACATCCGCAGACATTTTCCGAACGCCGAACCGCTGGTGGTCTACGGCGTCACCGAGGGCGGCCCGGTGCCGCTGGGCCCGCATCCCGAAGGCAGGCCGCGCCCGCCGGGCTCGATCGGCGTGCCCTACCCCGGCACCGAAGCGAAGCTCGCCGGCGGACCGCATCCCGGCGAAGGCGAACTGCTGCTGCGCAATCCCGGCATCCTGGCCGGCTACCACAACCTGCCGCAGGAAACCGCGAAGCGGCTGGCCGGCGGCTGGTACCACAGCGGCGACGTCTGCCGGCGCGACGCCGGCGGCTTCTACTTCTTCGTCGGGCGCACCGACGACATGTTCGTCTGCGGCGGCGAGAACATATTCCCGATCGAAGTGGAGCGCATGCTCGAAAAGCACGCCGCCGTGCATCAGGCCTGCGTGCTGCCGTTCGATCACGAACTGAAGGGCCAGGTGCCCTATGCCTTCGTCGTGCTGCGCAGCGGCGCCTCCGCCACGGAGGAGGAACTGAAGCAGCACGCGCTCGCCCACGGGCCGGCCTACCAGCATCCGCGCCGCGTGTTTTTCCTCGACCAGCTGCCGCTCGCCGGCACCAATAAAATCGACCGCGGCCGGCTGCGCGAGATCGCGGCGCAGGGCGCTGAAAAGAATTCATCGGCGGCCTGACCATGATCATGTTGCGCAGTTTCCACTCTTAACCTTCAATCCTTATCCGGAGCCATGCAATGAGCGACAGCAAACCGACCCCTCCCAGCCTCGAGCAACTGCAGAAGCTGATCAGCCGCGGACCCTTCAACCAGTGGCTGAACTTCACCTTCCTCAAGGCCGGCGACGACGGCATCGAGGTGAAGGCCGCCTGGCGCGAGGAATGGGTGGTCAACCCCGAGCGGCGCTACACCCACGGCGGCATCCTCGCCGCGATCGTCGACGTCGTCGCCGACTACGCGATCGCCGCCCAGCTCGGCCGTCCGGTGCCGACGATCGACATCCGCGTCGATTACCACAAGGCCGCGATGCCCGGCGACCTGACCGCCAGGGGCCGCGTCGTGCGCAGCGGCAGCCAGTATTCCACCGCCGAAGCCTGTGTCTACGACAAGGACGGCGCGCTGGTCGCCAGCGGCCGCGGCACCTACTTCACCGCGCCGCCCAAATAACGGGCGATTCAATGATTATGCGATTAAGTGATTAAGAAGCGCCGGGACATGGACGACAATCGCCCGATCGCCTGATCGCACAGCCTTCCAATCACCGTTCACCAATAACCGACCCAAAAAATGCCCGAAGTCCTCGAAAGCCGGATACATGCGCCCGCCGCCGCGCGCAAATTGCGTTTCGGCGTCGTGTTGCAGCGGCTCGCGCTGGTCGGCGTCATCGTCGCCGTGTGGTGGCTGCTGGCGCTGCGCGTGCCGCACTACGTGCTGCCCGGCCCGGCCAGGGTGTGGGAAGCGCTGACGCTGATCTCGGACAGCGGCACCTTGTGGCAGGACCTCGGCATCACGCTGGGCCGCGTCGGCACCGGCTTCGTGCTGGCCACGCTGATCGGGCTGCCGCTGGGCATCGTCTTCGGTGCCAACCGGCGCCTCGGCGAATTCTTCGAGCCGATCATCCCGGTGATGAACACCGTGTCCTCCGCGATCTGGGCCATCTTCGCGATCATCTGGTTCGGCATCTCCAATGCCACCACGGTGTTCGTGGTGTTCATGACCGCGATGCCGCTGATCATCACCAACGTCTGGCAGGGCACGCGCACCGTCAACGCCGATTTCATCGAACTCGCCCACGTGCTGCGCATGCCGTCCTGGAAGGTGATGTGGAAAATCTACCTGCCGACGATCCTGCCCTATTTCTTCTCCGGCGCGCGGCTCGCCTTCGGCTTCGGCTGGCGGGTGTCGCTGGTCGCCGAAACGCTGGGCTCGTCGAGCGGTGTAGGATACCGGCTGCGCCAGGCGGCCGACCTGATCCAGACCGACCAGGTGTTCGCCTGGACGCTGACGCTGGTGGTCATGATGGCCTTCCTCGAAATGGGCATCCTGCGCCCCCTCGAAAACTACCTGTTCCGCTGGAAAAAAGAAGCCGAGCAATGAACGCAGCGCGCAAGGGAAAAGCAACGCGCGGAACGACGCCGCGGCGCCTGATCGTCGCGGTGACCGGCGCCTCGGGCTCCGTCTACGGCATCCGCATCCTGGAGCGCCTGCGCGCGATCGGCGGCTGGGAAACCCACCTCGTCGTGTCGGAAGCGGGCGTGCTCAACGCCTTCCAGGAACACGGCATGGACCGCAAGGCGCTGCACAGGCTTGCCGACGTCACGCACAACGTGCGCGACATCGGCGCCACCATCGCCAGCGGCTCCTTCATCACCGCCGGCATGGTGGTCGCGCCCTGCTCGATGAAGACGCTGGCCGGCATCGCCCACGCCTTCTCCGACAACCTGATCACCCGCGCCGCCGACGTGATCCTGAAGGAACGCCGCCGGCTGGTGCTGATCACCCGCGAGACGCCGCTGAACCTCGCCCACATCCGCAACATGGAGGCGGTGACGCTGATGGGCGGCGTGATCTTCCCGCCGGTGCCGGCCTTCTACAGCGGCGGCGGGAGCATCGACGATCTGGTCAACCACTCGGTGGGCCGGGTGCTCGACCTGTTCGGCGTCGAGCACGACACCATCAACCGCTGGGCCGGCGTCACCGGCCCGGCCGCACCGAAGGACAGGAAGAAACGATGAAAGCCCCGCCCTACGCCGGTGAAAATTTCCGCGGCTTCCTCGACCGGCTGCGCGCGGAGAAGGAACTCGTCGACATCCGGCAGCCCGTCGACAGCCGGCACATCGCGACGCTGGTCGACCAGGCCGACAAGGCGCTGCTGTTCCACAAGGTCATCGGCTACGACATGCCGGTGGTCTCCGGCATCATCCGCTCGCAGAAGCGCGCGATCATGTCGATGGGCTGCGAAAGCTACCCCGAAATCGAGTTCCGGCTGCAGCGGGGCATCGAACATCCGATCCCGCCGCGCTACGTCGAAAACTCCCCGGTCAAGGAAGTCGTGCTGACCGGCAAGGACGTCGACCTGTTCAGCCTGCCGATCCCCATGTTCTCGATCTACGACGGCGGGCCGATGATCACCGCCGGCATCACCATCGCGAAGGACCCGGAATTCGGCCTCAACTCCGGCATCTACCGCTTCATGGTCAAGGAAAGGAACCTGACCGGCATCGACATCGTCACGCCGAACAACATGCGGCTGTTCGCGCAGCGCGCCTACGAGGCCGGCCGCCCCTGCCCGATCTCGATCTCCATCGGCAACCATCCCTTCGAGAACCTCGGCTCCGGCTTCCGCGCGCCGCTGGGCACCGACGAGATGGGCATCGCCGGCGGCATCCGCGGCGCGGCGATCGAGCTCGCGCAGTGCGAAACCGTCGACCTGCCCTGCATCGCCGACTCCGAAATCGTGCTCGAGGGCGAAATCCTGCCGACCGGCTGGACCCAGCCGGAGGGCCGCTTCGGCGAATTCACGCGGCTGATGGGCGGCCTGCACTGGAATCCGGTCGTGCGCATCAACGCGATCACGATGCGCCGCGACGCGATCTACTACGCGCTGCACATGCCCTGGGAAAACACCTGGCTGATGGCGCCGACGCGCTACACCCAGATCCGCCGCGCGCTGAAGACCGCCGGCATCCAGGTCAAGGACATCAACGTCACGCTCGGCGGCTGCGGCATGTGGCATGCGATCGTCTCGATCAAAAAGCAGGCCGGCGAAGGCAAGAACGCGCTGCTCGCGGCGCTGTCGGTGATGGACCTCAAGCACGTGGTGGTGGTCGACGACGACATCGACGTGTTCAACGCGATGGACGTCGAATGGGCCATCGCCACCCGCGTGCAGGGCGACAGGGACGTGATGATCATCCCGGGCAGCCGCGCCAAGCCGCTGGACCCCAGCCTGCCGGTGATGCCGCACGGCGTGGTGCCGACCGGCGCCAAGGTCGGCATCGACGCGACGATCTCCGAGGGCATCCCGAAGGAGCGCTTCGAGCGCATCTCCTACGCCTATACCGACCGCGCGAAGATCGCCGACTACTACACCGGCAAGGCCGACCCCGAGCCGGCGGTCGCCTCCGGCGACAAGGCCGTCGCCGGACTGGCGGCGAAAATCGTCGCGGTCATCGAAAAAACGCCGAAGTACTACTCCGAACTCGCTGAGCAGTTCGCCGATTACGATTTCCAGACCGTCGCCCGCGCGCTGGGCAGGCTGCACGAGGACGGCAAGCTGTGGCAGGACCCGCGCGGCCGCATGTGCCTGCGCGACTCCGCCTTCGCGGCGAAACCGCCGGTGAAGGGCGCCTGAGAGTGCATGACACAATGAAAATTCTTCCCTCATCCCAACCCTTCTCCCAGGGGGAGAAGGGCTTTTTCTTCTCCCTCCCTCCGGGACAAGGGAGCACCTGGGGAAAAGCAGAGGAACAGAGGGTGAGGGAAACTTTTGCCATGACCGAAGTCATTTTGTTTGGCGCTCCAAGATGAATGCCGCCACTGCAGTCACCATCGACACTGGCGCGATCGCCGTGCGCGGCGTCTCCAAGTGGTTCGGCTCGAACGGCAACGCCCCGCTGCAGGTGCTCGACGACATCGACCTGACGATCCCCGCGCAATCGGTGGTCGCGATCATCGGCGCCTCGGGCTGCGGCAAGTCGACGCTGCTGAACATCATCTCCGGACTGGTGACGCCGGAGCGCGGCGACGTCGCCATCAACGGCATCGCCGCGCGCGAATTCAGCGACTGGCGCAGCATCAGCTACATGTTCCAGGAAGACCGCCTGCTGCCCTGGCGCACCGCCCTGCGCAACGTCGGGTTCAGCCTCGAGGCCGGCGGCATGCCGCGCCCGGAACGCGAGGCGCGCGCCCGCGAGGCGCTGAAGCTGGTCGGGCTGGAAGCCTTCGCCGACGCCTTCCCCTACCAGCTCTCCGGCGGCATGCGCAGCCGCGTCGCGCTGGCGCGCAGCCTCGTGCAGGAACCCTGCATCCTGCTGATGGACGAGCCCTTCTCGCGCCTCGACGCGCTGACCCGCGCGCAGATGCACGAGGAATTGCTGCGCATCCAGCAACTGAAGAAAATGACCATCGTGTTCGTCACCCACGACGTCGAGGAAGCCGTCGTGCTCGCCGACAACGTGGTGGTGATGGCGCCGCGGCCGGGCCGCATCCGCGAACAGGTCGCCATCCACCTGCCGCGGCCGCGGGATGCCACCGAGACCATCACCGCGCAGCAAGCGCATTATCTTAAGTCATTGATTTAATTGATATTTTTTAAAAAGGAGCCTGCGATGAACATCCTGCGTCCGATGCACACCCTGCTACTCGCCCTGCTGCTCTCCGCCGGCGTGGCCCACGCCCAGAAAATCAAGGTCGGCTACTGGACCAGCGGCTTCAGCCTCGGTTTCGGCGCCGTGATGGAGCAGATGAAGTTCGCCGAGAAGGAAGGTCTCGACGTCGAATGGGTCAAGTTCGCCGAGGTCAACGGTCCGACGCGCGCGATCGTGCCGCAGACCATCGACCTCGCCTTCGGCGCGCCGTCCACCGCCTCGATGAGCATCGCCGCCGACGGCGTGCCGGTGCGCATCGTGCTCGCCTCGCAGATCGCCGAGGCGCAGATCGTGGTCCCCGCGGGCTCGCCGATCAAGAGCGTCGCCGACCTCAAGGGCAAGAAGATCGGCATGTCGCCGCCGGGCAGCGCCACCCACGCCATCGCCAGCTCGATCCTGCAGGGCATCTACGGCCTGAAGGCCGGCGACTACAACGTCGTGCCCGGCAACGAAGGCCGGCTCGCCCAGTTCCTGCTGCAGAAGGAAGTCGACGCCGCGGTGATCCGCTCGGTGACCATCGCCCAGATGAGCGACGACGTGAAGCTGACCCGTCTCGGCAGCATCGTCGACGACTGGAAAAAACTGACCAAGGGCAGCGCCGCGCCGATCCTCGCCGTGACCATCGTCCACGGCGACTATGCCGGCAAGAACCCCGAGGCCGTCGCGAAATTCCTCGCCGCCATGCGCAAGGGCCTCGAATTCGGCTCGAAGAACAAGGACCGCGTCGCCGAAATCCTGCAGAAGGTCGCGAACATGAAGCCCGTCGACGCCAGGGCCTACGCCGCGCAGTGGGACGGCGCCTACATGGCCAGTTTCGAGGCCGCCGACGTCGCCTCGCTGAAACGCATGCAGGAAATCGTCAAGGCCGCGGGCACCGCCAAGAAGGATCCGCCGGACAGCACGTTCATGACCGAGCCTTTCCAGCGCTCGAAGCAGATCAAGTAAGCGGCATGGCTGCGAAAAAACTGCGCCTGCACATCGAGAACACGCGCAAGAAAAACAGCATCTTCCACACCCTGCCCGCGCACTGGGACGCCGCCTGCCGGCGCCACCGGGCGCTGGCCCGGCACATCGGCAAGGTCAGCTTCGGCTGGGACGGCGACGTGCTGGAATCCGCCCTCGCCGACGCCGAGCTGGTGATCGGCGTGCCGGCGGACCGTGAAAGGCTCGCGCTCCGCGCGCCGCGCCTGCAATGGATCCATTCGACCTCGGCCGGCGTCGACGGCGTGCTGCCGCTCGACTGGCTGCCGCGCGGCGCCGCGTTCACCAACAACAGCGGCGCCCACGGGCGCAAGGCCGAGCAGTACATGACCATGGCCTACCACCTGCTCAACTCGCGGATGGCGGCGATCCTGGCCAACCAGCACGCGCGCCGCTGGGAGGCGCTGTTCTCCCCCAGCATCGGCGGCAAGACCGCCGTGGTCGTCGGCCTCGGCGACCTCGGCGAGGCCGCCACGCGCGCCGCGAAGAAAGTCGGCCTGAAAGTCATCGGCGTGCGGCGCAGTGCGCAGAAAAACCGCCATGCCGACCGCGTGGTGACCTACCGGCAACTCGACAAGGTGCTGCCGCTGGCCGACTTCGTCGTGCTCGCCGTGCCGCTGACCGCGGAAACCCGCGGCCTGATGAGCGCCGCGCGCATGGATCTGCTGAAACCCTCCGCCGGCATCGTCAACATCGCCCGCGGCCCGGTCATCGACCAGAAGGCGCTGGAAAAGCGCCTGCGCGGCGGCCGGCTCGCCGGCGCGGTGCTCGACGTCGTCGAGCCCGAGCCGCTGCCCGCCGATCACACGCTATGGACCGCGCCGAACCTCGTCATCACGCCGCACGTGTCCTGCGACGACGGCGAGCACTACATCGACATCTCGCTCGACCTGTGGTTCGAGAACCTCGCGCTGTTCCTCGCCGGCAAAAAGCTGAAACGGCGCATCGACCCGAAGCTGGGCTACTGATGCCCAAGGCCAGAACTTCACCCAACACGTCATTCCGGCCAAGCGAAGCGCGAGCCGGAATCCAGAAAACGGCAGGCACACCTCTGGATTCCGGCTTCCGCCGGAATGACGGCCATGAGTTGCAGTTGGCCTCAATCAGCCCGGAAAACTGACATGCCCGTCACCAGCCAGGTTCCGCCGCCGGGGCGCATCAACATCGACCACGTCGCGCACTTCGTGCCGCACATCGACGCGGCCAGCGCGGCGCTGGAACAGGCCGGCTTCACGCTGACGCCGTTTTCCGCGCAGTCGCACCGGCTGGAACCCGGCGGCCCGCTAGTGCCGGCCGGCGCCGGCAACCGCTGCGTGATGCTGCGCGAGGGTTATCTCGAATTCCTGACTCCGACCGGCGACACGCCGATCGCGCAGCAACTGCGCGCGGCGATCCGGCGCTACACCGGGATACACCTGATCGCCCTCGGCACGGCCGCGGCCGAAGCCGACCATGCGCGGCTGGAGCAGAACGGCTTCTCGCCGCTGCCGGCGGTCGCGCTGCAGCGCGAAATCGGCACCTGCATCGATAACGTCAGCGGCAGCGGCACCGCGCGCTTCACCGTGGTCCGCGTGCCGCCGGGCACGATGGCCGAAGGCCGCATCCAGTACTGCCAGCAGCACACCCCGGAGCTGCTGTGGCAGCCGCGCTGGACCGCGCACGCCAACCGCGCGCGCGGACTCGCCGCGGTGGTCCTCTGCGTCGAAAACCCGCAGGAGGCCGCGCAGCGTTACGCGCGCTACACCGGCCTGCTGGCGCAGGTTGCGGGATCGCTGTGGCGCATCGACACCCAGCGCGGCGCGCTGCTGTTCGTCACCCCGGACACGCTGCGGCGCAAGCTGGGCATGACAGCACCCTCGCTGCCCTGGATCGCGGGTTACGTGCTGACCAGCGACGATCCCGCGGCAACCCGCCGCCATCTCGAACAGGCACAATGCGCCCTGCGCCCGCTGCCCGAAGGCCGCACGCTGCTGGAATGGCCCGGCGCGCCCGGCGGCTTTGTGCTGTTCCAGGCCGCCGGCAGCGCGCTGCCCGCTTTTGACTGAACACCCACAACACAACACTGAGCACTGAAAAAAACATCATGAAATTCACGGAAACTTTCGACGTCGTCGTCGCCGGCTTCGGCCACGGCGGCGGCATCGCGGCACTCAATGCGGCACAGGCCGGCGCCAAAACCCTGCTGATCGAAAAATCGACGGTGCCCGGCGGCCTGTCGATCTGCTCCTACGGCGCCGTGCGCAGCGCCCACGACCCGGAGCAGGCCTTCGCCTACCTGAAAGCCACCAACGGCGGACGCACGCCGGACGACGTGATCCGCGTGCTGGCCGAAGGCATGTGCGGACTCGAAGCCTACGTGCGCGAACTGGCACAGCTCTGCGATGCGCGGGTCATCACTTCCGTCGAGGAAAACGAGGAGCGCGCCAAAGCCGGCGACCCCTACCGCCGCCAGATCCGCGGCAACTACCCGCTGCCCGGCACCGACACCTTCTATCACACCTCCGTCGTCGACATTCCCGGCTTCAGGGCACGCGAGTCCTATCCCTGGGCCAACGGCGCGCCGAACGGACCCAAGCTGTTCAAGGTGGTCCACGACAACGTGCTGAAGGCCGGCGTCGACCTGCGGCTCGGCGTCGCCGCGCAGCGGCTGATCACCGATCCGGTGACGCGCGAAGTGATCGGCATCACCGTCACGCAGGACGGCGAGACCCGCCACATCCGCGCGCGCCGCGGCGTGGTGCTCGCCACCGGCGGCTTCGAAGGCAATGCCGAGATGAAGGCGCAGTTCCTCGAGGCCTACCCGGTGTTCAACGCTGCCGCCCGCCACAACACCGGCGACGGCATCCGCATGGCGCAGGACCTCGGCGCCGCGCTGTGGCACATGTGGCACGTGCACGGCGCCTACGGCTTCCGCCACAGCGATCCGGCCTATCCCTACGGCATCCGCGTCAAGCGCTTCCCCGACTGGTTTCCCGGCGCCCACGACCAGGTCAAGCTGAAAATGGCCTGGGTGCTGCTCGACCAGTCCGGCCGGCGCTTCATGTCGGAATACCAGCCCTACACCCAGGACACCGGCGTGCGCCCGCTCGGCTACTTCGATCCGGTGACCCAGCGCGCGCCGCGCAACCCGGCCTTCATGATCTGCGACGACGACGGCCGCCGCCTGTATCCGCTCGGCAAGCCCGCCTCCAACGACGAGGGCCTGCGCTACGACTGGAGCGACGACAACCTGAAGGAAGTCGAGAACGGCATCCTCAAGCGCGCCGACACCCTTGAAGAACTGGCCGCGCAGCTCGGCATCGACCCGGCCGCCGCAACCGCCGCGGTGGCGCGCTGGAACGCGCAGTGCGCGAAAGGCAACGACGACGACTTCCAGCGCCCGGCCAACAGCATGCTGCCCATCGTCAAACCGCCGTTCTACGGCGCGCCGGTGTACGCGGTGATCTCCAACACCCAGGGCGGCCCGGTGCACGACAGCCAGTCGCGCATCATCGACGCCTACGGCCAGCCGATCCCGCGCCTCTATTCCGCAGGCGAACTGGGCAGTTCCTTCGGCCACATCTACATGTCGGGCGGCAACATCGCGGAATGTTTCGTCACCGGGCGCATCGCGGGACGGGGCGTGGCTGCGCTGGGCTGAGCTGAACTAAATTACCGGTCCGGGCAGACCTGCTCCGCCCGCCCGGCATGGTCGGCGCGATCAGTGTACTCGCACAAAATCCAGGTCAGATGCCGCGCCAAATTCTCGCGGCCTGGCCGCCTGCAAGTATGGCGCCTTAAGTCTTCACCGGCGGGGTTAGAGATTTTTTCGTTCATGACGATTCACCTATCGTGACTTGGTGATCTTAACCGTCAGCCATAATCCGCGAGAGCGCATCACCCGCGGTGACAATGTCGATATTCTGATAACGCTTGAGGTTAAGCAAATCAGAGTCACCCGAAACGATCAGATCAGCCTGCGCCGCCAAGGCACAAGCGAGCACATGGTCGTCGTCCGGATCCACTGTTATGACCGGCATCATCCTCGCAGGGATGACTTCGACGGCAATTTCGGCATATCCCAGCACAAGATCATCAACTGTGACGTTACCGGCGCCAATAATTTTTGCAAACTTCGGACGGCGAAAAATGCGTGTCAACTCTGCGAGCAGTGCCCTGCTGGTAAACAGTTCAATCCGGACTGCCTGGCCAGCGTCTATCAGCTGCGCGGGAACACCATTCCACAGGAGTCCAGACGCGACGACATTCGTGTCGAGAACAACGCGCATTGCCGGAGGTCCTCAACCAGCTGTTTTGGTGCGACGCTCCGATCGGTCGGCATCGATTTCGGCCTGAATATCTTCCATGGTGAGCGGTGCCATCCCCGCGGCGGCAATGCTGCGCCGCGCCGCGCTTAATTTCTCGAGTCGGAGATTGCGCACGGCATCCCGTAGCAGTGCCTGCAAACTCGCTGGAGCAAGTAAGCCCATGCGTTCAGCTTCTTTTGCCAAGCTGTCCGGCAGCGTTATTTCGAGAGTCGTCATATCGACATGTCCTTCCATATCACCATACCGCTGATTCTACGCACCCTGGTGCAATTCGGGCAAACCAGTGTCTTGAATGACTTCCGTTTCCACTACCACCGCTCGGCAGTGTGGTGCACAGCGGCGCAAGACCGACTTTACATTTACCGTAACCAGGGCCTCGACAGAGGTCCGACCAGGGGGCAGGTCTTGCCTTTTGCCTTGCCCGTGCCCGCAATGAGCCGACTTACCCTCGACACCGATAGTCCCGCTGCCTCTGCCATTGTGGTTTGTGCTCCAGCTGCCAGCCCTCGCTGCGAGAAGATGGCACGAAACCACTTCTCCATGCCCAATCCCGTCTGCGCGTCCGTCCGGCTCACCTGATTGTTGACACGCCCTAGTCAACCTTCATGTTCACTGCTTTTGCCAAAGCGGCAAAGCGCTGAATGTCACGTTGAATAATTTTCTGAAATTCATCCGGGGTACTGCCACCAGGCTCGGCACCATCTGCAAGCAGCCTGTTTCTAAGATCGGGCTGCTTTAGCGCGCTGACAATTTCCTGGCTTAATCGTGAAATTATTCCGTCGCCTACTCCGGCAGGAGCAAGCATTCCGAACCAGGTCGAAAACTCGTACCCCTTCAGCCCGGATTCCTCGACTGTCGGCAATTCAGGGGCGATTTGCGACCGTCGAGTGGTGGTTATGGCGAGTGCACGAAGACGCCCCGCTTTTGCATGAGGAAGTCCCGAAACGATATTTCCAAAAAGAACCGATACTTCTCCGCTGATGGTCGCCACAAGTGCCGGTCCCGCCCCTTTGTAGGGAACATGAGTCAGATTTACATCCGCCATTCGCTTGAACATTTCGGTTGCAACGTGATACGGCGCACCGTTCCCCGTTGAACCATAATTAAGTTCGCCAGGCCGCTTTTTCGCGAAAGCAATCAATTCCTTGACGGTCTTGGCCGGAACGGACGGGTGGACAAAAATGATATTCGGTGTCGTTGCCACGTAAGACACGGCAGCAAGCGCCGTAGCAGGGTTATAGGGAAGTTTGTGCTGCACAGCAGCCGATATTACGAAGGCGCTGCTCGTAAAAAGCAGCGTGTGACCGTCGGGTTGAGCTTTTGCGACTACATCAGTACCGATTACACTGCCCGCCCCACCCCGGTTTTCAACCACAAAAGCCTGGCCCAATGCATCGGACAGCTTCTGGGCCAGTGCCCGACCCATGCTATCCGTGCCCCCTCCCGGCGGGAACGGCACAATAATGCGAACCATCTTCTGTGGGTACGTTTGCGCAAAGAGCGGGGGCGAGATCATCGCAGTGACGATCCATGGAAATGTCAGTAACACCTGAATTGAAAAAATACCGCAAAACTTCCTGACAATTGCTTTGATACACATTGTGAGCCCCCTCGGTTTTTCGTCCGCCAACGAGCGATTTTCATCGCCACCAGTTTTTCCTGATGCTGCTCGCTGATCCAGAATACAGAAAATAAGTGAGGTCAGTAAATACAGCAGTAAGAACAGAAGAAGTAAGTAGGGCCAGTGTAAACTTTTTTTCCGATGGCGCGGTTGATCATCGGATGATCCTCATGCGTCGGCCCGAAATCGCTGTCGGGGTGATAGGCGATCACGCGCATCGGCTCCCTGTCCGTGGTGAAGCTGTGCACGCCCCCGGCATGGATCACGAACGCCTTTCCCGGCGCCAGCGGTATGGTGCCGGCCGGCGTCACGCAAACGCCGGAACCGCTGGCCACGATCCCCACGCGCATCGACGGGTGCGTATGCGGCGTCTGGCGGATGCCCGGCGGGAAATACAGCAGATTGAGACAGGGATCGCCCAGCATGATCGGCGCGATCAGCAGGGAATCGGTGCAGCCGTCGATGTATTTCAGGCGCCCGCTGTCCTCGACGGGCCCGCCGATCTGGAAAAAGCCGCGATACCCGTAGCGGGCCACCACGATGCCCGTGCCCCTGCCGGCGACGGTGCCCTCCCCCGGCAGCGCGAACACCATCCCCGCGCCCAGGGTGAACCGCCCCACCGCCGACAGGACCTCGCATTGCCCTTCCTGGACATAACCGAAATGCGTCGCGCCCGGCCCCAGCGCCAGATGCCCCTGGTTCCAGGCCGAGAGCGTGGTCGGAAAAGCATCGTTGCGCATGTCGCACAGCAGGCCGTGCGCAAGATCGAAGCCGCTGAACGCGGACTGAAATGCCGGAAGACGTTCCGCCACTGCACCCATAATTATTCCTTTAAAAAAAAATACTTATAAAAAACGAGCGCGCGCCGCCAAATACCGCTCCCCTTGGGAAGATATCCACCGAATCGGGAATTCGTTAAGCCCGGACGGAAAGCGCCGCCTCCGCCGGCGACACAAGCCGGCGCCGCCCTATTCCTCCCCGGCGGACGGAAAGATCGACTCCCCATCGGCCGGCCCCGCGGACCGTGCCTTGGACGCCGGCAGCACCGCCTCGCGCAGCCGTTCCTGTTGTTGTTGCCTTTCCTCGTAGCGCGCCAGCACGCAATCCGTGTGCGCCGCGGAATGCACCGCAAACCCCTGGATCAGGCAGCTCGAATGGTGCATCGCCAACTGCCGCCCCACCCGCTGGTCGGCATCCCCGTGCGCGCAGGCCACCAGTCCCGGCGCAAGCATCGCAACGATGACGGCTCGTATCCGCATCATGTCGTTCCCTCCCTTTCTTCACGCAATCGTTCCAGCTACCCAAGGTATCGGGAAATTCCGGCATTCGTTAAATCGCAGGCCGGATTTCATGCAGGCGGCGGCCGATGCATTCGGCAATGCACTGGGGCAGGCGCTAGCATCGAATGGGGCTGGACAGCAGGCTGAAAAAGCATTGCAAGCACGGGAAGATGCGCGGGATCAGGCGTTGTGGAATTTAGTCGGCGGTGGTGGTTCAAGTGGCTCACCAGTTTTCGGTGCGTTGCCGCAGAGTTATCTCGACGGTCGTGTCTTGGCGGATGGTGGACGTGTGCCCAGCGATACTGGCAATTTGCAGGTTTACGGCATGATGCCGCAACGGGCTGAACCTGTTGTTAGGTCGCTAATTGCCGCTGATGGCTGGACTGCTGCGGATGCAGATGATGCCGGATTCTTTGGCGGCGGCGATGATGCCTATGCAATGGACGAGGCCCGCACACGCTTCCAGCTTGACGAAGGTGCTAGAACCGCACGCATCGTCAACGGCCAGATCGCAGAGGTAAAGATGATGGCCGATGCACGAGCAGCGCAGAAGGCGACGAACGCTAACAACACGAACGAATTCTATATCAATGCTCGAGGAACTGAAGTTGGATCTTCGTCGGCAGAACACACTGTTGGCGCGGGCAATGCCCTTCATATAAGCGAAACAGGCGCGGCGTTTGGCAGCCGGCAATTGTCGATACGGGAGCGTGCGCAAACCAATAATTCCGAGTGGTCGAGTAATGTTGGACGGGGCTTCCGCGGTGAACCCCTCAGCGTAATGGCTTCACACGATGCGCACGAGGCGGCTAAATTCGGCAGACTGCTACGGTTTGGATTTGATCTGACGCCGGTCGGTGCCGGGTATAACTACGTAGAAAATACTGTCGAGGGCAGGCCGTTTTCGGCGCTATTATCGATTGCGCCATATGCCATACCGGGCGTCGCATTTTTAGCCAATACCGAGCGAGCGTTGACGAGGTCAGTGGATGGTATAGTTACAAACAAGTCAGCCAATCTTTTCCTTGATGAAGTCAGTACAACTTGGCGAGGCCACGAAGCTGCTGTTGTCGGCCGCCTGCAGTCGACACTGGGTGACGATTTCGCCTCAAAAGTCTATCTGCGTGTAGAAACTCCAAGCGGAAAGGCCTACACCATCATTCCGGACGGTTTGGAAAGATCAGGCAATTCGTTCATTGTCCACGACGCCAAGTTTAGTCAGAGTAAGGATTTGATGAATTTACCAACGCAGCAGTTGCGTAATACGTTTACGACAAACCAAAGACCCGCTTTTGATGCCATTGCCGCGGGGGAAGCAAAAGTTACACTTCTTAACTCACAAGGTGGAAGAGCTTTGCTTGGTCGAGACTTTCAAGTTGGCAAGCCAATCAATGTCCAGCCTTCGATTAACCTATATGTCAACACACCTTCTGGCATTGTGAAGAGGACTTGGCCGTAATGACTGTCATTGCCGTAAAACAACTCGATAAGGCCATATCCCAAGCGTTGCTAGAATGGCTTTCACCGCAAGGTTTCGTTGCTGCGGAAGGCGGCGGTGTCGAGCGCTGGCAGGGCAATCGCTATGATTTTATCGGCGCGGTTGTTAATCGCATCGGCGGCGAGAATCGCATCTCACCGTTTGGGCAAATGGGCTTTTCTGAAACTCAGAGAATATATTCGCATTTCATGTCGGACAGCCCGCGGGAATCGAACAAGATCGCAGTTGATGTCCAACTGAAATATGCCCATTTCATGAAAGACTGGACTGCAGACATGCGGTGCCAGGAGCATGAACAACTAAAAGATTGCTTGACGCAACTGCGGATTTTTATTATGGATAGACTGTATCCGGCACTATTGTCTTATGACACACCCGAGAAGGTATTAGCGGCCTACCTCAAAAAGAATGAAAAGGATCGTAGAAGCTTTGATCCACCAAGCTGGGCTGGTTTTAGTTCCGCACTCACAGGGTTGATCTTGGCACGCTTGTATGGTCCAGAGCACTATGCAGCCTTAAAGCAGCGCTATGCAGGTGAATTTGAGGGTTTGGATGAGGACAAGTCGGCGTGTGCCAAGCGTTTGATTGCCTATCTGGATCAACTAGGAGCGCTGCCTGCGCTGGATTAGTTACAAACACAACATCGTTGCGTACTGGCTCGTGTACCAGCCAGGGGTCATACCAGCTAGGGGTCCAGCGGAGCGCCGCCCCCCCCCTCCCGCACCCGCCGGACGAGGCGGGTTCCCCTCGGCCAGCGCCGCGGCGGCAATCGACTGCAGCAGCTCCAGCCAGCCGGCGCCGGCGGGCAGCCGGTCCACCAGCGCATGGGCATGCCGGCGAAAGACCGTTCCTGCCGTCCTGCCCCGACGCGGAGCCGGATGACGCCCGGCCCGCGCGCCGGGCGCGGTGCGCGCGTGCACGGCCTTGAGGCCGGCGATCGACACTTCGGTGTAGATCTGCGTGCTCGTCAGTTGCGCGTGTCCCAGCATGGCCTGGACGTAGCGGATGTCGGCGCCGTCTTCGAGCATCAGCGTCGCCATCGTGTGCCGCAGCAGGTGGCAGGCGCCGCTGCGCTGCGGGAACGCCCGCTTCACGTAGCCGCCGATGACCGTGCCCAGCCAGCCGAGATGGAAAGGCCCGCCCGCGCCCGTGAGAAACAGCGTGGATTGCCCCGGCGCAGCCCGCAGGCGGCGCACCTGCCGCACGTAGCGGTCGATCCAGTGCAGCGCCGCGGGGCCGATGGGAATCACCCGGTCCTTGCGCCCCTTGCCCTGGCGCACGAACAGCGTGGCGGCCTGCCGGTCCACGTCTTGCACCTGCAGCGCCGCGAGCTCCATGCGGCGGATGCCGGTGCTGAACAGCGTCTCCAGCATCGCGCGGTCCCGTATGCCCAGCGGGGCGCCCACATCGGGCTGCGCCATCAGGTGCGCGACCTCCGCGGGCTTCAGCGTCTGCGCGTGCAGGCGCATGGGCGGGCGTCCCTGGGAGAGGTCCGCCGCCGGGTCGGCGGGCAGATGGCCCGCGTGGGCGAGCCAGCGGAAGAACGAGCGCACGGGAATGAGCTTGTTCTGCTTGCTGAGCCATTGCAGCGGCTCGCCCTGCCGGGTCCGGTAATGCTGGAGAAACAGCAGATAGTCCTCCAGCACCTGGCGGCGGATCTGCCGCGGCGCGGCGAGCCGGCGGGCATCGCACCAGCCGATGAAGTCGCGCAGGTAGCGCTCGTGGTGCCACTGCGTCTGGCGCGTGTAGCTTTTCGCGCGGATGTGGGCGAGGTAACGCTGCATCCACTGGAACAGGCCGTCCGGATCGGCAGGATTGCCGACCGGACGCAGAAAACGGCGGACGGGCTCTTGGGCCATGATCGGGCTCCCTGATGGAATGGGCAGGCGATTATCGGCGTGCAAGGCATGGTCTGTCACTTTCCGGTGCCACGATCCCGGGGCTGCGCCCCGGTCATCCGGCGGCGCGGCGGGGTGTTTCAAGATCGGGCATATTGGCGCAGCGGCGCTCTGTGGGAGAGGTAATTTAGGTCGAACCTGGTGAATACGGAGACTTACTTTCTGAGCTGCTGCCGCTACATCGAGTGCAATCTGGTCAGGGCGCGAATGGCACGAGGACCGGGAGAATACCGCTGGTCAAGCTATCGTCATCACGTCTTCGGAGGACCGTACAAACTGCTCGTCGTGCACGAGCAGTATGGGCGGCTGGGCAACTCGGACGAGGCGCGCCAAAGCGCCTATCGCGAATTGTTCCGCACCGGGCTCGACTCCAAAGCGCTTGCGGAGATCAGAAATGCCGCCAACTGCGGTTGGCTGCTTGGCGGCGATCAATTCAAAGATGAGATGGCGCGCGTCCTGAAGTGCGCTGTTCGTCCACCCAAGGCGGGTCGCCCTCCAAGAAGTGAATCACGACGCCTCGTACAGAACGCAAAGGAGAACTTACTACCTTGCTGAAAGTTTACGCTGCCCCTACTTACTCCTTACTCCCTTATCCTATATAAAAGCATTTAGTAAGATAAACAGCGCTATTTTGAGAGATTAAGGCCGCCTTCTTAGTCAGTCACTCAGGTTCGGCTTGAGCTGAGTAGGCACTAGTCTATCGCCTCAAAGGCAACGCCGTCTGGTTCCAATCCATCAACCGCCACCTCCGCAGATCGTCCAAGATAAACTTCATCGCCCACCTTCATGCTCACGATAATGGTCGAAACTTTGCCGGAAAGACCTGCCGCCTCTTTTAAACCTATACTGGTATTTTCATTTGAGAGAATGATTAACTCTGAAATAGGGGTTCCAGGTGGATCCAGAATGGCTGCTGGAATATAGAGATTGAGATCCGACACAGCACGGAGTCGCTGCCCGGCAATGAGACGAAACGGGATTCTATTTTTAATTTTACCGATCTTTGTCACATATTTCCCCGAACGCTGGCCTTGGAATGGCATCATAAAACGTGAAAAATCCGAGGCAAACATTTACTGCGAACTTCCTTATGTTTTCATCATCTGATTGAAGTAGTTTTTCAAGAGCAGCTTCGTAAGCAAGTGCCTCAGATCTTGAGGCAATTTTCGAATAGATTCGGGCAGCAGGAAATACATTGCCTCCGTAGCCTGGCTCCGGGTGCAACCGCGCTTCCAATATGGCTTTCACAAAATCGCTCGTATTTCTCATCGTTTACTTGGGATTCTGTAAAGTACACTCATATCTTGAGGCGCAATATCACTTGTAATATGCCATTGGCGCACCCCGTTTGTCATGTTCGTAACTCCTGACGGAATCGGGTCTTTCACATTGCCTACAATCCTTAGCGTGGCGCCTCCATCAAACTTGCCTTGGGTGACTGGCCACAGATTCTTTCTATAAAGAACCGTATTAAGATCTGAGGCATTAGTGATATTTTTGATATCTTCATACTTTGTAAGCCATATCTTCCCATCACTAAAGTAACGAGTTTGAATGCCACCAGCATTGATCGAACCGTCAAAGGCAGCGGGGTCGAAGCGCACAAATGCCCCATCAGATATCGATGTCGCACTCTTTGCACCAATACTAGCTTTATTCGTTATTGTATCCCAAGCTCGCAAGGCATTTAGCCCAGCCGCTGCCGCAAATGGTCGGTTCGCTTCTGCAGCGAGCGCTATGGTAATGCCAAAGCTCTTGACCAGCTCTCGTTCATTTAATGTCTGTGGCGTATTAACCGCAATTTCGGCCAAAGCTCCGAACTGATCTACTATTTCTGTCGGTAAATTTGCAACGAAATGGGCACGCGCACCGATGTCCATTTGCCGGCTGAACAATGCGTTAAATACCGTAGGTGCAAAGTCTTTGTCTAGAATCGAAGTATTTTTGACGTACTCGGTCAGGTCATTTAGACCTTTGGCATTAACGACTTTTGGCAAAAGTTCAAGCTCTGTTTTCCTCAGACCTTGATCAGAGTTCAAGGCTTGTATCGCAGATTGAATGCCCTGAGTGGCTTCGGTGCGGATTTCGGCGTATCGCGCAAAGTCTCGCCTGTCAGGAGTCATGCTGTCCTGCAGAGAAGCTAGGGAACTCATCAACTGCTTTCCAATATCTCCCGGGGTATATGAGCTGTCCGGTATCCCCAAACCCAGTAATTCACGCACGCTATTGCCACCAGCAAAATTGATCCTGCCGGGCGATATTTCCAATTCACTGCCATTTCTCTCACCCCATTGACCAGAAACAACTTGACTGGCAGCTTCCGGTGTCAGCGGACCATAGCCTTGGGCCATTGCTTGCCGTTGGACGTCTTGCAAAGATTCATCTTGCGCCCTCGAACTGCTACTGACCTTCCCCGATCCTCCAGCGATGGAATAACCCAAAGCATTACCTAAGGCATTGCCGAATGCATCTGCAGCAACATTCATGAAATCCACCCGGCCAGCGATGGCTTGCCGTATAACACCGGAAGTCAAGCCAGCGGAAAATTGCCCCGCAAGATGACCCAATCGGACATCATTTTTGAATAAATCCGAGTTACCTACCGATCCACCGACAAAATTTGATATCGGCGCGGCAATGGCAGATGCTGCTACTGCCTTCCAGCTGAATTTATCCTGCTGCCCCGTAATGATATTCAAACCCTGTGTAAGTGCATTGTTGGCAATCGCATTAGCCACCAACGCCCCACCCTGAGGCGCCCCAAGTGCGCTGGCCAAACCGACGCCTCCCGTACCCGCAGTAACTCCTCCAGTAATTGCCGAAACCGCTACTGCCCCCCATGAAAACCCATCGCTTACGCCCAGGGCATTGCCGACAAGCTGGCCTGCAATGCTTCCGACGGCTCCGCCGATAAGTCCAGCACCGATCACAGCCCCACTCAAGCCCATGCCGGCAAACCCGCCACTCAGGGCTGCAGTTCCAATTGACCACGCCGATCCATAAACACCAACCTGTCCGGCGAGCGCGGGTAATGCGGCCCCTGCAGTCAAGACTGTCGCGACTACAGCCACAATGGCAACAATTAATGTGCCGACGCCTCCACACCCTCCCCCCCCACTGGCCGCTGGCGGCGGCGGTGGATCCGGCAGCGTCGGCGTCGTGTCGCCGATGATCGCGCCCGGTGAATACGGCTTGAAGGTCTGGTAGTCGTTGTGCAGGTTGGTGATGCGGTTGGGAATCGTCAGGTTGCGCCCCACCACCAGGTCCCCGTCGCCCTGCAGCCCGTTCGCGTCCGCGATCAGGTACCAGAGCTGCGCATCGCCGAACACCGCCAGCGCGATCGAGCGCAGCGTGTCGCCCTGCGACACCACGTAGTGGCCCGGCGTGACCGCCGGATACTGCGCCGACACCGGCGTGTAGTTGTAGTCGAAGTCCGCCGCCGACAGCCCGCCGCTCGAGCCCACCGGCGCGTCGTTGAGGTAGAAGTAGTGCTGCGTCACCCCGTTCTCGGTCTTGCGCAGGATGTGCCCCGACTGGTCGGTGACGAAGGTCCGGCTCCTGTTGGTGGCGAAGGTCTCCGTGACGCCCGTCGGGTTGCCGTTCACGTCGTAGGTGCTGGTGGTGCTGCCCGGCTGGAAGTACGTCGAGGTGCCGCTCACCACCGATTCCTTGCGGCTGTCGAACTTCACGTAGCTGTAGCTGTAGTAGTTCGTGTACGCCGTGCCGGTGTGCACCGCGACGTTGTAGGTCGTCACGTTGCCCAGGCCGTCGTAGCCGGTGTAGGTGATGGTCGACTGCAGCGTGCTGCTGCCGTTGTAGTTTTTCTGGTCGAGGAGCCAGCCGTTGGCGTTGTAGGTGCTCTCCCGCCGCTCGCCGATGGTGCCGGGGCTGGAGTAGGTGATCTGCTGCAGCACCCGTCCCGCCGCGTCGTAGGTGCGCGAGCTCGTCAGCTGCCCGCCCCGGCTGGTGGTCGTCAGCCGGTTGTTGCCGTCGTAGTTGTAGGTTTCGGTGACCAGCGTTCCGCCCTGGTACGAGGCCGCCGTGCGCCGGTTGCCCGCCCCGTCGTAGGCGAGCTGCACGCCCTGGGTCGTGTTGATCACGATGCTGCTGCCCGAGAGCACGCCCTGCGACAGCGTGATGCGGTTCATCTGGTCGTACAGGTACCAGTTGTTCTGCTGCTGCAGCGCGTTGGCGTTGTCGTAGTAGCTGGTCAGCACCGCGCGGCGGTTGCCGTTTCAGCCATAATTGACTATAATTCATGCCAATTGGCAGATATGGAGAATGGTCATGGCAAGTGTCGTGGTGTCCGCACCTGAATCGTTCCGGAGCGTCGAGACTCTGCTTGGGGGACGGGGCGTGCTGCGCGCCACCCCGCGCTCGACTCAGGACTGGATCGGCGTCATCCGGCGCGGCATTCCGGCCGGCGCAGTTGAAGCGCTGACGAAGACCATCAAGGTATCCCACGCGGAGCTTGCCCGGGCGCTGGGCATTCCTGAACGCACGCTGGCGCGCCGCAAGCGCGAGGGCATCCTGAGCAGCGATGAATCCGCCAAGCTGCTGCGCCTGGCGCGGACGGTGGGGCGGGCCAATGAGGTCTTCGAGGATCCCGCGGTCGCACTGCACTGGCTCAAGGCGCCCAATGCAGCCTTGTCGGGCGCCAGCCCATTGAGCATTCTTGACACCGAGATTGGTGCCGAGAGCGTGCTCGATACGCTGGGCCGCATCGAACACGGGGTCTACGCGTAGCCGATGCTGATCGTCTGGCGGCTGGTGACCGTGCGTTTCGCGAAATCGGCCTTCTCCGGGGAAGGCGCACGGCTTTATGGCGGGCGCTGGAACCGCAAGGGTGTTCCACTGGTTTACACCTCGGGCAGCCAGTCCCTGGCCATGCTGGAGATGCTGGTTCAGGACGAGCCGTTACGCGCGCGTTACGTCATGATCGACGCACGCATTCCCAAGGCAGTGACGATCGATCGCATCAAGGTCGGGGACTTGCCGGCAGACTGGCGGGACGTCGCTGCACGGGAAAAACTTCAGGTGATCGGCACGCAATGGGCTGTCAGGCAGGGTGCCGCGGTACTGGCGGTGCCGAGCGCCGTTGTCCCGTCGGAAACCAACTACCTGCTCAATCCACTGCATCCGGATTTCCGGAAAATCAGGATTGGCCGGCCTCAAAAGGTGATGACCGATCCGCGGCTGTTCTTGACGTGAACGCACCGCGTGGCGCGGATCGTCACGCCTTCAACATGAGGAAAGCAAATGACCGCGAAAAAGCGCGCATCGCGACGCTCCCTGGACTCTGACCTGAAGCGCGTGGACGCCCATGTCATTCAGCGGCACGAGTACGATGAACTGCCGGAGTTGACGGGTGACATGCTCGCCCGGGGCAAGGTCAACAAGGGCGGGCGTCCCCGCTCTCCCCGGCGCCATCAACCCGCTGACAGCACCAACACCGCGCGAATCAAAGTTCCGACTTGATCCCCGCAGTCCTAGCCCAAAGTACCGGAGTCGATTTCTTTTTCATATGCCAGCACTCTGCCCCCCCCTAAATGATCAACCCCATCATGCCGTTATCCCCCTGCCTTAACCATCATCGCCTCAAAAAAACAGACCCCGGCACCTTGGATATTAATCATGCAGCATCACTACGTATCAGATGCAGTTTGGCTACCCACATATTTCAGAATCGCCGCTCTCGCCTTGGGAGGCATCAGCAATAGCGCAATCGCGCCAGCCGCCGTTTTAATTGCGTTGCTAAGCTGCCGCCTGATTCTAGAATTAATTTACCGCTTCGTCTTTGGAAACTCCCGGCTTCAATGGCGCGTTGGAGTCCTGGCGTTCGTCGCGCAACTGGCGGCTTGGGGACTCTTCTGGCTCCGGCATGCACAAGAAGGGATTGCATGAAATCTAAGAGCGTGTAAAGTGGCCGAACCTCTTTGAGCCTGGCGCGGCTCACTCCAGTAGCTTTGGTTGGTCGAAAGTATCTACTCGACCTTCAGGTTCGCCGCCTTGATCACCTTGCCCCATCTCGAAATTTCATTTTTAATGAACACCCCAAATTCATCAGGCGTGTTGTTCGCGGCAACCACTCCGACAGCCGCATAAGCCTTGAGAACGGCAGGGCTTGCATTGAGCTTTACGCTTTCGACATTTAACTGTCCGACAAGCTTGCCTGGCAATCCCGCGGGACCTAACAAACCGTACCATTGTGTCATTACATAATCCGGAATCAATTCGGAGAATGTTGGCGTATCAGGAAGCGAGCGTCTTGCCCCCGTTGTTGCGACGATATTCAGTCGCCGTGCTGCCGCATGCGGCATGATCGACGGCGCGCTGCCAAACATCATCATGCTCTCCCCCGTGAGCACTCCAACCGCAGCGGGCCCCGTCCCTTTGTATGGGACATGCACCAGTTTTATTCCGCTCAGCAGATTCAACAACTCACCTGCCAAATGCGGGGCGCCGAGATTTCCACTGGAAGCAAACGTGAACTTTCCAGGGGCGGTTTTTGCCAGCGCGATCAGCTCATGCAGGGATTTGACCGGGACCGAAGGGTGCAAGGCCAAAATGTAATCCGCTGTCGCCACAATTCCGATCGGCGTGAAATCCTTGATTGGATCATAGGGAAGCTTGCTTGATGCCGCCGGAAGAATGGCTTGAGGCGATAGATTTCCCAAAAGCAATGTGTGTCCGTCTGGCGCCGCCCTTGCCGTAAGCTCGGAAGCAATTTTCCCGCTGGCACCCCCACGGCTGTCAACGATAAATTGCTGCCCGAGTTTCTCGGTTAGCGCCTGAACCAAGATCCTTGCGACAGCATCAGACCCTCCTCCAGGCGGGTAAGGTGATATCAAGCGAACCGGCCTGGTTGGATAGTTCTGCGAAGCGGCAACTTCTGCCAACGCGCAGAAAAACGCGCATAACACGGCGCATGTCGATTTTTTCATTTCTCCTCCTACTATTTTTGTCTCTATTTCTGTACGTGATAAATGCCTACATCGGAATCCCATGTCCTTCGATGGTGACGCGATGCAGCAGCCGTCGTTGCGGTAATTTGTAGTCTGCAATCGCCAGATGAAGAGATGCGGCGTTATCCCACATCACCACATCTCCGACACGCCACTTGTGACGATAAATATATTTTTCCTGAGTGCAATGCTTCGTGAGACTGGAAATCAATGGCAGGCTTTCCTCTTCGGCAAGACCTTCGATTCCCACGCATTCGCCTTCGAACATGTAAATAGCTTTTCGTCCCGTTTTGGCATGGGTGCGGATCGCCGGGTGAAAAACATCCGGTGTCTGCGTCTTATATTCCTCAGCCGTCAATTCCTTTCGCTTTCGATTGACTTTTTTTCGAGTGGCATAACGATGCACGGCTTTTTTCCCGGCCAGCTTTTCTTTTATTTCCCCCGGCAGATCATCGTATGCAGCCGCAGTACTGGCAAATAACGTGTCACCTATCGGCTTGCCAGCTTCATCATGGGGAATTTCCAGCGCATAAAGCACCGAACCACAACTAGGCTTGATCCTGTAGGAAGTGTCGGTGTGCCATGTCATACCGCCATCCGGCAGCCCGATGAATTCCCCTTGCTCATCCTGGATATTCGAAATCCTCAGAATTTCCGGATGCTGCGGATGCAGATAATTGCGCAGGACGTGAATTTCGAGCGGCCCGAATCGCCTTGAAAAGCGAATGTGCTGTTCCGGGGTCAGTTTCTGGTCACGGAAAACCAAAACCGTATGCTGATTGTAGGCGTGCTCGATTTGTGCGAACGTTTTTTCATCCAATTCTCGGGACAAATCAACACCGCGCACTTCGGCTGCGATAGCCTTCCCGAGAGGAACTATTTCAAGAACAGGGCTTTCGATTATGTCCACTTTTGCCTCCTTGGTGAATGATCGGCGCATCCTAGCCAAGGACAATCAGTATGTATAATGCTTAATAGATATCATGCGTTGACTTTTAATCATAACCAGGCCGGCAAGAACCCGTGAAATTTCATCAAATTCGCTATCTTTGCCAAATTGTCGACTCGGACTTTAATGTGACTGCAGCGGCAAGGGTTCTTTTTACATCCCAATCGGGTGTGAGTCGTCAAGTGCGGCTTCTCGAGAATGAGTTGGGAGTTGACGTACTGATACGCCAAGGCAACCGGATATTGGGGCTGACTGAGCCTGGCAGGGAGGTTCTAGCCGCTGCGCGGCATGTGCTGCTGAGTGTAGGAGATCTGAAGAACGTAGGGAAAAGTTTTGAAACCGCGAATAGCGGGCGACTGGCCATCGCCACCTCGCATCTGCATGCCAGATACTCGCTCCAGCCAACGATATCGGCATTCTGCCGGCAGTACCGCAATGTTCAACTGCGAGTCGATCAACTTTTTCCTGCGGAAATCGCAGATGTTGTCGCCGAAGATGGCGCAGATATTGGAATCACCGCAGGGCCCGAGCAACCAGACAAGCGGCTCGTCATGCTGCCTGCCTATTCCGTTTCAATGAGCCTGGTTGTTCCTTCGAGGCATCCTCTTTCAAAAACAAAAAAACCCGGTCTTGAGGACATCGCCCGATTTCCGCTGATCGTGCTGGATCCAAAATTGAGTTCGGGGTGGACTGTGGCGAGGATGTTTGAAAAAAATGGAATTGCGCCGACCATCGTGATGAGCGCGACCGATGCCGACGTCATCAAGGAATATGTGCGAGCGGGGCTTGGCATATCAGTGCTGCGCAGCCTGGCCTTCCGGCAGGGTGAAGATCGCGGCTTGGTTGGAATTCCCGTCGATCACATTTTCCCGCCCTCGATGACTCATATTTTGCTTCGGCGCGAAAAATATCTTCGCCCCTACATGTACAAATTCATTGAAATGATCTGCCCAAGATGGAACGCCGCCAGAATCAAGCAGCAGTTGTCTAGGTGACCGGGTGTTTCTCTGGCGATGCAATTCCCGATTTTAGTGGCGGTTTGCGTTAGAATCCGCACCGTTTAACTGGTGCTGCCATGCAAACAGTGCAAACCGCTAGCGACAGCTCCACCCGAATCAGAGTTCCGACTTGATCCCCGCAGTCCTGACGATCTTCGCGTACTTCCCGATGTCGGCCTTGATCGTCGCCGCGAACTGCTCGGCCGTGCCGCCCAGCGGCTCGTAGCCCAGCGCGCCGAGGCGCTGGATCACGTCCGGCGATTTCAGGCTGGCGGCGATGGCGCCGTTGAGCCGGCCCACGATGTCCTTCGGCACGCCGGCCGGCGCCACCACGCCGAACCACGGCGCAAGCTCGTAACCCGGCAGGCCGGATTCGGCGATCGTCGGCACCTCGCTGGCGGCGGCTGAACGCTTGAGTCCGGTGACGCCGATCATGCGCAGTCGCCCGCTGTCCGCATGCCGCTTGATCAGCGCCAGGTCGGCCAGCATCATGTCGATCTGCCCGCTGACGACGTCGGTCAGCGCCGGCACGGTGCCCTTGTAGGGCACGTGCACGATGTCGGTTTTCGACATCGACTTCAGCATTTCGGCGGCGAGACTGGACATGCTGCCCACGCCCGAGGAGCCGTAGCTCAGGTAGCCCGCCTTGCGGCCGGCGAGCGCGATCAGTTCCCTGATGTTTTTCGCCGGCACCGTGGGATTGACGGCGAGCGCGTACGGCACCACCGCGACGTTGATGATCGGCGTGAAATCCTTCACCGGGTCGTACGCCAGCTTCGCGTAGAGGCTGGGCGCCAGCGTCATGTTGCTCGCGCCGCCCATCGCGATCCCGTAGCCGTCGCCCGGCATCCGCGATGCCGCCTCGAGACCGACCGTGCCGCCCGAGCCGCCGCGGTTTTCCACCACCACCGGCTGCCCCCAGGTTTCGGTGAGCTTCTGCCCGATCAGCCGGCCCAGGATGTCGTTGGGCCCGCCGGGCGCGAAAGGCACCACCATGCGCAGAGGCCTGGCCGGGTAATTCTGTGCCGCGGCAACCGCGGCAAACAACAGCAGCGCGGCCGGGACCGCGCTCCGCAAAACCGATATGAACGTTTTCATGCTGCGCCTTTCTGCCGGAAAAATTCCTCCTGCTCGGGATGAGCAAGTGTCGTGCCCGGCCTGTCCTGCGGACGTCATCGGAATAATGCCTGCATTGCGTGCATGGCGAAACCTGCCCGCACCGCCGCGGTGCCGCGCCCCCTGCCGCTGGGCTTTTCTTTTCCTATCCGCGCCGGAGCATGCGATGGGCCGCCCAGATGCAGCCCAGCCCGGCGGCGGCCGGCACCGCCAGCAGCGCGAAGGTCAGCGTGTAGTCGCCGGTCAGCAGGAACACGTTGGCGCAGGCGATCGGCCCGATCGCCTTGCCGGTGTTGACGTACACCAGCGAGCCGCCGGTGAGCGGGCTGATCTGCTCCGGCGGCGCGAGGCGCGCAACCTCGCCGAGGAAGGCGCCGTTCCAGCCGCTGGCGGTGGAGCCCATCACGAAGAACAGCGCGCAGGCCGCGAACATCGGCCAGCCGGGCGTCAGCGCGATGCACAGCGCCGCCGACGCGACCATCACGCCGCCGAGGATCAGCATCGACGAAAAGGCGTTGCCCATGCGGTCGGCGAGCCAGCCCCAGAAAACGCGCCCCGCCACGCCGCCCACCTGCGCGGCGGTCAGCACCAGCCCCGCCTCGATCAGCCCCCAGCCGAGCTCCTCGTTGAACAGGATCACGGTGAAGGTGACGATGCCGAACTGCACGACGACGAAGCAGCCGCCGGACAGCGACAGCAGCCGCAGCGCCGGATGGCGCCAGATCTCGATGACGCCGCTGAAGGGATTGCCGCCGATGGGCGCCTTCGGATCGCGGTCGGTGTCCCAGTGCGGGCGGCCGCGGCCGAGCACGAACACCAGCGCGTAGAGCAGCATCGAATTGCAGACGATGGCCCACTGCCAGCCGAAATGCACCGCCACCACGGGACCGATCAGGGCCGCGCCGATGCCACCCAGCGGCACGCCGGTCTGCTTGATCGAGAAGATCAGGTTGCGCCGCTTCGCCGGCGTGAAGCGCAGCAGCAGGTTGGAGGCCGACGGCGTCAGCGTGCCGTAACCGAGGCCCAGCGCGGCCGACGCCAGGAAAAAGAACGCGACGTGCGGCAGGATCGCGATCAGCCCGCCGCTCGCCACCAGCGTGAGGCCGATCTGCTGCATGCGGGTCGAGCCCCAGCGCCGGTTGAACTTGCTGCCGAAGGCCAGCGCGACGATCATCGCCACCGCGATCATGCTGATCTGGTAGCCGACCAGCGCCGAGGGGATGCCGTAGGTTTCCGCGACCTTGGGCGCCACCGAGGGAATGATCGTGGTGCCCATGGTGCCGATGGTCTGCCCGGCCAGCAGCGTGACCATCAGGAAGGTGAATGAAGGCCGGCCGGCCGCCGCCGGCGCGCTCACCGCCTGTTCCTGTCCGGCACCGTCCACAGGTGCACGGTCGACGACCATGAGCCGGTGATGTCGTACTTCTCGTCGAGTTCGAGCTCGACGGTGCGTTCCGGCCGCCATTCGCCGAAATCGAAGTCGTGGGATACGATGCGCGTGCCCGGCTTCAGTTCGCGCATCAGCTTGGCGCGCAGCTCGAGCATCATCGCCGGCAGCAGGTAGAGCGTGATGACCGTCGCGTCGCGGAGATCCGCCTCCAGCACGTCGCGGCGCTCGAAACTCACGCGGTCGCCGAGATCCAGTTTCCGCGCCGCGGCATTGCTGCGTTCGACCAGCGCGCCGTCGATGTCGTACCCCTTGCCCCGCGCACCGAATTTCCGCGCGGCGGTGATCACGATGCGCCCGTCGCCGGAACCGAGGTCGATCACGTAGTCGCGATCCGAGACGTTCGCCATCGCCAGCATCGCGTCGACGACGCGTTGCGGCGTCGGCACATAGGGCCCGCCGCTGAGCACCAGGTCTTCGGCGGCATGCGCGCCGCCCGCGGCGATCAGCAGGCCGGACAGCAGCAGGCTGCCGCACAAACCGGCCATTTTATAAAAAATCATTTATAATCAAGTACTTACGTTATACACCCAATCGGACCCGGTCGATCCTGCTCAATCGACTCTCTCATCCAGGCCGACATCCGACCGCCAATCCCTGCTCTTGAATAGCACCGGTTTGAGGGCCAGCGCAAGCAGCACGAGCGCGAGCACGAACATGGTCACGGCAATCGGGCGTTCGAGGAAGATGGCGTAGGTGCCGCCGCTCATCGCCAGCGACTGGCGCAGCGACAGTTCCAGCATCGGCCCCAGCACCAGGCCCAGCGCCACCGGCGCGAGGTCGAAACCGAACTTGCGCAGCCCGTAGCCGACGGCCCCCATGACCAGCATGATCCACACGTCCATCGCGCTGTTGCTCACCGAATAGCAGCCGAGGATGCAGAAGGCGAGGATGCAGGGATAGAGATAGGCATAGGGGATGCGCAGCAGGTTGACGAACAGCCCGACCATCGGCAGGTTCAGGATCAGCAGCACCAGGTTGCCGACGTACATGCTGGCGACGAAGCCCCAGAACAGTTCCGGCTGCTGTTCGATCAGCATCGGTCCGGGCAGGATGCCGTGGACCATGATCGCGGCGATCATCACCGCGGTCACCGGCCCGGTCGGGATCCCCAGCGCGAGCATCGGCACGAAGGCGCCGGTCGCCGCCGCATTGTTCGCCGACTCCGGCCCGGCCACGCCCTCGATCGCGCCCTTGCCGAAACGTTCCGGGTGCTTCGACAGCCGGCGCTCGACGCCGTACGACACGAAGGACGAGATCACGTGCGCCGAGCCGGGGATGATGCCGATCGCGAAGCCGAGCAGGCTGCCGCGGACAATCGGCCCCGTGGACAGGCGGAATTCCTCGCGCGAGGGAATCAGCTCGCGCAGCTTCGGCTTCTGCACCTTCGGCGGCTCGGACTGGCCGGCGGCAATCAGGATTTCGGAAATGCCGAACAGGCCCACGGCCACCGGCACGATGCCGACGCCGTCGCCCAGTTCGACGATGCCGAAATTGAAGCGGGTATAGCCGCTCATCACGTCGATGCCGATCATGCCCAGCAGCAGGCCGAAAAAAGCCATCGCCAGCGTCTTCAGCATCGAGCCGCCGCTCATGTAGGCGAGCACGAACAGGCCCATCAGCAGCAGCGCGGTGTACTCCGGCGGCCCGAAACGCAGCGCGAACGACGCCAGCGTCGGCGCCATCAGCATCAGCCCGATGACGCCGACGGTGCCGGCGAAAAACGAGCCGATCGCGGCAATCGCCAGCGCCGGCCCCGCCCTGCCGTTGCGGGTCATCTCGTAACCGTCGACGCAGGTCATCACCGAGGCCGCCTCGCCGGGAATGCGCATCAGGATCGAGGTCGTCGAGCCGCCGTACATCGCGCCGTAGTAGACGCCGGCAAGCAGCACGATGGCGATGATCGGGTTGAGGCCGAAGGTCGCCGGCAGCAGCAGGCTGATGCCGGCGAGCGGCCCCAGCCCCGGCATCATGCCGACCAGCGTGCCGATGACGCAGCCCGCGACCGCGTACATGAACACCTTCGGATCGAGGGCCACCGCGAAGCCCATCATCAGGCTGTGGAAGGTCTCCAGCATCAGAATCCCCAGGGGCCGCGCGGCAGCGGCACGCCGAGCAGGACGGCGACCACGTGGAACGACGCGACGCTGAAGCCGGCGGCCACCGCGGCCACCGCCAGCGGATGCCGGCGTTCGATCACGCCGAGGAAAAACACCAGAAAGGCGAACACCGACAGGCGGTAGCCGATGCGCTCCAGCGCGAAGGTCAGCGCCACGCAGGCGGCCATGATCACCGCGGCGCGGCGCGCCTCGGTCCAGCGGATCGACCGCAGGGGCTCGGAAGCGCCGCCGAACAGGGCCACCAGCAGGCCGATCGCGCCCAGACCGGCCGCCAGCAGCAGCGGCACGTAACCGGGCCCGGGATCGGCCAGCGTGCCGACCGGAAACTCCAGGTTCAGCCAGGCGATCCAGCAGGCCAGCGCCAGCAGCACCAGCCCTGAGACCTGGTCGCTTTTCAGGCCGCCGCTTTCCGCTCCGCGCCCCTCCTGCGCCGTCGGCATCCTAGTTGCCGACCTTGCCGACAATCCGGACCACCTCGGCCAGCCGCCTGGCGTCGGTGTTCCAGTATTTGGCGAAGTCCGGCGCGTCGAGGTAGTTCACGGGCGAATTCACCTTCGCCATCTGCGCCTTGAAATCGGCATCGCCGACCGCCTGGCGCACGCCGTCGCGCAGCACCTTCAGCACCGGCTCGGGCGTGGCCGCCGGGGCGAACATGCCGGCCCAGATGTAATACACGATGTCCATGCCCTGCTCCTTGAAGGTGGGCACGTCCTTGTAGTTCGGATGGCGCTCCGCGCCCCAGGTCACGATCGGGCGCAGCTTGCCGGCCTTCACGTGCGAGGTGATCGCCGCCGGGCCGCCGGCGGTCATCGTCACGTGGCCACCCAGCAGCTGGGTGATCGCGGGACCGCCGCCGGTGGTCGGCACATGGCGCATTTTCAGTTTCGCCGCGTGCAGGAACATCTCCATCGGCATGTGCAGCGCGCCGTAGACGCCGGAGGACGAATACGACAGCTCGCCCGGCTGCTTGCGCGCCAGCGCGATGACCTCCTTGACCGTCTTCACCGGCAGCGAAGGATGCACCACCAGGATCACCGGGTCCGCCGAAATCAGCGCGACCGGCGCGAACTGGTCCAGCGTGTAGGCCGGCTTGCGGTTGAACAGCTTGTCGGCCTCGGGAATCACCGAAATGCTCGACAGCGCCATCAGCACCGTGTAGCCGTCGGGCTTGGCGTTGGCCACCGCCGCGTTGCCGACTGCGCCGCCTGCGCCCGGACGGTTGACCACCGCCACCGGCTGCTTCAGCGCCTTCTCCAGCGCCGCCGCGGTCGGCCGGCCGGTGACGTCGGCCACGCCGCCCGGCGGGAAAGGCACGATCATGGTGAGCGAACGGCCCGGAAAGGCATCCTGCGCCTGCGCGATGCCGCAGGCCAGCAGCGACACGGGTACCAGATAACGGATCTTCATGATTTCTCCTCCTGTTTTTTGCTGCGGTTTTTGCCTGTCATCATCCTCATCCTGCTCACCGGATTCTTCCCAGCGCGCCTCAGGCCGCAACCACGCGGTTGACCAGCCGTCCCACGCCCTCGATCTCGCACACCACTTCGTCGCCCGGCCGCAGGTAACCGCCGGCCGCGGCCACGTCCCTGCGCATCGGCTTCTTCCCCCCGAGCTCGGCGTCCGAACCCCAGGCCGTGCCGCCCGGCGTGCCGGTGGAAATCACCACGCCCGGCTGCAGCGTGACGAAGGTCGAGAAGAACTCGACCAGCTGCGCGCAGGTCCAGATCATTTTCGCGGTGCTGTTGTTCTGCCGCAGCTCGCCGTTGACCGTGGTGCGCAAATCGAGCTTCTGCGGGTCGCGGACCTCGTCCGCGGTGACGAGCGCCGGTCCGACCGGCGCGCAGGTATCGAAATTCTTGCCGGGCCCGAGATTGTAGACCGAGGAGCCGTCCGGCCGCAGCGTGACCTGGCGGTCGCGCGCGGTGACGTCGTTCATGACGGTGTAGCCCCAGATGTGCTCATGCGCCCGCGCGGCCGGGATGTGGCGGCCGGGTTTGCCGATGACGATCAGCAACTCGGTTTCGTAGTCGAGCTTCTTCGTCACCGCCGGATCGAGCGCGATGTCGTCGCCGGTGCCGATGACGCCGAGCCCCGTTTTCAGGAAAAATTCCGGATCCTTGCGCGTGACCTCCGGCTTTTCCTCGCGGTGATCCCAGTAGTTCTCGCCGCTGCACAGGATCAGCGAGGGCGCGATCGGCGCGCGCAGCCGGGTTTTGGCGAGCGGCGTGCGCGCGGCGGCCGGCGCCGATTTCACCGCCGCCCGCGCGAGCCGCAGCCCCCCGTCGCCGGCCGCGATCAGCCGCGTCATGTCGGCGCAGGCCGCCAGCAGCGCCGGCGCGGTCCCGAGGGGCGCCGCGTCCAGCAGGTCGACCACGCCGTCGCCGTCGAGCGCGCCCAGGCGCAGCGCGCCGTTGCGTTCGTAGCGGACGAGCCTCATGTCAGGCGACCGGGTTTTCCAGCGTGCCGATCGGCTCGATGGTGATGGCGACGCGGTCGCCCGGCTTCAGGTACTTCGGCGGATTGAAGCCGATGCCGACGCCGGCGCAGGTGCCGGTGGCGATCAGGTCGCCCGGCTCCAGCGTCATCACCTTCGACAGGTCCTCGATCAGCCGCGGAATGTCGAAAATCAGCTGGCTGACGTAGGCGTCCTGGCGCAGCTCGCCGTTGACCTTGGTGATCAGGCGCAGTTGCGTGACGTCCCTGATCTCGTCGCTGGTGACGATGCACGGCCCCATCGGGCAGAAGCCGTCCGGGCTCTTGCCGAGGAACCACTGCTTGTGGCGGTTCTGCAGCGTGCGCGCGGTGACGTCGTTGATGATGGTGTAGCCGTAGACATGCTTGTAGGCATTCTTCTGCGTGATGTCGCGGCCGC